>CAWHDE010000019.1:0-79635 GCA_963827925.1 uncultured Pseudomonadota bacterium | reverse complement strand
GGGCCCGTCAGGACAGTCAGATGCAAACACGCCTGCAGACCATAGACTGCATGGCATGAGCTCCCACCAACTGAACGCGGGGTGGAGCTGGTGGACTTTGCCAAGAAGAGCACACTGATGCTGCACCTGATCGACCAGCTGACGCTGAACCAGCCCATCCTGTGCCATCTTCCTCCCATGCTTCTGAGAGAATGCACATAAAGAGAGTTGCACTGCAACGAACGTAGGGCGGAGTCAGAGGACTCTGTCAAGGAGAGCACGCTGCTGCTGGACCCTATCAACAAGCTGGCGCTGAATCAGCTCATCCTGGCATGAGGCAAATCATGCTGTCACTAGCATGCGCTCTGAGAAAATGCCCCCGCACGTGATATTTAGGTGGCATGAATTCCCGTCACTTGTGTGCAGGGTGGAGCCAGTGGACTTTGCCAAGGAGAGCACGTTGCTGCTGGACCTGATCAACAAGCTCACTCTCAACCAGCCTATCCTGCAGCCTCTCGTGCAGGGCGGCTCCTTCGCAGGCCGCCAGCAGGGCGATGTCCCCGGTGAGGTCCCCGCCCTGCTATAGAGCCCTGACTGCCTGGCAAGTGAAGCTCAATCCTGCAGCATCCTTGCATTAGAGGTGCTCTCCTGTGATAATTGCGCTAACCAGCCTCGATGACTGCTGCATGCAATCGTTGGCCAACAGGAAGGTAAGCAGATGCGCAAGCTTAGCTGATGTGCTTGTGGCTCAGGGGCATACCAGGGGTATGCTGCGGCAGCAGGCAACCAGGGCTTCCAAGGGAGCTACGGCGGGGCGCCAAAGCAGGACACCTCGCCCTACAGCAGAAATCCCGCCCCTGGAGGCGGAGGTAACTTTGGCGGCCAAGGTCTGCCTCTGCCCTCACTGCAGGTCCCAACCAGTGTTGTCCTTCCATCAACGGCAACAACAGAATCCCTGACCCCTAATGGGATGGTGCAGCGGTCCTTGCAAGCATGAAGTTCCTGAAAGATAACCCAGGTATAATCAGTCCTCTTCTTGAGCATGAGATTCTCTGGGGCTGTTACCCGTCAGACTGTGGGACAAGCTCTGTGGTCCATACAGCCACCTCTCAGTGCGGGGCTGTGTGGGCGTGTGTGCGTCTTGCAATTATTCTCGGCGGAAAGCTGTACTGTATCATGGAGGGAACGCCAGCAATTATGGCCGGCATGTGATCTGTGTAGGATACGGAGGGCCTCCTGCATACGGCGGTGGAGGCGGGCAGCAGTATGGAGAGCAGCAGGGAGGCTACGGGGGTGGCAACGCAGGCAGGTATGGCGGAGGGTATGGGGGAGGGTATGGGGGCCAGCAAGGAGGCGGGTATGGAGCTCCTGCTGCGGGATATGCAGGCCAGGGAGGCTTCTGAGGCCTTTGCTGCCCTTGGGCGCTGAGTTCTGCTCTGAGGAGTGCTGTATAAGCAGATGGACCGATTCTTTAATGTATCAGCTGGTGCACCTTGATCGGTATGGGCTCAGCCAGCACATGCTGAGTCATGAGAATGTGTGTCGACCTGGTGACTCGCATGCTGCAGGTGTTACAATCGATTTGATATCACATGCATGGTAGATGGCGCCTCACTGTTGAGGCTATGCTTGCGCAAGGGCCATGGTGGTGCAAGTATTTGCGCGATCATCATTATGATCATGACCTGCAACTCTACATGTACAATAGTGATACCTTACTTTGGTTTGGTGATACTCGGCACTCTGCGGCGCACAGTATGTCACTCACAAGAAGCGGCCGTAAGGTTCACAAAGCATATATGCATGCATGCATGCATGCGCATTCTCTAGGGTGCTATGGAGCCTGGCCATGCCATGGCTGCAACCTCAGCCCTCGCGCGGCCAGCACATCCCGCTGATCGTCAGAGAGGTGGCCCTCCAGTATTCTCGGGCCCACAAAGCTGCTCAGGGAGGTGATGCACTGCGCAGCAGCTGCCTTGCACAGTGGATTCAGGCACTGCAGAGACCTGAAGAGGGGGTCCCAGAAAAGGTCCATGTGTCTCTTGAACACCTGTTGTACACAGACACAGTGCAGCTCCTCAGCAACAGCGCAATAGAGATGTGCACTTCCCACCATTCAAGCCGAAAATCCTTGCAGGCCCAACAGACCTGACCTTCACCCTGCACCTGCACCCTCCTGGCAGGGAAAGACCTCCTTGTGCTATTGGCATACAACAGTGTCAGGACAGCAGGGCTTTATGTAGGCCCATCAGCAATGCGTGTGCAAGGCAATAATTGTTTGCACTGAGGCTTTTCCGCACCTTTTTACCCAGGCCCTGCGCTATCTGGGGAAGTTGCTTCCAAATTGTGGTCTGCAGACTGCGGCAGGCTTCAAAGTCCTCCAGGGCGGCCACCTGTGCCAGCTCTGGCAGGAATTCTGGCACTGTCTCGGGTGCAGCGCTCGAGAGCTCACTCAGCAGGTGTACGGCTCCGTCGCTGGCCTCCCAGGCCTCTTTAGGACGCCGAAAGCCGTAGTCCATGCAGCCGCAGCTGTAGTCTGCACTTGCATGTGTAAGGCAGCATCATTCTTGCCAATAGTTCATGCCACCGCAGCTGTATTCTGCACCGTGCACAGCATCAAAGGCTGCCAGGTTTCCTCAGGGCTGCCCGATACTGTCACTGCTGCAGCGCCCCGATCACAGGCCACAACAGCAGACCTCTATGCTTTCACAGCCCGCTTGATGAAGGTTGTAGAATTGCTGCAATTAAGGCTTATTTGACAGAGCAGCTGGGGCTTACCTATGCCTCCAGTGTCCTTGCTGCGAGTCAGGCCCACGTCTGAGAAGAGGCCGTCCTGTTCGGGCTCCTGCCGCCCGGCAAGCACCACACGCACACCTGCCTGAGGAGCCCTTGTGGGCAGCTGCATTGCCGGTGATTCACTGCTGTCTGCACAACTCCCCTGTTGCTCCCTTGCCCTGGGCAGCATGGATCTGCACACCAGCTTCATGACATCAGACCCCATTCTGCAGCAGCCACAATCACCTCCTGCATCTGCCACAATGACGCCCAGCATGCAGCTTACAGATTTGCGTTGTTTTGGCAGGGTTCCCCACCTGAAGAGGGGCAGGAGCACCTCCAGAAGCTCTTGATTCTGCACATGCAGTGTGCCCAAGCGCTGCAGCAGCGTGCTCGCACACTGAGGAAATGCTGTCGTCCAGGTGTCACAGCATTGTGTTATTAGCTGTAGGAGTTGTCAGGGGGGTCTCAATCTTCCTTATTGGGATACACTGGGAAGGCCCCCACCTGAGAAGGGGCAGCAGCACTTCAAGCAGCTCCTGCTTGTACACATGCAGTGCCTCCCCAAGCGCTGCAGCAGCGTCCTCGCGCACAGAGGGAATGTTGTCGTTCAAGTGCGCGGTCCACAGATTCTGCAGCTCTGGAAGGGAGGCCCGGCACTCCTCCGGGAAGCTGGCGGCGCACTTGCCAGACGCCAGCAGCGCGGCGTCCCTCACCTGCAGTGTGCAAATCAATCAGCTGCAAGGACAGATCAGGCACAGAGGACACTATGCCAATTTGCGCTCAAGGTATCATCAGCATGCGAGGCCCTGCACTCCTCACGGAAGCTGGCGGCACACTTACTGGATGTGAACAGGCACACGAGATTGCGCTCACCGGCCAGCTGTCGTCGCGCAGGCATGTGATCAGTGTTCGCAGCATGGTTGGCACGTGAGGCCGCACAGGGTCGGGGTCTATTTTGGCAGCCAGCTCCGCAATGCATGTGCATGCCGCCTCCCTCACAGTGTGGTTGTTTGTCCGAGAACACCTCACATAATGCTCCAGCACCTGCACGCCACACTGTGCCCTCATTGCAACTCTCCTCCACACAGGCTTAGATTCTTTTCCATGCAGCACTGCGGAGCATTATCAAGATATCTGTTCGCACTGCTGCTATCGCCAGGCAAGTGGTGCACTAGAAAGCTGAGATCGAGCATGAGTCACCTGCGGAAGGCAACGGGCGACCCACATGCGCCCCTCATCCCCCATGACAAGGCGCCAGGTGGCCTGTGAGTAAGCACTGACGCCCTCGGCCACATCATAGCGGTTGAAGCAGAGGTGTGGCAGCAGCTGCGGGTAGTGACGCTCCCTGTCAGCTGGATGTAGCGCCAGCATGAAGCTTCTGGCCGCCACGCACGCCGCAAAGCGCACCTGTGCAAGCCTGAAGGTCATTTATGACTTGGCAACTTTGCGTGAACCATCTTGTGCTTCTGCTCCCTGTCAGCGGGTTCCAGTGCTAGCATGAAAGCTTCCCACAACCACACCCGCCACAGCGTGCATCTGTGGGCGCACAGATCATTGCTTGCATTTGGCTGACATCAGCAACACTGCATAGTGTGCATCCCTGTCAGCAGGGTTCTTCACCAGCATAAAGCTGCTCGGCAGCTATGCATGCAGCAGAGTGCGGGCGCAAAGACCCCCTTCAGATCGATACACGCACATTACGCGAGTTTGCCTGTCAGCAGGCTCCGGCGTCAGCATGAAGATTCTCATTGTCTCTCTTTTTGCACACATGCAGCAATCTGACCTGTGGATGCGGAGCACTGAGAAACTGGCTTCCTTGCTCATGACATGGTGATGCCATGGCACGCAGTAGGTCCGTAGTACATAGGTCAAGGGTACAAGGGTCCGCACCTGGCTCCGATTTCTCACTCATGCCATCTTGCAGCCGCTCAGCCACATCTGCCGGCGATCTCCAGCACCTTCTGACAGATTCGCTGCCTGCTTTCCTTTCAAAGAGCATTTTCCATGGGACGAGTGAGACCTCCTATCCCACTTAAGCGTCAGCTAGTGTCCTGGCCTGACTGCCTCTTGACAATGTAGCTTGCATGAAGACAAGTCCCACCTGGCTCCAGTTCTCATTCAGCCCGTCCTGCAGCCGCTCAGCCACATCGCTGGCAAACTCCAGCAGCTGTGCATGGGAGCACAGCGCGCACAGCGCGGCCAGCGTGTAGTAGCAGGTCTCCCGCACGAAGCGATTGCGGTGCAGCAGCGCCCGGAAGATCACGCTGCGCAGCTCTGGCGTCATGTATGGAGCGAACTCATCCCCACAGCCCTCCACAATCTGCTGCAGCACCTACACAAGCAGACCTCCAACTCGGTGACTGCTTCTGCCACCCGAGAAGTTTGAGCCATGGGGGCCATGGGGCTGAGAATTCCTGTTGCTTAGTGGATTGCAGCAAAAGCGCACCTTGAAGCTGGTCTCCAGGCAGCGCCAGCCCTCTGTATCATGCCTCATGTCTCCGGTGCCGGGAGCATGGCGCGTGTAGGAGGAGCTGAGCAGGTCGGTCAGGAAGTCGCCCTGTTCTGGGCCGGCAGCCTGCTCAAACCCTGAATCTGTCTGTGTTTGGCTGGAATGGTGCCTGTTTGCAGCCCGTTGGTTCTGCTGAGCATGCTCTGGTGCTGAGATTGCGGCTGTGCCCTCACTGTGGGCAGCGGACAGGGGCTTTGGGCAATCTAGGCTGCCCTGCTGCCTGTTATGCTCAGTTGTTGGCCCAAGATTAGAACCTGTGCTGGGCTGCTCATGGGGCGCTGCGGATTCTCTGGGAGCTGCTGTGTTGCCATTTCGAGGAGGGCTGCCTGCTGCAGTGTTTGCTGTGCGCATTGCCGCCTCAGAGCCAGCTGAGAGGGTGGCAGCGTCCTGTGACGTTCTTGGCAGGGGCAGGCCTGGGGTGAATGGTCCGGGCGGTGGCTGATGTGCTGCTGAAGATGCTTGCAGAATTGCATCGCGATCCTGCATGCACAGCACAGCTTCAGTTCTGCAGGCTGAGAGCTGGGCAACGTCTAGCAGGAAGAGCTGGGCATGACCCTTTCATCCCTGTGATAAGGTTCATGCACACCATTACTCTCTTTGGCCTCTCTTATGCTGCCCTACAGGGCAGCACTGCGCCAGCCATTGATCTGCCTCCACACAGCGCATTGATAGCAACACACAGCCTTGTGATCCCAGTCTTGAAACCTCTGGCTGCAAGGCCATATGATTTGACAGCAGGGTATCTCATTCCAAGATAGTGCAGGGGCCATTCTTGGGGAACTCTTACCCAGCATGCTTTGATGCTCTCTAGAATGGCATCACGGGAAGCCAGCCAGACTGCATCGCCCTGCTGCTCTGCCAGCAGGCGCATGCACTCGCTGACAGCCAGCCTGACTCGCGGCTCTGGGTCCTCCAGCAGGGTCAGGCAGGCGTCCAGCATGTCCCGTTGAAGTTTGCTCTGCTCCTCACCATTTTTTGCATCCCTTTGGGCCAGCAGCAACTGCAAGGGACAGGGTCGCTCATCATGCACACCTTTGTATACAGAGAGGGGTCAGGTATGTCCAAAAGGCGATTTAACGCTGCAGAGATACTATTGCCAGCAGCGCTCTACACAGCAAGGGAGGCGTGTTTGAGAATGGTGGAGTGTTCGCCTTTGACAGGCTGAGGGCTGCCAGTCTGTGCGTCCACTGCTCTGACTGCACCAGCCAGGGTATTCTACCGACCAGAATAGCCTCCACCGCATATTGATCGTCTTCTGATGCTTCTGCAGGCCATGGCATCTGCCGATATATAAGCATGAGAGCAGCTTGTGCATGACAGGTCCCGAGATCATATAGAGAGCTGGAAAGACCGTCACCATGCAGCAGCTGCTTCAAGGACAGCAGGCCCCGCTCCCGTTCGAGCGCACTTGACGCTTTGATCTGCTCGACGATCGGCGTCAGACGCTCCATGACAGTCGTCATTGCAAGTCCGAAACACATCCTATACTTGATTGATCATAGGAGATGCACCATGTCTCCTCTGAGAGCGTTGCATGCGCAATGGCCCACATGCTGGGAAAAGCTGTGCGTGCAAGAGCTCAGATGAGCCCAAGATCTTGTACAGCTGCTGCCCTGCCTCGTCTATGTGATTCTCTAGATCACATGCACACAGTCCATGTGATCCCCATGCAGGGAGGGGCGGGCTTCTGAGTGCACACAGAGGAGTAGTGCAGCTTCAGCATTTCGTGAAGCTGCCAGTACGAAGGTTTTTCGGGGCGAGAATGTCAGGTACCGAGCTACGTGCTACACAACTGGACGTTCAAAGCCTTGAGGGGACACGATCAGAGTCACGTCTGGGCAGCAAGCGCTATACAGTGCCCTCTCGTGCCATGAAGCTCGCTGCACTAAGTGCGACAGCTGCTTGAGTCTGATGATCTATATAGCTCAAGCATAATATCAGGTGGCTCCCTAAGTTTGCAAGCACCTCACCTCAGCTCTTGTGATTGTCTCTCACGCCTCTCGAGTGATGACTCATGTAGGTCATGGATATCCGGGATGAATGAACTGCCTGATAACAGCGTCTGCTATGTCAACAGTGCAATGAATGCGCCTAAAATTTTCCTTGCTCTCACAGGTACCACGAACTTCGGCGATGACACAGGTCGACATCATAGTCATGATATCCTAAGACGTTGACCAAGGCAGGGTATCGGGCTGAATCCGGTCCACAAGTCTCAGCCATGCCACCTCCCTCACAGTGGATCAATGAGCGTAAGCGATGAGAGGAGTAAGCTGGTCCAGCTGTCAGGCCAAGCACAAATTCAGATATGTCAGGACAGAAGGCCTCCTCCTGCAATGCAGGCTACACTCCTGCAGACAGCATGCCAGCACAACAGAGCAGCCTGGCCTACAGCAATGGGCCATTGCAGCGGCCTTCAGTTGCATCCCCCTCACAGAGCATTGCCATCCCTGCACAAGGGGGCAGGAGCGGGCTACAGCGGGCAGATTCAGACATGCACACAGCCTCAGCAGAGGACGTATTTCACTGCATTAGTCTAAGGGGCTCATCCCCATTTCACAACACACATCGTGCAGCCTCAGACATGCTTGCATCATCATCAGATGACAGGTTTCACAACAGGAGCATCAGGGGCTCGCCGCCTGTTGACAAGAAACCGAGGAAGCCCCTCAGCCGCAGAAACTCCATGAACCTAGATAGGCACAGCATGAGCACCTACCTGGAGGCAAGGAAGGAAGAGCCTGAACAGACAGGCCTGCTGAGCCTTGCAGAGAAGAGCCAGAGGGGGGACCCAGGCCGACTGCAGGAGCTTCCCAAAGGCTTCCGGGGGTTGTTGCAGAAGGCCTTGCAGGCCTCTGAAAAGTCCCGCAGGTGACTGTCAGACCAAGCTGGAGATATACTGTTCTGGTGTGGAGATCTCATATCTTCTCGTATCGTGTTCACACTGCAATGAAAGTTTCCTTGCAGTGGACCAGTGCCATACTACTGAAGATGATGCACAGCATGGTATAGGAACGCTGACATGCTGAGCATGCTGTCTCCAGACTGTACTGGGACAATGGCGGAGCAGTCATGCTGACATCTGCGCTCATTATGTCATGCGGAGCCCTGGCCGTAGCTCTCATGGATCGACAGCCCACAGCTGATCGACGAGACGCTGTGCAACGGCGCGCTGGCGGCCGGGGCGACCATTCTGCATCATCATTTCCACCATTTCGAGCCGAATGGTGGCGTTTCCGGCGTGGTGGTGCTGGCGGAGAGCCATATCTCCATCCATAGCTGGCCGGAGCGGAATTTTGCCGCGCTGGATGTGTTCATGTGCGGGTGCTGCGATCCGTACAAGCTGATCCCCTTCCTGAAGGAAGCGTTCACGCCGAGCCACATCCAGATCAACGAGCAGAAGCGCGGACTGATCGCGTAGAGTGCGATGGCTTTAAGACGAACCATTCATGGTTCGGCTTGAAGTCTGAATTGCCCTCTGGATTGATTTGGCGCTAAGCGCCGGGCGGCGCTGCCGCTTGGCTCCATTTTCCTCCCGAACCATCCTAAGCTGGCCAGTGGCTGGAGAAGGCTTTGGCTTTTTCCGGCGCCGGCCCGGACAGACGAGGTGTGCCCATGGCCGATACTTGGTTGAACGAGACACTTTATCCCGATTGGGGTCAGCGCTTCAAAACCGTGCGCGAGCTGGCGCGGGTGAAGAGCGATTTCCAGGATATCGGCGTGTTCGAAACCACCAGCCATGGCCGGGTGCTGACGCTGGACGGCGTGATCCAGATCACCGAGCGCGATGAATTCGTCTATCAGGAAATGCTCGCCCATGTGCCGCTGCTGGCGCATGGAAATGCGAAGAACGTGCTGATCATCGGCGCGGGCGACGGCGGCGTGCTCAAACATGTTTTGATGCACAAGGGCGTTGAGCGCGCGGTGATGGTGGAGATCGACGGCGAGGTGATCCGCCTCTCCAAGGAGTTCCTGCCTGGCATCGGTGGCGATGCCTGGACCAGCCCGCGCGCCGAGGTGATCGTGGGCGATGGCATCGATTATGTGAAGAAAGCGGCCACCGGCTCGTTCGACGTGATCATCGTGGATTCCACCGACCCGATCGGCGTGGGTGAAGTTCTGTTCACGGATGATTTCTACGAGAACGCCGCGCGCATCCTGGCCGATGATGGGCTGATCGTGAATTAATGCGGCGTGCCCTTCATGCAGGCGGATGAGCTGCATGAAACATCGGTGCGCCGGAAGAATTTCTTCCCCTTCGTCTCCGCCTATATCGCCGCGGTGCCGACCTATGTGGGCGGCTACATGACGCTGGGCTGGGCGGGCAAGGACCCGCAACAGACGCAGGTGAGCATTGAGGAAATCGCCAAGCGTGCCGAGGCGGCTGGCGATATCGCGGGCAAGAGCGAGTATTGGAGCCCGCAAGTGCATGTGGCCAGCTTCTGGCTGCCGCCTTACATCGCCAAACATCTGCCGAAGTTTAAACCCTGTACGTCTTCTCAAAAAGCGCGGTCTTTCCTGTGGGAGGGACCGCGTTTTGCGTTTTCAGGCTTTGGTAAGCACAGTGCCGGGCTTTTTCATCTCATCCGCCGCGCGCCAGAGATAAAGCGCGGCCAGCGTGCGGTATGGCGCATAGGCCTTGCCGATTTCTGCGAAGATTTTCGGCTTCGGCTGTATGTCCAGCCCGTGCAGCAGCCGGTATCCCTCGCGCACGCCGAAATCATCGACCGGAAACACATCGGGCCGGCGCAGCGTGAAAATCAGCAGCATCTCCACTGTCCAGCGCCCGACGCCGCGGATGCTGGTGAGGCGTTCGATCAACGCTTCGTCGGAAAGCCGCAGCGCCCGGGTGCGGGAGGGAATGGTGCCATCCGCCGCCTTGGCCGCCACATCGCGGATCGCCGCCATCTTGGAGGCGGAAAAACCGCAGGCGCGCAGTGCATCGTCTGGCATGGCGAGAAGTGTGGCGGGTTCGGGAAACGCGTCCCCGCAGGCGGATTTAAGGCGGCCGAGGATCGCCAGGGCCGCCTTTGCGTGTAGCTGCTGATGCGCGATGGCTGAAAGCAGAGCGTGATAAAGTTCCGTATGTTCGGGCTTTTCGCGCTTCAGCGGACCCAGCCGCGCGATCAAACCGCCCAGACGGGCATCGGCCTTGGAAAGATGCAGCCTTGAAGTGTCCATGCCGCATCTTCCCGCAGCCGCCGCCTGGGCGGCAAGGGGCTTACTGCGCTTTGGCCGGGCGCGGAAAGCCGGGGTTACGGCCTTCTTCTTCGGTCCTTATCTTGCTGGCGTGGTGCTTATGGGTGGTGACTTCTTCTTGCTGTCCTCTTGAAGCTTTCTCCATGGACGAACCGGTGGAAGCCTGCGGCGCCGGGGCAGCCTGGGCGGGCGCCGGAGCGGCCTGCATGGGGGTCGCCTGCTGGGCGAACGCCATGCCGGAGACGGCGAGCGTCAGGGCAGAGGCCAGCGCCAGAGTGCGGGAAAGCTTGGGAGACAGTGAAGCCATGTAAAACGAGTCCTTAGTTTAGTTTAGGCGGGCGCCTAATGAACCGGAGTTGCGGTAAAGGCAAGTCCACAAAGATGTCCTAAATGTTAGTCTTTCCGTTGCACTGTTTTACATTCAGCAAGGCTTGCCGCCGCAATGGCGCCGCAAAATATCCATAGAAATTTTCCAGTGAGTTGAGGAATGTACCGCAATTGCGGTGAGGAACTGGACGATGACGAACACAACCGCGCACACACCGCTTACCACCCTGCGCCGCATGGCGCTGTTGGCCCTGGCCGCTGCCGGTCTGGCAGGCTGTGTCTATTACCCGTCAGGCTACGGATACGGCTATAACTCTGGCTATTACGCCGCGCCCGCCGTTGTGGTGCAGCCTGCGCCGGTTGTGGTGGGCGGTTGGTGGGGCTGGGGCGGTGGCGGCATGGCCACTGGCGCTGAGGCTTCTACTGGCTCGCCCAGATGATCCTGTGCATCCATAATATCTCGCTGGCCTGAAAGCGCAGATCGGGGAATTCCGGGTTGAGGCTGCCCAGCTCAATCCGCCCGGCCGTGCGCCGCTGCAGCAGCTTGGCCATTACCGCGCCATCCTTGATGCGCGCCACGACCCTGTCCCCTTGGCGCACCGGTGCCGCCGGGGAGACGATGATGGTATCGCTTGGCCGGTAGACCGGCAGCATTGAATTGCCGTTGATGCTCAGGGCATAAGCGTTCACATCCGCCACGCTGGGCAGTTCCACTTCATCCCATCCCGCCCCGGCGGGATAGCCGCCATCGTCGAAAAATCCTTCCGTGCCCGCCTGCGCCATGCCGATAAGCGGCAGCCGGTTGCGCCCCTTCAGCCGCGCTTCGGGGATGGCGCGCGCACCATTCACCAGGGCGGAGAAATGCTCCAGACGCGCCCCTGTCGCGTCGAGAATCTTCGCGATGCTTTCGGTGGAGGGCCAGCGCAGCTTGCCATCCGTGCCGTGGCGCTTGGAACGATTGAAGCTTGTCGGGTCCAGCCCAGCCTGGCGCGCGAGGGCGGAGGGGGAGAGCCCGCGCTCTGCCGCCAGCGTGTCGATCGCCCGCCAAATATCGTCATGCCGCATGGCCAAACCGGTCAATCCTGCAAGTTCAAAACTCTAAATGGTTTTGTTGCGCATAGGAAGATAAAATAGGAATTTTATCCGTTATTGGCCTGAAATTTTCTGGATGCTGGCATTTTGTTCTTGTTATGTTCCTTTGATAGGAATACAAACCTATACATTACACAACTTTAAGTAATCGAAGAAAGGAACAAAGGCTCATGTCCTTCACGCTGCGCAATCTCTCGGTGCTGGCCTATGCCAATGGCTTCACGCTCTGGCACTACAAGGCGGGTAACGACAATCTGGCCGAGGCGGCCAACCCCGGCTATTTCGCCGACGCGGCGGATTTGATGGCCGAGGGCGACATGGTGATGCTGAGCGCCGCCGAGGGCGGGCGTATCGCCAGCGTGGCCGGGCAGGGGCGGCGGATTACGCTGCGGCCGGTGGTTTAGCGGGGCGGGAGGCCTGCGTGACAATGGCCGGGCCGCCGCCCGGCCAACAGGCCGAGGTTGGCGGCCTGGCCCGTTTGCAGCAGGACAAATATTGAAGCCAGAACAGGAGATATACAAAGCGGAGGATTATGAGAAAGTTTTTCAAGCCAAGCAGAGTTTCTTCCATCGCCGCACTCAGGGCGCCGCCATCCGGCGCCGCGAGGGCGATGGTGAAGCCGCCTCGCCGGGAAGCGCGGTGATGCCGGTTCTGATGGTTGCAAGCCTGCCGACAATGTTTGAAACAGGGTGGCTTCCGGCGAGGTGCCAAGGCACCAGAATTTTCCGAAAGCGCTGAAACTGCCTGAAGCTCCTTGAAAGCCGCTGCCCAGCTCTATGCCACGCACAGCCATGCGCTCCGCCGCCAGCAGTTTGCCCTCCGGCGTGCGGGCGGTGACGCGGGAGGTGAGAGACCAGTCCGGCTTTTCGCCCTTCGGGCTGTGGCTGACAAAGCCATCCCAGAACATGATGCGCGCGCCGGGGGACAGGATGATCTCCCATTCCTGACGCAAAGCGGCGCCCGGCAGCATGATCAGCGGCGGGTGGCGTAGATGAGGCGCGCACCGGCGCCGGCTTCCAGCCTGATGCTCTGCCGCGCGGGCCTGCTTCCGCCCTGCGGCGCACGGTGGTGGCGGCGGGCTGCATCAGCCGGGCAGAAGCGCCATCGCGCAGCCTGATATGCTGGCTGACGTTCTCACCGCCATAAAGCCCGCCGGAGATGGATTGCAGCGTGAGCTGCGCCGTGCCGTCAGGCGGCGCGATGGGGGCGGTGATGCTGTAAGGATAGCTTGCGCGGCGCTCCGCCAGCCTGGTGCGCCCGGCGCTGCTCCGGGCGAAGCAGAGATCGAGCTGGCAGGGCAGGCTCATCGCAGCATGTAGCTGCGGTTCAGCGGCACATGCGCCGCCGGCTCGCCGGCGAGCACCCTGCCATCGGCGCGGACCTCGAATGTTTCGCTATCCACCTCGATGTTCGGCAAGGCGTTGTTGTGGAGCATGTCCTTCTTGCCGAGATGGCGGGTGTTGGAAATCGGCACGAACGCCTTTTGCACGCCCAGCTTGCGGTGGCGGTCCGCCTCGATGGCGAGCTTGGAGACGAAGGTGACGCCGAGCTTCGCGGGGGAGCCGCCCAGGCTGCCCCACATCGGGCGCTGGATGTTCGGCTCGCTATCCATCATGCAGCCATTGCCATCGCCGCATGTGGCCCAGACGATGAAGCCGCTCTTCATCACCACGCGCGGCTTGATGCCGAAGCTGGCACGCGGCCAGAAGATCAAATCCGCCATGCGCCCGGGCTGGATGGAGCCGACATGCGCATCAATCCCCGCCGCGATGGCCGGGTTGATGGTGAGCTTGGCGAGATAGCGCTTGATGCGCTCATTATCTGCCCGCGCAGTTGTCTCTTCCGGTAGACGGCCAAGGCGCTTTTTCATCACGCTGGCAAGTTGCCAGCATTTGGCTACGTTTTCCGCAAGCCGCCCCATGCCCTGGCTGTCGGTCGAGAAGATGGAGATCGCGCCCATATCGTGCAGCAGATCCTCCGCCGCCATGGTCTGCGGCCGCACGCGGGATTCCGCGAAGGCGAGATCTTCCGCCAGGCGCCAGTTCATCGCATGCGCCAGCATGGTCATCGGCAGCCCCTCGTTCAGCGCATAGGCGGTGAAGGGGTTGGTGGGGTTGGTGGAGCCGGGCAGCACATTGGCGAAGCCGTTGACGCGCAGCAAATCCGGCGCATGGCCACCGCCCGCACCTTCCGTATGGAACATATGGATGGAGCGGCCTTCGATGGCGCGCAGCGTATCCTCGCAGAAGCCAAATTCATTGATCGTGTCCGTATGCAGGCAGACGCTGAAATCATTGCGGTCGGCGGCGATGAGGGAGCCATCGATCACAGCACCCGAGGCGCCGAAATCCTCATGGATCTTTCACGCCCAGCGCACCGCCGGAGACGGATTCCTCCACCGCGCCCGGATCGGAACAGCCGCGCCCGAGAAAGCCGAAATTCAGCGGCGAGAATTCCGCCGCCTGGATGATCTGGCCGAGAATTTCCGGGCCGGAGCAGGAGACATCGAAATACGGGCCCGGGCGACATGCCGATGATTGTGGTGGTGCCGCCCGCCAGCGCGTGGTCGCATTGCTGCGGGCAGAGGAAATGCGCGTGGCTTTCAACGGCGCCCGCGGTGATGATGTACTGCTCCGCATGATGCACGGCGGTGTTGGGGCCGGTGCGCAGGCCAGGGTGCACGCCCGCCATGATGTCCGGATTGCCCGCCTTGCCGATGCCGACGATGCGGCCATCGCGTATGCCGATATCGGCTTTCACGATGCCGAGCACGGCATCGAAGATGGTGGCGTTCTGCACCACCGCGTCCAGCGCGCCGGAGGCGCGGGTGCCGGTGGTCTGGAAGCCCTCGCCGTCGCGCATCATCTTGCCGGCGCCGGTGGTCAGCTCGTCGCCATAGACCGTGTAATCATGCTCGATCTCGGCGAGCAGCCCGGTATCGCCAAGGCGCACCATGTCGCCCTTGGTGGGGCCGAAAGTGGCGGCGTAATCCGCGCGGGTGATCTTCACCATGGCTCAGGCTCCCTTATAGCCGCGCGTACGGGCCGCTTCGAAGGGCCGCCGCCGCAATGTCCGGATCGTCCAGCCGCCCGCGCGTCAGCCCGCCCTGGCCTTGCATGATGCGGTCCCCCGCCATCGCCACCAGATGTCACCTTGCGGGAAATGCCGGGCTCGAAGCGCACGCCGGAACCGGACGCGACATCCAGCCGGAAGCCGAAGGAGGCGCGCCGGTCGAACTCCAAGGCCGGGTTGGTTTCGAAGAAATGCGCGTGGCTGCGGACCTGAATGTCGCGGTCGCCGGTGTTCAGCACCTCGATCTCGACGCGCTCGCGGCCTGCATTCAGTTCGATCTCGCCCTCGGCGGCGATGATCTCGCCCGGCACTTCCACGCCTCATCCTCCTGCCCATCCGCGATGGGGCGGAAGACGATGACGAGCTTGGTGCCTTCGGGAAAGCTGGCCTCCACGGCAACGAATTCGGTGAGGGTGGGCACGCCGGGTTCGACATCGGCGGGGGTGAGCAGCGATGCCGCCATGTTCACGATGTCCTCGTAAACCTGGCCGCAGCGCGCGGCGAGCAGCATCTCATCGGCGATCAGGGCCACGGCCTCGGGGTGGGAGAGTTTCACGCCGCGCGCCTTCAACCGCCTCGCATGTTCGGCTGCCGTGAAGATGGTCAGGCGTTCAAGCTCGGTGGGGGAGAGGTTCATGGCGTCCTCCTCAGTTGGAGAATAACTGCTGGTGCTGGAAAGGGTGGCGCATCATCGCGATGTCGGTGAGCGGGGTGAAGCTGCCGATATCATCCACCGGCGGGATGGGTTCGGCGATCAATTCCGCAAGACGCGGCTGGATGTCTTGCAACGCGCTCTGCGCATCCAGCGCGCCGATGAGGCCCAGCCGCACGGCGGCCGAGCCGAGGGATTGCGCGGTGGAATGGGCGGAGACGGCGAGGGCGGTCGGCAAATCCAGCCCCGCCCCCGCCAGCACCAGCCCCATCACCACGGGCAGATGGCCCGGCGTTTTCCCGGCCGTTACCAGCGCCCGGTATTCCGCCGCACCTGGCGTGCCGAGCCGCGCATGGGTGCCGAGCAAAGCCGCCCCGGCGCGGCGCGAGCCTTCCCGCGCGGCGGAGGCGATGGAGAGCGCCTCCGTCAACTCGTCCAGCTCCATCAAGGCCGCATGGTCCTGCGCGGACTGAAAAGCATGGGCCACCAGCGGCCGGTCATGCGGCGCCCAGCGATGCTCCATCTGCCCGGCCAGAAAGTCCGGCCAGTCCGCGCGGGTGAGCAGCCCGTCCGCCGCCAGGCTCTCCACGCCCCAGGAAAAGGCGAAGCCGCCGGAGGGGAATTGCCCATCCGCGAATTGCAGGCCGCGCAGCAGGGCCAGCAGATCGTTCACGCCAGAACCTTCACCTTGCCCTCATGCTCCAGCTCATGCAGCCGGGCGAGGTAGGTCTCACGCGGATGATCCACCGCCACCAGCAAACAGCCATCCTCAAAGCGCACGCGCCAATGCAGATTGCCCGCCATATAGCCAAGTTCCAGCGCGCCATCCTTCAAGGGTTGCAGCTTCAGCCAGTCCTGCGCGCCGACTTTCAGCACCACGGCGCGATGGTCCGTTAAGTGCAATACCGCGCCGTCAGTCAAGGCAACATCGCGCGGCAGCGCCACGAAGCAGGGCGTGCCGTGGTCGGTCTGCGCGTGGAAGCGCCGGCGGGGCAGATCCTCGGCACTGACCACCAGTGTCTCGATATGCCCGCCATGATGGCCAAGATCGTGAAGTTTCTTGGCCAGAGCTGGATCGTTCCGGTCTCCCAGGATTGTTTCGATCAGCAATTCGGGGCTACATCTCAGCCCTCGAAGCCGCGGGTGAAATTGTCCAGCAGCCGCACGCCGAAGGCGGTGGCGCCTTTCGGCGTTCACGCCTGCATCCTTCGCGCCCCAGGCCATGCCCGCGATATCCAGATGCGCCCAGGGCGTGTTGTTGACGAAGCGCTGCAGGAATTGCGCGGCGGTGATGGAACCGCCCGCGCGCCCGTTGCCGATATTCTTCACGTCCGCAATCGCGGAGTCCAGCTCCTTGTCATAGGCCTCGCCCTGCTTGGCGAGCGGCATGCGCCAGACCTTCTCGCCAACGGCCTCGCCCGACTTCAACCAGTTTGGCCACCAGCTCATCGCTGTTGGAGAACATCCCGGCATATTCATGGCCGAGCCCGACGATGATGGCGCCGGTGAGGGTGGCGAGATTGACCATGAATTTCGGCGCGAAACGCTCCTGCGCGTAATAGAGCACATCGGCCAGCACCAGGCGGCCTTCGGCATCGGTGTTGAGAATCTCGACGGTTTTGCCGGAATAGCTCTTCACCACGTCACCAGGGCGGGTGGCGGAGCCGGAGGGCATGTTCTCCACCAGGCCGATGAGACCCACCGCGTCGATCTTCGCCTTGCGCCCGGCGATGGCGGCCATCAGCCCGGCCACCGTACCCGCCCCGGCCATGTCCCACTTCATGTCCTCCATCCCGGCGGCGGGTTTCAGCGAGATACCGCCGGTGTCGAACGTCACCCCCTTGCCGACGAACACCAGCGGATCCTTCGGCTTTTTGGCACCCTTCTTGTCCTCAGCCTGGCCGGAGGCGCCGAGCCATTGCATCACCACCATGCGCGGCTCGCGCACGGAGCCCTGGCTCACGGAAAGCAGCGTACCGAAGCCGAGTTTTTCCAGCTCCTTCTGGCCGAACATCTCCACTTTCAGCCCCAGCTTCTTCAGCCCTTCGGCGCGTTCGGCGAATTCCGCCGGGTAGAGCACATTGGCGGGCTCGGTCACCAGGTCGCGGGTGAATTCCACGCCGGCCGCCACGGCGGCGGCAATCTGCCAAGCGGCTTCGGCTTCTTTCGGCGCGGCGGTGAGCAGCTTCAGCTTCTTCAGCCTTGGCCTTCTCGTCGGGCTTTTGGGTGGTGCGGTATTTGTCGAATTTATAGGCGCGCAGCCGGGCGCCAAGGCCGATCTCCGCCGCCTGCTCCGCTGTGAAACCCTCGGCGAGAATCGCGGCTTCGCTCTCCTTCCCCAAGGCGGCGGCGATGGCGGCCCCCAGCAGCTCGGCGCGGCGCGGCGCATCCTCCTTGCCGGCACCCACCAGCAGCACGCGCTTATACGCGCCCGCGTTATAGACGTTCAGGCTCTGCCCGGCCTTGCCCTTGAACTCCGCCGCTTCCATGGCCTTGCTCAAGGCACCGCCCAGCGTTTCGTCCAGCACGGCGGCCTCGCCGGTCAAAGGCAGGTCCTCACCCGCTGGCAGCACCAGCACGCCATCCTTGGGCAGCGCCAATTTCCCGAACACGATCTCGACCATGCGACCACTCCGTCATCTGTTGGACATAACCATATCACCGCCTTGCATCTTGGCCAGCCAGGGCGGCGGGGTTACAGACAACCCATGCAGGAGCTTCTGACCCTCGCCGTGCGCCTTGCGGACGAAGCCGCCGCCGCCATCCGGTCCATCCGCGCGGCGGGCTTCGTGGTCGAGAACAAGGCCGATTCCACCCCGGTGACGCTGGCGGACAAGCAAGCCGAGGCGTTGATCACCGAGGGCCTGCGCGCGGCGGCGCCGGAAATTCCCGTGGTGGCGGAGGAGGAGGTGGCCGCCGGGCGAATCACCGCGCCCGCTGCGCGCTACTGGCTGGTGGACCCGCTGGACGGCACGCGCGAATTCGCCGCCGGGCGGGATGAGTTCGCGGTCTGCATCGGGCTGATCGAAAACGGCGCGCCGGTGCTGGGCGCCGTCGCCTCGCCCGCCTTCAATGAGCTGCATTTCGGGATCGTGGGGCAGGGGGCCTGGCGGTGGCGCGGCGGCGGGCCTGAGGAAAAAATCTCTGCCCGCCATGCGCCCGCCGAGGGGCTGACCGTGTTCGCCTCCCGCCATTACCAGGACGCGCCGGAGCTGGCGGCCTGCCTCGCGCAGCACAAGGTGGCGCATCTCACCAATATCGGCTCGGCGTTGAAATTCCTGCGTTTGGCGGAGGGCGTGGCGGATTTCTACCCCCGCCTCGGCCGCACCATGGAGTGGGACACGGCCGCCCCCCAGGCGGTGCTGGAGGCAGCGGGCGGCGCGGTGCTCACCGCCAACGGCACCCCCTTGCGCTACGGCAAGCCGGGCTGGGAGAACCCGGATTTCTTTGCCTGGGGAATGCTATAATCTTGCCGTAATGAAGCCATGGCAAGGCGCACTATATAATGGTTATGAAACGCGTTCTTGCCCCTTTGCTGCTTGCGACGATGCTGACCGGCTGTGTCTACGGCTCGGGCGGTTACGGGTATGGCGGCGGCTACTCCTCAGGTTTTAGTGGCTACTCCTCAAGTTACTATGCACCGCCCGGGTATTATTATGGTTCGCCAGGTTATGTCGGTGGGGGCACAACTTTTATCGGCGTGTTTGGCGGTGGCCATGGTTGGCATGGCGGTGGTGGCACGGTGGTGGTGGCATGGTGGTGGTTGGCATGGTGGCGGCGGGCATGGCGGTGGCGGCAGCTGGCACGGTGGCGGTGGTGGTGGCCATAACGGTGGTGGCGGCGGGCATGGCGGCGGCGGGTGGCACTAGCGCGGTTCAGCTCTGAGGGCATATCGGGTCTGGTACGCGGTTTTATTCAGGGGCGTGGGCATGGCTCACGGAAAGATCAATGAAGACGCTTCTTCCTGTTTCCTTGCTGCTGCTGGCCGGCTTGTCAGGCTGCGTATGGTACGGGCGGGGCGGCGGCCCGAACGGCCAGCCTTACGATTACGGCGCGGGCGCCTCGCCGCCCCAGAATACTGCGCCCCCGCCTGGCTATGCGCCGCAGCCGACCCCCGGCCAGTAAGGCCTCGCCATTACCGTGTCCGCCGGGCGGGCGCTGCGAAACGGCCTGAACTCCATGCCGCAGATGACTGAAAATTCAGGAAACTTTCGTTTCTAATCAATGTAGTTGGGGTTGCGGCTGACGCTCTGGTGTATCATCTCCGACACATGAAGAAACTTATCCTCATTCCCTTTTTGCTACTCGGTCTTTCTGGCTGCGTTTGGTATGGGCCCGGCGGCGGCTGGGGCCATCATGGCTATGACTATGGTCATGGTCATGGTTCAGGCTACGGACAGCACGGCGGTTGGCACTGACGATGCTTGACCAAAGGCTGGTTACAACCGGCCCATGAAAAAGGCCCCGGCATTTCCCGTGCCGGGGCCTTTTTCACGTTTGCGGACAGACGGTTGTTCAGGCCGCCTTGCGCGCGCCCTTTACACCCTCTGAGAGGGCCAGCACGTCGCGCAGCACCGCCTCGGCGTTCTCCCGGTAGAGCGTGTCGATCAGCACGGAGGCGACGATCGCCGCATCGGCGTGCGCCACCACGGTGGCCGCCTGCTCGGGCGTGCGCACCCCGAACCCGACCGCGATCGGCAGGTCCGTCGCGGCGCGGATGCGCGGAATGTCCCGCGCCAGATCCGCGGCGGAGGCGGTGTGCGTGCCGGTGATGCCGGTGATGGAGACGTAATAGACAAAGCCCGAGGAGCCCGCGAGCACCTGCTTCAGCCGCGCATCGGAGGTGGTGGGGGCGATGAGCCGGATCACATCCAGCCCGTTGGCGCCCGCATCCGGCAGCACCAGATCCGCCTCTTCCGGCGGGAGGTCGACGATGATCAGCCCGTCCACCCCGGCCAAGCCAGCGTCCTCGCAGAAATTCTTCACGCCATAGGAGAGAATGGGGTTGAGATAGCCCATCAGCACCAGAGGCGTATGGTCATTCTCCCGCCGGAATTCGCGCACCAGCCCCAGCACGCCCTTCAGCGTGGCGCCGGCCAGCAGCCCGCGCCGCCCGGCGGCCTGGATGGTCGGGCCATCGGCCATCGGGTCGGTGAAGGGCATGCCGATCTCGATGATGTCCGCGCCGTTCTCCGCCATGCCCTTCAGCAGGGTCAGGGTGGTGGCGCGGTCGGGGTCATAGGCTTCGACAAACGGGATCAACGCGCCGCTTCCTGCCTGGCGCAGGGCGGCGAACACGCCAGCGATGCGGCTCATAGTTCGGTTCCCAGATATTTGGCGATGGAGAAGATATCCTTGTCTCCGCGGCCGGAGAGGTTGAGCAGGATGATCTTGTCCTTGTCGAGGGTGGGCGCCAGCTTCACCACATGCGCGATGGCATGGGCGGATTCCAGCGCGGGGATGATCCCCTCCAGCCGCGAGCAGAGCTGGAAGGCGTCCAGCGCCTCATCATCGGTGATGCCGACATAGTCGACGCGCTTGATGTCGTGCAGCCAGCTATGCTCCGGCCCGATGCCCGGATAATCCAGCCCGGCGGAGATGGAGTGCGCCTCCAAAATCTGCCCGTCATCATCCTGCAGCAGATAGGTGCGGTTGCCGTGCAGCACGCCCGGGCGGCCACGATTAAGGCTGGCGGCATGCTCATGCGTGTGCATGCCCTTGCCGGCCGCCTCAACGCCGATGAGCTTGACCGAGGATTCATCCAGGAAGGGGTGGAACAGACCGATGGCGTTCGACCCGCCGCCCACGGCGGCGATGGCGATATCCGGCAGGCGGCCCTCGGCCTCCATCAGCTGCTCGCGCGCCTCATTGCCGATGATGCATTGGAAGTCGCGCACCAGCTCAGGATAGGGGTGCGGCCCGGCGGCGGTGCCGATGATGTAGAATGTGTCACGCACATTCGCCACCCAGTCGCGCAGCGCGTCGTTCATCGCATCCTTCAGCGTGGCGGCGCCGGAGCTGACGGGCACAACCTCCGCGCCCAGCAGCTTCATGCGGAAGACGTTCGGCTTCTGCCGTTCCACATCCACGGCGCCCATATAGATGGTGCAGGGCAGGCCGAAGAGGGCGCACACCGTGGCCGTGGCCACGCCGTGCTGTCCGGCGCCGGTCTCGGCGATGATGCGCGTCTTGCCCATGCGCTTGGCGAGCAGAATCTGGCCGACGCAATTATTGATCTTGTGCGCGCCGGTGTGGTTCAGCTCCTCGCGCTTGAAATAGATCTTGGCGCCGCCCAAGCTCCTCGCTCAGCCGCTGCGCATGCCACAGCGGACTCGGCCGGCCGACATAATGCTTGAGGTAATAATCAAGCTCGGACTGGAAAGCGGGGTCCGCCTTGGCGGTCCTGTAGGCCTCTTCCAGTTCCAGGATCAGCGGCATCAATGTTTCGGCGACAAAGCGGCCGCCATATTCGCCGAAGCGGCCGCGCGCATCCGGCCAGGCGCGCAGGCTGTTGGGGGTGAGGTCGTTCATTTCGCGTTTCTAGCGCAGCGACGCGGCATGATAAAGCAGCGCGGCCACTCCTGTTCAGGAGTTTTCGGCTGGATTTTGCCCTTGCTGTAACGCGTGTCTCAACCGTGTCAGGAAACAGCCATTCTGCGAGGGAATTTTTGCGGATGGGGCCGATCAGATCAGTTTATTAGATTTTATCGATAAATCCGTGCTATTTTGAGAGACGGGGTTGGCTGAACTCGAATTGATTGCATGGCGCCTTCCATAATTGCGGAAACCCCATGGAAGATACTGAGTATTCGCGCTTGATCGAAAATGTTGGTCACGCTACCAATGAATCAACAAATGAGAACGATTCTCATTTAAGTGGGTGAAGAGGACGTGTTATGGCGGAGCAGGTTGCGATCTGGGAAAGCCAGTTTCTGATGGATGTGCAGCGTTTATGCGCCACGGCCCGCTCCATGCTGGCCGGTGCCGCGGAGCCTGCTGGGCTGCTGCAGGCCGCCATGTCAGCCGAGATTGCCTGCGTGCTGCGCTACAGCCTGATCGGCGTGTCAGCCGATGGGCTGGAGAATGACTGGGTGGCAACCGAATGCGCCGCCCAGGCCGCCGATGAGCGCCGCCATATGGAGCGCTTGGCGGAACGTATCGTCGAACTGGGCGGCACGCCGGATTATGTGGCGGACGAGCTCGTCACGCGCCACGCGGCGCCGGAAGCCGCCAAGGGCAGCCTGCCGCGTCTGTTCGCTGAAAATCTCGCCGCCGAGCAATGCGTGATCGAGCTCTATCGTGAGCTTTGCGGCCATTTCGCGGGCCATGACCCGAAGACCCAGGCCATGCTGGCGGATATCCTCGCCGACGAGGAAACCCACACCAGCGATTTGGAAGATCTGCTGGCCATGCAGTTGAACTGAAGGCGGTTCCGTTCAAATGAAAAGGCCCCGTGAGGGGCCTTTTTTGGTTTCAGGCGTTGGGTTGCTTGTGCAGCCCAACTCCCTTCCCCAGGCTTGACCATGTTCCGGTCGATGGTTCCAAGATCAACGCTAACGCCTCCAATCACAATGCGCTCAGCTATGCCTCCATCGTCCAGACTTAATCTTAGCTTGCCCACGTATTTACCGAATTCCTTGCCCTCTCACCAGCTTACGATACGTCTTAATACACCTAACACGGAAGCATAAGGCTCACTATTAAATGTCTTATTCTATTCTCTATAAACAAAATCAACTAACACACATACACAACAATAAAACTTAACTAAAAATCTAAACTAAACAAACAAAAACAACAAAAACAAAACAAACACACAAAACTTATAACAAACACAAAACACAAACAAACAAAACAAACTAACATACACCTATTTATCAAAGCCTAACTCTCTTTTCAACTTCTTTTATCTAGAAAGTCCTATCATTAAGGGCCTGTACGGTTTCGTTTAAGACTACAACGCACAGGCCTCTGTCGATGCAGAGCTCTCTAGCCTTCGCCCTGCGGCCGCTCGAAGGCGTCCTTGCCGTCGAAGCGCTGCAGCTTCTCGATATGCATCCAGGTGAATTTGGCGCCGATGCGCTGCACCAGATAGGAAATCTCCGGCTGGCCCTCGCCGGTATTGCCGGCCAGCGAGATCGGGTTCTTCAGCATGAAGCGCGCGGCGAAATGGTCGACCAGGAAGGTCTGCCCGCCGGTGGGGGGATACACCGTGACACCGCGGTTGGAGATGCCGGTGAGGGTGAAGGGGCTGTATTCGGAGAGCTGCTCCAGCGTCTTGCCCAGATCCTCGGCGCTCTGGTCCGTTTCCAGGAACACATCGATGCCGACCAGCTCACGCGTCGCGGGCTCCATATGGGCGGTCAGCTGCGGCCAGGCGGTCAGCTCCAGCTTGTTGTAGGTGCGGGACTTCATGGCCGAGGTCCGGCCGAGATTGGCGATGACCTGATCGGTGAAGGCGGCGGTGCCCACGCCGTGGCCGCGCGGGGCGAGGTCGCCGGTGAGGTTGCGGCCCTCGGCGAGCGTGACGAACAGCGCCTGCTCAACTTTCTCCGCCACGTCGAACGAGCCGATATGGCGCAGCAGCATGATGGCGGCGGAGAGCAAGGCGGTGGGGTTGGCCAAGTCCTTGCCCGCGATGTCAGGCGCGGAGCCATGCACGGCCTCGAACATCGCCACCTGGTCGCCCAGGTTGGAAGAGGGCGCGATGCCCAGCCCGCCGACGAGGCCGGCCGCGAGGTCGGAGATGATGTCGCCATTCATGTTGGAGGTGACGATGACATCGAACGCCTCCGGGCGGACCACCAGCTGGTGGGCGCAGTTATCGATGATCACCTGCCCGGCCTTGATGCCCGGATATTCCTTGGCCACCTTCTCGCCCATGCGCTTCATCATGCCCTCGGTGAGCTTCATGATGTTGGCCTTGTGGGCGACGGTGACGGCCTTGCGGTCCTCAGAGAGTGCCACGCCGTAGGCGGCGCGGATGATGCGCTCACAGCCCGGGGCGGTCATCAGCTTGAGGCACTGGGCGACCGTGGTGGTCTGCATATGCTCGATGCCGGCGTACACGTCCTCGACGTTCTCGCGGACGATCACCATGTCGATCCCCCGGCCGGAGAAGGGGGTCTGGATGCCGGGCAGCTCGCGCACAGGGCGGATATTGGCGTAAAGCTCGAAATATTTACGCATCGTCACGTTGGCGGACTTGCCGCCATAGCCGATGGGGGTTTCCAGCGGGGATTTCAGCGCCAGCTTGTTGGCGCCGATGCTGTCCAGCGTGTCGCGCGGCACGCCGGTTACCACCCCGCGCTCGAACGCCTTGGAACCGGCCTCGGCGAATTCCCACTCGATCGGCGCGCCCGCCGCGTCCAGGATCTTCAAGGTCGCCTGCATGACGTCGGGGCCGATGCCGTCCCCCGGCAAAGCTGTGACTTTGGTTTTCGGGGTAGCTGCGGCACTGGCGCTCATGGGCTCGCTCCTAATATATATTTGAGTGGCGGCGTTATAACCAGTTGTTGCGGCGCGGCATATATGTGCCGGGGGCAGATCGGATATGGGCTGGCGGCCTTTCCGAGAGCCTAGCCTCCTGCAATCTTGAAGCGCCGTGCGGCGGGGGGGAATATAAATTCGAACGGCTCAGGTTGTTTCGTTTGCTCACACCAGCCTGAGGTTCTGACCCAGTAGCAGATCTCGACGGGATGTTTTCCCGCGAAGATGCGGTCTCTTGCCACGCAGCTTTGCTGTACGAAGCCGGGCGGGATGTTCGGTGTATCCTTCTTTGGCGCGACAATCGCGTCAGCCTCGGCTGCGGATTGTGCGTGGTGAAGTTCGTCGTGCTGAAAAGCGGGGTGATCGGCATGAAATGGCTGTTTGCCATCTCCACGGCGACAACGCAGGGATGACGCGCGGCCAGCTCGCTATAAAGCAGGGAGGCGTTCGTGTCCGCCAGCAGAGTGACGGCTACGAAAGGGCTGATAAATGGGCCGGAGAGCAGGAATAGACCAACCAGACGGCGTTTCCCCACGGAAAGGGTTGGTAAGCTTCCAGCAAGTCCCACCCCAGCCAGTGGTACGATAAGCGCGATGGCCGGGAAGATGAAACGGAATTCCTTGTGCGGAATCAGGTTATGCTCGGCGATGATGGCGATGGCGGCGAAGGCGGCCATTGGCAGAGCCCGCGCCCCCCGCCAGGCGAACAGCACAATAGCCGCAGCGCTCCACAGCCAGTACGCCAAAAAGTGCAAGAGATAAAACGTAACTGGCGATGTGCCGAACGCATTGGAAGATACGCCTAGAACGACATTGAGATAGACATTGAGCCAGAAGCTGCGGAAAGGCTGCCCCCAGGTCAGCCAATCCAGCCCGCCAACCAGGAGCACGGGCAGGCAAGCGATCCCGACGCCAAGCAGCCAGGATTTCACATTCCGCCCGCAAAGATAGATGCCGATGATGGCAATGGCGGGCGCCAGCTGCTCGCGCAACACGAAGGTCAGGCCAAGCAGAAATCCGGCCGCGAGAATATGGCGGGACGCGCCGCTTTGCCTGGCGCGCGTGGTGAAGAAGGCAGCGGGAACCAGGCTATAAGCGGCCAGCGCTTCCTCCAGCGGGTGCGGTGCCATGATCCAGAGATCCGGCCAGAATGCCGCCAGCCCCCCCGCGATCCATGCCCCCCTGATCCCGTGATAAATCCGCCCCCATTGGAACGCGCACCAGACAATCGAGAGCGACAAAAAGGACATCAGAACCCGGATCAGCACCAGCCCGGCGTGGGGCGAAAAACCCACGCTCTTCGCAACCCACATCGGCAGGGCCAGGAAGCCGGGGATCAGCCAGGAGCGCAGACCGACCTGATATTCCCAAGGCACTGGGCCGTGCTGATAGACCAGCCTGTGCGCCTGCCCAATATATTGGACGATTTCGTCAGGGGCGAGGAAGTTATTGTCGAACAGCGCCGCTGGCAGGCGTACGGCCAGCGCGAGGGCCAGGCAGAAAAAGAGCGAATGTTTTGAAAGCATCAACCGCACGGGCTGCTCCCTGACAAATCTAGCATTTGTAATTAGTTAGCCGCGCGCAGGCTCAGCAATGCGTCCAGCTTGGCGCGCAGCCAGGCGGTGCAGGGTTTTTCAAAGCCGCGATGCAGAGCCAGAGCCGCCAATTGCGCGGCGGCGAGGCAGAGCAGGATATAGAAGGCGGGTCCTCCCGCGCGGTGCAGATGCATCCAGCCCAAGGCGGCGGCACGCATGATAAAGGGATGCACCAGATAGAGCGCGTAGGAGGCATCGCCCAGCAGGATCAAGGCACGCTCCAGCCTGTTCGGCTCCTCCGCGCCGCGCCCCGAGATGGCGGCAGCCACCAACAGGGCGGCTGGAATCCCGTTACCAAGAACACGGGGCCAGCCCGCAGGCTGCCAATGCAGGAGAATGAGCGCCCCAGCGGCCAAAGCCAGGCGGATGATGGCAGGTAGGCTCACGCGCCCGGGTAGTAGCGCCAGCAGCATCCCGGCGCAGAATTCCAGCACAATGGGGGCTGACCATGTTTGCAGCACAACGCCATGCACCAGCCCGGCTTGGCCAGAGGCAACCAGCACGGCCAGAAGCAACGTCGCGCCCAGTACCGCAATCGCTGGCCTCAACGCCAGAAAGGGCAGGAACAGGGCGTAGAAGAATAACTCGTAATTCAGCGTCCAACCCAGGCCGAGGGCGGGTTGCACCAGCCCGTCCGGCCGCGCGGCGGGAATGAAGAGATAGGATTTAAGAATATAGCCCAGGCCGCCGATATCGCCGTGAATGCTGCCTGGGGAGAATGCCCATTCCGCTAGAAACAGGCTCGTCATCAGCCAGTAAAGCGGCACGATGCGCGCGAGGCGCCGTACGGCGAAACGCCGCGCGGCCTTGCGGGTGCCGTACAGGCTCCGGGAGGAATGGACGATGACAAAGCCCGAGATGACGAAGAAAATGTCCACCCCCGCGTCCCAGGGCATGGCGCCATAGAGCCACGCCAGCGGGCGGGAATGCGGCCACAGCGCCAGCGCGTCATGCGTCACATGCGCAAGCGCGACCGCCAAGGCCGCCAGCGCCCGTAGCGCCTGGACCAGCGGGAACTGCCGCGTGCGGGAAGCCGCTTTGGTCTGGGGCAAGCTCAGCCCGGCACGCCCTTGGTGGTGGAATATTCGAAATGCAGTGCCTTGTCCGGGTTGACGATGCCGTAGATGGCATGCGCCGCCATGGCACCCTCGGCGAAGCCTTGCAGGATCAGCTTCAGCTTGCCCGGATAGGTGCAGATATCACCCACCGCGAACACGCCGGGCAGGGAGGTCTGCATGGTGGCGGGCGTCACCGCCACATGGCTCTTCTCCAGCCCCAGCCCCCAATCGGCGATCGGCCCCAGCTCCATGGCCAGGCCGAAGAAGGGCAGCAGCACATCGGCGGGCAGATGTTTCGTGGCGCCGTCCAGGTCGGCGACCTCCACGGCCTCCAGCGCGCCATTCCCCCCGTGCAACGCGTGCAGCTGGTAGGGGATCACCATTTCCACCTTGCCTGCCTCTACCAGCATGTCGAGCTGCGCGGTGCTCTCGGGCGCGGCGCGGAATTTCGGCCGGCGATGCACGACGGAGATGCTGGCGGCGATGCCTTGCAAAGCGAGCGCCCAATCCACCGCCGAGTTGCCGCCACCGGCAATGACGACGCGTTTGCCGCGCAAATCCTCGCGCTTCTTCACATAATAGCGCACGGCCCCGCTGGCCTCGAAGGCCTCAAGCCCGTCCAGCGGCGGGCGGTTGGGGCCAAAGGCGCCCGCGCCCGCGGCCAGGATGACGGCCTTGGTCTTGACCTCATCGCCCGCGCTGGTGGTGAGGGTGAAATTCCCTGCCTCGCCGGACAGCGCCGTGACCTGGCGCCCCAGCAGCTTGGCGCACTCGAAGGGTGCGATCTGCTCTTCCAGCTGCGCGATCAGCGCGCCGCCCTCTATGGCCGGGTGCGCGGGGATGTCATAGATCGGCTTTTCCGGGTAGAGCGCCACGCATTGGCCACCCAGCTCGTCCAGCGCGTCGATCAACACGCAGGACATTTTCAGCATCCCGCATTCGAACACCGCGAACATACCGGCAGGGCCTGCACCTATGATCGCCACATCGGCTGAAATCCGTTCCATGCGGCTGCTTTGCCCTGGCCCCCTTCCACAATCAAGCGGCACCCTCCAAAACACTCCCATGCGCCTGTACCTGAAAGACGAGTCGGAGACGCAGCGCCTGGGTGAGAGGCTGGCCGCCATAGCCCGGCCCGGCGATGTGCTGCTGCTGGAGGGCCAGCTGGGCGCGGGCAAATCCTGCCTGGCGCGGGCCTTCATCCGGGCGCTGATGCGCGATCCACGCCTTGCCGTGCCCAGCCCGACTTTCACGCTCGTCCAGAGCTATGAAACGCCGGGCGGCGCAGACATCTGGCATTACGATCTCTGGCGGCTGGATGGCCCCGGCGCGCTGGAGGAGCTGGGCTGGGACGAGGCTCTCTCGGGCATCGTGCTGGTGGAATGGCCGGACCGGCTCGGCGATTTTGCTCCGGCGGGTGCGTGGCGGTTGCGTCTGTCGCTGTCCGGCGCCGGGCGTGAGGTGGAACTTGAAGGGGATTTGAGAGGTTTCGATGCTACCTGACACGGCGGTTATTCTTTGCGCGGGGCTGGGCGAACGGATGCGGCCCCTGAGCCTCACCACGCCCAAGCCGCTACTGCATCTGGCAGGCCAGCCGATCTTGGCGCACACCATGGCGCGGCTGCGTGATGCCGGGGTGAAGCGGGTGATTGCCAACGCTTTCCATTTGGCCGAGCAGGTGGAAAGTTTCTTCGCGCAATATGACAATGTGACCGTGCTGCGCGAGGAGGCGCTGCTGGATACGGGCGGTGCCATGGCCGCGATGGCGGCAAAGGGCGTGCTGCCGGATGAGCCTTTCTATATCCTCAACGGCGATTCCTACTGGGTGGATGGCCCCTCCGCCGCGCTGCCGCGTCTGGCCGCCGCTTTCAACCCGGTCACGGATGATTCGGCGCTGCTGCTCGCCCGCTCGGCCGGAACCATCGCTGAGACGCGCTTTGGCGATTTTGTATGGCCACGCGAGGCGGAGTTGCGCCGCCGGCAGGAATGCGAAGTGGCGCCCTATCTCTATTCCGGCATCCAGATCGCCACGCAGGCTTTGCTGCATGGCGCGGCGGTGGAGCGGTTTTCCATGAACCGGCTTTGGGACGAGGCGCTGGCGCAAGGGCGGCTGAATGCGATCATCCATGACGGCGTGTGGCTGCACCTCACCACCCCGGCGGATATCGAGCGCGCCGAGGAATTGCTGGCGGCGCGGGAAGTGGGCAACTCCACATGACGCCCCGCCGCCCGCGCATCGGCGCTTTTGCGCCGGAAGCCGCGTTTCTGCCCGCCCTGGCCCGGCTCTGGCTGGCGGAAGGCGGCGGGCATGAAGGGCTGATCATTCTGCCCAGCCGCCGCGCCGCGCAGGCTTTGGCCGGGGCGTTTCTGGAGGCCAATGAGGGCAAGGCGCTGCTGCTGCCGCGCATTGTGGCGCTGGGCAATATCGACGAGGCGGGGCTGTTGCTCTCGGCCGGATTCTCGCTGCCGCCCGCCATGCCGGGCGCGCGGCGGCAGGCCTTGCTGACCCAGCTGATTTTGAAAATGCCGCAGGAAAGCGGCGCGCCGCGGACGCTCTCCGGCGCCTGGCGGCTGGCCGAGGAGTTCGGCACGCTGCTGGACGAGGCCGACCATGCCGGGGTGGATCTGGCCGAGACCCTGCCCGCCCTGGTGCCGGAGGATTTTGCCACGCATTGGCAGAAGACGCTGGAGTTCCTCACCATCGTTACCCATGCCTGGCCGCGCATTCTGGAGGCCGAGGGGGTGATGAACCCGGCGATGCGTCTGGCGGCGCTGATCGAGGCGCAGGCGCGGGTTTGGGCCGATGACCCGCCGCCCGGGCCGGTCTGGATGGTCGCGGCCGAGGGCATACCCGCCATCGCCCGCATGGCGAAAACCGTGGCGGAGCTGCCGCAAGGCAGGCTGATCCTGCCCGGTTTTGACCCGCATATGAGCGAGGATGCCTGGGCGGGGGTTGAGGATTCGCATGCCCAGGGCGGCATTGCCCGGTTGCTGGCGGATATAGGCGCGCGGCGCGACGAGGTGGAGCGCCTGCTCGCCCCGCGTGGCCCGGTGCCGGAGGGGCGGAGTGCCTTGCTCTCCCGCATTTTGCTGCCCGCCGCCGCTTTGGCGGACTGGCAGAACCCGGCCGAATTGAACCTGGAGGGCCTGAAGCGACTGGAAACCGGGGATGAGGCGCAGAACGCGCTGGCGATCGCCATGATCCTGCGGCAGGCGCTGCAAACACCAGGGCAGAGTGCCGCGCTGATCACGCCGGACCGGGCTTTGGCGGCGCGTGTGGCGGCGGCGCTGAAACGCTTTGGCATCGCGGCGGATGACAGTGCGGGCGAGCCGCTTTCCGCCACCCCGCCCGCCGTGTTTTTGCGCCTGCTGGCCCGCGCCGCGCGGGAGGATTACGCGCCCCTGCCGCTGCTGGCCTTGCTGAAACACCCGCTGGCCACGGGCGGCATGCCCCCGCAAGCCTTCCGAGACATGGCCCGCAGGCTGGAGAAGCACGCGCTGCGCGGCCAGCGCCCGCCGCCGGGGCTGGAGGGGTTGCGCTTCAGGCTGAAGGACGAGCGTCAGGCGGAGCAAGATTTTCTGATCCGTTTGGAGCTTCTGCTCCAGCCTCTGGCGCTATCGGTGGCGGTTTCGCCCGTGGCTGCGCTGACGGCGCTGGTCGAGGCCGGGGAGGCGCTGGCCGCCACGCCGGATGAGGCTGGCCCGGCACGGCTCTGGTCCGGTGAGGCGGGTAATGCGCTCTCTGCCTTGCTCGCGGAGAGTCTGACCGCCCTGGCCGACATGCCGGAGATGAACCCTTCCGATTTGCCGGATCTGCTGGATGCGCTGATGAGTGGGCAGGTGGTGCGCCGCCCACGCGCGAAGGATGGGCATCCGCGTATCGCCATCTGGGGTATTCAGGAGGCGGCGCTGCAAAGCGTGGATGTGGCGGTGCTGGGCGGGCTGGTGGAGGGCGTTTGGCCCTCACCGGAGGAACCCGGTCCTTGGCTCTCGCGCCCCATGCGCCGCAAAGCTGGCTTGCCGAGCCCGGAGCTGAAAATCGGCCAAGCCGCACATGGGTTCTTCGCCCTGGCCAGCGCCTGTCCGCAACTGGTTCTGGCAGCACCCAAGCGGCGTGAGCGCGCGCCCGCCGTGCCCGCACGCTGGCTCACACGGCTGGCTGCGATGCTGGCAGGGCAGGGGCTGGAACTACCCGCGCATGAGGCGGGGCTGTGGGCCGGGCAGTTGGATCTGCCCTTACGGCGTGAAACCCGCCCCAGGCCGCGCCCCACACCGCCAGCGCAGATGCGGCCGAAGATCTATTCGATCTCGGACATCGCCATTTTGATGGCCGATCCTTATGCGATTTATGCCAGGAAAATCCTGAAGCTGGAGCCGCTCGACCCGCTGGATGAAGAAAGCGATGCCAGCCAGTTCGGCGACGTGGTGCATGCCGGGTTGGCGAAATTCTTTGCCGGGTCCGACGTGAACGCGCCCGATGCAGCCTTGCGGCTTCGCAACGCGCTGGAGGTAGAGATGCGCGAATCCCGCCCGCGTGAGGCGCTGGCGCAATGGTGGGCGGCGCGGCTGGAGCGGATCGCGGACTGGCTGATCGAGACCGAGCGCGCGCGCCAGGCGGAATTCGGCGTGCCAGTTGTGCGGGCCCTGGAGCAGAAGGGCGAATGGGCGCTGCCGGGCGGGTTTCTGCTGAAGGGCAGGGCGGACCGGATCGAGCGCGATGCGGATGGTTTGGTACGTATCGTCGATTACAAGACCGGCAATGTGCCATCGGAAAAGCAGGTAAAAGCCGGTACCGCCCCGCAATTGCCGCTGGAGGCGGTGATGGCCGAGTGTGGCGTGTTCGGTGAGGAGTTCGCCGCCGAGGTGAAGGAGCTGATCTATGTCGCCCTCTCCGGCCGCGCGGCGGCGGGCAGCGAGAAGGCGATTTTGAGCAAGCCGGAGGAGCTGCGCGAGGTGATCGAACGCGCGGCGGGGCTGCCCGCCCTGCTGGAAAAATTCGCTGATCCTGCCACGCCGTTTCTGGCTTCGCCGCATCCCGGGCGGGAGAACAGATATGATGCCTATGCGGGCATTTCGCGCCGTGCCGAATGGGGCGGGGAGGATGAGAATGTCAGCGATTGAGGACGCCAACCGCCAGCAATTGGCGGCGTCTGATCCGGCGGTGTCTTCCTTCGTCGCGGCCTCGGCGGGCAGTGGCAAGACCAAGCTGCTGACCGACCGGCTGTTGCGTTTGATGCTGGCGGGCACGGCGCCGGAGAAGATTCTCTGCCTTACCTACACCAAGGCGGCGGCGGCGGAGATGCGCATCCGCCTCAACAAGCGCCTGGGCGAATGGGTGGCGATGCCGCAGGCCGAGCTGAGCACGAAGCTGCGGGCGCTTTCAGTGAAGCCGGATGAGGAAACGCTGGGCCGGGCGCGCAAACTCTTCGCCGATGTGCTGGATCTTCCAGGCGGCATGCGGATCGAGACGATTCACGCCTTCTGCCAGTCGCTCCTGCGGCGCTTCCCGCTGGAGGCGCGGCTCTCCCCGCATTTCACAGTGGCCGATGACGATGCGGCGGCCCAGCGCCTGCGTGAGGCGCGCGAGCGCGTGCTGGCCAACCCGGCGGCGCGCGGCGCGGTGGGCACGCTGGCGGCGGAGATTGATGAGCAGCGTTTCTCAGAGATCAGCGGCAAGTTCGTTGAAGGTGCTGGCAACGAGTTTTTGAATCTGGCACAGGCTTCGCAGGCCATTGCCGCGCTGCTGCGCGCCGCGCTGGCGGCTGAAGAAGAGGATGAGGCGGCGCTGCTGCACGCCTTTACCTCCCCGCCGCGTGAGGCCGCGTTGCGGGATGATCTGCGCATGGTGGCTGAGCGCGGCAATGCCAGCGGGCAGAAATGGGCGTATCCGGCGCTGGACTGGCTGGCATTGCCGCCGGAAGCGCGGATCAAATCCCGGAACATCTGGGAAAAGACCTGCCTGACCAACGATGGAGATATCCGCACGCTGCGCGGCTTCTGCGGCAAGAAGCTGGCGGCGGAGGAAGATCATATCAAGGCGGAAATCGCCAAGGAGGCGGAGCGTATCCTCAGCCTTCAGGACCGTTTGAAGCTCATCCGGCTGGTGAAAATCAATCAGGCGCTGCTGGAAATTTTGACGCCTGTCGGCCTGGCGGAGCGCGATGCAAAAACCCTGGCGGCGGAACTCTCCTATGGCGATCTCATCAACCAGACCAGCGAACTGCTCATCGACCCTGGTGCTGCCTGGGTGCTTTACAAGCTGGATGGCGGCATCGAGCATCTGCTGCTGGACGAGGTGCAGGACACCGCGCCCCCGCAATGGGAAATCGCCAACGCCATCGCGGCGGAATTCTTCGCGGGTGAGGGCGCGCGGGATGAGCCGCGCAGCATTTTTGCGGTGGGAGATCCCAAGCAATCCATCTTCTCCTTCCAGGGGGCGGATTTAAGAAGTTTTGGGCTTTACAAGGAGAAATTCAAAGGCTCGGCCACCGGTGCCGGGCGGCGCTGGCTGGATGGCGCGCTTTCCGTCTCCTTCCGTTCCACAGCACCCGTTCTGGAACTCACCGATGCCGTGTTCGCCGAGGGTTTTGCCCGCAACGGTGTCACCAATCCAGGGGACATTCTGCGCCATGGCGTCAGCCGTCTGGGCCAGGCGGGGAAGGCGACGCTCTGGCCGCTTACTGAGGCCGCCGAGGCCGCTGAGATGCCGGATTGGGATTTGCCGGATGATTACCAGAATGCGGAATCCTCGATCGTCCTTCTGGCACGCAAGCTGGGCGATTATATCGAGGAACGGCTGACGCAAGATTTGCCCGCCAAGAACCGCAAGGCCAGGCCAGGGGATTTTCTGATCCTGGTGCGCTCGCGCGGCGCCATCGTAGGCGCCGTCACCTCCGAGCTGAAAGCACGCGGCATCGACGTGGCAGGGTTGGACCGCATGGTGCTGCCGGAGCAGCCCGCCGTGTCCGACATGCTGGCTCTGTGCGACGCGCTATTGTTGCCGGAGGATGATCTCGCCTTCGCGCAATTTTTGGTCTCACCGCTTGGTGGCCTGACGGATGAGAGTCTGATGGAGCTCGCCATGGGCCGCCCGGGCTCGCTGGTAGGCGCGCTCTATGCCAGGGCAGAGGAGCGCGTGGAATGGCGCGCGCCGAAGGAATTCTACGAGGCGCTGCGGGCCCGGGCGGATTTTGACACGCCCTTCGCCCTGCTGTCCGACGCGCTGGGCGTGCTGGGCGGGCGGGCGCGGCTGCTCTCGCGCTTCGGGCCGGAGGCAGCGGAGCCGCTGGATGAATTCCTGGCCGAAGCGCTGCAATTCTCCGCCACCGAGCCAGGCAGCATGCAGGGTTTCGTGCAGCGGCTGCGGCTCTCGGGTGCGGCCATCAAGCGTGAGGCCGAGGCGGGGAGCGATGAGGTGCGGATCATGACCGTGCATGGCGCGAAAGGCTTGCAGGCGCCCATCGTCATCATGCCCGACACGGTGAGCCTGCCGCAGGCGGAAACCGGGCTGCTCTGGATGGATGTGCCCCAGCACGGGACAAAATTGCCGCTCTTCTGCCCACGGGTGGAGCTGCGCCCTAACGTGCTCGCACAGGCCCAGGCAGAGCGGCGGCGGGCGCAGATCGAGGAATATAACCGCCTGCTCTATGTGGCGCTCACCCGTGCTGAGGATGAGCTTCTCATCTGCGGCGCGGCGGGGCGCAGGGCGATTCCTGGCGAGTGCTGGTACGAGGCGGTGAAGGCTGGTTTCTCCCGGCTGCCCGCAAGGCAGGAGGAGGATGCTGCCTGGGTCCATGACTGCCCGCAGGAGGCGCCGCCCGATGGTGTTTCCCAGGCGCGGGTAAAGCTCACCGCTGCCCTGCCCGCCTGGGCGGGGCGGGCGCCGGACTGGCGGGCAGCCCCCGCGCCGAAGGAACAGGCCGGGCCGGAGCGTATCGTGCCCAGCCGCGTGACGGAGGAAAATACCCGTGCCGCCCTGGCCGTGAGCCCCCTGGCCGGGCCGCAAGCCCCCGCCGCCAAGCGTGCCGCCGCCATGGCGCGCGGTACCGCGGTGCATGCGCTGCTCCAGCACCTGTCCGTCCTGCCCGAGTCGGCACGGGAGGGGGCAGCGCTTTCCTATCTCGCCTCCCTACCCGCGCTTGCGGATGAGGCGGCGGAAATTTGCGCCTCCGTGCTGAAAATTCTGCATGAGCCTGCCCTTGAACCGCTGTTCGGCCCCGGTTCAGGGGCGGAAATGCCGCTGGCGGGCATCGTTTCCGGCCGGGAGGTGGGGGGCGTTGCTGACAGGGTTTTCATCGGCCCCACGGAAATCATTGTCGCGGATTACAAGACCGACAGAAATCCACCGCTGGACCCGGCCGGGATTCCAGAAAAATATTGCCTCCAGCTCGCTGCCTACCGGGCGGTGCTGCGGCAGATTCACCCAAGACACTCTGTACGCTGTGTGCTGATTTGGACCGCGCGGGCGCAGGCCATGGCCGTGCCCGATGCATTGCTGGACAAGGCAGGCTTGGCTTGATCCCCCCGCCATTCGCCTCCATGTTGCGGAAAATCCTGTTTCCATTGGGTGTATGATGACAAAAGCGGTAACCGACGAAACCTTTGCCACGGATGTGCTGAAATCCGGCAAGCCCGTGCTGGTGGATTTCTGGGCCGAATGGTGCGGGCCTTGCCGTTCCATCGCCCCGTCGCTGGAGGCGCTGGCTGAAGAGTACCAGGGCAAGCTGGACGTGGTGAAGGTGAATATCGACGAGAATCCGATGGCCCCCTCCCAGTACGGCGTGCGCGGCATCCCGACATTGCTGATCTTCAAGGACGGCAAGGTGGCGGCCCAGCAAGTGGGCGCGGCGCCGAAATCCGTGTTGAAGGCCTGGATCGAGAAGAGCCTCTAATGCACGACCGCGAGATCCCGCCGGACATCATGCCGATGATCCGCACCATTGCCATGCCGGCGGATGCCAATGCCAATGGCGATATTTTCGGCGGCTGGCTGATGAGCCAGATGGACCTCGCGGCTGGAAATCTGGCTCAGCGCACCGCGCATGGGCGCTGCGTGACCGTGGCGGTGGAGGCGATGGCTTTCCTCCGCCCGGTGAAGGTGGGCGACGAAGTGACCGTGTATTGCGAGTTGCTCTCCACCGGCCGGACCTCGATGAATATCTCCGTCGAGGCGTGGCGCCGGGAACGGGCCGAGCAGAATGACGAGCGGGTGACGAAGGCGGTGTTCAAGTTTGTCGCCATCGATTCGAGCGGCCGGTCCAGGCCGCTGCCCGGCATGGTTTAATTCCCAGCCGCCAGAAACACCGTCGCCCGGCTGGGCGCTGAAGAGGGCAGCCCTTCACCGCTCAGGAAGGCGAGTATGTCCGCGCTCGGCACCGCGCGCTCAAGGTCACGTGGGATGAGGTGATAATCCGGCGGATAATAGGCCAAAGTGACCGGCGCCTGGGCCGGAATCGCCTGCCAGCAGGCGCGCATCGCCGCGGGCGGGATGAGCTTGTCCTGCCCGCCATAGAGAAACAGCGCCTTCTGGTTGAAATGGGCGCAAGCGACCTGGGCTTGGCCCATCATCGTTACCAGCCCATCGATATTGTCGATACGCGGGGCATGGATGGTCAGCGGGTCCTCCCCGAAGGCAATGAGCGCCGGGATATTGTCAGACGCCTTGATGTGGACCGCTTGCCCGGTGAGGCGCTTGGCTGGGGCGAAGAACGACGCCACTTGCAGCGTCTCCTTGTAAAGCGGGCCCATGGCGGGGCCGCCCCAAACGGCGGGGGCGGAGAGCACATAGCCATCCACCGGCGGCGGGTTGGCTGAGGCCCCGAGCAAGATGCCGATGGCCCCGCCCATGCTCTCCCCCATGATGTAGAGCGGCGTGTTGGGGTAGCGCGCGCGTAGTTGTACAGCCTCGTCCCGGGCTTCGTTCACCAGCACATCCGTGCCCGGCCAGTAGCCCCGGTTTTTGGTGGCGCCGAAGGAGGAGAGGTCCGGCGCTACGACCTCAACGCCGTGGGGATTGAGATAGCTGGCCAGAATTTCCCAGCCATCCCGGCTATCCGTATAGCCATGCAGCGCCAGCACCACTGCCTTTACTTGCCCTTGCGCGGGGTAGAGCCGGTAGGGCAGGCGGGCGCCATCCGGCAGGGTGAAATAACCCGAGGTGATGATGGGATGCCCAGAATGGCCGTGTGGCACGCCGAATGGAATGGCGGCGCAGCCGGTCAGGGCCAAGGCCAGCGCCAGCTTGGGTATGGCGCGGAATGAAGCTAAGAGGGGGGCGGAAATTAGCTTGCAGCGGAGTGCTGAACCATGAGCGTACAGACGGATTCGATTAACCATTCTGAAATCATTCATGTGAAAACCCGTTCTGTCTCCTGCGACGGCGGCGCGGCGCCGCTCGGCCACCCCAAGGTTTACCTGCGTATTCCCGGCGAGCAAATCGCCTGCCCCTATTGCTCGCGCATTTTTATGCTGGACGGCGACGGCGCGGGCGAGAGCCATTGAAACTCGTCCTGGTTGACGGCTCGGGTTACATCTTCCGGGCCTTCCACGCCATACCTGACATGCAGCGCGCGGATGGCGTGCATGTGAACGCGGTATTCGGCTTCTGCAACATGCTGGCAAGGCTGTTGAAGGACCATAGCGGCACGCATCTGGCGGTGATCTTCGATGCCGGGCGCAAGACCTTCCGGGATCGGATTTACGACCAGTACAAGGCCCACAGGCCGCCGCCGCCGCCGGAGCTGGTGCCGCAATTCGGGCTGATCCGCGAGGCGACCAAGGCCTTCGGCGTGCCCTCCATCGAGCTTGAGGATTGGGAGGCGGATGACCTCATCGCCGCCTATGCCAAGGCGACGTGCGAGGCGGGGGGCGAGGTGGTCATCGTCTCTTCCGACAAGGATTTGATGCAGCTTCTGCGCCCCGGCGTGGAAATGCTGGACCCGATGAAGAACACGCCCATCGGCCTTGCCGAGGTGGAGGCCAAGTTCGGCGTGACGCCGGATAAGGTGATCGAGGTGCAGGCGCTCATCGGCGACTCCGTGGATAACGTGCCGGGCGTGCCGGGCATCGGCCCCAAGGGTGCGGCGGCGTTGATTCTGGAGTACGGCACGCTGGAGAAGGTGCTGGAGGCCGCGCCCTCCATGAAGCCCTCCAAGCGCCGGGACTCGCTCATTGAGCACGAGCAAAAGGCGCGGATTTCCAAGGAGCTGGTGAAGCTGCGCGACGATGCGCCGCTGCCCCTGCCGGTGGATGAGCTGGATGTGAGGCCGTGGGACGCTGCGGTGCTGCGGGCCTTTCTGGTTGAGAATAATTTTCGCTCTATCCGCCATCGCCTCGGGCTAGAGGAAGAGGCCGCCCAAGAAGTTGTGCAGGTTGAGCACAGCGCCGCGCCCTTCGGCCCGTACAAGCCCATCCACACGCTGGAATCGCTGCGCGCGGTGGTGGCAGCGGCGCGGGAGACCGGGCTGCTCGCGATCTCCGTGCAGACGGACAATCCCGCCGGGCTGCATGGCAATCTGACGGGGCTGGGGCTGGCCGCGAAGCCGGGTGAGGGGGCGTATCTGCCCCTGAAGCACTACGTCACGCTGGATGCCGAGCCGCAGATTGCCTGGGACGAGGCGGCGGCGGAGCTGAACGCGCTGTTCGGCGATGTGTCCGTGCTGAAGATTTTCCATGACGCGAAATTTTCGCTGGAGGCGCTCTCCCGCGCCGGGTTGGCGCAAGTGGCGCCGCTGGATGATGTCATGCTCATCTCCTACGCGCAGGATGCTGGGAATTTCGCGCATGATCTGACCACGCTGGCCCGCGTGCATCTCTCCCATGCCCTGAAAACCGCCGATGACGTGACCGGCACGGGCCGCAACCGGCTGAACTTCGCCGAGGCGCCGGTGGCGAAAGCCACCGAGCTGGCGGGCGAGGCGGCGGATGTTTTGGTCCGCCTCTGGGGGCAGTTGAAGCCCGCTTTGCGCGTGCATAAATCGCTGGCTCTGTATGAGCTGCTGGAGAAAAAGCTCATCCCCGTGCTGGCGGAGATGGAAGCGGCGGGCGTGCTGGTGGATAGGGCCGATCTCTCCGCCATGTCCGTCGAGTTCGAGCGCCGCATGGGCGAGTTCGAGGTGCAGATCCACAAGCTCGCTGGGCGTGCCTTCAATGTCGGCAGCCCGAAGCAGTTGGGCGAGGTGCTGTTTGAGGAGATGAAACTCCCCGGCGGCAAGAAGAACAAGACTGGCGCCTGGGGCACGGATTCCTCGGTGCTGGAAGGCATTGCCGAGCAGGGCGCGGAGATTGCCCAGCGCGTGATGGATTGGCGCCAGCTTTCCAAGCTGAAAAGCACCTATGCGGATGCGCTGGTGGGGCAGATCGACGCCAAAACCGGCCGCGTGCATACGAGCTTCCAGATGGCCGTGGCGGCGACGGGGCGGCTCTCCTCCACCGACCCGAATTTGCAGAATATTCCTATCAGAACCGAAGAAGGCGGACGCATCCGCAAAGCCTTCATCGCCGCACCGGGGCATAGTTTGATCTCGGCGGATTATTCGCAGATCGAGCTGCGGCTGCTTGCCCATGTGGCGAATATTCCGGCGCTGAAGGAGAGTTTTGAAAAGGGCGAGGATATCCATGCCCGCACGGCCTCCGAAGTGTTCGGCGTGCCGATGAAGGATATGGACAGCGCCACAAGGCGGCGTGCCAAGGCGATCAATTTCGGGATCATCTACGGCATCTCCGCCTTCGGGCTGGCGCGGCAGCTTGGCATTTCCGCAGGCGAGGCCAAGATCTATATCGCCGCCTATTTCGAGCGCTACCCGGAAATCCGCGCCTATATGGATGCGACGAAGGAGCAGGCACGCACGGATGGGTTTGTGCTGACCCCCTTCGGGCGGCGCTGCTGGGTGCCGCGCATCAAGGACAAAATCCCCGCCCTGCGCGCCTATGCCGAGCGCCAGGCGATCAACGCGCCGCTGCAAGGCGGTGCGGCGGATATCATCAAACGCGCGATGGTTCTGCTCCCGAAAGCGCTGAAGGAATCAGGGTTTTCGACCAGGCTCGTGCTCCAGGTGCATGACGAATTGCTGTTTGAGGCGCCGGACGAGGAAGCCGAAAAAGCCGCGAAGCTGGCGCAGGAGGTGATGCAGAACGCGGCTACTCTGTCAGTGCCTCTGGTGGTGGAGACGGGGATCGCGAAGAATTGGGGGAAGGCGCATTAGGCATAAACGCATTTGATGCGTCCGATATGGAATGTCAGACGCTTCGATGGCGACTTCTGTTTTGGGTGGAAGGCGCGAATGCAATCTTTTGCGTATCGGGTTGTAGGTTTTGTTTGCTGAAGAGCCATACGAAATTTCTGAGCGATTTTGGTGTGAACTGTTTCCATTTAAAATCAATATACCGGACAAGGGATTCGGTCGTTCAAAATACTTGTTTGAATCAAGGGGTCCCGAATGTCGTTACGCAAAACGGTCATTCGTTTCGGCAGTATAAGATTTGTGTTTCGTGAAATGCATGAAATATAGATAAGAGTATGGTAAAACCTAGCTACTTTATTAAGCTTTTTCTCGAATTTGTTATCTTCATCTTCGTATTGAGCGAGGTGTTTTTTGGTTCCTCTATGGTTTCTCTGTGAAAATCAGTTACTTATCGGCGATTAATATCGAGAAAGAAGTGTTGATGCGTCTAGTCCTGTTTCATGAAAGGCTGATCTAAGTCTGCTTCAATAAACAAAGTTGTATCCGCGCCCATTGTCAGGATAAGCGCCATTGCCCAAGGTCGTCTTCGGATTACTAAAGCATCCAGCATAGTGTTGTCAAGCTTCGAAGAATCGCTAGTGTTTTTCGTCTACTATTAAGAAATAACTTCTGTCTTTGTCATGCTCCTTTAGTGCGTCAGACCTATTCTGTAGTCCAATATTTAAGCTCGCTGTGGTCGTTGAGACTAAAGATGCTGTCAAGCGAAACGTGCCGCATTCTGAAGATGCCTTAGCCTTTGTTGTCCGTTATGAAAAAGAACCGGAGGAACTAAAAGTTTGTGGTAATTGCACTTTCTTTGATTAAATTATGAAGCGCTGTTTGCCTGAATAGACTGCCCAGTCTTCATAAAGATTTGGGCATTTATTGTTATCTCTACTCTTTTTGGTGATGGTTTTAACAGTTTTGTAGCTCGAATGGTGTCGCCAGCTTCAAATCGGCAACGCCCCTTCCTTCATCCTCTCCATAGCAAACCTGGAACGACACATTCCGCAGCGGCACCATCTCGATCAACTTGCGGTAGAACGCGTCATAGGCCGCGATATCCGGCACCACCACGTGCAGCAGATAATCCACATCGCCGCTCATCCGCCACGCCCCCACAATCTCGGGGATGGTTTTGACAGCTTCGTGAAATTTGCTCAGCCACACGGCGGAATGGTCGCTGGTCTCGACCGAGACGAACACCGAAACCGGCAGGCCGAGCTTGTCCGCGTCCAGCACCGCCACGCGGCCCGTGATGATGCCGGTTTCCTCCATGCGCTTGATGCGTTTCCAGCAAGGCGTGGCGGTTAGCCCAACCTTCTCGGCAATGTCGTTCAGCGAGAGCGAGGCATCCGCCGCCAGCAGGCGCAGGATGGAACGGTCGATCTGGTCCAGCTCGGTCATGGTCGGGGGGCTGCTCTCTCAAAAATGTTGCATCACAGGCGGGGAGAGGCGCGTTGAAGAGACTTGCAGCGCGGATTGAATCGCTGTAGACGCCTCCTCGGGTCACGCTCCCCCACCGGAGCGCTTTTCTTCTGTAAGGGAGAGTTTTTATGGCAGATTTTTCTCCAGCCGCCAAGCCTGCGCTGCGTCCGCAGAATCCCAATTTTTCATCCGGCCCCTGCGCCAAGCGCCCCGGCTTTACGCTGGCCGCCCTTGAGGGCGCGCTGCTCGGCCGCTCGCACCGCGCGAAAGGCCCGAAGGCCCGTCTGGCCGAGGTGATCACCCTCTCCAAATCCATTCTCGGCATGCCGGAAGGCTGGCGCCTGGGCATCGTTCCCGCGTCCGACACGGGTGCGGTGGAAATGGTGCTGTGGTCCATGCTGGGCGCCCGCCCCGTGGACGTTCTGGCGCATGAGAGCTTCTCCTCCGCCTGGGCGACGGACGTGGTCAAGCAGCTCAAGCTGGCCGATGCCCGCGTGATCAACGCCGATTACGGCAAGCTGCCGGACGTGAAGCAGATCGATTTCAGCCACGACGTGGTTCTGGCCTGGAACGGCACCACCTCCGGCGTGCGCTTCCCGAATGGCGATTTCATCCCGGCTGACCGTGAAGGCCTGGTGATCGCCGATGCGACCTCCGCCGCCTTCGCCATGGATCTGCCGTGGGACAAGCTGGATGTGGTCACATGGTCCTGGCAGAAAGTGCTGGGCGGCGAGGCCGGGCATGGCATGCTGGCCCTGTCTCCGCGCGCTGTCGAGCGGCTGCTGACCTACAAGCCCGCCTGGCCGCTGCCGAAGATTTTCCGCATGACCTCCGGCGGCAAGCTGACGGAAGGCATTTTCGTCGGCGAGACGATCAACACGCCTTCCATGCTCTGCGTCGAGGATGCGGTGGATGGTCTGCGCTGGGCCGAGGGCGTTGGCGGGCTGAAGGGGCTTATTGCGCGCTCCGAAGCTAACCTGAAGGCGATTGCCGATTGGGTTGAGGGCAATGAGCGCGTGCGCTTCCTGGCCGAGACGGTGGAGACGCGCTCCTGCACCTCCATCTGCCTTGCCATCGACGCGCCCTGGTTCAAGGCGCTGGATGCCGAAGGCCAGGCCAAGGCCGCCAAGGCGATTGCCTCCCTGCTCGAGAAAGAGAACGTGGCGCTGGATGCCGGTGCGTATCGCGACGCGCCTCCGGGCCTGCGCATCTGGGGTGGCGCTACCGTCGAGACCTCCGACATTCAGGCGCTGCTGCCCTGGATCGACTACGCGATCGACACGGTCGCCCAGGCCTAAGCCTTCCCCGCTGGGGCACTGGCAGAGCCGTGCCCCAGACCCAGCTTAACAAAAGTTTTTGGTGCCGCTTTTTTCAAAAAGCGGCGAAAAACCCATCAAGGAATCCCCTCACATGGTCAAGGTTCTGATCAGCGATAAATTGTCGCCCGCCGCCATCGAGATTTTTAAAAACCGTGGCGTCGAAGTTGACGTGAAAACCGGCCTCACCCCGGCCGAGCTGCGCGAGATCATCGGGCAGTATGACGGGCTTGCCATCCGCTCCGCCACCAAGGTGACGAAGGAAGTGCTGGATGTGGCGACGAACCTGAAGGTCGTCGGCCGCGCTGGCATCGGCGTGGATAATGTGGACGTGAAATCCGCCACCTCGCGCGGCGTGGTGGTGATGAACACCCCCAACGGCAACGCCGTGACCACTGCCGAGCATGCGATTGCGATGATGTTCGCGCTCGCCCGCCAGCTGCCGGAGGCTTCCGGCTCCACCAAGGCCGGCAAGTGGGAGAAGAACCGCTTCATGGGCGTGGAGCTGACGGCGAAGGTTCTGGGCCTGATCGGCTGCGGCAATATCGGCTCCATCGTGGCGGACCGCGCGGTTGGGCTGAAGATGAAGGTGCTGGCCTATGATCCGTTCCTCACCGAGGCGCGGGCCATTGAGCTGGGCGTGGAGAAGGCCGAGCTGGACACCATCTTCGCGAAAGCCGATTTCATCACGCTGCACACGCCGCTGATCGAGGCGACGCGCAACCTCATCTCCCGCGAGGCGATCGCGAAGATGAAGAAGGGTGTGCGCATCGTCAATTGCGCCCGCGGCGGGCTGGTTGACGAGGCGGCTTTGTATGACGCGCTGGTCTCCGGCCATGTCGCCGGTGCGGCTCTGGACGTGTTCGAGGTTGAGCCCGCCAAGGAGAGCAAGCTGTTCGAGCTGGAGAATGTGGTCTGCACCCCGCATCTGGGCGCTTCCACCGCTGAGGCGCAGGAGAATGTGGCGCTGCAGGTGGCCGAGCAGATCTCCGACTTCCTGCTGACCGGCTCGGTGGTGAACGCGCTGAACATGCCGAGCGTCTCGGCTGAGGAAGCGCCGCGCCTGCGCCCCTATATGGAGCTTTGCCGCCAGCTTGGCGCCTTTGCCGGGCAGCTGACGCGCGCGCAGGACGGCACCATCCAGCGCATTCTGGTGGAGTATGAGGGCGCCGCCGCGCCGCTCAACCACCGCCCGCTGAACGCCACGGCGCTGGCCGGGCTGCTGGGGCCGGTGATGGAAGGGGTGAACATGGTCAATGCGCCGGTTCTGGCGCGCGACCATGGCATCGAGGTGGCGGAAGCCTCCAGCGACCGCACCGGGGATTATCAGGCGCTGGTGCGCATCTCCGTGACCTCGGATAAGGGCACGCGCGCCGTGGCGGGTACGCTGATCGGCCATGGCCGTCCGCGTCTGGTCGAGATCAAGGGCATCAAGGTGGAGGCGGATTTCGCCCCGCACATGCTGTACGTGACCAACAAGGACAAGCCGGGCTTCATCGGCCGGTTTGGCACCACGCTGGCGGATGCCGGGGTGAACATCGCCACCTTCCATCTGGGCCGTGCGGCTGAGGGCGAGGATGCGATCTGCCTGGTTTCCACCGATGGCGAGACGCCGGAGGCGGTGCTGGAGAAGGTCCGCGCCCTGCCGCTGGTGATGCAGGCGACCAACCTGGTTTTCTGATCATCGGATATTGAAAAAGGGGTATTCAGCGAAGGCTGAATACCCCTTTTTTGTGTTGAAGCGCCCGTGAGGTGGGGTTAGTCCATCCAGACCAGCTTGATGCCGTTACGGCTCGCGAAGTCTCGTGCGTTTTTCTTTATTTCCTGCTTCATGGCAGGTTTGTCCGCGTCGGTCAGGCGCTTGCTTCTGACTGCATTGGTGAGTTCGCCATCAATGCCTTTCTCAAAAATGCGCATCTCTTTCATGTCTTTTGAATACGCGATTTCGTCGAAAACATGGGCTTCGAGAAGGTAAAAGGTCGCGTCTGAATCATCTGAACTTATTTGCCGGTAGCAGGAATTCACGATTTCGAACATCAAAAGGCCAGCGTGCAAAATCACGGCAAGCAATGTGCCGTAGGTTGCGCGGGTGCTGGTGTTGGTGTTGGGGTCAAAAGTATCGCCACCATAATAAATGGCGTTGATTTTCAAATCGTCTTTTAAGACAAAGTGATGCATGCCTTAGGCGGTGGTGGAGCCGTGCGGGCGGCGCCCGTAATTCAGCGCCGCGAAAATCTGCCGCGCCTTGGGATTGAAATGTTGGTTGTTGGCCGCATAGGTGGTCAGGCCGGCGGCGTTTTTGCCGGTGTCCTGCAGCCCGCCTGTCTGCATGAATCTTGCGACGCCTTGCATGTCAGGTTTGTTGACATTGGCGCCGAATGTCACGCGTGTGTCTGCTTGGTCTCGGACGAGGGCGGGGTTCAGGGCGTTGCCGGTTAGCTTCATCTCGCGTTTGGTACTGCCGTCAGGCAGGGTGGAGGTTTGTTCCGCCAGGTCGTACATCTGACGGTAAGTCCGCCAATCATTGGGCGCGCTGAAATAAGCCAGGGAATTGAAATTAATGGTCAGGTCAGCGGTCTGCATCCGGTAGGTCATGTTCGCGATGACCTGCTTGAGCACGCTGTCCTTCGTTTTTTGAAATTCAGGTAAGCTTCTCAGCTTCTGCACGAGTTGCGGATATAGCCCATCGGCACCTGAGTTGATTGTGCGCACTTCGCTGCGCGCGAAATGCTGCATGACCACGCCTGCGGAGACACGCTGCATCTTGTCGGAGGCCTGGGTGGGGGCTTTGCCCTTGGTCCAGCCGGCTGTGCCGCCGTTCCCGGCCGGGGCGGCGCGGCCGGCTTGCCGGGCACCTGCGGCAAAGGCGGCATGGACCGCGTCTGGGGGGAGGTGGCTTGTCCAGGTGTCGGCGGCAGGGGGGGGCATGGCCTTGGGTTGCGCTTTGAACCAATCCGGCATCGGGCACCTCGGTAGGAAATTATAATCTCACGATTAATGGCACTGACGGGTTCAGATCATTATCAAAATGTTTTGTCAAGGAACATAACCGCCCAGAGTGGCACTGTGGTTTAGCAAAAAGTAACGATACACAAACAAAACGAAAATGATTTCAATGGCACGGTCCTAAGTCTTTTGAAATATTAGATCTGCGCCGTCAGCGCCGCGATCCATAGGGCGCCCTGCGCGCTGACCGCTTCACCCGCAGGCACCAGCGCGGCATCCAGCGCGGTTAGCGCCGTGCCGTTCAGCCTCGCCGGCTCCAGCGCCAGCACCAGATGAGTAGCCTCTCCAGCCGGGCGTTCAACGCCATCCGCCACATAATCCAGCGTTGCGACGAAACAGTCCGGGTCGAACATCAGATTGATGTCCCGCACCAGCCCGCCCAAGGGCGCTCCAAAAGTGGGGGCATCGCCCGGAAAGGCAAAAGCCGGGCCGCCAGGGGCCAGTTCGGCTGGGGCAAGCCCTTGCACCTCAAGACGCATCCGTCCCTCCAAGATGCCCATCAGCCGGGAAATCCCGGGAAAGCAGGAGAACGGCCCCGCCTCGCGCACATCCGCAAGGCTCAGCCGCCAGCCGAACTCACGCGCCTTGCCTGGGGCGCTGGCCACCGGGCGGGTGATGCCGCCGCCATTCTTCCAAGGCACCTCGGCGCGCGTTGCGGCGGGGAAAATCTGCATCATACCTGCCTCACAAAGCGTTTGCCCTCGGCGCGCAGCGTTGCGATGTCCGGGCAGCCCATCAGCGCCAGGGCAATCTCGACCTCCTTGGCCAGATTGGCGATGATGGCGCTCACCCCATCCTCGCCCCCCGCCGCCAAGGCATAGGCGGTGGCGCGGCCCAGCATTACGCCCGAGGCCCCCAGCGCCAGCGCCTTCACGATATCCGCGCCGCGCCGGAATCCGCCATCGATCAGAATCTCGATCTCCGGCGCCGCCGCCACGATCTCGGCCAGGCGGGAGATGGTGGAGCTGGCGCCATCCAGCTGCCGCCCGCCATGGTTGGAGACCACGATGCCGTCCATGCCGAGCTGCTGCGCCCAGTTGGCGTCCTCCGGGTGCATGATGCCCTTCAGTATGATCTTACCCGGCCATTGCGCCCGTACCCAGGCCAGGTCCTTCCAGGCCAGCCCGGCATCGATTCGCGCCGACAAGGCGGAAGCCTGCGCCAGTACGCCCCGCCCGAACTCCTTGCGCCCCTCCAGCGCCTCCACCTGCAGCTTGTTGTGGCGCAGCACATCCAGGCACCAGCCCGGGCGGCGCAGCAGTTTCATCGCCAGCCCTGGCGTGACGCGCGTGAGCGCCCGGAAGCCGTTGCGCACATCGCGCTCCCTAATGCCGGTGATGGCGCAATCCACCGTCACGAAGAGTGTCTCCACCCCCGCCGCCCGGGCCGCGCCCATCATGTCCAGTGCCAGCCCGCGATCCTTCAGCACATAGAGCTGGAACATCGGCTGCGCCGCCACTTGCTTGGCGAGGCGCGTGATGGAGGCAATGGAGAAGCTGGAGAGGCAGAAGGGAATGCCCGCCCTAGCAGCCGCTTTGGCGGCCTCTATCTCGCCGTCCCCCACATAGAGCCCCAGAAACCCGACAGGCCCCAGCATGAAGGGCAGAGTGTGCGTCTTGCCCAGGAATTTCGCCTTCAGATCCGGCGCGGTGATGCCGGTGAGCACGCGCTGCTCAAGCTGGAATTTGGCGAAATCCGCCTCGTTGGCGCGCATTGTTGCCTCGGATGAGGCGGCGCCGTCGATATAATCGAAGAAGATCTTCGGCAAGCGCCGTCGCGCCGCCGCCCTGGCGTCAGCCACCGTCAGCAGCATTATGGTTTCACCCGTTGCGCCCATTGACCGCGGCGGCGTTGAGCCCCACGGAGACCTGTCATTTTCATAACGCAGTGATAAAAATGCAGCCATCCTGGGTCAAGAGCTTGTCTATGCAACAAGAAATAATTCGGTGCCAACTCGGGAAATGAAGCCTGAAATGTCTCTTCTTCATTTTTTGGGAAAGTTAGGTGCGTTCTGTTGATATGGTTCAACGTGAGCCGTGTTTAGATTAAAAAATCACAAGTGATTTTCGATGGATTTTTGTTGTGCGCTTAAAATTCATAAGACTTGGCAATGTGCCTCTCCAGGATTTTCCTCAGCATAAGCTTTCCGGCATGTCTTACCAACGGGCTTCAGCGCCGCGTCGCCGGCGACATCATCGAAATAGCTATCGTTCGGATGGATCTGCTTATTGTCAAGGGTTTTTCAGTTTCTGCTTGGACGCGGAGAAGCGCTTTGCGCACCATTTGGCCAGCCACAGCTGGCGCTTGGCTTTGGTGAGGCTCATGAATAATTCCCCCTGCTTTGGATTTTGTATTGTTTGTTGTCTTATGCTGAGGCCGCGTAAAAACCTTGCGTAGAAAGCTGGAGCTTGTTCTCGCTCGCTCGTTGGCTGAGCAATAATTATTTTATTATCTAATAAACAAAAATATGAAGCTGTCGTGTCGGTGTCAAATAAAAAATTGCTGAACCGGGACGGGTGCGCTAAGCCAAATACCGCCATGTACACACGCCGGATCAATTCAAACACCATCCGCCGGATCAATGCGGCACGTGTTTTTCACGGCATCCGCACGTCGCCCGGCATTTCGCCGCAGGGCTTGTCGAAGGAGACCGGGATCGATCTCGCCACCATTTCCATCATTCTTTCCACGCTGGAGCAGGATGGCCTGGTTGTCCGCACGCTGCGCGAGCGCACGGGCCGCTCCGGCCGGCCGAACAGCCAGCTCAGCATCAACGAGAAAACCGGGGTGCTCGCGGGTGTGGCGGTGGATGTGGATGAGATCCAGATCGTGCTCTCCAGCTTCGCGGGCAGCCGTTTGGCGAGCCTGCGGGTGGAAGGCAGTTTGGAGCAGGAGCGCGCGGCCGCCGCCATCAAATCCGGCGTGCTCGCGCTGCTCAAGCAGGTGGGCTACCCGCGCAAGGCGCTGATGGGGGCGGGCGTGGGCATGCCTGGGCTGGTCGGGCTGGATGGAAGGCTGGCGCTCGCCCCCGCGCTGGACTGGCGTGATGTCGATTTCGGCGGCGCGCTGTCCTCTGCGCTCAACGTGCCCGTGCAATTGGAGAATGACATCAAGGCCGCGGCCATTGCCGAGCATCTGTTCGGTAGCGGTGTGCATGATGCGGATTTCATCTATCTCTCCGGCCGTTCCGGTGTGGGTGGCGGGCTGTATCTTGGCGGCAGCGTCTATCGTGGGCCGCATGGCATGGCGGGCGAGGTGGGGCATATGAAGCTGGTGCCCAATGGCCGCCCCTGCGCCTGTGGCGGATTCGGCTGCTTCGAGGCCTATGTTTCGGAGCGCGCCATCTTTACAAGCCTGCGCGAGGCGAAGCTGCAGCTCACGAACGTGGAGGCCGTGCGCGAGGCGGCCCTGCGCGGCGAGCCGAAAGTGATGGAGGTGCTGGCGGAGTCCGGCCGGCATCTGGGCCTTGGGCTGGCCAATCTGGCCAATATTTTCGCGCCGAGCAGTATCATTCTCGGGGGCGCCATGGCGGTGCTGGCGGATTTTCTGTTGCCTGCCGCCCGGCCGGTGTTCGAGGCCAACGCGCTTGAAGAAATCCGCCGTGATGTCGCCATCACCGTCTCCACGCTGGGGGAATTCGCTATTCCGATGGGCGGCATCGCCATCGCGCTCCAATATTTTCTGGAGGAGCCGCCCGCCATCGCGCTGCTTGCCCGCACGGTAGTGTGATGCCATGTTATTTTAAAGATCAAAATAATATAGTGCGTGTATAGCCGCGTATCCTGAAGGAGTGCAGATGACGAGCCGTGTGATCCCTGTCGAGCCATTTGTTCTTGTTGTTTTCGGGGCGACCGGGGATCTCTCCCGTCGCAAGCTGATTCCGGCGATGTTTCAGCGTTGCGCCGCCGGGCAATTGCCGGAGCAGGCGGCGATTTTTGGCGTCTCGCGCGGGCATCTCGGCTCGGCGGAATTCGTGGCCCAGGCGAAGGCGGCGGTTGAGGAGCATGTGCCGCAGGCCGAGCGCCCGGCGCAGCTTGTGGACCGTTTTCTCAAGCGTCTACATTATGCCTCGGTTGATGCCACGGGCGATGAGGGCTGGGCGGAGCTGGCGGCGGAGCTGAAACCGTTCAAGGACAAGATCATCGTCTTCTATCTCGCCACCGGACCCGCTTTGTTCGGGCCCATCTGCGAGCGTCTGGGGCGGTTCGGGCTGGTTGAGGGCGATGCGCGGGTGGTCGTGGAAAAACCCGTCGGTAAGGATGGCGAATCCGCCCGCGCGGTAAATGAAGCCATCGGCAAGGTGTTCCCCGAAGACCGTGTTTACCGCATCGACCATTATCTCGGCAAAGAGACGGTGCAGAATTTGATGGCACTGCGTTTTGCTAACGGACTGTTTGAGCCGTTATGGAACGCAGCGCATATCGACCATGTGCAGATCACCGTGGCGGAATCCCTCGGCGTGGAAGGCCGCGCGGGATATTACGACACGGCGGGCGCGCTGCGCGACATGGTGCAGAACCATATTCTCCAGCTTCTCTGTCTTGTCGCCATGGAACCGCCGGGGCAGTTGAACGCCGATGCGGTGCGCGATGAGAAGCTGAAGGTGTTGCGCTCGCTCAAACCCGTCGAGGCGCAGGACTGGGTGCGTGGCCAGTACCGCGCCGGCGCCTCTGCTGGCGGTCCGGTACCGGGCTATCTCGAGGAGCTGGGCGCATCGCAGAGCCAGACGGAAACCTTCGTGGCGCTGAAAGCGGAAATCGAGAATTGGCGCTGGGCGGGCGTGCCGTTTTATCTGCGCACGGGCAAACGTTTGGCGGAGCGTGTGTCGGAGATTGTCATCACCTTCCGCCCGGTGCCGCACTCGGTGTTTGGCCAGGGCGCAGGGCCAATCCAACCCAACCGCCTCGTTATCCGTTTGCAGCCGGATGAGGGCGTGAAACTCTGGCTGATGATTAAGGACCCAGGCCCCGGCGGCATGCGCCTGCGCCCGGTGCCGCTGGATATGAGCTTCGCCGCCGCCTTCGCCGTGCGCAACCCGGATGCCTATGAGCGTCTGGTGCTGGATGTGGTGCGCGGCAACCAAACCTTGTTCATGCGCCGTGACGAGGTGGAGGCCGCCTGGGCCTGGGTCGATCCGATGTTGGACGCCTGGAGCCAGTCGCCCGAGTTGCCCAAGCCCTACACGGCGGGTACCTGGGGGCCGAGCGCAGCCATCGCGCTCATCGAGCGTGACGGGCGCACTTGGGCAGATGGCGCGTCATGAAGGCGCGCGTGTAATGCTCACCTTCGCAAACCGCGAGGCTTTGGCGAAGGAACTTGCAAGCAACGTGGCGGCGGCGCTCAGCGCCCGGCTGGCGGTGCAGGTGGAGGCCGTGCTGGCGGTGTCGGGTGGCAGTACGCCGGGGGTATTCTTCAGTGAACTGAGTAAAGCGGAGCTGGACTGGTCCCGCATCATTGTCACCCTGGTGGATGAGCGCTGGGTGCCGGAAAGCTCACCGCGCAGCAACGCGGCTTTGGTGAGGCGCACGCTGCTCATCAACAACGCGGCTTCGGCGCGCTTCATGCCACTCTATAACGGCGCGGAAACACCGGAGGCCGGGCGTGCGGCGCTGGAGGCGTCGTTCGCGAAACTGCCCTTGTCCCTGGCGGCGGCAATCCTAGGTATGGGAGAGGATGGCCACACGGCCTCCTTCTTTCCAGGAGGTGACAATCTGGCCACCGCACTCAATCCGGCGCAGGGACAGATCATGGAGACCATGCGCGCCCCCGGCGCGGGTGAGCCGCGTATTACCCTCACGCTGCCAGCTTTGGTAATGGCGGATTTGCTGGCTTTGCACATAGAGGGAGAGCGCAAACGCGAAGTTCTGGATCAGGCGCTGGCACAAGGGCCAGACGACGCGATGCCCGTGCGCGCCGTGCTGCGCCATGATCCGCAAATTTATTGGAGTCCCTGAGATGGTTCACCCTGTTGTTGCCGAGGTTACGTCGCGGATTATCGAGCGGAGCCGTTTGCGCCGCGATGTGTATTTGCAGCGCGTTTCGGCGGCCGCCAGCAACAAGCCGAAGCGCCAGGCCTTGGGCTGCGCCAACCAGGCGCACGGGTTCGCGGGCTGCGGCGTCGCGGATAAATCCGTGCTGCGCGACGGCACGGGCGCCAGCCTGGGCATCGTCACCGCGTATAACGACATGCTCTCCGCCCACCGGCCCTACGAGACCTACCCGGAGCTGATCCGCGAGGCCGCGCGCGCGGCGGGCGGGGTGGCGATGGTAGCGGGCGGCGTACCGGCGATGTGCGACGGTGTCACCCAAGGCGAGGCGGGCATGGAGCTTTCGCTGTTCTCGCGTGATGTCATCGCCCTGGCCACCGGCGTCGCGCTCTCCCACAACACTTTCGATGCCGCTTGTTTCCTCGGCATTTGCGACAAGATCGTGCCCGGTCTGGTCATCGGCGCGCTCACCTTCGGGCATCTGCCCGCGATGCTGATCCCGGCGGGGCCGATGCCCTCCGGCCTGCCGAATTCCGACAAAGCCAAGATCCGCCAGCTTTTTGCCGAGGGCAAGGTCAACCGCGCCGAGCTGCTGAAGGCCGAGGGCGAGGCCTACCACGCGCCCGGCACCTGCACCTTCTACGGCACCGCCAACACCAATCAGATGCTGGTCGAGATCATGGGGCTGCATGTGCCCGGCAGCGCCTTCATCAATCCCGGCACGCCATTGCGCGATGCGCTCACCCGCTTCGCCGTGCAGCGGATCATGGCGCTCACCGCGCTCGGCAATGAGTACAATGCCCGTCGGCCGGATGATCGATGAGCGCAGCTTCGTGAACGCCATCGTGGCGCTGCACGCCACCGGCGGCTCCACCAACCACACCATCCATCTGCTGCCCATGGCCGCCGCCGCGGGCATCGCCCTCACCTGGGAAGATCTGGCGGACCTCGCCGCCGTCACCCCGCTGCTTTGCCGCATCTACCCCAACGGCCAGGCGGATGTGAATCACTTCCACGCCGCCGGCGGCACCGGGTTTTTGATCCGCGAGCTGCTGGAGGCCGGGCTGCTGCATGAGGATGTGAACACCGTGATGGGGCAGGGGCTCTCCGCCTACGTCAAGGAGCCCTATCTTGAGAACGGCGAACTCGCCTGGCGCGAGCCGCCCGCAGCCAGCGGGGACGAGAAAGTGCTGCGCCCCGCCGCCAATCCTTTCCAGCCCACGGGCGGCCTGGCGGTGCTCAAGGGCAATCTCGGCCAGGGCGTGGTCAAAACCTCCGCCGTGGCGCCGGAGCGCCATGTCATCGAGGCGCCAGCCCGCGTGTTCCATGCCCAGGAGGACGTGCAGGCGGCCTTCAAGGCGGGCGAGCTGAACCAGGATGTCGTGGTGGTGCTGCGCTTCCAGGGCCCCAAGGCCAATGGCATGCCGGAGCTGCACAAGCTGATGCCGCCTCTGGGCGTGCTGCAGGACAAGGGGTTTAAGGTGGCTTTGGTCACCGATGGCCGCCTCTCCGGCGCCTCCGGCAAGGTGCTTTCGGCCATTCACGTCACGCCCGAGGCGCTGGCCGACGGCCCGCTGGCCCGGCTGAAAGACGGCGACATCGTGCGGGTGGACGCCACCAAGGGCACGTTGGAGGCCCTGGTGCCGCAGGCCGAATGGGCCGCCCGGCCCCTGGCGCTGGCCGACCTCGACCCCAGCCATCACGGCACCGGGCGGGAGCTGTTCGCGCCCTTCCGCCATCTCGTCAGCCGGGCCGATCTCGGGGCGAGCATCTTCGCTTTCCAGGAGGAACTGACATGATCCAGGACGGTCTCGACTCCATCATGCGTCTCGCCCCGGTGATCCCGGTGGTGATCGTGGAAAGCGTGGAAGAGGCGGTGCCGCTGGCCCGGGCCTTGGTGAAAGGCGGGCTGAAGGCCATCGAGATCACGCTGCGCACCCCGGCGGCGCTGGAGGCGATCCGCGCCGTGGCGGCCGAGGTGGAAGGGGCGGTGCCCGGTGTCGGCACGGTGCTGACGCCCAAACAATACAAGCAGGCGGCCAAGGCGGGCGCGAAATTCGCCGTCTCGCCCGGCGCCACGCCCAAGCTGCTGGACGCGGCGGAGGATGCCGACCTCGCCCCGCTGCCCGGCATCGCCACCGCCTCGGAGGCGATGGCGCTGATCGAGCGCGGCTACCGGTTCTCGAAATTCTTCCCGGCCGAGGCGTCGGGCGGGGCGGCGTTCCTGGCCTCCATCGCCTCGCCGCTGCCGCAGCTCACCTTCTGCCCCACCGGCGGCATCACGCCCGAGATCGCGCCGCGCTACCTGAAGCTGCCCAACGTCATCTGCGTCGGCGGGTCATGGATGGTGAAGCGCGCCGCCATCGAAGCCAAGGACTGGGACGCCATCACCGAGATCGCCAGCCAGGCCGCGAAGCTGACCGGCGGCTGAGCCGGTCAATCCCCAGTCAATGCGGATGATCCAGTCAATCAAGCCGGATCGTCCAGTCAATTCAGGCCGGGGTGAAGGTGAGGGCCAGACCGTCCATGCAATAGCGTAGGCCGGTGGGGGGCGGGCCGTCAGGAAAGACATGACCCAGATGCCCGCCGCATCGGCTGCAATGCACCTCGGTGCGGTCCATGCCGAGCGAATTATCGTTCTCCTCATCCACCGCATGGGGCAGGGGGGCGTAAAAACTCGGCCAGCCCGTACCGCTGTCGAACTTGGTGGTGGAGGAGAAAAGCGGCAGGGCGCAGCCCGCGCAGTTGAAGATGCCCTTGCGGTGCTCATTCAGCAAAGGCGAGGAGAAGGGCGGCTCCGTGCCCGCCTGGCGCAGAATATTGTACTGCGCCGGGGTGAGCAGCTTGCGCCATTCGGCGTCCGTATGCGTCACCTTATATCCGGCGGCGCGGGCGCGCGGCGCCAGGGCGAACGCGCAGGCGGAGAGCAGCAGGATGCGGCGGCTGGTCATGACGGGCCTTTCAGGACAGTGACGGGATCGGCCTGGTACAAGGCCGGAAACTGCGCTTGCAGAGCCTGGACCTTCGGAATGTCGTTATAGACGATGTAGGGGTAATCCGGGTGCAGGACGAGAAAATCCTGATGATAAGTCTCGGCCTTATAGAAGGGCATCGCCGTGTCCACACGGGTGACGATGGGGGCGGGAAACACATGCGCGGCACTGAGCTGGGCGATATAGCGTGTGGCGATCTCTTTCTGTTGCGGCGTTTCGGCCCAGATCTCGCCGCGATATTGCGTGCCCTGATCCGGACCTTGATAGTTCAGCTCCGTCGGGTCCGCGGTGACGGCGAAATAGATCTGCAGGATTTGCCCATAGGAGATCATGCGCGGATCGAAGGTGATCTGCACCGATTCCGCATGGCCGGTGGTGCCGGTGCTCACGGTCTCATATTGCGCGGTGCCCGCCTGGCCGCCTGTGTAGCCGGAGAGCGCCTGGGTGACGCCTTTCACATGCTCATACACGCCCTGCACGCCCCAGAAGCAGCCGCCGGAGAGAATTGCGGTTTCGCTCGTGGCGGTGTCGGGCGGATTATAGGCGGGCGCGGGCACGGCGGGGGCTGCTTTCGCCAAGCCGCCAAGGGACGCCGCGAGAAACAGGGAGGAAAGAAACAATTTGCGCATCGAACGCTCCTGAAAGCTGCCGGAACGGATGGAGGCTGCGCCTGCCGGGCGCGCGCGTCCAGGCATGATTTCGATGCCTTTGAGTTATGCTATGTTGGCCAAACAACAAGGTGCCGCCGAGGGGAGTTGGACGTGCTGATCAACAAGGACACCACCATCTGCATTTCGCTAGCTGCCCGCCCGAGCAATTTCGGCACCCGCTTTCATAATTACCTGTATCAGGCGCTGGGGCTGAATTTCATCTACAAGGCCAGCACCACCGATGATCTGGAGGGCGCGGTGCGCGGCCTCAAGGCGCTGAAGATACGCGGCTGCGGTGTTTCCATGCCGCATAAGGAGGCGTGCATTCCCTTCCTGGATGAGCTGACCCCCTCGGCGGCCGCCATCCAGTCCGTCAACACCATCGTCAATGAGGGCGGGCGGCTGGTTGCCTATAATACCGACTATATCGCGGTGCGGGAGCTGTTGCGCCACGCCAGCCTGCCGCCCACGGCGCGGGTGGCGCTGCGCGGCAGCGGCGGCATGGCCAAGGCGGTGGCCTATGCGCTGCATAATTCCGGCTTCAAGAATGGTGTCATCGTCGCCCGCAACGAGACGCAGGGGTGTGCACTCGCCACGGCCTGCGGCTATGGCTGGGTGCCGGGGCCAGACGGCGTGGAGGCTGATTTCCTGCTCAACGCCACGCCCATCGGCATGGCGGGCGGGCCGGAGGAAGAGCATTATTCCTTCCCGGAGACCATGCTGGAGCGAGCCTCGGCGGTGATGGATGTGGTGGCCGTGCCATCGGAGACGCCGCTGGTGCGCGCCGCCCGGCAATTGGGCAAAAGCGTTATCACCGGGGGCGAGATTGTGGTGATGCAGGCGCTGGAGCAGTTCGTGCTCTATACCGGCAAACGGCCGGACGAGGCGCAAGTCGCGGCGGCGGCCGCGCATGCAAAAGCCGGATAGCTTCCCCCTCCCACAATCCCGGCGGAGATCGCGATTTTTCTGGTTGAAATCAGGAAAAAGCGCTTAACTCACGTCAAGACGATAAGATGCCCGCCGAAATGGGGCACGAGAGTGGGAGAAAAACAGTGACTGCTACTTTAAGTGAGTCCGCCCGCGATTATGTCATGCCAGGCGGGGACCTATATCCCGAGATCACCCATCCTGAGGCTGAGACGGGCCCGATCCGCATTCAGAAGGTGGGGCTGGAGGCCATTACCGCCGCCCTGGCCGATGGCGCGCGCGACTGGCTCGCCTGCCGGACGGATGTGCTGGTGCTGGTGGTGCTCTACCCTCTGGCCGCTCTGTGCCTCACCGGCGTGATCGTCGACCGGAATTTGCTGCCGTTCGTCTTTCCCGTTTGCGCCGGCATGGCGCTGCTCGGCCCGGTGGCCACGCTCTGGTTCGCGGCGCTGAGCCGCCAGCGCGAGCGGGACGGGGTTGTGACCTCCGAGGCCGCTGCCGCGATCTTCGATTCGGCCCGGCTAAAAACGATCAAAGGTTTGGCGCTGCTGCTCATCGGGCTGTTCGTGCTCTGGATCGCCGCGGCAGCCTATATTTACGCCATCACGCTGGGCAGCGATCAGACCGCCGGCGGCCTGCTTACCCGTCCCTTTGGTGCACCGCCCGCTGAAGGCTTCCTCGCCCGCGTGTTCACGACCTCAGCCGGGCATGAGATGATGATTACCGGCGTACTGGTGGGAGCGGCCTTCGCGCTGGTGGGGCTGGCGATCGGGCTAGTGGGCTTCTCGCTCGCTCTGGACCGGGAGATGAGCCTGGGCGCGGTGATCTCCACCTCCGTGCGGGTGGCGCTGGTCAACCCCATTGTAACGCTGGGCTGGGGCTGTGTGGTCGTGGGTGGGCTGATCATCGGCGCCATCCCCGGATTGCTGGGGCTGGCCCTGACGATTCCCATCCTTGGCCATGCGAGCTGGCATCTCTACCGGCGGCTGGTGACCAGCGCTTAGTGCGCTTTGTGAACAGGTTGAATCCGCCGATTTAACCTTGGCGTTCTAAACTTTGTTTGAGCGATCAATATGCGTTTTAAATTGTAACAGGCGGTTCAATTCAAATGCACACTGATCAAGCTTTAAAAACCAGCTTTTATCTCCGTTTATATGGGATAAGGTCTTAGGCACTGTCATATTGGATTGCTGATATGCCATGTCAAAACGTGACAATGGCTTTCAGTCCTCGCGTAATGGCATTAAAGGCAATTCAGGGCTTGCTGCACGGCACCATTGGTGCCGTATGGTTTGCTGTAAGAATAGTGTCGAGGCCGGTTTCCGGCCGCGCCTGGGCACGCTAAATTTTGACGCGAGGCAGCCTTTGAGACTGAAACCCTATCTCGCTCTGCTACCAGTTCTGGCGCTGGCCGCCTGTTCAAGCGGAGATTACCGGCTTTTCCACCCCATCAACTTGATCGCCACCCAGGAATGGCATGCCACGATCGTCGATACGGTCGTGATGCTGCTGATCATCCTGCCGGTGCTGATGGTCATCGCGCTGTTCGGCTGGCGCTACCGCAAGGGCGCGAACGCCATCCATGACCCGGAATGGTCACACAACACGGTGCTTGAGCTTCTGGTCTGGGGCATTCCCTTCGTGGTTGTCGCCGGGCTTGGCTATTACTCGGTCAAGACCATTTATGCGGTGAACCCCTATGACCCCGGCCTGCTGCAGAAGCAGGCGTCGGCCGATCCGCAGAGTGTGCTGAATGTGGATGTCATCACCACGGACTGGCAATGGGTGTTCGTCTATCCAGAACAGCATATCGCCACGATCGACGAGCTGGTGGTGCCCCAGGGCAGCGTGGTGAGGATGCGTCTCACCTCCACCTCCGTCTCCAACGACATCTATATTCCCCAGCTCGCCCCGATGATCGCGGTGATGCCGGGCATGCTGACGAAGGACAGTTTCGATGCTCCGGTCCTGGGCAGCTATACCGGGTTCGCGGCGGATTTCTCCGGCGCCGGTTTCTCCTGGATGCAGTTCGACACCAAGATCGTCTCCCCGGCTGATTTCACCGCCTGGACCCAGAAGGTCGCCGCCAGCCCCAATCAGCTGAGCTATGAGGCGTTCCAGCAGGTGGCGCAGCCCTATGCCAATATCGGCGCAAAGGTTTCGTATTTCTCCGACGCTGATCCTCAGCTCTTTGATAAGGTTGTAGCTGCCGCGCAGGCGGGGGTGGTTTACCCCGTGTCCGAGGCGCTGACCAAGAGCATTGGCTCTAACGAGAAATAGAGCGAAGGAAGGTTAGATCATGCAAGTTCAAGTTCCGGGTCCTTGGTCGCCGCTCCTTGGCCGCCTCACACTGGACGCGATTCCCTATACCAACCCGATTCTGCAGGGCACCTTCGCGGGTGTCGTGGTGATCGGTCTCATCGTTGTCGGCTGCGTCCTTTATTTTAAGAAGGTCGGCTATTTGTGGCGCGAGTGGCTGACAAGCGTCGACCACAAGAAGATCGGCGTGATGTATATCATCGTCGGTCTGGTCATGCTGTTCCGCGGCTTCGCCGACGGTCTGATGATCCGCACCCAGCAGGTTATCGCCAATGGGCCGCATTCCCCTGGCATGGCGGGCGCGCAGCACGGCTTTCTGCCGCCTTTCCATTTCGACCAGGTCTATTCCGCGCACGGGACCATCATGATCCTGTTCGCCGCAACCCCGATCCTCACCGGCTTCCAGAATATCGTGGTGCCGCTGCAGATCGGCGCGCGCGACATGGCCTTCCCGTACATGAACGCGCTCAGCCTTTGGCTGACCACGGCGGCGGCGGCGCTGGTGATGATTTCGCTCTTCGTGGGTGATTTCTCGGCTGCCGGCTGGGTGGGGCTGATCCCGCTGACCGAGCTGCCCTTCTCGCCGAGCACGGGTGTGGATTACTGGATGTGGGCCATTCAGATCTCCTCCGTCGGCACCACGCTGAACGCGATCAACATGATCGTGACCATCGTGGAAATGCGCGCGCCGGGCATGACCTGGTTCCGCCTGCCGGTGTTCACCTGGACCACGCTGTCCACCAACATCATCGGCCTTACCGCCTTCCCGGTGCTGGGCGTGGCGCTGGCGTTGCTGGGGGCTGACCGTTACCTGGGCACGCATTTCTTCACCGCCGGCATGGGCGGCAACCTGATGCTGTACACCAACCTGTTCTGGATCTGGGGCCACCCCGAGGTGTACTTCCTCATTCTGCCGACCTTCGGCGTGCTCTCCGAGGTGATCCCGACCTTCTCCGAAAAGCCGCTCTTTGGCTATGTGACAATGGTGGCGGCGACCTTCGCCATCGCCGGCATCTCCTGGCTGGTGTGGCTGCACCATTTCTTCACCATGGGTGCGGGGCCTGACATTAACGGCTTCTTCTCCGTTGCCACCATGCTGGTCGGCATTCCCACGGGCGTGAAGGTGTTCAACTGGATGTTCACCCTCTACCGGGCGCGGATCACCTATACGGTGCCGATGCTGTGGGCGATGTTCGGGCTGTTCCTGCTTCTCGCCGGTGGCTTGACCGGCATGATGCTCGCTCTGCCGGCGATTAACTACACGGTGCATGACAGCGTGTTCGTTATCGCGCACTTCCATTGCATGGTGCTGATGGTTGTGGCTGCCTCCTTCGCGGGCGTTGCCTACTGGTTCCCCAAGCTGTTCGGCTTCAAGCTGGATGAAACATGGGGCAAGACGTTCTTCTGGACCTTCACCATCGCCACGTTCATCGTGTTCACCGCGATGTTCGCGCTGGGCTTCCAGGGTGAGACCCGCCGTCTGGACTGGACCTTCAACACGGCCTGGAAGCCGATGCTGATCGTCGAAGAGGTCGGCATGGTGCTGTACGTCATCTCGGTGCTCTGCTTCGTGGTCATGCTGGTGGTCTCCATCCGCGACCGCGCGAAGAACCGCGTGGGGGCGGACCCGTGGGGTACCTCGCGTACGCTGGAATGGCTGACGCCCTCGCCGGTGCCGTTCTATAACTACGCGGTGACCCCGCAGGTGAACACGCGTGACGAGCTGGCCTGGCGCCGCAAGCACGGGCTGGAGAACGCCAAGCCGGATGGCTACGAGCAAATCCATATGCCGAGCAATTCCGGCCTGCCGGTGATCATCGGCGCGCTGGCGGGCGTCTGGGGTTTCGCGATGATCTGGCGCATCTGGTGGCTGGCGGCGATCTCGCTGCTGGGCATCGTGGTGTGCGTGATCATCCGCTCCTTCCACAACAATGCGGGCTATCATCTGCAGCCGGAAGAGATCCGGACGATGGAGCACGACCTTGCTGTTGGCGCGATCCTGGCTGAGCAGCCTGACCGTTCCCACCACGTAACCCATGCGGAGGCGCATTAATGGCCCACCAAGCTGCACCTGGCGCGGGCACGCGCCTGTTCCATCCGGGCTTTGAGGGGCATAGCCAGATTTCCGCCCGTACGCTGGGCTTCTGGCTGTATATGCTCAGCGACGCGCTGCTGTTCACGGCACTCTTCGCCGCCTATGCGGTGCTTGATACGCCGATGAACGCGGCGGGCGGGCCGATTGCCTCGCAGATCGTCAACCCGATCGAGGGGTTCTGGCAGACCATCGCCATCCTTGCCTCGGTGACGTGCTACAGCCTTGCCACCGTGGCCATGAAGAGTGGCAACCGCGGCGGCGTGGCGCTAGGCATCATCGGCGCCATTGTGCTGGCGGCGGTGTTCCTGGCCTTCGGGTACAACGACCTCTCCACGCTGGCCGCCCAAGGCGATGGCATGGGCCGGTCGGGCTATCTCTCCGCCTATTTCGTGCTGATCCTGACGCACGCGATCCATATGCTGATCGGCATTCTCTGGATGCTGGTGATGCTGGTGCAGATCGCGCGCTATGGCTTCAATGAGATGGTGGTGGCGCGGCTGTTGAACCTGCGCATGTTCTGGCAGTTCCAGGCTACCGTCTGGGTCTGCGTTTACATCTATGTCTATATGATTGGAGCCTGAAGATGGCCGGTTCTCATTCCGATCCTCTCGCGCATCCGGAAGTCCGCCAGGGCGGCGCGCTGCGCTATATCGCGGGTTTCATCAGCACCGTGGTGCTGATGGGCGCCGCACTCATCGTCACCATGCGCCATGACATGGCCTACCAGTCTTATGTCGAGCTGGTGGGCGGGCTGGCCTTTCTGGCGCTGCTTTCCCAGGCCGCGCTGTATTATGGGCTGGATATCTCCCGGGCGCAGATCTGGAAGAGCGTCTCGCTCATCCTGACCGTGCCGCTCTTCATCATCACTGTCGGGCTGACGGTGTGGATGTTCCAGTCGCTCGACCAGCGCACCATGCTGATGCCGACCACGATGGAGCAGCCGACGCTGCTGCAGTAACCGACGGCTTGATTGCCTGAGTGAACCCGGAGCGGGAAACTGCTCCGGGTTTTTTGTTGCCGCCGGACGGAACGACTGGTGCAAAATTCGGGTTTCTGGAGATTTCCAAGATGCCCTGGGTACCAGAAGACGCACAAAGCCATACGCACAAGGCAACCAGCCGGGCGCTGAAAGAGCTTTGGGCAAAGATTGCGAATGAATGTCTGGAGCGGACCGGCGATGAGGGCCGCGCGATCAGGGAGGCCAATGCCGTCATCGCGCGGCGGGTGGAGGGAGGCTTGAGCGCATTCTGTTGCGGCTGCCATTCTGCTGCCCTCGTTCAGTTAAAAAAGACCCGGAAGCATGCGCCTCCGGGCCTCAAGTTTAAGTCCAGGCTGAGGTAAACAGGTTAGAAAGCGTCATCCTCAAGGGCCATCAGCGAGCCCTTGCCGGATTTGATGGTGAAAGAGCAGGGCGCCTGCCTGGGGCAGAATACGCTCGGCATAGAAGCGCGCGGTGGCAAGCTTGGCTTTGTAGAAGGCTTGGTCCGGCCCCGGCTCCAGCAGCTTTTTCCGCCGCGATTTTTGCCGTGCGCATCCACATGAAGCCGAGTGCGACCAGCCCGAACAGGCGCAGATAATCGGTGGCGGCGGCGCCTGCCTCCTCCGCGTCCTTCAGCGATTTTTCGGCGATGAAGCCGGTGGCGAGTTGCAGCGCCCCGAAGGCGCGGGCGAAGCCTTGCACCAACTTTCCGATGGCCGGGTCGTTCTGGTTGGCCTCGATGAATTCCGCCACCGGATGGAAGAAGCGGCGCAAGCCACGGCCCATATTCGCGGGCAGTTTGCGGCCCACCAGATCCAGCGCCTGGATGCCGTTGGTGCCTTCATAGATCATCGCGATGCGGGAATCGCGCACCAGCTGCTCCATGCCATGGTCGCGGATATAGCCATGGCCGCCATAGGTCTGCACGGCGAGATTGGCGCTCTCGAAGCCGAGATCGGTGAAGAGCGCCTTCACCACCGGGGTGATGACGGCGATGAACTCTTCCGCCTCCGCCTTGGCCATTTTGTCTTCGCTGCGTTCCGCGATGTCCATGACGCTGGCGACCCAGATGCCCAGCGCGCGGCAGCCTTCGTTATAGGCGCGCATGGTCATCAGGCTGCGGCGGATGTCTGGGTGGACGATGATCGGGTCCGCTGGTTTGTCGGGATATTTGGCCCCGGCCAAAGAGCGGCCTTGCACGCGGTCCTTGGCGTAGGCGACGGCGCCCTGATAAGCGGCCTCGCCCACGCCCAGCCCCTGTGTGCCGACGGAAAGGCGTTCGGAATTCATCATCACGAACATCGCCTGCATGCCCTTATGCGGGGCGCCGACAAGCCAGCCCGTGGCGTCGTCGAAATTCATCTGGCAGGTGGCGGAAGCCTTGATGCCCATCTTGTGCTCGATGGCGGCGCAGGTCACGCCGTTGCGGGCACCGGGTTTGCCGTTTCATCCGGCAGGAATTTCGGCACCAGGAAGAGCGAGATGCCTTTCACGCCGGACGGTGCGTCCGGCAGGCGGGCGAGCACGAGGTGGATGATGTTCTCGGAGAGGTCATGCTCGCCGGCGGAGATGAAGATTTTCGAGCCGGTGAGCTTGTAGCTGCCATCCGCCTGCGGCACCGCCTTGGTGCGCAGCAGGCCGAGATCGGTGCCGCAATGCGGCTCGGTGAGGCACATGGTGCCGGACCATTCGCCGGAGACGAGCTTGGGCAGATAGAAATCCTTCAGCGCTTCCGAGCCATGGCTTTTCAGCGCCAGATAGGCGCCGTGCGTGAGGCCAGGATAAAGCCCGAAGGAGAGATTGCAGGCGCAGATCATCTCTTCCACCAGCTTCGCCACCGTTTCCGGCAGGCCTTGGCCGCCATAGGCGGGGTCCGCGTTCAGCGCGCCCCAGCCGGATTCGTTGAAGGCCGTGTAGGCTTCCTTGAAGCCTTTCGGGGTACGGACGACGCCATTTTCATAATGGCAGCCTTCCTCGTCGCCGCTGGCATTGATGGGCAGCAGCACATCGGCGCAGAATTTGCCTGCTTCCTCCAGGATGGTGTCGAGCAGTTCGGGCGTGAACTCCTCGGTGCCGGGCAGAGCGGCGGGCCGGGTGCAGCTCGTGTAGAACAAAGCGCATGTCGCGCAGGGGCGCGGTGTAGGTTTGCATGGCTTTCTCTCCTTAGTTGCGGAGCGGCTTGCCGGTGGTGAGCATCGTTTCGATGCGCGCCAGCGTGCCGTCCTTCTTGATCAGCCGCGTGAAGGCGGCGCGTTCGAGGGCGAGGATCTCTTGCTCGGTCGGGCGGTCGATAATGTCCGCCTCGCCGCCGGAGAGTACATTGGCCAGTTCGCCGGCCACCACCTCGTCATAGGGTGTGGCGAGGCCCTTCTTGCGGAAATCCTTCACCGCCATGGCGAAGCCCACGCGGCCGTCCTCGCCGGGGAGCTGGTAGGTGGGCGCCTCGGGCGGCGCGTAGTTTTCCAGCAGGGCGAGCGCTTTGGCCTTGGCGTCGGCCAGCAGGCGGTAGCGGTTCATGGTGATGCCGTCAGTTTCGCGCAGGAAGAGAAGTTCCTTGGCATTGGCAGCGGATTTGCTGACCGTGGCGGTGCTGACCATCTCGAACACTTTGGTCGCGGCGGGCATGGGGCCTTTCGGCATCGCCTTGTTGGCGGCCCAGCGCGAGAGCAGCTCCGTGCAGCCACCCCAGGCGGGGACGAGGCCGACGCCACATTCCACCAGGCCGATATAAGCCTCCGCATGGGCCTGGATGGCGGAAGAGTGCAGCAGGATTTCGCAGCCACCGCCAAGCGCCATGCCGAAGGGCGCGGCGACGCTGGGGAAGGGGGCGTATTTCAGCTTCTTGAAAATCTGCTGGCCGGAGGCCACGAGTTTCTCGATCTCGCCCCAGGCCGCGATGTTGGCGGCGAAGAGGGCGAGGCCGAGATTGGCGCCGACGGAGAAATGCGAGCCCTCGTTATAGATCACCAGCGCCTTGTGGCATTGCGCGCACGAGGTCGATGGTCTTGTCCAGCAGTTCGAGATTCTGCTGGTCCCAGCTGTTGCTCTTGGAAATCAGCTCGAAGCAGAGCACGCCATCGCCAATATCCCACACAGCGGCGGAGGCGTTCTTCAACACGGGCTTGGAGGCGCGCTTGATGTCTTCGAGCATCAGCACGCCCTCGGGGCGGGTGAACTTATGGTAGGCGCCGTCAGTGCCGAGATATTCGCGTGAGGCGCCGTCCAGCCGGTAGAAGCTCTTGCCCTTGGCGGCGGTGAGCAGGGCGGGAACGGGGAAGCCGTCTTCGGCCAGCTTTTCCGCCAGCCAGTCGGCGCCGAGTTTGTCGATCAGCTCGAAGGGGCCGAACTTCCAGTTATAGCCAAGGCGCATCGCTTCATCGATGGCGTGCACATCTTCCGCTGCGTCAGGCACCAGAGAGGCGGCGTAGGACAGCGTCTGCCCCAGCACGCGCCAGCCATAGCGCGCGGCCTTGGAAGGTGCGGTGAGCAGAGCGCGCAAATCGCGCGTGGAAAGTTCCGGCAGGTTGGGTTTCTGCACCGGGCGGTAGTCGCCGCTGGTGAGGTCGATAGCTTCGCGGCCCTTGGCACCTTTGCGGTAGAAACCGCCTTTGCCTTTGCGGCCGGTATAGCCTTCCGTGATCATTTTCTTGATGAGCGGCAGGTCGCGGTTGGTGGCGTGGAAGGCATCGGCTTCGGGCAGAGAGCCCGCGAGGCTCGCATTGATATGCGGCATCAAATCCAGCCCCACCAGATCGATGAGCCCGAACACGCCGGTTTTGGGAATGCCGAAGGGCTTGCCCATTACCGCGTCGGCTTCCTCAACCGTCAGCCCGGCATCGATGGCTTCGATCACGCCGGTCTGTAGCCAGAACACGCCGAGGCGGTTGGCGATGAAGCCGGGAGAGTCCTTGGCATTGACGACGCTCTTGCCGAGCATGAGATCCGAGAAGGACGCAACTTTCGAGGCCAGATCAGGATCGGTTTGCGGGCCCGTCACCAGCTCCAGCAGGCGCATATAGCGCGGCGGGTTGAAGAAATGGGTGATCAGGAAGTCGCGCTTGAAACTCTCGGGCATCCCTTCTGTGAGTTTGGCGAGAGGAATGGTGGAGGTGTTGGAGGAGACGGCGCTGCCCGGGCGGCGCACCGCGTCGATCTTGCGGTAGAGATCCTGCTTCAGGTCGAGACGCTCGATGATCGCTTCCACGATCCAGTCGCAGGAGGCGAGCTGGGGTAGATCATCCTCGATATTGCCGGGGGTGACGAGCTTCGCGGCGCGGGTGGACATGAAGGGCGCGGGCTCGGTCTTGAGCATTTTGGCGATCGCGCCTTCAGCCAAAGCGTTGCGGGATTTGGCACCGGCGGGAACGATGTCCAGCAGCAGCACCGGCACGCCCGCATTGGCGAACTGCGCCGCGATGGCGGCCCCCATGGTTCCGGCGCCGATGACTGCGGCCTTGCGGATGCTTTCCATCACACGCGCTCCAGAACCGTGGCGATGCCCTGGCCGCCGCCGATGCATTGCGTGGCCAGCGCGTAGCGCCCGCCGACGCGGTTCAGCAGGGACGCGGCTTTGCCGGTGATGCGCGCCCCGGTGGCGCCCAGCGGATGGCCGAGCGCGATGGCGCCGCCATCGATGTTCACTTTTGCGGGGTCCAGCCCTAGATCGCGGATGCAGGCGAGGGACTGGGAGGCGAAGGCCTCGTTCAGCTCCACCACATCGAGGTCGGACGCAGAGATGCCAGCGCGGGCCAGCGCTTTTTTGGAGGCGCCAACCGGGCCGATGCCCATGATCTCGGGCGCGCAGCCGGCGGTGGCGGTGGCGCGGATGCGCGCCAGCACTTTAAGGCCATGCTTGGCGGCGTACTCTTCCGAGCAGACCAGCACGGCGGAGGCGCCATCTGTGAGGGGCGAGGACGTGCCGGCGGTCACGGAGCCGGTGGCGCTGAAGGCGGGCTTCAGCCCGGCCAGGGTTTCGGCGGTGGTTTCCGGGCGGGGGCAGCCATCAGCCTCCACCTTGCCCGCCTTAGTGGTGATGGGGACGATCTCGTCCTTGAGGTTTCCGGCGGCGATGGCGGCGGCGGCGCGGCGCTGGCTCTCCACCGCGAAAGCCTCCTGCTCGGCGCGGGAGATGCTCCATTTCGCGGCGACATTCTCGGCGGTTTCGCCCATGCCCATATAGGCGGCCGGAAGCTTGGCGTAGAGGGCCGGGTTGGGCAGCGGGTTGAAGCCCATCATCGGCACGCGGCTCATGCTCTCGACACCCGCGGCGATGAACGCCTCGCCCGCACCCGTGGCGATATGCCCGGCGGCGATGTGGATGGACTGCATGGAAGAGCCGCAGAAATAATTCACGGTGTAGCCGCCGACGGATTGCGGCAGCCCGGCATAAAGCGCCACGAGGCGGGCGAGGTTCAGGCCCTGCTCGCCCTCGGGAAAGGCGCAGCCAAGAATGACGGCTTCAAGATCGGACGGGGTGATGCCGGTGCGGGCAACCAGGGAGGCGATGACCTCGGCGGCGATATCGTCCGGGCGGGTGCGGGCGAGGGCACCCTTGCTGGCGAGGGTGAAGGGGGAACGGGCATAGCCCGCGATAACGGCATGGGTCACGTTGATCTCCCGATCGGTTTGGCGGTGGCGGTTTTGTCCGCCGGGCCGGCTTGGGGTTCGGTTTTCGGCGCCGGATCTGGGGCTGGCAGTTCGTCCAGCGTCTTCAGCGCGGCCTCGCATTGCTGCTCGATGCTGCGCAGCTCGGTAAGTGTCTGTTCCAGGGCATGGCGTTGCTCCTCCAACTGGAGGATGCGGTTCTGCGCTGCTTTCAGCAGCGCTCTTGTCTGCCGCCCATGGGTGGGGTCGATATCGTAAAGCTCAAGATATTCCTTGATCTCTTTGATGGAGAAGCCGAGCCGCTTGCCGCGCAGAATGAGGATCATGCGCGCACGGTCACGTTGGGAATAGACGCGCGTATTGCCCGCGCGACGCGGCGTGATGAGCCCTTGTGTTTCGTAGAAATGTAAAGTCCGCACGGTAATTCCAAGCTCGGCGCCAAGCTGTGTAACGGTATAGAGCGGGTCGTCTTGCGGCATGGGAGCTCCTGCGGATACGGTCTTCAGATGACTATTTAGGTCATATTATTCACCTTTGCATGTGGCGCGGCGGCGGGGGCAGATACCCGGCGGCGCGCCGCCGCCGGGGGAGGAGTTGTCAGAACTTCATTGTTACGCCTGCGGTAACGGAATTGTCCGAGGCGGTGTAGTCGCCAATCAGCGCGCCGCTCGGTGTCGGCAGAGAGCTGGAGGCGGTGCTGTTGATGCTCCCGCCCGGCGAGAACACGTGGCCGTAAGCCAACTCAAAGGTCGCGGCCTGAGTGATTTTATATTGCGCGCCGAAGCCGAGGTCATAATGGTCCGCATCCGGCACGCGGGAGGTGCGGTTGGCATCCGTCACCGGGGACTGGTCGTAAGCAAAGCCCGCCTGCAGCATGATCCGGTCGGTGAGCTGGTAATTGGTGCCGATGCCGGCGAACCAGGTATTGCGCCAGTTCTCGTAGATGACGGTTCCGGGGAAGCCGTTTGTGGGCGTGACGTTCAGGCTGTTGAGCAGAGCCCAATGGGTCCATTCCACGCTGCCCATCACCGCCCAGGCCGAGGTGATCTGGTGATAGATGCCGACGCCGACCGAATCCGGCATGGTGATCGTGGTGGTGGCGCTGCTGTTGCCTTCCGCCAGTTCCGCGGCAGTGGCGGGGCTGAGCGCGGAATAGATCCCCGGGGTGGTGATTGTCTGCGTGCCGTTAATGTCGTGCCGGATGCGCGAATGGTAATCGATACCGATGCGTGTCGCGTCGTCAAACTGATAGAGCGCGCCAACATTATAGCCGACACCGACATTGCTGCCATAGACATCGGCGGTCGGGTCCTGCCCGGTGGCGGCGCTCAGCACCGGCACGTTCAGGGACTGGGTCAGGCGGGCGTCGAAATATTCAATCACCGGGCCGCCGCCGACAGAGAAATGGTTATTGACCTTGTAGGACAGGGCAATGCCGAAATCCACGCCGGTGATGCTGGAGACAAGGCTCTGATAGCGGCCGACGAAATCACTCGGGTAGGAGGTGCGCTCGCCATATGGGTTGGTGACGCTGAAGCCGAGGCGCCAGTTGGGGGCCAGGGCGAACACGCCGAACAATGCGCCCGAAGCCGCCGGGGTAACGGCGTTGCCGCCCTGCGTGCCGCTGACCGTGCCGCCGGTGAGCGGGTTGGTGTTGTAGCCGGAGAAATTCGCGGACGGGGAGATATAGCTGACATTGCCATCCAGCTCGTCCTGGTTCAGCAGCGCCATGCCGGCGGGGTTGGTCCAGGCGGTGCTGGCGTCATAGGCCTTGGCCTCGCTGCCGGCGAAGGCATTGCCCAGCCAGTCGGCCGAACCCTCGCGCAGACCGAATCCGGAAGCGTGCGCCGCCTGCCCGAGGCCGAATGTTGCCAGGGCGCCAAGTGCCGTCGCCGCCAGAAGATGAGTCTTGTATGAAGCGATCTTTTTCATATTTCTTAGTTTCCTCCTCAGCCTGTTTTGTCCCTTGCAGAGCGTTGTTGCTCTTCTTTGCTATTGAATAGGGTTGTAGCCTGACGTATTGTGTATGACAAATACCAAATAGGGATGGAAATGCAAGAGATCGCTTTCAGGCGCCATGCAAAAATTCTTCTGGCCGCTGCTGGTTTCTCCTGGCTTGCGGCCCCGGCCCTGGCCGACACCAGCCCGGCCGGCTGGTGGGTGGACCAGACCGGCAAGGCCGGGATCGTGATTTCCCCTTGCGGCGGCGATTTGTGCGGAAAGATCGAATGGCTGAAGGTGCCGCTGGATTCCGCAGGCAAGCCGAAGACCGATATTCATAATGGCAATGCCGCGCTGCAGAGCCGTCCGCTTTGCGGGCTTTCGATTCTAGGCAATTTCGTTCCGGATGGGAATGGCGGCTGGAGGGGCGGATGGATCTACGACCCTGAGGGCGGCAAGACCTATAAATCCGTGATGCATGTCGCCGCTGACGGCACGTTGCATGTCCGCGGCTATGTCGGGATTCCGCTGCTGGGCCGTTCAGAGGTCTGGACCCGCCCGGCCACCGCGCTGGCCCCCTGCACGGGGGGCTGACCATGGATACTGCCCAGAGCAAGGCCGGGCCGATTCCCACTCTGCCGGTGCATGAGCTGCTGGCCAATGCGGTGGCGCGGTTTCCTTCTGTTAATGCATTGGATTTTTTGGGCAAGCGCACGAGCTATGCCGAGCTTGGCCTGTTGGTGGAGCGCGCGGCGGCGGGGTTTCAGCGCTTAGGTGTGGAGAAGGGCACGCGCGTGGCGTTGTGCCTGCCCAACACGCCTTATTATGTGATCTGCTATTACGCGATTTTGCGCGCGGGCGGCGTGGTGGTGAATCTCAGCCCGCTTTATGTGGAGCGGGAACTGCGGCATTTCCTGCAGGATAGCGGCGCGCGGATCGCGGTGACCTTGGATATTGGCGAGCTGTACGGGAAATTCGCGCCGATCATGGCGGATGGGTCGCTGGATCATCTCGTTGTCGGGTCGATGCTGGACATTCTGGACCCGCTGAAGCGCGTTGGTTTCTGGCTTACCAGGCGCAAGAGCCTGGCGAAAATCCCCGTCGATTCCAGGCATGTCCTGTTCCGCGCGCTGGTGGCGCCTGGGGCGGCGCCACGCCCTGTGCCGTGCGAGGCGGTAAGCGACCTCGCGGTGCTGCAATATACCGGCGGCACCACGGGTATTCCAAAAGCCGCGATGCTGAGCCATGCGAATCTCACCGCCAATTGCGCGCAGTTGGTGCGGCGGCTACCGTATATCGAGCCAGGGTCGGGCATGCTGACGCTGGTGCCGTTGTTTCATGTCTTCGCCATGACGGTGGCGATGAATCTCTCGATGATGCTTGGCCTGGAGATGATTCTCCTGCCGCGCTACGACAAGGAGTTGTTGCGCAACACGTTCAAGCGCACCAAGCCGATCTTCTTCCCCGGCGTGCCGACGCTTTATGCCAACATCAACGAGGCTGCCGCCAAGGAGACATGGGAGCTTTCCTCCGTCCGTTTCTGCGTTTCCGGCGCGGCGCCGCTGCCTGCCGAAATCCGTACGAAGTTCGAGCAAATTTCCGGCTGCCAGCTTGTGGAGGGTTACGGGCTTTCCGAGGCCTCGCCGGTGGTGGCGTGCAATATGTTCGGTAGGGTGCGGGATGGCTCCATCGGCGTGCCGGTGGATGACACTGTGGTGGAGATCCGCGCGCTGGATGATCCTTCGCGCATCGTTGCACAAGGTGAGCGTGGCGAGGTGTGCGTGCGCGGCCCGCAGGTGATGATGGGCTATTGGAGGCGCCTGGATGAGACCGCGAAAGTGTTCGTGGATGGCGCGCTGCGGACCGGCGATGTCGGCTACCAGGATCAGGATGGCTATATCTTCCTGGTCGACCGCATCAAGGACCTGATTATTTCCGGTGGCTATAATGTGTATCCGCGGATGGTGGAGGAGGCGCTGTACAAGCACCCGGCGGTGCTGGAGGCGGTGGTGATCGGTATTCCGGACGCCAAGCGCGGGCAGGTGCCGAAAGCCTATGTGAAGCTGCAAGAGGGCGCGCAGATTACCGAGGCGGAGTTGCAGAGCTTTCTGGCGGAGCACCTCTCCCCGGTGGAGCGGCCGAAGCAGATCGAATTCCGCGACATGCTGCCGAAGACGGTCGTCGGCAAGCTGTCGCGCAAGGAGCTGGTGGCGGAAGAGCAGGCCAGGCTGAGCGCATGAACCTGATCTTCCGGCTGCTTTGCGTGATCTTCGGTGCCTGGCGGCGGCCGAAGATGGAGATGGAGGATGTGTCGGAGCTGGATTTCCGGGTCTGGCCGCTGGATCTCGACCTTAATCTGCACATGACCAATTCGCGCTATCTGGCGCTGATGGATCTGGGGCGTACGGATCTCATCCTGCGCTCCGGCACCTGGGCGGCGATGCGGCGCGAGAAGCTGGGCGTGGTGCTGGCGGGGGCGGCGATGCGCTTCCGCCGCCCGCTCTCGCCCTTCGCGCGCTTCACGCTGGCCACCAGGCTGCTCGGCTGGGATGAGCGCTGGCTATATGTGGAGCAGGTTTTTTCCGGACCGCAGGGTGTGTCCTGCACCGCGGTGATGCGCGCCGCCTTCGTGAAGGGCGGTAAGCTGATGCCGCCGGGGCCGGTGCTGGAGGCGGTAATGCCCGGCCTGGTGAAGATGAACCCTCCCGCCTGGGCGGTGGAGTGGGCCGAGGTGGAGACCGCCTTCGCGGGCTGAGCCTGTGCCCACCGCATGGCAGGCAGAATTGTACTATCCGCTTCAAATTCCTTAAGATTGTGCCGACGCGACGGGAGGCTTCGGGGATTATGACGGTTAGCGGCAATGCTGCGGCGGGCAACCGCACGGCGCAGATACTCTCAATCGTCGCTTTCAACGCCATCACCTATTTCCTCATCGGTTTGCCGCTGGCGGTGTTTCCAGGCGTTGTGCATTTCACGCTCGGCTATAGCGCCGCCCTCGCGGGCGGGGTGATCAGCCTGCAATATGCCGCGACCTTGCTGACGCGTTCGGTGGTTGGCCGCACCTGCGATCTGCGTGGCGGTAAGGTGACGGTACTGACCGGGCTCATCTGCGCCTCGCTGAACGGGGTTTGCATTCTGGCGGGTGCGCTCTCTCATGCGCCACTGGTGGTGCTTGGCTGGCTGTTGCTGAGCCGCCTGGTGCTGGGTACGGCGGAGAGCTGCACGGGCACAGGCTGCATCACCTGGGGCATCGGGCGGTGCGGCGGCGGCGCCACGGCGGAGGTGATCTCCTGGAATGGCGTTTCCTCCTATGGCGGGATCGCCGCCGGAGCGCCGGCCGGGGTGGCGCTGATGCATTGGGGCGGGCTGTCTGCTCTGGCGGGCGTTGCCATCGTTCTCCCGCTGCTGGGTCTGGCAGGGGCTGCCTTCAGCAAGGCTGCGGCGCCTCTGGTCGGGGCCAAGCAGATGAGCATGCTGAGCGTGGCGCGCGAGATTGTGCCTTATGGTCTCGCGCTGGGGGGAGGCTCCTTCGGGTTCGGCGTCATCGTCGCCTTCATGGCGCTTTATTATACCGCCCATGGCTGGCAGGGGGCGGCCTATGCGCTCACCAGTTTTGGGGTCTGCTTTGTTGTGGTGCGGATTTTCCTGTCCGGGGCCATCGGGCGGTTTGGCGGGTTCCGCCCGGCGTTGATCTCCTTTGCCATCGAGGTGGCGGGGCTGGTGCTGCTCTGGCTGGCGCCCGTGCCGCTGGTGGCGCTGCTTGGCGCGGCTTTGGCCGGTATAGGATTCTCGCTGATCTTTCCGGCTCTGGCGGTGGAGGCGCTACATACCGTGGCGCCGGGCAGCCGGGGTGCGGCGATCGCCATCTATACCGTGTTTCTCGACGTGGCGCTGGGCCTGACCGGCCCCGTGGCGGGCGCGGTGGGCGGGCATTACGGCTATCCGGCGGTGTTTGGCGCCGGGGCGGTGATCGTCGCCGGTGCGCTGGCGCTGACCTTCCGGCTGCGGAGCGTGGCGCAGGCGCGCGAGATTTAGAGCGCGATAAGCTTGACGCAAGCGCGCCAAGCCGATCAGGCTCTAACAGGCTGCGGAAATTCACCATCGTTTGGCGGTGAATGAGGTTTCGTCTCCGTTGTCGAAGCGGATTTCGCCGTTGAGGGTGCCGTTTTCTTCGAGTGCAGCGTCTCCGTCGCCGGCGACTTCGTCCATCTCGTCTGATCCGTGGAATCTGAACCAGATGCTTGTCTTGCCATACTCGCATTGCAGCCCAATCTGAACGGCGCCGAAGGCCATTTCGCCGCCGGCCTCGTCGATTTGTATGTAGGCTGGGCCGCACAGGTTGACATACCCGGCATCCCAACTCTCCATGCTGGTGATCCGCCACTTGCCGATCAGGGACTTGCGATCTGCAGTGCTCATGTCGCGGCGGCGATCAGCTTGGGCAAGCGCACCAGGTTGCAAGCGGCGGCGGTCAGCGTCACCACCCAGCCGACTCGGCTGAGGCCACGGTGGCGGGTTTTGCGCAAGCCAGCCGCGGCTTTGATCCAACCGAAGGGCTCCTCGATACGCTTGCGCAAGCGCTGGCTTATGGCATAGCCCGGATGCCGGGTGGTGCGCCCATCAATGGCCGAACGCCGCCCAGCGGTATTTTGTGCGACGTGCGGGGTGACACCCAGGGCGCGCAGGCGGGCGACATGCTCGGCCGTGTCATAGGCTTTGTCGGCGCCCAGGCTACATCGTCGAGTACGCGGTTTGGCAGCGATCATATCCTCCGCTGCCTCGCGTTCCGCCCGGCCTGTCGCATGGGTGGTGCGCGTATCGACGATCAGGCCATGGCGATTCTCGATCAACAGATGCCCCATATAGCAAAGCCGCGCGGGCTGGCCTTTGGACTTGCGGTACAGCCTGGCGTCCGGGTCTGTGGTCGAGGCATGAGTTTCGTTGCTGCGCGTCTCGCCGTGAAAATTGCGTTCCGCGTTGCGCCAAGGTCCGGCTGGAGGCTCATCCCCGCCGTCCTTGCGCCGAAAACTCTTCATCGACGCCCAGGCATCGATCAGTGTGCCATCGACCGAAAAATGGTCCGTCGAAAGCAGCCTCTCAACCGCCGGATCGCCCATAACAGCCAGTAAAAAGCCAACCGCCACATCACCTTCCAACAGGCGTTCACGGTTCTTGGTAAACACCGTCACGTCCCACACAGGCGCGTCCATCGACAGCCCGATAAACCAGCGGAACAGCATGTTGTAGCTCACCTGCTCCATCAATTGCCGCTCCGAACGCACTCCGAAAAACGCTTGCAGCAACAAGGCCCGCAGCAATTTCTCAGGGGCAATTGAGGCCCGACCGCTGGCCGGGTAGAGCTTGTCAAAAGCCGGCGAGAGCCGAGCCAAAGCCTGGTTCATCAACAGCCGGATCGGCCGCAACGGATGATCCACAGGGACCAATGCCTCAGGGCTCACATAGCTGAATAAAGCCCCTGTTTGCTCATCATCACCACGCATCAGCTCACCCCATGACGCCATGGTTAGCGAATCACATTATCAGCCCAGACAAAAGACAAATTTCCGCAGCCTGTTAGTCTTACTGTGTCATAAACTCTTGCCCGATTCGGACTTGATCTGTCATGGCTGGAGATTCTTAACCGTGGAGGCGGTTTATGGGTCTCAAGGCTGGACGGCGCAACAGCGAATCACGTTTTAGCGCCTATGTCGAGGCGCTCAGCTCTGCGCTGGGCCATGCCGACCGCGCGGCACCGTTCCATTCTTATTGCGCGGGATTATTGCTGCCGGGGGATCGCAAGAGCGTCGAGCCGATGGCAGCCCGCGTGCAGCCAGGGCGGGTGCAGGCTGCGCATCAGTCGCTGCACCACTTTGTGGCAAAATCTGATTGGTCGGATGATGTCGTCTTGGCGGCGGTTCGGGAGCGGGTCTTGCCCCTGATCGCCAAGCGCGATCCGATCCGCGCCCTGATTATTGACGATACCGGCATACCGAAGAAGGGGCGGCACTCCGTCGGTGTGGCGCGGCAATATTGCGGTCAGCTTGGCAAGCAGGATAACTGCCAGGTCGCCGTCAGCCTGTCCGCCGCGAATGATCACGCCAGTCTGCCAATCGCGTATCGGCTCTATCTGCCGCGGGCATGGGCCGATGACCCCGACCGGCGTGCGGCCGCCGGCGTACCGGACGAGGTTGTCTTCCAGACCAAGCCGCAAATCGCGTTGGATCAGTTGCGTGCCGCCGTCGCCGCCGGGATACGAGCAGAAGCCGTGTTGGCTGACGCAGGATACGGCAACGACACAGATTTCCGTGACGGCATCACCGAGATCGGCCTGCCCTATGTCGTCGGTATTCAGTCTTCCACCAGCCTGTGGCCGCCGGGTACAGAGCCGCTGCCGCCAAAACCATGGCGTGGCCAGGGCCGCCCCACCTCGGCGATCCGTCGCGATGCCGCGCATCAACCTGTCCCGGCACGGCAAATGGCACTGGCGCTTCCCAAAGGCGCCTGGCGGCGGGTTACCTGGCGAGAAGGCAGCAACGCCAAACTCACCTCGCGCTTCGCTGCCGTGCGGGTGCGCCCAGCGCATCGAGATTATGCACGCTCAACGCCGCGGTCTGAGGAATGGTGCCTGATCGAATGGCCCGCGGGAGAAGCCGAGCCGACAAAATACTGGCTGTCCACCTTGCCTGCCGGCATCGGCCGGAGCGCGCTGGTGAACACCGCCAAACTGCGCTGGCGCATCGAGCGCGATTACCAGGACCTCAAGCAGGAACTCGGTCTTGGCCATTACGAGGGCCGAGGTTGGCGCGGCTTCCATCATCACGCCACGCTGTGTATCGCCGCCTACGGATTCCTGATCTCGGAGAGGGAAGCGATTCCCCCCTCAGGACCACGCAACACCACTCTCTTCAAAGAACATCCCCTTCCCGAAGGCTATCGACCCCGCGGATCCCCCGATCCGGCCTGAGCGTCACGTGCCAAACTCAATCACCTCCGTCCGCATCGCAATCGCCCGAGCCATCTCAAGAACACTGCCTCGTTGCCCATGTTGCCAACGAACTTACAGTCGAAGCAATTTATGACACAGTAAGATTAGGTGCCGGTAAAACCACGCTTCTGAATAACCTCTTGCAGGCCAATGACAGTGAGCAGATCGCCATTATCGTTAACGAATTTGGTGAAATCAATATTGATTCCCCAGCCGATTCATGCAACTGATGAGGTCGTCGTTGAATTGAGCAATGGGTGTATCTGTTGCACGGTACGACAAGACCTTATTGGTGCGGTCGGCCGTATTTTGGAGTCCGGACGGCGGGTCGATCGCTTTATCATCGAGACCACCGGCCTGGCTGACCCCGCGCCGATCATCCAGTCCTTCATGCTTGACGAAGTGCTGCGCAAAAACCTGAAGCTCGATGCCCTCGTGACGGTCGTAGATGCGGAGTATGTTCAAACACAGTTCGAGCACGAGGAAGCGCGTGAACAGATCGCATTCGCGGATGTTATATTACTGAACAAATCAGATCGTGCGGCTGATTCCCTAGCCGAGATCGAATCCCATCTGCGGGCGCTGAATCCGTTGGCTGCCATCCATCGCACGCAGCGCAGCGCCGTCGCACCGCATCTGGTTTTGGATATCGGCGCCTTCGATGTCCGCAATGCGCTTAAAATTGATCCGGCGCTGCTGGAGGATTCGATGCATGAACATGATGCCGATATTACGAGCGTGGCACTCTCGGAACCGGTTGCCCTGGATGGCGCCGCACTCAGTCGCTGGCTGAGCCGGCTGGTGCAAGAGCAAGGCCAAGACCTGCTTCGAACCAAAGGAATCGTGTTCCTTGAGGGAGAGACACGGCGTTTCGTTTTTCAAGGCGTCCATATGACGCTCGAGAGTACACCGGGTGCGCCATGGCTACCCGGCGAACAAAAACAGAGCCAGATTGTTTTTATTGGCCGCAATCTTCAGGGTGATGCGCTGCGACACGGTTTTGAGAGCTGTTTTGTGTCGTCCATGACGACGTTTCCTCCATAACGCTGCTGCAAAAGGATATCGCATATGAGTAAGTATTGGTCTCTTGCAGTTAGCATCGGCCTCCTCGGAGGTATCGACACTTATCTTATCGCCGCGTTTCTGCCTATTCCGGTTTGGGTCACGTTCATCGCCTGGGCGTCGTTCTTTGCTTGTAGTGGAGGGAGTGCTGGTTTTTTCAAATCGATGCTATCGAATTGGACCGGTATCGTCATCGCTGCTCTGGCCATGCTGGTAGGCGCGGCCTTCGGCTATGTATCGGAAGTTCTGACAGAATTCCTGACCAAAAATCCACCCCAACGGTGGATGCCGTGTTGGGTGCTCTTGAAGGCGTAAATTAGACAGCGATTGTTTAGGTTGCCTCACCTGCGGCAATCTAAACATTATTATTGATATGAGACTGCTGATCATCCTAGGTTCATGCGCGAAAGCATGTGAACCTAGGATGATCAGGCTCGAACCATCTCAAGTGGGAGCAGGCAATGAAGCTTCAACATTATCTGGGCGGCCTTGAGGGGCTGGATCGCGTCGACCTCGAAAAACGTGTTTTTGTTGAGCCTTGGGAAACACGGATTTTCGGGATTCACACCGCCATGATGGCGCTCAGCGGGCATCTGTAACTACCGCAAACCGCCAGTACGTTCCATGACAAATGGACCTGGGCAAGCCTGCGGACCGGCGCGGAAGGGATGAACCCGTTCGATTACTTTAAATACCGTTATTATGAAAAATGGCTTGGCGGAATTTCAGGATTTTTTATCGCCAACGGGTATATCACGGAAGCAGAACTCGAAGAAAAGACTGCGCAATTTCTTAAAAATCCGAAACCTGAAAAAGCCACTGTCGGCGATGCGGGGATAGATGCGCGGGTTTACCAATACCTTGTCGAGGGGGATTCGCCGAAACGCGACTTTCCGGACGCGCCGGCCTATGCTGAGGGCGATACCGTGCGGATCAAGAATGTGCCATCGGCCGAGCACACGCGGCTGCCCGGTTTCTTGCGGGAGAAGACGGGTGTCGTCGAGACGGTTTACGATGGCGCCTATGTTTATTTGTGCGATACCGGACCAGACGGGATTGGCGCGGCCATGCCATGCTACTGCCTGCGCTTTGACCCGACACATCTCTGGGGCGCGTTCGCGGAGAAAAATTTTACGATTTATGCCGATCTTTACCAACATTATCTGGGTGATGTGATCACCCAGGCCAGTTGAACAGGAATTTCGACATGACCGAGCGATTTAAATATCCCGAGGATCGCGAAGCCCGTAATGCTGCGCGTGCGAAGGCACTGGAGGCGCTGCTCATCGAAAAAGGCGTGATCACCAGCCAGACGGTCGATAAAATCCTGGAATTTTTTGAAACCAAGATGGGACCGTTCAATGGCGCCCGGCT
>CAWHDE010000018.1:0-148409 GCA_963827925.1 uncultured Pseudomonadota bacterium | reverse complement strand
AGCCCGAAAAGTGGCTCATATAGACCTTAAACCTGTCATCCTTTCGTTCGCTTTCGGCCGCAAGTCTACCATGCTAGAACGGGGTTGTTGATTTCTCCGTCGAAGATAGCAATTAAATTACTGTTGCCGCAGCGATCTCACAACGGTGAGAGAGTCTTCTCCGAGCTGAGAATTGTTCAGATGGAACTCATCACTCGGTTTGTGCGTTTTTGGGACGCCTCAAAACTCCACACATTTAACATGCAGTGACAGATAGACTCGACCCACAGTTCGTAAAATCTCGGCCCGCACTCGTGGGACTGTGGAGTAGATTTCTGCCCACATCGTCGCCAATAACAGAACCAGACTGTCTGAGTAGAGGCGCTGAGTGATTTCGAACCTCTTCAATCTCTCCCAGCCACTCCATATGGTGCTAGCCGTCGCGAACTGAGGTCGAAAATTGGGAAAACTTAAAACAGCCAAGGACCTAGTTGGGCGATGGCCAAAACGGTTCAATAGGCAAAGCCATCACCTGGCCATTGTTTCTGCTTCCTGTCCAGTCGTTACCTAGTGACACATGCTCGTAGGCGTCAGAAACTGCTGCCTCGGATTGAGCAACTCCGATCCCAGACATTTACTTTACCTAACAATAAACAATAGGCTCACAGTTCCGGCATGGTCCAACACATACCACGCATGCATACAAGAACCGTAACGATGCCACCCATTTATTCAGCGAATCACCTTGCTTTCCGATATTTTAAGCATGTTTGTTCAGTGTAACGGAACTGGTAGTAATGATAATGCCGGGGTGTTGATCTCCCTCCTCACCCATACATTCCTCCGTTGAGAGGCATGGCGCGGATGGCCCTGAGATTCGATTCGGTCGAAATGACACACAGTGGAGAAAAACTACCTGGTCCTCATGGCCCACAGCGAAGCATCGGGGAAATTGCTCTCGTCGTCGAGATTTAGGTAGTTCAGGTTGGAGGGATAGTGGCGGGTTGCTGATGCCGCCCTCTTGCCGTAGATGCCGCCGGAATAAGGTAGCATGGCAGGTGACCGTTTGCCGTATATCCCACCGGAGAAGGGTACGGCAGCCCGCTTGGTCCGCACTACAGTGTTATCCAGTGCACTTACCGCATTGTGCATTCGGCCCCTATGCCTTGCGATCTGTGCGCCCTCTGAATGGCAATGCCTCAATCTGGATTGGGAATATAAACTTGTGCTCGTGAAATTCAACCTACCATGTTGCGAGGAAGAGGAGCCGGCTTGTGCTAAGGAACTGAGGATGTGGAGAACGGCTACGGCATAGAGAAGGGGAAGTACACGGCGAATCATCCTGACAGGTGTTGCAAGCCTTAAAATCCTGTTTGCAGCTATGCAGCATAGAAATCTGCCTTCCGACTCATTCAGTTCTGTACGGCAAGTAATCTATCTTGAACAATTATCATTTGTCATCGTACACAAGGATGTAAGGTAGGGTCCAGTTGGTGTAAGATGCTGTACCATAATTTACAGCAATGATAACCGATCGGCCCAGAGCACATTCAGGTCATATTCGTGCTGATTTACACTCCTCCTCGCTAGAGGAGCATAATTTTATTGGGATCATTCTCAAGGGAGCCTCAAATGCGGAATTATGCACCACGGGGACTAGTCTCCCACTCGGGAACTAAAAGATGGGTGGTATCAATGACTGCATGTCGTGAGAAAAAGAGGCGATCCCACAATACCACGCAATTAAGCCCGCTAGAGCCACCGATCCTTATTAAATTTCCCGTTTACTATGTGCCACAATGGCTCCCCCGCCCTAACAATTCGCATGCGATTGTCTTACGTAGTAAGACATAAGCTCTTCTCGGGCCCAGAAAACGAAGTCCACGACTGTCACTGCACGGTGGCATCATAATCCTGAACCTAAAATGGGAAGTGCGGATTAATGTTGTCGAAGAGGCACACTCTACGTAATTCTCAGCCCTAATTAATGATGAATGATGTTCATTGGGCAATGATCGAGCGGCCAGGCTTGCAATTATGCCGAAACGGCTCCGAAAGGAGAATCGAGTCGCAATAATTACCGATACTTGCGGGACTGCCACTCAAACATTCATAGTTTATGGTTCAAACGATGGACGAGAAAGTCGAAGCACCTTCAGCGGGATATCGATTCCAGGCCTAGAACACTCCAGAAAAAAGTGGTGGGTGGGCAGAGTAGAGATGGAGCTTAAAGTCGAGTGGTCTACTTCATTTCCTGTGCAAATCGCCGCCGTCGGCATGGGGTTCTTGCCTCTCATCGTTCAACCCAAGAATTCACACATTTTGATAGAAAACTCAAAGCACCAAGGAGGACCTTCTGTGAAGTTCAATGGCTTTGAGTACAATGTTGCTAAATTTGCTCGCAAGAGGAACCGTCAAGGAAAGGAGAGAAGAGATGTCTACAAGGTGCCTTACATGTAGGGCAATTAAGACAGCCTTGGGTATTTCGTGTCGTTTAGGGCATGCCTTTATCATTGTACATTGTACGGAATCAGGCGGGTTGTCGGAAAGGCTCGACAACATGTGACAATTAACCTCTTGCTAGTCGACAATAAGCACAATAAACAGCCTATTACACTGAAATTTTAATTTTCCATCGAAGTTGACCATTACCGGCGGGCTCCGCAATCGAGACTCCAGCCCAGCAAACCTGATCCAACTTGTCCAGCAGCATCCAGGTTCTGAAACTTGATTTGATCCGTCTCTCGGGATGAGACAATTCCCTTCGTGATGCAAGACTACCGCTGCGGTGAATTCCTCCTTCAATTCGCATCTTCATTCGCGGTTTGTTGAAGCGCATCGCTATGAATGGATCATTAATTTGCTCCCTCTAGAGCCTGAAATCTGCAACTCCCATATCAGCGGGCTACTCCTTCCGCAACCAAATTACACAAGCCGACAACGGGTCAGTGATAAAGAAACCGGCTTACGCCCTCTGGTGGTTTATGGGAGTGGGCTTTGTTTTTACTGGAATCACCACAGGAAAATAGTGGCTCTGGTGGTTTTTCTGTCACCAGACGAGGAGGATAGGACCCTATCCTGGACAGCCAACGTCTCGGGGACAGGTTTTAGCCCCTTTCCTTTTCTTTTCTCATGCTTTCGTCCCTATTGGACCGCAGCCCTATGTGATTCACACTCCTACTCAGACTCCAATGCCATCTTCACGACGCAGGCCGTTTCTCGTAGAAGCTCTTCTCTACTTTACGGTTGGTTATTGACGCACTGTATTAACCCAATCTCATGCGTACACACCAAATAGCTTGGGATTCACGGAGCCCAATCGACAATGTACTTCGTACAGCAGCCACAAAGTGGCCCTGGGCTGTATCCAGAGCCGCCACCCATACCACGTGGCTATCAACCTCCTCCCTCAGGAATTTCAGGTAGTTTGCCACTATCATAGGTCCTATTTGCCGCTTCTTAGACGTATCGTTTAGTCGACGACTACCAACGGCAACAATATTTTCAACAGCAGCCGCAGTATCTCTCAATGCCAAGCTATAACCGACAGCCACAACCGTCGGACTACACACAGCAGACTCAGAATGAAGCAGGCTCTATCTCCGCATCACTAGACCCGGCTCCCGCGCGTCCTCTAACGATAAACACTCTTATTCAGGTGTGGATATAGGCTAAGGATGGGATATTTAAGGGCTCTTCCAATCTTAGGTCTACTCGAATACCAAGAAAGACCATAACACACCCGGATTGACCCTGGCAGAAGCACACAGGACGGCCACGTCTACCAGGACCGGACCGACTGCTGGTGGGCCCCAAAGAGGAGCTTCTGGGGAGGCGGATGCCACCGGCCGTGCGGAGATTGTCAGACAGTTAGACTTGAAGGCTAGGCGCCTAATACCTGCTGGCCCAGGCTCGTCAGAGTCGGGATGGCCTCAAGACTGGTATGGCATGCCGACTAAAGTTCCCTTATATTTTTGTAAGCTTTTCTTACAGGCAAGCAGACCAAAATCCGGACACCGTTCCAATCAAGGCCTTTGCGACTACGAACAACACGCAGATTAGCAATTCAGAATTGGAGCATGAGTTGGCAAAAGAACTCGAGAACTCGATACCGCTGATTATCAGTGAGCTCGATAAGGCTACGAGTCGTGTTGGACAAACGACGACCACCACTACGGAAGGAGTGCGGTCGCCCGAACTGGAGAAAATAATTGAAGAAGGCCTGGCCCAAATAGAGAATGCCACCCAACGGCAGCAAATACAAGCGGCTATCGACGATGCCATCCAGCCCACTACTACGCCAGTATATTCTGAGACGACCTCGCTTCCTATAATTTTCTTCTCTAAAACTCCATCCTCTGCTCAAACAATTTCTTCGGGCCACGAACAGCCCGAGATAGCAGCATCCACGCCATTGATTTCAGCAGCAGAAAATTCGCAAACCGGGGAGCCGATTGCAGAAGGTAGTGGCTGGACGGAAGAAGCCAAGGGGGAGGCACAATGGCTCACATCTTCTCCATCTGGCGTTATGACCCCAGCTGTTGGCTTCTCCGAGGAAGGTGCCTCTACATTAACAAGCGGTGATACAACTCATGTGCCCGGAGAGACACCAAGTCCTGCTATCCCTGCCACCACACATTCACCAAGTGAAATTACTTCAAATCCGCCGCTAGCTCCGACTTTCTCTGAAACGCCGTTGGAAACTACAGCTGTGCCCGGTGAATTTACTACTTTGGCAGGTGGAGAGCAAAGCACTCACAGTGTTAGTGGAGAGAAGATGGAATCTACAACCCAGAGCGAAAGGGAGACTACTACTACAACAGTCCCGCAAGCGCAATCCACCGGACAGGCGGAAGTAGCAACGTCGGAAGTTAGTTCATCACGAGAAGGCCATTTCCCTGCAGAGGCGGCCACAACGGCCGTAGAAGTTACTTCGTCAGCGACTCCTACGGTGACTGAAACCTCACCCGCAGGTGAGAGGCTAGAACAGCCGGCCACGACGGAAGCACCTCCAACAATTCATGGAGAAAGGTTGGCACAATCCTCCTTTGTGTGTGGGAATTAATTGCATTTTTACTGAAACCGCGCATCTAGGGAAAAATCAAATGACACCACACTGCACACAGTCAGATGTCTGCACAATGGGATAAGGGTATGTTGTTGCTCTCGTGCCCTGCTTATTACAATTGCTAAATCCCATGCTATAGGCCAAATTTAACGTCTCACCCTCGTCTAGAGGTAATAAGGGCAAATTTTTTGAGAGGACACAGAGATAGCTATTTAGTTAATTTAGGATCAGTCGTTGTTAATGGGTTCGAAAATGACACCCGATGCGTCAGAGAGCTTGTTCCCTTTGCCGGCTCGCTGCATTCCGTCGAATTCTTTGCCCCGGACTGCGGCATCGCGTGGCAGCCACAAGCGACTGCTTTGGGACAGCCAACTGTAAGTAAGCTACACTGTGTAACTGATGGCTAATGGCAGTGCCTCTTCAGTCAGACGAAGCGAATTCCGATGAGAGTCAATTGACACGTACAATTGTGCTGAAGCTGATACACGATATTCGCCTTGAGACAGCTTCGGATAGGACATTCATAATACAGTGTCTTCCTCCGAGCGATAGGGACCAGCCAGCAGGGCCGACTACACCGCTAACTATAGAAGGGGACGAGCTTGTGGCGGCTGATTTGGGCGTGGAGCGCCCTCCTATGTATGTACTCTGTCAATTATCTATTACCTACGATAGCTTGGGAGTTTTAGGGAAGCAGTCAGTAGGACAATCACACTACCAACAACTCCACCAAGGTGTCATTACACCCTCCGCAGAGATTCACCCAACGGGGCCATTCTCGCCTCTGCCATGATAGGCCAGCTGGTCTACCATAGATGGGATTGTGACGGGAGCAATGGTAAATCACGTCACTACCTGCGATATATGCGATATATGCGGCTAGCTGGTAAACTTAAGTAACCAATTCGATGTTCGGATTCAACGTCCACAGCTGCGAGAGCTACCCTGCAGTAGGAGGGGGCAGCGGCAACTTCTCGGACTTGGGCTTTAAACTCGTGGATGATACTGGCTGCTCTAAGGGTATTAACAACACAGAAAACTAGAAACTAGCAATCTGGTAACCGCACTACTTACAGACTCCTCACTTCTCGACGAAATCCACTACGCTGACGATAGAATGCTGGCCTATGTTAAAGGATATGTGTATGCGCTGCGGAATGCAAGTGCCATGCGGTTTTCGTGCAAAGTAGGGCTGTGTCTCCGAGAGAAAGGCGGTTGTGATGGCTATGTGGTACGCTGTTGCCAAAATCTCCTTCCGTAAAATTGCTTTACTTTTATAGCCCCCCACTTGTCCCCGTGGCGGCGATAATTCGACCGTCAAAACAGCGGCATCTGCTCGGCGGACGAGAAGTCACGATTCATTCTCGAACTTGGTGCTCACTTCAGAAGTCCACACGGATGAGATAACCATTCAGCCACTGGTCATCACTTCGGAGGCGGGGAGGGCAGTTATCGACAAGGCTCTGAGCGGAATAGGCCGGCTACCGCTCCATATAGTCCTCATAGTTGGCCTCACCTCGTGCCTGCTCGTTGGCTCACTGGCCTGCCTCCTGGTGAACTACTTCATCAGCACCAGAAAGGGTTCGGATGACGAGGATTCTATAAGCTGTGGCTCCTCAGAGCAGGGCCCTGGCCCGATTTATGGTATGTCATACGAGTCGGATCATGTCATTCACTGTGTTCATATTGCTATGGAGTGATTTCCAGTTGACTGGTCTGCCAATCGGATACACCGGATAATGACGCCGAAAATGTCGAAGCGATATGCTGGGAATTTGGGAACGGCAGGCTCGAGGGAGCCAGACGCTGATAGCCTCTCAATTGGGACAGTGGAGGGCGATTCGGGCAGTAGAACTACCGATCAACTTCCAAAAACTGCGAGACTACGGCAGAATGTATGAACTCACGTTGCCACTCATCCACACAATGATCTGCCTAAACCACCGCTCTCCACTACCACCTACTACTTATTCACTGCCTGAATGCCTCTGAAATGGTTAACCAGGGGCTTCGATCGGAATAAAAACAATTTCAAATGCTACCATTCCTTACGCTCACCGTTAGCTTAGTCATCACCCCTCTCGCAGAGTGTACAGCACCAGCAAGAACCATACGAGGAATTTCCGACTGCCTATTCCTATGTGCCCACTCAAAGGGGAATTCTCAGCCACCTACAATTCATAGAAAACTACAGCCGTACAGCAATTCCAATGTCTGAGGAGGACAAGCGTGATCTGGAGAAGATTGAGGACTTCTTCCGCCTACTCGATAAGCGCACGGTTGATGGCGGCGGCACGAGGCGGGGAGATTCCATTGCTGTTGAGGACATTGGGTTGGTTAACGAACCGTGTCCCATGAGCATATATGACTGGTCTTAAGGAACTGTCTTCGAATTCTCGGCCTGGCTCCATCTGAGGCACAGCTGAAGAAGCTGACAGGGCAGTACGATGCAAACGGTCCAGGTAGACATGGAGCTGTTATCTCTATTTCGCATATGATAGAATTTGAGGTGCGCGGGTCACTGCGGCGGAGGTGCTCCCAATCTACAGGGAGCTAAGGAGGCCGGAGAACAGGCCTCGCTCCGCGGAGGAGATGGCCGAATGCTTCGGGAGTCTCGATTCCGACAAGGGCATGATAAGGACGAGCACTCTCCGCCTGATGCTCACCGCCATGGGGGAGAGGATGACTGATGCGCAGATGGAGGAGGTGATTAGGGGTGTTCACGCCGGCGACAGTGGGGAGATTAACGTCAACGATCTGATGCGCCACATAACCTCGTTGGACGACGTCTAAGACCGTAGTTTCACGACAGGGCGCCGTTTATTATCGCATTGCGCCTATTTACAGAGTAAACTTGCCACTCATTGGTATGCCCGAGAGTATTTACATGTCTCGCGAATTGATGAATGGTGGTGAAAGAAGTTGAGAAAATTTGACTTGCGAGCATGGAAAGTCCAGAACGACAGGTGGTGGAATGGGCGTTACAGACAGTCACGAGCACAGTTACTCATCCTCTTGTTGGGGTCCACGGTCCAGGAACAGACCGCCAGTCGCCACTTAATTGGGAGTCCATGGTCCAGCCGTAAATTCAATTACGGCGCGGAGATGGAGTGATGGGGGTGGTGTTCACTGTGGGTGCATTAGGGGAACTGGCGGGAAGAACCCTCTGATAAATCAAATGCACGCTTATGTGAAGTGTGGTAATGGGGAAGCTGGATAAGGGCGCAGCTAATATGTGTGGGGAAGGAAGTGGACTGTGTTGGACTTATTGGGAGTGAGTCCGTGTCGGTCGAGTCTGCACGCAAATTACAGTCAATGAACACTGTTACGCTTCTTCGTGTTCGTATCCCAGCCATTGTCCTAAATTAGATAGTTGAGCAATTGGAAGTGGATTATCTTGCGGAGAAGAACTGCTAAGAGACAAACCTTAATCATGTGGATCTAAATTAAGGAGGGTTGGCACGAGTTAAGACTGGGAGAAACAGCAAGGACGAACCAGCTCGATTATGAACTTGCCCTCCTTGTATTTCTGGCTTGCATCAAATGCGTGCTCCTGAATATTTAGGAAGTCAATAGGAGCCAAGAGGTATGTGAGGCTCGAATCTGTGAGATCTTACGTATTTCCAGCCCAGTGTCGTCTTGCAGCATTCACAGTAGATGTCCGCGACGGCATGGAGACCCGTAAGTAGTACCCTCTCCTCGGCAGGTCCACAGCCAATGTTCACCCTGCAAGTATTTGGTAGACGCAACGCTAGCGGAGCTCGTTGGGAGGAGCTCGAAGGGATTACACAGAATTAAAGAGGTAGGCTTTTCCCTGACTGCCTTGAAACGACTTTGATATGATGGAGGAATGAGGTGCGAGATTAGCCTGAAATTGGCATAGTTAGCAGCTACCCTACTAGCTAGAACGAGCACGTGCACATACTCTGCAGTGTGCGCATGAGTAAGTACGGTCCCCAGGTGGCAGATAAGCTTGGAAGGTTTTCATCTTTCTCACTCCGCCACCATCAACAGTTTGATTGGGATCTGCAGGCTTGACCGCCGCTGCCATGAGATGTGATCTCCGGTAGACTTAGTTGCTGTGCAGACTGGGAGGCAGACGTCTACGCGGTGAGACGGCGAAGCATTGACACCCCCTCTGGGTGGCTGCGAAGTAATTGTCGCCTTGGCGATAGAATTGCCTAGCGAGAAGTTATCTTTGGAGGCTAGCGCAGCCCAAACCTGTCTGAGCCAGCTCTAAATCCATCACTCATTACACTACGATGCCCTGCGAGCGCCCAGTAAATAAAGCAATACAACGTGGGGCATTTGTATCACGCACTAATCTTCGAACTGACTGGCTCCTTCGCTCTCGAAAACAACAACTCAATACCGACTGCTGTCGAAAGGCCAAACAACACTGAGTTTTAGCACGAGTTCATGGGTGAGGCTGGGAAAGGACCAAGTGAGGAAGTGGGCTTATCACTAGCGGGCGAGAAGGGAAAAATTGCAGTCAGCCGGTTGCCGCTCGTGGCTGGGAGGGAATAGAGCTGGGGAAGAGAAAGAACAAGGTCGATAATTTGGTGTTTGTCGAGGGACTAGAGGGGAGGGGGCCATCTGATGCGTTTGTCGGAGGGCGTGGATGAATCCACTCTCCCTCACACACCCAGCACCCCACCGCTGCTGCTGCATGAGCAGATGGTTGGAGGGAGTGGGAGAGGTAAGGAGTGGGAAGGGACGAAGAAATCTAGTACGTCGCAAAATCACCCAACCATAGTCGTTAGAGCAGCACTGCCAGCTACAGCTGCACACGTCCCACTTTTTGAGGGATTTTGAAGGGATTCTGTTGGGTCCTCCGACTAGTTAGGAGGCCCTGGCGAAGATAGAATGGGACGTGCCAGAGAAACACGTGCCAAAAATGCAGCTGCCCGTCTTGCTCCTCCAGCACCACCATCAATAATAATATTGGTAGCAGACGCACTATTGTAGTTTTATCATCCAGTGTGGGAAACTAGTCTGGCCCAAGCTTCAAAATTGACACCAGCAGGTAGCCAGGATCTGTATCTGCGTAGATAAATGAGGGAGTTGGGCTTGGGAAAGTCGGGGACCCTCATATTACCACGGCAGGGTTGGACGGAGGGGTGTTATGAGAGGCAGGGGGTGGGAAAGAGGAAGAAAACTAATATCCTCGTCACGTTTCCCACACAATCTCCATAATTCCCGCGAAGTGCCCATAGACTTGCCGAGGCAGGCACCTCTCGAGCACTAATCTTTGGTGGGGTGGGGACTATTTAGAGAAATGTCGAACGAAGTGGAGTAGATTTTTCTCGACTGGTTCGTGACCGCAAACGGGTGTCTCAATTTTCTGCACACTCTCTCCCTGGGTGACCCGGTGAGCGGGTAATATGTGAGCGACAGAGAGCGGTGGACGGTGCGAAGAGGTGACAACCTGTGCTTTGCATCGACTAAATCCAAACGAGGGAGGGCGTGGTATAGAGAGGAGCGAGTTGGTTGGCTGGGTGGAATGAAGGGCGTCCGGTGTAGTTATCTGTTGCGGTGCCAGTTCAATGATTGCAGTCAGCTGACGGGAGAGCCGTGTGAGAGAGAGTGCGTACTGGGCGGGAAGTGGGAGAAAAACAGCCGGTCGACAAACGTGACACTCACGAGACATTTATTTTCCCCTCGAAGAACTAGAGAGGGGGTGAAGCAAAGCGAGCCGAGTGGGGTGAAGTATACGGGGGATGGAGATAGGAGTAACCCTGATTCTATACAGGGATAGGCCAGCGGCAAATATTCGTCGTGAAGATGAGATCTTTGGGCAAATTAACGAACAAACTAACTCCTGCTTCGTTTATGGCACGTCCACCTCACTTTTGGATGGTCATGAACTGCCATCGGCTGTGCTAACATGTTAAGCTATGTGCAAGTTGTCCAGTGTCCTGCCTGCACGGTGTCTACCTTTGAGATAGTTGTATCGTCAGAGCTGTTGGTGCAGGTGTTTAACGCGATTAAGCGGGTTCCAGTTGCTCCCGCCGATCTGACCGCTCGCTGCAATTGCAAGAGCTCCCCTCCGAGCTGATAAGTAGAGGAACAAACATTGGAGATTGTGTGTAGGGGGAGAGATCTGATAAAGCGATTTCACTATTTATCATCTCCCAGTGAAGCGCTGCTCGCGTTTTTCATCGCGGCATGTCGGGCTCTCTCTGTATAATTCGTAACTTACACCGAACACCGGCAGCCAGCCTAGCCTTTGAAATCTAGCTGGTGCTATCCGACGATTGATGAGGTGGTCGAAAGTGGGAGCCCCACCTCTTGGTCTCTCTTCTTTTGTTAATTTATACGCTGTCCCCGATCGATCTTACCTTCTCCTGGGAAGCTTGGGATCCACACTGGGGAAAATGGTTGGGAAGTGGCCAGGGAGCGATGTTACCTACTGGTACGCGATCCTCAACTGGCAATGGCTGGCATTTGCTGGTGGCAATGACTTGTTTACCCATACACCCACTGTCCCATTCATTCATCCGATACCCTCTCCCACTACCTACCAACCCGCCCACCCTACCTATCTATCCCCACTTCACCAATTTTCCCATTGCCCAAAGATGGACGTGCTGATAGATACCAATTCCCGTCCCCCGCATGGTGAAATGGGGGAAGAGAGACCTTTCCTCTTCGTCCAAGACATTCGCACACCTCATTCTATCACACACCATCCATCCATCCAGACACGCCTTATATATTTGTTGACATTAATCATCGCGCCGCCTGCGTTGAGGGATTTGACTGCGATGGATTGACTCATTAGTGACCACCGAGCGATACACACATCGCCACTCTAGCGCGCTGATACCGTTCCAAGGGAGGAGGTGCATGTAGTTTTTCCGCACTGCACCTGCACCCTTACTATTCATTCATTATCCCTGCTATCCAATCGATACCGTCCTTTCACCCCCTCCCCTTCTGTCGGTGAGTGAGTGACGCTTGTTGGACGAGGTAAAAGACTGAATGGATGCTGTGTAATTCTCTCCTGAATTGGCTCATCCAACACCCTCCCCCACCACTACCCCGCTTCACCCATAGCCAGCACCGGATATGGGCGCTGGGCGAGCCTCTCATCAGTTGTACATCAATTGCTGTCCGGATTGGTGGTGGTGGGGGTGATGAAAGCTTGTTCTCACTATGTTCCTGCTTAACACCCCACATTTACAAGCTTTACACCCTTCCCTTGGACTCGCCCGCAACCCTGGCCCAACAGCTAGCTGCAGTTCAAATTGCAGCCCGTTGTAGCCCGTCGGCCAAACGGGGAAGAAAAGGGTGCATATCGCAGATGAATAATCACCATCACCACCACGCTACTTTCACCCTTCGTAATCGCGTCCTTTTTGTCTTACACTCCTCTCCCATGTCCATCCCTCTCCTCCTCCTTCCGCCCTCCCCTACTGGTCTAAGCGCAAAGTGGCCTCCTTTTCTCTCCTCCGCGAGTGCAGCACTGAGAAGCAGTGACTCTCCACTGACTTTACAACCCCACATACTACGCTGCGTATATTGTTTACATCGTCAGGTTCTCTATGCATCGCTGTTTTATTGATTTCTCCATCTCGTGGTTTTTCGTTCCCACTCGCTCGACGGGTTAGCCCTCACAGCACAAGCCTAGCCAGTCTAGCGATAACCACTCGCGATCCACCCTCCCACTGTTCAACCCATTCAAGTTAACCAGTCATTCAGTTGTTTCAGTGCTAGCACAAACAGAAGGAAAATTCTACCCAACAGCGGCTAGATAGCCACCAGGAGCACAACCATGGTCTACGGATTGGGAATCGCATGATCAAATTCTTGGTGGGATTTTCGATTAGCCTAGCCTGTGGCTACAGACTCTAACTGCGCCTAACTGAATAGATATTCATCTCGAACTTCCTGATCTTCCTCTTCGGTAAGTGATGGCATGGCTTCAGTTGTGTTCGGCTCCGCTAAACGGGATACTCTTAGGCGGGCTCATCTTCGGCTTCTCGCTGTGGGCCAACCTTGACGACAATTTCTCCCGCCACTTCAAAGATCTCGGTAATTCCGGTTACATACTTTCCGTGTGTCTGTGTGATAGAATACACAGACTAGAAGTTTAGCTGACCAGGCAAAAATTAGTGGCGCATTTTCCGAGGAGCTCTCCCAGGTGACCACCTTGATCCAAGTGGAGCTCTTCCGCAAAACTCCCCGATTGTATTTCAGTACCAGGCCTCGCTATGGGTGCTCACCGCTGTGGGGGCGCTGCTCCTCGTCGTGGGCTTCCTGGGATGCTGCGGTGCTGCGTGCGAGTCCCTGATATGCTTGACCCTGGTAAGTGTATGCGTGTGGAAGGGCATCAGCTAGCGGGATTTGACCTACTCGTCACCGCTTCAGTTCTTCGTGATCGTGGCCATCCTGTCGCTGATCCAACTCTTTACCCTCGTGTTCCTGTTCACCAACCGCGGCGAGTTGCTGGATTCGCTTCACAAGGTAATAGATTAGACGCCTGCTCTTACTTTAAGCAGGGTGCTATACACGCTACTCCCTCCCTAGATCCTCGTGGAGAGCTCGAAAACTGAGGTGGGTGTGAAGAATCTTCTCCCGATCGAGAAGGCCATGCGATGCTGCGGTGCCACCCCCGAGACGCAATACCTCTACAAGAAGGACTGCATTGGAGGACTCGAGAGCGCCGTACGATTTCGCACCCTGGCGCCTAGGCCTGTTCTAATCCGCTGTTCCATATTCAGAGCGACTGCTACACCGTCCTCTCCACGAAGCTGGAGTCCATGGACGAGACGATCATCGGGATCGGCATCGTTCTGCTGATCATCCAGGCATTCTCCCTCGTCTTCTCCTGCGTGCTCTGCCGCGCGTTCCGCGAGAGGGTGCCCGCCTACTACGACTAGGGAAGGGGTATCGAGAGTATATGCAGTCTAGCTGCTGACTGAATGAATTACGCATGCCTCAAAGCGTACCCCCTCCGCTATGCTATATCAGTTGTCCATATGTTGCAGACTGATTCACGTTGATTCCCACACCTTTCTATGCATTCACTTCCGAATACCCACTACCCGATAACTGTCCACCCAGCATTCATCCACTCCAAACCCCTTGAGCGATGGCCATTCCGAGTTCAATGTATCCACCACACCCTACTTAATCGATGAGCGGAACACCTACCTGCCTGCTTAACTGATGAATTTCCATCCAGCGTTCAATAAACCCTCCCAAACTCATATGGTGGTGATACCAGTTCTGGCTGTTAGAGAAGGGAGAGGGTCCTATTACACGCTACAGGGAAGAAGAGAGGTCCGTCGTGTACCCAGGTAGAATCAGCAGAAGGAAGAGTGTAACACGCGCAGCTGACAGAGTCGGTGCTAGACACAGATGGTGTGAGTCTTTCCCTCCCTCTCCTCTCCTTAACTGACCCATATTCGGACGGGTGGATGGAAGGACAGACGTGGCTGTCTGTCTTGCGATCAACTCAGTTGCTCACTCCATGGCGTTCTATGCACCTATCTGCAGCTGTATTGCCCTACCTGCCAAAAACTACTGCACCTCCGCCGTTCGATCAAGGGGCCTGGAGATTCTTTCACGCAGGCCTAGCGGTCCATCCCCGTCTCACCATTTTATCACCCCTTTCCCTTTATATCCCCCAACACGTGCTCGTATAATTCACAAGGTGCTTGGTCGGTTTAAACTTGCTTCCACATGTGACACCGACCGAGTTGTTATCGGCGTTGGGTCGAGAGCAGCTAACGTGACGGGCACTTCTCCCGGAACTTTATGGCATTATGCCGTTTTGAAAACTAGAATAATGCCAAGTACAGTGCTCGCATAGAATCGCCACCAATCGAGCCGATTGACGTGATTTCAGATGTTATGCGATGCTTGGAACTTCTTCCTACTTCTCTATACTTACCTTTCTCTTCACTCAACTATTCCAAGCCACCAAACAGGATGTTTCCGACTTCGCAACCGAGCCATTGGCACACGCATTCGTTCAGACGGGATCGGAACTCCACTACATTCGTGACATATCCCACCGGGATCTCCACATATCGGCCTTTGCACCCGATGACAGGTATGCCATTGCCGCCTTGTCCTAATAGCCAGGCCCTTTTCAGCAGGTTCGAAGTGCGTAGCACTCCGAAGAAGGTGGATCTCTTCCGGGAGCTCTCGACTGACTTTGGCAGCGCCTTCATTGGGCTCCCAGTCTCACGGCGCATCAATCTCTTCAACCCGACCAAGCTACCAATAAGTCTGTACGCGATCAGTAGCTCTGCAAGGAATTTTCACTGCTCTTTCTTCGACACGAGGGTTCGTAGCACGCCATCTCTGTTGCATCAGTTATATATAATCAGTTTGCTACATTAGGAGCTCCCATCGCAAGGGAACACCTCCTTCGAAGTTTTCTTTCTCCCAATTGCGGACGGTCTGGTGGAGGATGTAGTACTAATCCATACTTCGGTGGGAAAGCTCTCGCACAAGGTCGTCGGAAGAGGGGCGGGCAATCCCTACAGATTAAAACTCTTCCATGGCATCCGGCTGCCACTCAACTCCTCCTTCACTTCGCCGATCACCATTCACAACCCGCATGGAGGGATTCTCAGGGTGGTTGAGATGTACTCGAGCGACACGATACTCCATCTCGAGTATGGTAGTGAGACCGGCGTGAAGGAGCACAGAGCCACCAGGAAGACGTCCGATGGGGCCGATTGGCTGCTGGCACCCTACGAGACAAAGACCATCAACAGCGTTCGGGTTGTAGGCAGCGTTGAGAGGAACACCACTTCCTTTGTTCATGTGCGTGCGAAGCTGAGTGGTTTGCAGAACCTGAAGGAGGGCCGCGATATTGTTCTTCTGATCCCCATGGAGATTGTGGTAATGCTTCTAATGCATTAGGGCAAGCAGACTATTTAGGTAGACATTTAGGTAACGCGCAAGAGCGGGGTCTTTGCCACACAGCCAGTACTGGACTTTGGATGGCTCAGAGAGGGCGAGAAATCACAGCAGCTCGACTTCGAAGTCTTCACCAACATCGAGAAGGGAATCGATATTGAGTCGGTCTATGTGTCAAAGGTACCATTAGAGTACTCTGCTTACGAACACCAAGTTCATCGGTTCCCCTAGTCTTCGACCCGTCTACACGGCCTCCATATGCAGTACGCAGCACACCCTCCTATTGCCGTAAAATGCAACGCGAAGAATCAACCAGGTAGTGATGAGCTAATAAAATTTACTGCTATTTGCTTACTATATGCACTGCAGGCGCTTCGGTGACACTGGCCCATGTGAGTGTCGATACGTCGAGGCATGGTGATGTGCGTGAGGCGGGTGAAAGAATCCACACGAGACGTGGCGTCATTGCAGCAGAAAGCAGAGGAGGTGTGTATCGCTATATTGGATTCCACCCTATCTGCATGCCTCTTCATTGCTCGTTCTAGGGAATTTCAACGTCAGCATACCTTATGAGGCGCTGATATACAGAGGGTATGTGGTGCTGTGAAACAACTTAGGGATTTGTGCCCTAACAGTACTCACTTAAGGGAGCTTGTCGCGCACCAAGACGATATAGCCTTTCACCACAAGCTGGTTCCGACTGTAACTAGGTCGGTACGCCTCACAAACACGCTTCCCTTCGCAGTAGCCATATGGAATGCGAGTGTAGTGGGCGATGAGCGTGATGCATTTGAGGTTTGAATATTGCGTTGAAGGTTGTAAATCAAACGCTCCAATAGCGTCTACTAAGACGCCGTTTGTTCGACCTTTGAGGGCGTCACCCCGAGTGCCATACAAGCGTCTGCAATTCGTTCGGGCGTGTCGTTGAACACATAACCTCGCTCAAGGACGCGGCGCGTATAGTATTTGTTATACAGAAAAGCCCAAAAAAACATTGCAACCCATCCGCCAATACCGAGTGTAAAGAACCCTATTATGATCATAATAACAAACGCACCAACAAAAGTCAGGAAATCCTGTCGGAATAGCGCTGGAAAGGCGCCGAAAAAAAAAAGGTTGTCCAGGAATAGCCATAGACACCGGTCTTATTATCCCGGTGTCTATGTGCTTTAGCATAATGGTCTTAGCCATTTTCTTTGTCTTTTTCAGAACACATAACTCGAACGTTGAGTTTCAGTTACACTTTATGCGGTAGCTCCTGAACTCGGCGCGGCTTGTTGCATGGACCAGTCACCATTTGCATCTCGGCACGTGTTCCCAGTTTCTCCAACAACCGGCTGGTGACCGTTTAGATAGTAGCTGTTCGAAACGGGGCGGCAGATTAACCCAGACCTTGGATCAGTGTATTCAGCAGCGGTAGCCATGTAGGACCCCTTGCTTCCGGTGGCTGGGTCACTCCAAGGTATTAGCTGACCTGTGGGGGCATTACCGATCTGTTGTAATGCCAATCGTGCTGCGGCGCAGTCGCGGTGATCAAGATTATGACCGACGGCAGACCCAGCCACGACCCCGAGCAAGCCACCGGCGGCGGCGCCAATGAGCGCATCGCCTGCACTGTGTCCGGCTAAACCGCCGATGAGCGCCCCAGTCCCAGCACCAGCCAACCCACCAATAAGCGCGCCAGACGTCGCGCGTGGTCCAAAGGCAGAGCACGCATTGCTGGCAGCTTGTTGAGGTGTAGTGTATTGTTGGGCACATCCCCCCAGGGACATTGGCAATAAAAGCGTGGAAGCCAATGCGAGCCGACCCAGGCTTGAAATAGCGCTCATTCTTTATTCCCTATGATTGTATTATTACTGATTTTCTGAGCGTAGCAGTAAGTGGAAATGTCACGGCACCCTGCACTCCATCAGTGCCCTTTAATGTCGAAATATCATTTCCATTCAAAGACAAATCTTCCGATGCACTTTTTGTTGTTAACCCACCGTCTGTATTTGCGTCTAAAGCACAGTCAGAATTGTTTGTTCCCGAGCAAACGAAAGTTCCTGAAATTCCAACAATTGAAAGGCGATTGATGCCTATCCAGCTATCGATTAGATTCCCGTACTTCAGAATCGACAAGCAAAGACGCTTTTCCAAAGAGGTGGTCACTGTTGAACGTGAGGTTCAAAGCGTATTTGTATGATGCGACAGGAACTTCGTTTGGAACATTCTAATAGGATCCAAACCCTTCTACGGGACCATCCATAGAATTCATTACCGAACTCCAAAAATTCTTGGAATCGGCAAGATACGTGCCGTCATTGCCAACTGCCGTTCCAACACCAAAAAAGTAAAACACACCATGTCGGAAATATGTGCCTAACTTCTGTCCTAAATCATTGGGTGGAGCTGACGTTTTGGAGAAGACATTCCCGAGACTGCTATTTTGAGCAAGATTGGAATATACAATTGCTCGCACAACTATGGGGCTTTGGGAAAACCTTGCCCCGTCGGAGGCGAGCGCTTCTATTAATTCGTCGTTTTCTGGTTGGGTTGCGTCGTCATTTGTCGGATGGCTTACCTTTGCAGCGTCTGAAAATACTTTCGTTAACGCAGAACCAAAGCCATTCATAAAGAAACCTTGTTGAGTAGCTAAACCATTCAAGGGGTTGCTGCTAAAAAAAGGTCTTTTTTGCGATTTGAGCCTTCATTTTCGACGAATAGTCAGGGTAACAGTGCGACCATATTTGCTGGCTGGTCCCGTTATTAGGCAGCAATTCGACGACAGTCACGCGTTCTCCTGGTGTTAGGGTCGCCCGCAGCTTTCCTTCTAAATCAACTGCCCAATTGGTTTGACCTTGTTGTAGCGTCAGAATATCCACATAAACTACGGTCTGCCGAAACGTCTTCTGCTTGCAGAAGCTGGGGTCAAGTCCTGTTGACCCGAACAATTGCGTAGTCTGGGCATGAACAGTTAGGCTAAAAGCAGTTGCCAAAAAACAGCAAGAGCTTTAAATAAGACAGAAAATCGTTCCAAGAAAAATCGTGTGACATTACGCACAAGGAAATCCCGTTGTCGAAAGAGGAACACTGTCTATGCCTTAGCGTTCGTTCGAGGACAGAAAATAATCATCAGACATCCCGAAAGCGAGAGTTTGATAATCGTTGATAGAGATCGGAACCGCATTACCACGATCATTTCTAAAAAGCGCAACCTCGGGATGATTTTGGAGGGCACGAAGAAGCTCAGATCGAAAGCGACTATATTGCGTAATAAAATACGTTTTTGCACGCTCCCTTAAATCCATCCTCATATTGATTCGTTTGGTTCCGTGGCAAGCCCCCAATGAGTGGTCCAATTCATATGTAGTTCATTTGGTGATTTGAGGCTGGATTTATTGGGGCGGGCAGCGGGCCATTCAAAGCGGCTGGCGGCGTTGGCCACAATAAAACCTCTGGTGCTGGCGGCCTATAACCAATCGATGAGTGTGGCCGGCGCGTGTTGTAGTGGCCACGCCAGGCTTCGATCAGCACCTTTGCCTCTTGCAGCGTGTAGAAGATCTCGCCATTCAGGAATTCATCCCGCAATCGGGCATTGAAACTTTCAATGTAGCCGTTCTCCCAGGGGCTGCCGGGCGTGATATAAGCCGTCTGAGCACCCACGGCCGTGATCCAAGCCTGCACCGCCTTGGCGATGAACTCAGGGCCGTTATCTGACCTGATATGTGTCGGCACGCCGCGCAGGATGAACAGGTCGGAGAGAACATCGATGACGTCGGTCGAATTCAGGCGCCGGGATACCCGGATCGCCAGAGCTTCTCGGGTAAATTCGTCAACGATGTTCAGCATCCGGATTTTTCGCCCGTCATGCGTGCGGTCCTCGACAAAATCATAGGCCCAGACATGGTTCGGCCGCTCCGCCCGGAGGCGTATGCACGAACCGTCATTCAACCATAAACGTGAACGTTTGGGCTGCTTTTGTGGAACCTTGAGGCCCTCGCTGCGCCAGATCCGTTCGACCCGTTTCTTGTTCACAAGCCAGCCAGCGTCCCGCAGCATGATCGTGACGCGGCGGTATCCGTAGCGGCCAAATTCTCGCGCCAATGCGATGATGTCCGCTGTCAGCGCCGCTTCATCATCAGCCGTTTGGGGCGCCCGGCGCTGTGTCGCCCGATGTTGACCCAGCACTCGACAGGCAAACCGTTCCGAGACGCCGAGTGTCTCAACAACGCGTTTCACGCAATCCCGGCGGCGCGCCGGGCTTAGTAGTTTCCCGAGGCGGCTTCCTTCAAAACCAGCTTCTCCAGCGTCAGGTCAGACACCGCACGCCGCAGCCGGGTGTTCTCCGCCTCCAGTTCCTTCAGCCGCTTCACCTGATCGACCTTCAGCCCGCCATACTCCTGGCGCCACCTAATGGGATGGACGGCTCTCCCACCCTTCCGGCAGGTTGAGCCGGTGCTGAACCAGGAGGAGAGCGACGATGACGATCGACGTTTTGGGTATTGATCTGGCAAAGAACGTATTCCAGCTCCATGGTGTGGACCGTAAGGGGAATCCCGTATTCAAACGGCGGGTGCTGAGGGACCAATTGCTATCCGTGCTGGCAGGGATCGAGCCGTGTATCATTGCGATCGAGGCTTGCACTGGCGCATTTTGCTGGGCCAGGAAGTTTGAGGAGCTTGGGCATAAGGTTAAAATTGTCAGTCCTCAGTACGTGAAGCCCTTCGTTCGCCGCCAGAAGAACGACAACAACGACGCCGAGGCGATCTGCACGGCCGTGCGCCAACCGCATATTCCGCTGGTGCCGAAGAAGACTGTCGAGCAGCAGGATGTCCAGGCGTTGCATCGGGCTCGGCAGCGCATGGTGAACCACCGTACTGCGGTGGTCAGCCAGATCCGCGGCCTCCTGCTCGATCGGGGAATCGCCTTTGGCAAATCCATCACCCGTGCCAGACGTATGATTCCGGAAATTCTGGCCGACACCGCCAACGAATTGACCACGATGGCGCGCGAGGCAATCGGCGAGCTGTGGGATCTGCTTTGCGACCTAGACCGGCGCATTACCATCTTCGACAAGAAGATCGATGTGGTGTTCAAGGCCAGTGAGGTCTGCCAACGCGTCGCCAAAATCAAAGGCGTTGGCCCCAAGACCGCCACCGCGATCGTGGCTGCCGTGGGCGATGGAGCGGAGTTTAAGAACGGGCGGCATATGGCAGCTTGGCTCGGTTTGGTCCCCCGTCAGCATTCGAGCGGCGATCGGCAGGTTATGATGGGCATCTCCAAGCGAGGCAGTCAGCATTTACGCAGCCTCTTGGTCCATGGCGCGCGTGCTGTTGTGCGAACCAGGGCCAACAAGAACGACCCCATGAACCAATGGGTCACACAGCTTCAGGAGCGGCGGGGCTTCAACCGGGCTACGGTTGCGGTCGCCAATAAGAACGCGCGGATCATCTGGGCCGTGCTACGAACGGGCGAGTCGTACCGCCCCGCCGCCTGAAGACCCGAGTACAGTTTGCGGGTAGACGAAGAAATGGACTGCACTGATCGAACCGGCGCGCGACGAACCTGATTTTTATCGAGGCTTTTGAAGCCTACCAGCTGTAGAGGTGCGCGTGTGCGGATTTGCCATTTGGGCGCTCCGGTCAAAGCCGGCTGACGCCGGATAGATGTTTGCAACTGATCACGCAGGAGAGTTCAAAATCTACTTGCAACGGGAGAGCCGTCCATAGAGATAATAGGTCGCGTCCGTCACGCCGATCGATCGGATCGCGTCTACCGCCGATTTGCCCTGCGACGTCAAAACCTCAACCTGGCGCAGCTTCGCGATAATCTCCTCAGGCTTGTATATCTTCCGCGGCATCGTCGACCCTCCCACCAAAAACTACATCAAAGGTGGACAAGTTCTAAGGGGGCAGACCAAGATGTAATCTCGGGTGAGCGGTACGGCGTCGAGAGACTTCGTCAGCTGTAATTGATAGACAACCATGCCACGATAACGAAAGCCGACTTCACAACTCACCAAATAGAACTCCCACATACGATAGAAGCGCTCGTCATAGAGACGAACCACCTCCTCTCACCGCGCCATAAATTTCTTTCGCCAGTGACGAGGCGTCTCCGCATAACGCAGCCGTAGGACCATCAATCCAGACCTCTCGACCACTGAAAAGATCTCAGAAAGCGCGGGTAAGTCTGCACCAGGAAAGATGTATTTACGGATGAACGGGTTGATGGCACCCGGGCCGTCCGAGTAGGCATTGTCACGCTAACCCGATCTGGTAGGCCGAGGCGGGTTGCGCGAGACTGGCGGGATGAAGCCACCCCCCGATCCTCATTATCGTCATCGCTTTCCAGCTGAGATCATCAGCCATGCCGTTTGGCTGTATCATGTGTTCAGCCTGAGCTTGCGGGATGTCGAGTTACTGTTGGCCGAGCGCGGCATCATCGTGTCGTATGAAACCATTCGCCGATGGTGCGACAAGTTCGGTGCTAGCTTCGCCAGCAAGATGCGCCGCCAACGGCCTCGCCCGGGTGACAAGTGGCATTTGGACGAGGTCTTTATCCGAATCCAGGGCGAGCTGCATTATCTCTGGCGTGCCGTGGATCAGAACGGCGTGGTGCTCGACATCCTCGTCCAGAGGAAGCGAGACGCGAAGGCTGCAAAGCGCTTCTTCAAACGGCTACTCAGAGAGCTGCCGTATGTGCCACGGGTCATCGTGACCGATAAGCTGAAAAGCTACGGCGTAGCCAAACGTGAGGTGCTGCCGAACGTCGAGCACCGACAGAGCCGCAACCTCAATAACCGTGTCGAGAACTCGCACCGGCCGACCCGACGGCGGGAGCGGCAGATGCAAAGGTTCAAATCACCACGCCAGGCTCAAGCGTTCCTATTCGCCCAATCCTTCATCTACGGCCATTTTCGTCCACGGCGGCATCTCATGACTGCCAAGGTCTATCGGGAGGGCCGGGCAACGGCGTTCAAGGTTTGGCAGCAGGAGACGTGCGCGCGAACGGCAACCTGATCGCGCAATACGTTCGAAATCCAGTGTCACCCTGTCAGACACAGATTAACGTGACAATGCCATAAGGATGGCTGCCGTCGCTATCGCGCCACCACGAAAGACTGCTCGGTTTGTCCGTCAAAACCCCTCTGCTGCCCGAACGCGCCGGCCCGCAAATTCCGCGCGATTTAAACGAGGACAGCCGGGACGTAGCCCGGGCTATTGTGAAAACGCTAGGTTATGAACGCAGCCGACATCGGCGGAAGAAAACTTGAAATGCTCTTCGCCCACCTCAAGCGTATTCTTCACCTCGGCAGGCTGCGGCTGAGGAGGACGCCCGTGATGAGTTCTTGCTCGCCGCAACCGCCCAGAACCTGCGCAAACTGGCAAAGCTCAGGCCGCTGGAAACCCACGAGAGCCTGCCAACGGCCGCATAGGCCGCGCCGCCGCGCCATAAACGGCGCGAGGATAAAGGCAGGCACGGTTCCTGCGATAGGGAGCAGCCAGTCGGGGACAGACGAGCGCTGTCACTTTCCCGACTAAATCAACAATATCGGCCGAAAGCTGTCGTTCCGGTCCGGAGCGGGGTCAGGAGATAGCGGACATGATAACGTGTGCTTCAGCAGTTATGGCTTTGAGATCGACCGCTTTTCAGTTGACAGGGAACTTATCGTCCATCCATCAAAATTACGTGTCCATCCGGATCCCTAAGCAATCTCAAACCGTCATTTCTGGTCCCAAAAATCAACCGATCAGCGCAAATATCCCCGGGCAAATACGGCACTGCCAAACCCGCTTTCGGCTTGCGGTAACAAAGCAACTCCACATGCGGCGTTGGCCGAGGCGCCCGCAGCGCCACCACATCTACAGTCACAGTCGCCAACCCATCGAGCGCATCCTGCTCCGGCCCCTGATTTACCTGCTGCGACCCAAAAAGAACTCCAATCTCCGAATAAAACGCCACACTCAGTTCAATATCCGAGACACTGATCGCGGAATGATCAAAGCCCTCTGCCCTATTTCCGTAACACACAGGAAATTGCAAAAACTCCAGTGGATGGCCGTCCTGATCTCGAAATTTGAAAGCAAAAACATCACCCGATGAAACAGGTAGATGCACCGGCCCAGCGCTGGAAATAGCCTCAGCCCCCAGCCGCATTACTTTCTTGCAGGCTCCGGTAATATCCGTTGTAACGATGGCGATATGCTGAAAACCAATATCATTGGTCTGAATGTCCTTAGGGTATGCAACACCTTTTGGACAACATTCCGACAATTCAATTTCCTGTGCGCCTAACCGCATCCGCAAAAGCCGCACTCGTTCAACACCAAGAATATTAGCGAGTAACGGATCCTCGATAGCCGGTCCGACAGACTGAAAGCCTAAGAACGTCGCATAAAATTTTTCGGCAGACTCTAAATGGGTAACGTTGCGGCCCACCCGCAGCAGTGCCGTCGCCTTCATGGTAATGCAGCACCGCGGACGTTGGTATAAATCGCGTACAAACTCCGGCCGGCGCAGATGAATAACCGCGAACGATGCCGGCCGCCGAAGGTGATGTTAGAGACGGTGGATGGCACCAGAATTTTACCCAGCAAGTCACCATTCGGGCTGATGCAATGCACCCCGTCGGCAGCACTGGACCAGAGATTTCCATACTCGTCGCAGCGAATGCCGTCGGCGAAGCCAGGTTCAACTTTATGAAATATTCGGCCTGGCGGGAGCAATTGTCCATCGCCATCCAGATCAAAAACACAAATATGCCGGCGCGGTTCGGCAGCGAATTGCATGCCGGATTCAGTGATGTAGAGGCGGGATTCGTCGGGAGAGAAACAGAGGCCGTTGGGACCATCGAAGCCATCGGCGACGATGGTGAGGCCACCTTCAACATCCAAACGGTATATGCGAGGTGGTAATTCGAGTTGTTGTTTGCCGCCCTCGTAATCCGTGTTGATGCCGTAATGCGGGTCTGTGAACCAGATGGAGTCGTCGGATTTTACGATGACGTCGTTGGGGGAGTTCAGGCGGCGGCCTTCGTAGTGGTCAGCCAGAACTGTGATGCTGCCGTCGAGTTCGGTGCGCGTAATGCAGCGGTTTTGGTGGGAACAGGTGATCAGGCGGCCCTGGCGGTCGCGGGTTTGGCCGTTGCTGAAATTCGAGGGGAAACGGAAAGTGGTGATGCCTTCCTCCGTCCAGCGCATAATCTTGTCGTTGGGGATGTCGCTGAACAGCAGTTGCTGGTGGTCCGCGAACCATACCGGGCCTTCGAGCCACCGGAAATTCTCGGCTAAAAGTTCGAGTGGCGCGTTGGGAAGGACCATGGCAGCGAAGCGTGGGTCCACGATGCTGAAGCCGTCCATAGGCTATTTGAAATGGCCGGGTTTGTGGACCGGCAGGATGCGCAGTTGGACGGTCATAAGGACCGCTGGTTGGTCCCCGTTTGTGCCGGAGCGGTGGCCTTTGCGGCCCTCCGCATCTGCAATGCAGTTCTGATCCTCGCCGAAGGAGATTTCGCCGGGGCCAAAATCGATGCGTGTACCATCCATGGCTTCTACCCACCAGGAGCCCGATAGGGGGACGATCCATTGCGGAGCCGGATTCTCGTGCCATTCGCCGATCCATCCAACCGGTTGGACGGTGAAGACGACGGTGGAATCGCCGCTTGGTTGCTTGTTATTCCATTGCGGATCGGCGTTTCCGACGCCCTTGAAATCGAAATTTTCCAGAGCGCATTGTTGTTGGTGACTAATGCCACCTTCGTCGGTCCAGAGGTGCCAATATTCAATTTTTGGGGGCATTGCTGTCTCCTGCTACGGTTGTGAAATCGCGGCGGTCGGCGTGGAGTTAAGTGGGTGTGAGAGGACTGTGGAAAAGGGCAGAAAAGTTCCGGCAATGATGAGAAGGAGAAGGCCGCCGGCGAGGCCGAAATTTTTCAGGAAATCCCAGAAATGGCTGCGGGCCACGCTGTCGCCAGACGCCCAGAAATCCGGGAAGGCCCAGAATGGGTGGTAGAGGATGGCGGTGACGATGCAGAAACCTGCGAGGATGAAGGCGGCCAGGTGGTCGTGCCAACCGATGACGATACAAACGGGGGTGATGAACTCGACCAGCATGCCGAGGATAAGAAGCTCGCGGCCTCCGGGTAGGAATGAGGAGTTGGCTTGTTTCAGGGCGTCCTGCCAGTTTAGCATTTTATCGAGGCCGCTGAAGGGGAACATGCCAGACCAGGAAGATTCGCGCCAATAATGGAAGGAGCGAAAAATTTAACCAGGTGAGCATCACGCGATCAGTCGTTGTTTGATGTGGTCGGCGACGCGTAATGCGTTGGCGATGATGGTGAGCGTGGGATTTACCGCACCGATGGAGGGGAAAAAGCTGGCATCGGTGAGGTAGAGATTATCCAGCTCGTGGGCTTTGCAGTTGGTGTCCAGTACTGAGGTCGTGGGATCGGTACCAAAGCGCGCCGTGCCGGCCTGATGGGCGGTGCCGGCGATGTTGATGTCCTGGCTGAAGTATAATTTTCGGTCCAGCAGGATGGGGTGTGCGCCGGCTTTGTTCATAGCTTCCTGCAGTTTTTTACGTAGGACGCCATGGGCTTCCATGTTGGTTTCGGTGAGTTCCAGGGTGACCCGCTCTCCATTGTAGCGGATGCGGTTTTCCGGGAGCGGGATATCCTCGGACGAAAGCCAGAAATCCATTGAATGACGGGCCATGAGTTCGAATGGCATGTTAGGGAGCCACTCGAGCCAAGCGGGCAATGCCTCGCCCTTGATCTGGGCGGCGTGGGTGGCGGCGCACATTTGAATCAGGCCGAGGGGATAGGGGTAATCATCGGCGCCAAAATAATAATCGCTGACGGCGAGGGTTTTCTGGAAAATGGTGTCATTGAGCTCTCGCATCACCGCCATGAGAACCGATTGGTTGTGGCGCATGTAGTTGCGGCCAACTTGGTCCGAGCCATTGGCGAGGCCGTTCGGGTGTTTGTCGTTTCCGGAGCGAAGCAGCAGCAACGCTGAAGAAAGAGCGCCGCAAGCTACAACAACGATATCGGCGGAGAAACCTTCAATTTGGCCGTGGCGATGCACTTCGACTTCCGAAATTGAGCGTCCGGAGGGACCAGTTTTTAGTTTGCTGACATAGGCGTTGGTAAGGAGCGAGAGGTTTGGATGGGCAGCGAGTGCTGGGTCGACGCATAATACTTGCGCGTCGGCTTTTCCATTGAGCAGACACGGAAAACCATCGAAGGCGTCGCAGCGGATGCAGATGCTGGTGGGGGTCGGTTGGCCATTTTTTTCATTAAGCAGGATGCCGAGTGGGAGATGGAACGGATGCAGGCCATGTTGGAACAAATTTGTGCTTAAGGCCGCGATTTTCGGTTCATGCAAGACCGGAGGATAGGGGAAAGCGGTGCTGCGTTTGGGTTCGGTGGGGTCCTCGTGGGCCTGCCCGTGGACGTGGAAAAGTTTCTCCGCTTCCGCGTAATAAGGTTCGAAGGTTTCGTATTTTACCGGCCAGGCGGGAGAGATGCCGTCCTGGTGACGGAGTTCCTCGAAATCGTTTTCGCGCAAACGCAACAAAGCTGCGCCATAGACTTTGGAATTTCCACCTACGAAATAATGCAGCCCCGGCGTGAAGGACTTGCCGGTGTGATCGTACCATGTTTCCTTGGCTTGGTAGACATTGTCGACGAAGACGGTTTTTGCGTCCCAGTTCGCCTGACTGCGGAGCAGATAGTCGCCGCGCTCGACGAGCAAGATATTTTTGCCGGTGGGGGCCAGGCGTTGGGCCAGCGAGGCGCCACCCGGGCCGCTGCCGATGACGATGATGTCGTAATGTTTTTTGGCCGGGTCAGTCCGCATTTATGAGCGCCTCGTCAGTCGGGGGACTGCGGCCGCGTTCGGTTGCCGGGCCGTAAGCGCGGCTGAGGTTGTAGGCGGTGTTGATGAGGGCGATGTGGGAAAATGCCTGGGGGAAATTTCCGACCTGACGTTTTAGGTCCGGGTCGTATTCTTCGGCAAGCAGGCCAACATCGTTCGTAAGTTTGAGGAGTTTTTCGAAGAGGCAGCGGGCGTCGTCCAGCCGGCCCAGCAGGACGTAATTATCCGCCAGCCAGAAGCTACAGGCGAGGAAGGCACCTTCGCCGGCGGGCAGGCCATCGTCCGATGAGACAGTGTCGTACCGGATGACGAAACCTTCGCGGAGCAGCTCACTCTCGATGGCGGCGACGGTGCCTTGGACGCGGCGATCGGAGGCCGGTAGAAAACCGACCAACGCAATCATCAGCAGGCCGGCGTCGAGACTTTTGCTGCCGTAATACCGCACGAACGAATTGCGTTCGGCATCGAATCCTTTTTCGCAGACCTCGGCATGGATTTTTTTCCGGCATTCCCGCCATTTGTCGAGGGGGGCTTCGAGGTTGAATTCCTCGGCAGAGCGGATGGCGCGGTCAAGCGCGACCCAGGCCATTATTTTGGAATGGGTAAATTGCTGGCGGCGGCCGCGAACTTCCCATAGGCCGTCATCTGGCTCGTCCCAAATTTTCTGCAGATGGCCGATCAGGGCACGCTCTAAGCCCCACATCGTAGGGTCCGAGGGCAACCCGCGGGTGCGGCCGTAATACAGCGCGTCCATTACCTCGCCATAAACGTCCAACTGCACCTGTCCGGAGGCGGCGTTGCCAATATGGACCGGGGCGGATTTTTCGTAGCCGGGTAGCCAGGGGATGGACCATTCGTCGAGGCGGCGCTCACCGGCGATGCCGTACATAATTTGAAGTTGTTCAGGGCTGCCGGCGACGGCGCGGATCAGCCATTGCCGCCAAGCGTTGGCCTCCTCAGCAAAGTTGGATTCCAGCAGCGCGTAGAGCGTCAAAGTGGCGTCGCGCAGCCAGCAATAGCGGTAATCCCAGTTGCGGGCGCCACCGATTTTTTCAGGAAGGGATGTGGTGGCGGCGGCAACGATCCCGCCGGTTTCAAAATGGGTCAGCGCTTTTAGCGTGATCAGGGAGCGCAGGACGATGTCGGTCCATTCGCCGATGCCCTGGAAGCGGCTGCTCCAATCACGCCAGCCAATATCTTCCAGTTCGATGACCTGCCCGACATTGAGCGACGGTGGCACGGGTTGGTAGGATTTCGACCAGCCGAGCGAAAAATCGACTTCCTCGCCAGCTTTGACATCGAAACAGCCTTTGGTTCGCAGGTCCTTGTTTTCGATTTCGATGGTGGTCTGCAGCATCAGCCGGTCTGGGCCGGCAACGAACTGGATGCGGTCGTCATCGGTGCGGGAAACCCAGGGAACCGAGATGCCGTAATCGAAACGGACCGTGAGGTCGACTTGCATGGCAACCGTGCCGCGCAGGCCACGGACCCTGCGCAGCAGGGTGGAGCTGCCTTGCCTCCGGCTCATGCAATCGATCAGGATGACGGCGCCTGTATCGGTCTCGAAGGTCGTCTCTAAGATGAGGGTGCCATCGCGGTAGCGGCGGGTAACTTTTGCCTGCCCGTCGGTCGGGATTATTTGCCAGCGCCCATTGCCGTCGTCGCCTAACAGGGCGGCGAAGCATGCGGCACTGTCGAAGCGCGGCAAGCAGAGCCAATCAATCGAGCCGTCGCGGCCGACCAAAGCCATGGTCTCACAATTGCCGATGACGGCATAGTCTTCGATTAAACCTGCCATGATCCTAGCCACCCCGCTTATCCACCGGTCGCAAAGCCGGGATAGAGTGTCATGCCACCATCGACGAAAAGGGTGGCGCCGGTGACGTAGTCGGCGGCATCGCAGGCAAGCCAGGCGACTGCCTGGGCGATGTCGTCGGGTTCGCCGATGCGTTTGTATGGGACCAGGCGCATGAGGTCGGCATAAGCCTCGGGTGAGCTCCAGGCGGAGGTGTTGATTGGGGTGCGAATGGCGCCGGGGGCGACGCTGTTGACGCGGATGCGGTGCGGAGCCAGCTCCTGGGCGATACTTCTCATAAGCAGCATGACGCCGCCTTTGGAGGCAGCGTAATTGGCGTGGCCGGCCCACGGGATTTCCTGGTGGACCGAGCTTATGCAGATGATTTTGCCGGCTGCGACGGAGAGTTCTCTGACGACACCGCGCTTTTTGAACTCGCGGGCCGCTTCGCGGGCGCAGAGAAATTGGCCGGTTAGGTTGATGCCGATGACGGTGTTCCATTGGTCGAGCGTCATTTGGTCGAAGGGGGAGTCGCGTTGCAGGCCGGCATTGCTGACTACAATGTGCAGGGTGCCGAAATGGCCGATGGCTTTGGCGAACATGGAGATGACGTCAGCTTCTTTGGAGACATCGGCTTGGACGACGATGGCGTGGCCACCGAAGGTTGATATCTCGTGGGCGACTTCCTCGGCGGCCTCGGGATTAGAGATGTAGTTTATAACGACATCTGCACCCGCGCGCGCGAGGCCGATGGCGGTGGCTTTGCCGATGCCGGAATTGGCTCCGGTGACCAGGGCTGGCTGGCCCTGAAGGGTTTTCGGGTAGGGGCTTCTGGGTAGATCGGCGTTGTCTGGCGCGGGGGCGATGGGCAGCTTCGGGGCGTCGATCGGCATAAGCACACTCCTTGCCGAAATATTAAATTTTTAGTTCACTCAGGTCGTAAATTCTTACCTAGTTAGCTGGGGGTGGTGGTAAGGTATTTCAATGTGCTCTGGCAGTGCTTCTAGGCACACCGCCACCGGCTGCGGCGTGCCCAGGCTTTGAGCCCGAACCAGCACTTGTTCAAAACGGGTCGGTATCTGCTTAAGCGTCCGGCGGCCGGAGTGCCGCTTTTGCGTTCCGCGTGCCGAAAGCGGACTGGCGGCTTTGGCCCGGTCCAGCCATAAGACCGGACGAGGCCCGGCAGCTAGGATGGGTAATTTGAGACTTTCTCCTTTTGAGTGAGGCGCTCGACAACGGGTATTCAGCTCGTGGACCAGTTCGGGCCGAATACGAAGCGGCGAGCCATTCACAAATCCCATAGCCGCAGCCCCTTACCCGCGTTCGTTCTTCGGGATAACCGGCAAGAGAAGAGCGTACTCCTCAAGCTAAGGATGCCACGATTAGGTCATGTGTTTAAATTCTGGGATTGAACAGAACCATTAGAAGCGCAATGGACATCAGCAGCAGGCCAATAAAGATAGGCCCAGGCCAGAACCATGGGGATTGCCACCAATCAGGCGGAAGGTGGAGATGAGATGCATCGGGCAGCGGACGCAGTTCATCGTGCAGTTCTGCAAATTTTATCAGCCGCGCCACCCCGCCCCATAAGACTCCCAGCAACGCCCCGTAAGCCGCGATGCACAGCGCGGCCGGCACATCCTGTTCCACGAAAGTCGTCAACAGCACGAAGAACACGGCAGCCGAAACAAAATGGCTGACCAATCGCAGCCAAACACCCAACGGTGTGCCGAGCATCGCCCCGAGCCAAATTGTAATGACAAACCCGATGACTACGCCCCAACCACACCGCCGGACCAAAACCGAACCCATCGGCCCCTCTTTCAACGCCAAAATATTCTGCCGGATCGACTCTTAAGCGTTCATATCGCGCCCGTCAGCGGTTTCGAACCGCCGAGCTTCGTACAATTTACACAAATTCAGCCGACCGTGGCCACTACGATATATTCTGCTACCATCAACGGCGTTGTGAGGCCGGCGTCGGGAGCAGAAACAATTCATATGAATCAAACAGAATCAAAAATTGACACATTGGCCGCGGGGATGGACGAAAATGGAGGGGCCGATTCGACGGCCCAGCCCCGTCCGGAGTGGCGGGATTTGAGCCTATTATCGCTGTCGCTGCTGGCGCTGGGGCTCGGCGTCTTCACGGGTGCCGGGGCGGCCTTGTTCCGGGCGCTGATCGGGTTCATTCATAATTTGGCCTTTCTCGGCCAATTTTCGATGCATTACGATGCGAATCACTTCACCGGCCTGTCCCCGTTGGGGGCGGGCATCATTTTTGTTCCCGTTATTGGCGGGTTGGTGGTTACTTTTCTGGTGGTAAATTTCGCGCCGGAGGCCCGCGGACACGGGGTACCCGAGGTTATGGACGCGATCTATTACAAGAGCGGCGTGATCCGGCCCGTGGTCGCTGCGGTCAAATCGCTGGCCTCGGCGGTGGCCATTGGCACCGGCGCCGCAGTGGGGCGCGAAGGGCCGATCATCCAGATCGGCGCCGCCTTCGGCTCCACGCTGGGGCAGCTCATCCACATGCCGGCACGTCAGCGCATTGTCCTGGTTGCGGCCGGCGCGGGGGCTGGCATCGCCGCCACCTTCAACACACCCATCGGTGGCGTCATGTTTGCCATCGAGCTAATGATGCCCGAGGTCGGCGTCACCAGTTTCCTTCCCGTAGCGCTTGCCACCGGAGCTGCCACCTTCGTCGGCCGTGCCTTTTTTGGAGACCAGCCCGCTTTTAACGTACCGCCCTTGCCGCCGCTTGGGACTAGCCCGCACGCTGCGGCCACGCTGCTCCTTTTCGCTCTGCTCGGCGTGGTCATCGGCGTCGCGGCAAGCGGCTTCATCCGGGGACTGCACTGGGCCGAGGGTATCTTCGAGAAGATCGGCAACCGCTATCTGCGCCATGCATGTGGCATGGCGCTGGTCGGCCTACTTATCTATCTGCTCTACACCAGCTTCGGCCATTATTATGTCGAAGGCGTCGGCTATGCGACGATCGAGGCCATCTTGACCGGACAACTCGGCACCAGCCTATTGCCGCTCGCCGGGTTTTTGATCCTGCTGTTTGCGACTAAATTATTCGCAACGTCTGTCAGCCTTGGCTCTGGGTCATCGGGCGGTATCTTCTCGCCATCGCTGTTCATGGGCGCCACTATCGGTGCCGCCTTCGCTGCTGCTCTGCGGGCCCTGGATTTGCCCCTGCCGATCGACGTCCCAAGTTTTGCCATGGTCGGCATGGCGGCGATGGTGGGCGGCGGCACGGGTGCCGTGATGACTGCCGTGACCATGATCTTCGAGATGACGCGCGATTATGGCATCGTCATGCCGATGATTGTCGCTGTTGCCGTCGCGGTCGGCGTACGCCGGTTGCTCTCACGCGAAAATATCTACACCATCAAGTTGGTCGGGCGGGGTCATGCCATTCCCAAGGCACGCCATGCCAATATGTTCCTGGTCCGCCGCGCCGTCGATGTCATGGAGCGCGACGTGCAGATACTGCCTACCGAAACAAGTTTTGAGGCGTTTCTGAGCGCCGAAGAGGCAACGGGGCGGATGCGCCACGTGGTGGTCACGGATAAGGGGCATATTCGCGGCGTGCTGCGTGTCAACACCGCACTGCGCCGGGGGCTCGCCGACGCCGAGCGGAGCATGACGCTGGGCGAGCTCGCCAGCCGGCACTTCGTGGTGGTATACGAGACCACACTTGCCTACGAGGTCATCCGCCGTACCTGGGCCAAGAACGCCCTCATGGCCGTGGTGGTGCGCAACGGCCATGCCATCCCGCGAGCCGCTGATGTGATCGGCGTCATCACCAAGGAACACGTCGCCGACAGTGTTGCGGAGAGCGTCGCCACCTATAGGAACGATTGAGTTGGCCCCTGCGAGATTTCGACTCTCTCTCTCTTTCGGAATTTCTTGCAACAGTTTGAAACATCGCAGGTTGCAGCGAGCCGCCTTTGGGTCCAGAACACTGCCATGAAAATCTGGCGGCCGATTTTTCTGCTGCCGCTGCTGCCGCTCGTGCTATTGCTGGGCGGATGCAGTCGGCAGCACGTATTCAGCGCGCAGGACATCGATTTCCCGCCATCTGTTGCCGCCCCTGCAATTCACGCTCACAGACGCCGCCACTGGCCAGACCGTAACCGAATCGAATTTTCGTGGCGAGAGCGTGCTGCTGTATTTTGGCTACACCAACTGCCCGGATGTGTGCCCCACCACGCTTTACGCTCTTGAGCGCATGATGCACGAAATGGGACCGCGCGCGGATCATCTGCGGGTCTTGTTCGTTACCGTCGACCCCAACCGCGACACGCCATCCGTGATGACGCAGTATGTCGCCCTGTTCGGCCCGCATATGCTGGGCCTGCGCGGCAATGCAGCCCAGTTGGCGACTGTTGCGGCGCGCGACCATGCTGCCTACAGCGTCACGCCGGCAAGCCCCGGGCATCCGTACAGCGTGACACACACGGCGGGAGTTTACGCCTTCGGTCCGCATGGCAAATCGCAATTCATCATTGCCGGGCCGTCTTCCACCGCGCCCGATTATGCCGGCATCGCCGCCGATCTGCGCTGGCTCGCCAAGCTATCGTGACAAGGCTGCAAGTGAATCGAAGTTGGTGTCTGCTGGCGCCCAAAATTCGGCCGTTAGCGCAGCGCCTATGGCGAAAGGAGGATTCGTGAGCACCGATATTGCAGAAGCTGCCCCGCGCCCGGCGGAGGGGATGAGTGCCGGCGAGCGCCGCGCCTGCGTTGCGTTGGCCTCGATTTACGGCCTGAGGATGCTGGGCTTGTTCCTGATCCTGCCGGTTTTTGCCATTTACGCCCGCACCCTGCCGGGTGGCGACAATCACGGCCTTGTCGGCTTGGCGCTCGGCATTTACGGCCTGACCCAGGCGGCACTGCAAATTCCGTTCGGCATTGCCAGCGACCGGTTCGGCCGCAAGAAGGTGATGATTGTGGGGCTGACGATCTTTGCCCTGGGCTCATTCCTCGCCGGTGCCGCCTCGAACCTGGAGTTGATCGTGCTCGGGCGCGCGGTGCAGGGTGCCGGCGCCATCTCGGCGGCGATTTCCGCGATGATCGCGGATGCAACCCGCGAGCAACACCGCACGAAAGCGATGGCGATGGTCGGTATGATGATCGGCGCCAGCTTCTTCCTGGCCCTGCTCCTGGGGCCGGTGCTGTATCGTGCCATCAGCGTGCCCGGAATGTTCATTCTTACCGGCCTGTTAGCCTTGGTGGCAATTTTCGCCGTCAAATATATCGTTCCCGATGTGCCGATGGCAGGGCCAGCCGAGGAGGTCGGTCCCGGCGCCGGGGCCAGCGTGCTGACAAAACCCCTGCTGCGCCTGCATTTCTCCATCTTTGCGCTCAATTTCATGCAGGTGGCGATGTTCCTGGCGGTGCCCCCGGCCCTGGCCGACTATGCCCATATTCCGGTGCAGAACCATTGGATGATCTATCTGCCGGTGGCGCTGGGCGGGTTCCTCATCGCCATTCCGGGCATCATCTGGGCCGAGAAACGCGGGTTCATGCGCCCGGTACTGATGGCCGCCGTGCTGCTGCTGACCCTGGCGATGCTGGGATTTGCCACCGGATACCGGCACGGGCCCGCACTGATCGCAGCACTCGCCGGGTTTTTCATTGCCTTCAACTTGCTGGAGGCGCTGCTGCCGTCGCTGGTGTCCCGTACCGCGCCGCCAGCACGCAAGGGCCTGGCCATCGGCATCTACAATACCGCTCAGTCGCTCGGTTTGTTTGCCGGCGGCGCTTTGGGGGGCGCCGCTTTGGCTTGGGGTGGCACTGCCGCGGTGTTTTTGGTTTGCGCGGCCCTTGGTGTGGTGTGGTTGGCGGTGGCCGCCTTCATTAGGCCACCATCGAGGGGCCGGTAAAAGAAAGGCACAAAATACCAATCTCATCTGGAGACCGTGCGTGCCTGAAAGCAGGTACACCATTGGTCATTATTTCGGTCCCGGCGCGATTAGCGTTACTAGGAATGAAAGCAGACGCGCGCTATGCTTAGCCCAGTTAATCGATCAAAACGAAAAGAACGTCGACGGGAACGACCGGAAGCTCCAAAACTATGTCAGTTCAACCCCCCCAGTTTCAGTGGCCAGAAGTTTTTGATGAGCGGGGACCGTCCAGCGATCCGTCAATCCTGCTCACTGGTACCGCACGTTTCGCGGGAAAAGAGATGCAGGTTGTCGCCATCCGCGTAAATCCTTCTCGTCGCTGCGGTCCGGACTACAGGAGCGACGTGATCGAGGGCTGTTACCAAATGAACGAATTCAATACCGTGTTGGGAGTAATGCTCGAGGAGCTGGATTACGTTGCGGGAGAACTCAGTGGTCTGCTTGGAAACGACGAACTCAGTATCGTGGAATTGGAGAATGGTCCTTATATGGTCTGCATGCTGCCGAGTTCTTTCCGGCGCCGGGCGGATTGATAGCAGCAGATTTTATCCCACAAACGAGGGTCATGGGATATCCAGTTTGTAGCTCGGTGATACCGAGGGTGGTAACGATAACAGGCTGCCCCCGAAGGCCGGGAAGTTTTGCTTGGAAACTCATCAAAGCTGCTCCGGCAGCGTGAAGCGGGTTTTTCGTTCACTATACCGGTCGACGAGATAATCGGCCCGGTCGCGCAGGAGCCAGGTAAAGCGCAGCAGTTCTTCCATCACATCCACAACCCTGTCGTAATTCGCCGAGCGCTTCATGCGCCCGGCTTCGTTAAATTGTTCGTAGGCTTTCGGCACGCTCGATTGATTCGGAATGGTGAACATGCGCATCCAGCGCCCCAGCAGGCGAAGCGTATTCACGGCATTGAAACTCTGCGACCCGCCCGAGACCTGCATGACGGCAAGCGTGCGGCCCTGCGTCGGCCGAAGTGATCCCACTTCCAGCGGCAGCCAGTCGATCTGGTTCTTAAACACGCCGGTGATGGCGCCATGAACCTCCGGGCTGCACCAGACCTGTCCTTCGGACCAGATTGAGAGCGCGCGCAGTTCCTGCACCTTCGGGTGATCGCTCGGCACGCTGTTGGCAACTGGCAGATCACGCGGATCGAAGATGCGTGTTTCGGCACCCATGGCGCGCAGCAGCCGGTCGGCTTCTTCCACCAGTAGCCGGCTGTATGACCGCTCACGCAGCGAGCCGTAGAGCAGCAAGATGCGTGGCGGGTGATCCGCTCTGACGGCGGGTTCGAGTTGGTCTTGATCTGGCGCAACCAGCAGCTCCGGGCGCAGCGCCGGCATTCCGTCGTCTTCCGCACTCATGCCCCACCGAGAATTTGCAACCACACCGCCAAAGCGACGAGCACCACCAGCAACACCGGCGGCGTGATCAAAAGTCCCACCTTCATATATTGTCCCCAACCGATAGAAATGCCTTTGCGCGACAGGACATTGAGCCAGAGCAGCGTGGCGAGGCTGCCGATTGGCGTGAATTTCGGTCCGAGATCGCAGCCGATGATATTGGCATAGATCATCAACTCGCGGGTCAGGGCCGGAACGCCATGGGTCTGCTCGATCGACAGCGTTCCAATGAGCACACTCGGCATGTTGTTCATGACCGAGGATAGGATCGCGGCGCCGAACCCGGTGCCGATGGTCGCCACCCACAGACCGTGACCCGACAGCCAGGTCAGCGCATCGGCCAGGTGGTTGGTGAGCCCGGCATTCCGCAGGCCATAAACCACGAGATACATGCCGAGCGAGAAGATCACGATCTGCCAGGGTGCACCGTGGAGCACTTTTCTCACGGAGATGACCGTGCCGCGCCCACCGCTATGCCAACGCCCGGCCAGCGCCAGCAGCACAAATGCGCCACCGCAGGTGACGACCGAGACAGGCACACCCAACGGCGCCAGGAGAAAATAGGCGACGAGCAGGAGAGCCAACACCGGAAAGGCCGCGCGGAAAACGATGTGATCGTGAATGGCGTGGGAGGGCGATTTAAGTCGGCTTAGCGGATACCGCGGCGGAACCTGTCGGCCAAAATACGCCCAGAGCACCGCAAGCGTTGCGGCCAGCGCCACCAGATCCACCGGCACCATTACCAGCGCATAGCGATTGAAGGTGATCCGGAAATAATTGGCGCTAACGATGTTGACGAGATTGGAGATGATGAAAGGCAGGCTGGTGGTGTCGGCGACAAACCCGGTCGCCACCACAAAGGCCAAAGTCTGCGCAGGGGTAAAATCAAGCCGCAACAGGATCGCGACGACGATCGGGGTCAGCAGCAATGCCGCCCCGTCATTGGCGAAAAACGCGGCGCTGACGCCGCCGAGCAGCACGATCAACGGAAATAGGCGGCGCCCAAGACCATTCCCCCAGCGCGCGATATGTAGCGCCGCCCATTGGAAGAATCCGGCTTCATCGAGCAGCAGCGAAATGATAATCAGCGCAACGAAGGTGAAGGTCGCGTCCCAGACAATGTGCCAGACGACCGGCACATCGTGCCAGTGGATGACGCCGGTAAGCAGTGCGATGACGGCGCCGCCCATCGCACTCCAGCCGATGCCGAGGCCGCGTGGCTGCCAGATGACGAAGACAAGCGTGACGAGGAAGATGGCAAGCGCCAGCATCTGGGTATCCTTGGATTCTTGGGAGGTTCGTCAGGTGACGCGGCGACCTGCGGCGTCGATGACGGCTTCGCCATCTTCCTTGGTGAACGCGCTAAGTTGTGGTGCAGGAAGGATTTTCAGCACGATTTCGGAGGGGCGGCAGAGCCGGACGCCGAGCGGGCTGACAACTATCGGGCGGTTGATGAGGATCGGATGCGCCATCATGGCATCGACCAGTTGCGCATCATTCAGTGTCGGGTCGCCTAAGCCGAGTTCGCCATAGGGCGTACCCTTCTCGCGCAGCAAGGCGCGCGGTGTAAGGCCGGCCCTCTCAATCAGCTGCATGAGCAACGCCCGGGCCGGCGGGGTTTTCAAATATTCGATAACATGCGGCTCGATGCCGGCGTTGCGGATCATCGCCAGCGTATTGCGTGAAGTGCCGCAATCCGGGTTGTGGTAGATGATGATGTCGGGGGATAACATTATGCGACGTCCGGCCGATGCGAAGATGAACCTTCGATGCGGCCGATCTCGCGCAGCTTGGTGCCAAGCGCCATCTTATCGATGCTGGCGAGCGGCAAGCTCAAGAACAGGCTGATGCGGTTCTTCATATATTTGAACGCCTGAACGAAGGCTTTTTCTTTCTCGATATCGCACCCGGTCACCGCGGCAGGATCTTCGATGCCCCAGTGCGCGGTCATCGGATGTCCGGGCCAGGCCGGGCAAAGTTCACCGGCGGCGTTGTCACAGACCGTGAACACGAAATCCATCACTGGTGCGTCCGGCCCGGCATATTCATCCCAGCTTTTGGAACGCAGGCCGTCCGTCGGGTAGTCGAAACTTTGCAAAACCTTCAGCGCAAACGGATTGACGATGCCGTTGGGATAGCTGCCGGCGGAATAGGCACGAAAATTGCCCTTACCATCCTTTCCCAGGATGGATTCGGCCATGATCGACCGCGCACTATTCCCCGTGCAGAGAAACATGACGTTATAAACGTGGCTCAACATGATAGGATCTCCGATCAGCTGCAGCAGGCCGTACCGGCCGGCAATTCGGGTTTAGGGGCGCAGCACGCGCCTTGCGGTGTTTTGGGCGTGCAGCCCGCCTCTTCAGTGGTCGGATTGCGCCAAGGTCAGCGCTATCGCCCGTGGTCAGAAAGGTTTCCCAAGACAGGCCCTGCGGATCGGCGACCCAGGATTTCTCCGACTGGGCGTAGCAGCAGGTCGTGGCCCCTTGTTCCAGGACGGGCCGGTCAGCTTTCTTTAGCCGGTCATACACCTCATGGAGTTCTTCCTGGTTCTCGACCTGGATGCCGAAATGGTCCAGGCCAGCCGGCGTGCCACGTTTGGAGATCGCAAAATTGACCCGCGGATCGTCCAGCATCCATTTTGCGTAGTCTGGCTTTTCGACCGTTGGCGGCACCGCGAACAGCGCAGTGTAAAACTGGATCGATTGTCCGAGATCGTCGACAGAGACGTGAACATGAAGACGTTTCATGCGGATTTCCTCGGAGTGGCAGGATTTGTCGCCTGTGCTGGATTGCAGGCAGGCGCGCAGACCATCCCGGCTTGGCCACAGCAATTCTCGGTCAGGAACGCGATCAGGCCGTTCATGCTTTCAAAGTCGGCCGTATAGATGAGTTGGCGGCTGACCCGGCGCTGCGTCACCAGACCGGCCCGGTGCAGGTGCTGCACATGGAAGGTGAGCGATGACGGTGGCATCTCCAGCCGTTCGGCAATGATGCCCGCCGGCAGCCCGTCCGGACCACGCTCAACCAGCATCCGAAAAATTGCCAACCGGGTTTCATGAGCAAGTGCCCCGAGCGATTCAACAGCCTGACTGCCGTCCCAAGATCGGGCTCGTCCTCCTGCGCTCCAACAACATGAAGCCTCGTAGATCCGTCATCTTCCTGACGCCTGGCTAAAACTGACGCTCGGCCCGCTGTCAGTTTCGCGTCAGGTATCATTGCTATAGCGCCAGCCACCAGATCTACCCCGGAGTTTGCCCATGCGATTTGTCCGAAAAGTCCGCCATGAAGCCGGCGGCTTGGTCGCTTGCAGCCGCCTCGATCGCCAGGGAGCAAAGCCATGACCCAGCGCCGACTACTCCTCTCCGGCGGCGCGCTGATCGCCGCCGTCCTGATCGGCTTCTATGCCGGCCACAGCGCCCATGCCGATGCCGGCACGGGCGCCACCCAGGAAGCCGACGCGGATGCCAGCCCGACGTTGCCCACCACCTTCAGCGTCTCCGCCGGTGCGTTACCGAACATGCAGCTGCATTACGCCGATGCGGCACTGCGCCCGCTGGTTCGCGAGGTGCCGGCCACTGGCATCGTCACCTATGACGCGTTGCGCCTGGCGCGCATCGTGCCGCCCGCCCGTGGCCGGGTCGAGGCCATCGACGCCGTGGTTGGCGAGCAGGTACAGGCCGGCCAGCGCCTAGCCGTGCTCGATAATTTCGAGCTCAGCGCCGCACGCAGCGGCGTCGCCAGTGCTGCAGCGAGCGTGACGCAGGCGCAATCGGAACTCGCTGCCGCCGCCGCTGCCCTGCGGCGTGCCGAGGATCTGGTCCGTTCCGGCGGCATGGCGCAGAGCGAGTTGGACATGCGCCGCGCCGCCGCCGCCGCCGCCGCCGCGAACCTGCGCACGCAGCAGGTCACTCTGAAGCAATGGCAGGACCAGCTGGCGCAGCTTATGCCGATCGCGCCGGGTAGCGCCCCTGCCACGCCCGGCCTCCCCGATCCGGCCGACTCCGCGGGCGCGATCATCGCCCCCTTCGCCGGCGTGGTCGATTCCGTCGCCCTCACCACCGGACAGTTGGTCGATCCGTCTCAGCCGGTCTTCACCGTCGCCAATCTCTCCACCGTCTGGGTGCCGCTGCAAGTACCTGAAAACCAGATCGGCGCGGTGCAGGTCGGCGATCCGGTCGCCATCACCATCGACGCCTACCCAGGCCGCATTTTCTCAGGCCGCGTCTCCTATATCGCCGACCAGGTCGACCCGAACACCGGCACCATCATGGTCCGCTGCATCGTGCCGAACCAGGATAGCGCGCTGCGCGTCAACATGTTCGCCAACGGCACGATCGAAGCTGCGCTCGGCCGCCAGGGCGTGCTGGTTCCCTCATCCGCGCTGCAGGACATCAATGGCCAGGAAGTGGTGTTCTCGCCCACCGGCCGCGGGCAGTTCACCTGGCATGTGGTGCAGCCTGGCCTCAGCACCGGCGGCAACACGCAGATCCAAAGCGGCATCGCCCCCGGCACGCCGATTGTCACCGATGGCAGCTACTGGCTGAAAACGACGCTGATGCAGGCCACCATCCCTGATGAATGATAGAGAAGGAAGTGGCCGCTTTTTTGAAAAAGCGGTGCAAAAACTTTTGCGAATTTAGCCCGTGGCGGTGAAACCAGCACGGCACAGTTTAAAAAAGTTTTTCGTTTCTTTTTGTTTGCAAAAAGAAATCCTTTTTTCGCCTGCCCCCCGCAGGTCCCATCGCTGATCTAACGCGAAAGGCTTTCCCGTGATTACCAAGATCATTGACGCGGCGCTCGGCAACCGGGCGGTGGTGATGATGCTCGTCGCCGTGCTGATCGGCCTTGGCGTGATGAGCATGAACCAACTGCCCTTCGATGCCGACCCCGATATCTCGCCGGTGCAGGTGCTGGTCACCACCCAGGCGCCGGGCCTCGCCCCGCTGGACGTGGAGCGCCAGATCACCAAGCCGGCGGAACTCGCCTTGCAGGGCCTGCCCGGCATGCAGAGCCTGCGCTCGGTGTCGCGCTACGGCGTCTCGGTGCTGTATGTGCGCTTCGCCGACGGCAGCAACATCCTCACCGACCGCGACATGATCAGCCAGCGCCTCGCCACCCTGGCGCTGCCGCCCGGCACCAGCACGCCGCAAATGGGCCCGCTTTCCGACGGGTTGAGTGAAATCTACCAGTTCCGGGTGGAGGGCAAAGCCCAGTCCTTGATGCAGCTGCGCACCCTGCTCGACTGGCAGATCGCGCCGCAGCTCAAGCAGGTGCCTGGCGTCGTCGACGTCAACGTCAATGGCGGCGAGCTGAAAACCTATACGGTGCAGGTCTCCGACGCGGCGCTGATCCGCTACGGCCTCTCCGTCGGCGATGTCGAATCCGCCATCGAGAACAACAACGAAGATGTCGGGGGCGCCACCCTCGACTATAACGACCAGGAGGCGATCATCCGCGGCGAGGGACTGCTGGAGAACAGCACGGATATTGGCAATATCGTGCTGCGCACTTCGGCCGGCGGCGCGCCGCTTTATGTGCGCGACGTGGCGAAAGTGGTGTTGGCGCCGATGCCCCGGCTCGGCGGCGTGACCATTGACGGCAAAGGCCAAGGGGTGATCGGCGTGGTGCTGATGGGCCTGCACCAGAACTCCCGCGTGGTGGCCGGGCGCGTTACCGCGGCGGTGGCCGCGATCAACAAAACCTTACCGCCCGGCGTGAAGATCGTGCCTTATTACAGCCGCGCCGACCTGATCGACCGTGTGCTCGGCACGATCGCCCATAACCTTGCCGAAGGCGCGATCCTCGTCATCCTCGTCTTGTTCCTGCTGCTCGGCAATCTGCGCGCCGGCCTCATCGTCGCCTGTGCCATCCCGCTTTCCATGCTGGCCGCCGCCATCGCCATGTATTGCGCCGGCCTCTCGGGCAATCTGATGAGCCTCGGCGCCATCGATTTCGGCCTGTTGGTCGACGGCGCGGTGGTGATGATCGAGAATGTGGTGCGCCGCCGCGCCGAAGCCCCCGACCGGCCGGCGCCGCTGGTGGTGCGCGAGGCAGCCATCGAGGTCGCCCGTCCTGTCACCTTCGCCGTGATCATCATCACCGCCGTGTATATGCCGATCCTCAGCCTGCAGAACCTGGAAGGCAAAATGTTCAGGCCGATGGCGCTGACGGTGATTTTCGCGTTGCTCGCCTCTCTGGTGCTCAGCCTGACGCTGATGCCGGTGCTCGCCAGCTTCCTGCTCAAAGGCAAAACCGCCGATCGTGAGAGCAAGATCGTGGAGGGCGCGCGGCGCCTCTACGGCCCGGCGCTGGCGAAAACCCAGGCGCATCCCTGCATGACCATCGGCGTCGCACTCGCGTTGCTGATGGCCTCCATCCTGGCCGGTTCCAATCTTGGCACCGAATTCCTGCCCAAGCTGGACGAAGGCGCGCTCACCGTCACCACCACCAAACTGCCCGGCATCTCACTGGCCTCGGCCCTGCAGACGCAGGAAATGGTCGAGCGCACGCTGATGCGTTTCCCCGAGGTACAAACGACCGTCTCGCTCGGCGGCACCTCGGAGATTCCCACCGACCCAATGGGCGTCGAGCAGAGCGACACGTTCATCATTCTGAAGCCGCGTTCGCAGTGGAAAACGGCGAAGACGCAGGCCGGCCTGGTCGCCGCCTACTCAGCGGCGCTCAACGCCGATGTGCCAGGCATCACGCAGGACTGGGCGCAACCGATTGAAATGCGCATGGACGACATGTTGCAAGGCGTGCAGGCCGATGTCGCGATTATGATCCACGGCGACGACCTGAACACGCTGCACGACACCGCCGAACAGGTGGCGCGCGTCGTCGCCGCCGTGCCGGGTGCGGCGGATGTCGAGGCCGAACAGACCATCGGCCAGCCTTACCTGCACATCGAAGTTAATCGCGCCGCGGTGGCCCGCTACGGGCTGAACGCGCGCGACGTGCTGGACGTGGTGCAGGCCCTGGGCGGCACCACAGTGGGCTCGATCGAAGACGGCATCGGCAATTTCGACATCCGCGTGCGTTTCAGGCCGGATGAGCGCAGCAACATGGCCGAGATAAGCCAACTTCGGGTCAGCAACGGCATGGGTATCTCGGTGCCGCTCAGCGAGGTGGCGACAATTACCCTGGCGCCCGGCCCGTCGGAGATCAGCCATGAGGATGGCCAGCGCGTGATCATGGTCCAGGCCAACGTGCGCGGCCGTGCGCTTGGCAGCTTCGTGGCCGCCGCGCAAACGGCGGTGGCTGCCCAAGTGCATCTGCCCCCTGGCTACAACATCACCTGGGCCGGCAGCTTCCAAAACATGCAGGAGGCGATGGCGCGTCTTTCCGTCGTCGTGCCGGTCTCGCTCGCAGTTATCTTTGCGCTACTCTATGTTATGTTCAACAACGCGCGGCTGGCGGCGCTGATCTTCTGCAACGTGCCGTTTGCGGCGGTCGGCGGCGTGTTTGCCCTCATCGCGCGCGGCCTGCCCTTCAGCATCTCCGCGGCAATCGGCTTCATCGCGCTGTTCGGCATCGCCATCCTCAACGGTGTGGTGATGGTCAGCTATATCGAGGAGCGGCGAAAATCCGGCTTGAGCCCGCTTGCCGCGGCGCGGGAGGCGGCGATGACCAGGCTGCGCCCGGTACTCACTACCGCCACTGTGGCAAGCCTCGGCTTCCTACCGATGGCGATCTCTACCAGCTCCGGCGCCGAGGTGCAGCGGCCTCTCGCCACCGTCGTCATTGGCGGGCTGATCACCGCCACGGCCCTGACCCTGCTGGTGATCCCCGCAATCTATCCTTGGTTCGCCGGGCGGCGCGCGACCGCGCGGCAACCCGCCTTGCCCCCCTCCTCACAAACCCAGCCGGCGGAATAAGCCTATGCCTCGTGCTACGATGAAATCCTGGTTCAAACACGCCGTCCTGCCTGCGCTGGCGCTGCTCTCCGGCTGCGCCGTCGGGCCCAACTTCCACCAGCCCACCGCCCCGACCGGCGCCGGCTATACACCGACGCCGCTTGACCACACGCACGCCGCCGCCGGCCCGCTCGGGGGCGCGCAAACCTTCGTGCCGGGACAAGCCATTCCGGCCGAGTGGTGGACCTTGTTCCATTCACCGGCGCTGAACCGGCTGATCGAACAGGCCCTGCAGGCGAACCCCACGATCGCCGCCGCCCAGGCCACGCTGAAGGAAGCCCAGGAAAATGTCCTGGCGCAGGATGGCAGCTTCTTCCCCAGCATCACGGTCGGCGCCGGCGCGAGCAAGAACCTCACCTCCACCGCCAGCCTCGCCCCGGTCGGTGCCTATGACAAGGCGTTTTATTCGCTCTACACCGCGCAGGTCTCCATCTCTTATTCCCCGGACGTGTTCGGCCTGAACCGCCGCACGGTCGAAGCCCTCGGCGCCCAGGCGGACTACCAGCGCGACGAGCTGGATGCCGCCTATGTCAGCCTCAGCGCCAATGTGGTGACCGCGGCATTTCAGGAGGCGGGTCTGCGCGCCGCGATCGCCGCGCAGCAGGACACGATCAAGGCAGACGCGGATCTCGAGCGCATCATCGCGCACCAATACGCGGTCGGCGAAGTGGCGGAGTCCGTGCTGCTGCAGCAGCAGACCGTGCTGGCCGAGGCACAGCAGATGCTACCCCCGCTGCAGCGCCAGCTCGACATGGCGGACAACGCGCTGATCGCCCTTTCCGGCGGCTATCCGAACGAGGTGCTGCCTGAAAGCTTCACCCTACCGCAGCTGGCTTTGCCGCTAACCTTGCCGGTCAGCCTGCCCTCGCAGCTAGTGGCGCAGCGGCCCGACATTCTTGCTGCGGCAGCCTATATGCATGCGGCAAGCGCCAGGATCGGCGTGGCCATCGCCAACCGCTTGCCGCAATTCCCGCTTACGGCAACGCTCGGCACCTCTCCGGGCGCCATTGCCAACGCCTTCACGCCCTACAACCAATTCTACACGCTTGTCGCCGGTATGACCGCGCCGCTGTTCGATGGTGGCATGCTCAAGCACAAGCAGCGCGCCGCCGTGGCGCAGTTCGACAACGCCGCCGCTTTGTACAAGCAAACCGTGGTCACCGCGTTCGAGAATGTCTCCGACACGTTGCGCGCGCTGCAAACCGACGCCGACCAGCTGCAGGCGGCGCAAACCGCGGACAACGCGGCGCGGCAGAGCTTAACGATCGCCCGCACCCAGTATCAGGCCGGCGACATCGCGTACCTCTCGGTACTGAACGCCGAACAAATGTACCAGAGCGCACAACTTGCTTTGGTCCAGGCGGAGGTGCAGCGTCTCACCGACACCGCGGCATTGTTCCAGGCGCTGGGCGGGGGCTGGTGGAACCATGACGATCCGGCTGCCGCTGCGAAGATGGCCGCAAAATAACCCGGCCAAGGAAGCTGCGTCAGCTCGGGCTACTGTGTTCGTGCCAGCTAAATCAGCCCGTCCGAGTGTATCCCTTGCGACTTTTCGGCGCACCCGCCATGAAGGCGGTGGCGTGTCCGCTTGCCGTCGGCTTCTTCGTCGGTCGTGCCAATCTTTCAGCGCCAGCCACCGGCGCCGGAATGCAACGAAATGTTTTAAGGGCCGCGTCAGCTTGTGCCGCTAGGATACGCTCCAACAGGAAGGTAATCCCCCTGCGATTAAGGGGATCGATAAGTGGAATTTTCTCGGCAAGCTGGCCTACGACGATGTACGGTGGAACCGCTATCGCACGACGCTCACCCACGAATTCGGACACGTCTATTTCCATGCGTTCCTTTTCAAATCCGAAGCGTAGGTCAGTGACTTATTCGACCCCGAGCAGCATGGGGTCAAGTAAGTTTGCAAACGCGACGGGACCATCAACGCACGCCAAACGGACTGGATGAAGTGGCAGGCTGGCTCTGTCTACCGACATCTGAATATCTGACGAATTTTTTGCAGTAGAAAGGCCGTTGTAAGATAGCGCCGCGTTAAATTTCAAAAGCCAAGTCACTTCCCGTCGGCATGGTCATCAACCGCCCTCAGCGACGCAGCGATATCGGCAATCGACCCGAACAGCACCAGCGCGTCATCCTTTGACGGCTGAAAGCCCCGGCGGCGCCAGAACGCCGCCGCCTCATCATCAACGGCATTGACGATGAGCGCCCGTCCGCCAATCAGCGCTGCAACACTGACGCTGCGGGCCAGGGCGTGATTGAACAATCCCATGCCAATTCCCTGACCAGCCCAAGTGCGGTCCGTCGCAAGCTGCCCAAGCAAAATGCAGGGCACCGGATTCGGCGGCTGGCCGGTGCGGATCGAGCGTGGCAGGGTGGTAGGCACGATGGCGGTGGGCGCCAAGCCGTAATAGCCGACCACCCGGCCCTCCTTATGGACGACCATGACCACCGTGAACCCCTTCTGCTGATTAGCCAGCGCCCGGATCTTCAGCCAATGGTCGAGCGATGACTTGCCACAGGAAAACTGGGAGACGTCGTGACCGGCATTCAGGAGTTCGGGCGCGGAGAGTAGCGGCTCCGCCATCAGCGCTTCGCCGCTCCCTTCTCCCACGGCGCCTTGCGGCGAAGGGACGCCACCATTTCCGGCACGGGCGCGGCTGGCGCGGATACGGCTTGGACGAACGCCTCAAACCCCTCCGGGCTCATACGCACCAGCGCGCTTTCCATGAGAACCTCTTCGGCGGCACGTACTGCGGCCTCACGCACAAAATCCGTTCGCGAGCGCCCACGCAGATCAGCGGCACGGTCGATGATGGCGATGTCACCTTCCGGGAGCCGCATCGAGAGCGGATGGTCCTTGCGCTTGGCTGAGGTGGTCTTGGCGATGGCTTTTGTCATGGAAGGCATATAAAGCTCTGTAGCTTATTATACAATACAAAACCGATTGCTTCCATCATCGACCATGCCGCCTCGTTTGCTTCTGCCGCTCCAGGTGATCCCTCAAATCTTGGTCTCGTTGACCAACCTGATGCCAGAATTCCGCCTCGGCCTGGCGATTGATCAACGGCCGGCGAACCGCCATGGCCAGAAATTCCGCCACATCCGTGCCGATACGGGCAACACGCGCCAATGCCCCGCCATGGCGGCGCAGCTGCGCCGCCAAACCGGGCAGAATCTCGGCAAACGCCTGTACAATTTTGCGGCTCACCAGCCGCTCCGCCAGCATCGATGGCTGTTTCCGCCCCCCCACGCGCTTCCCCTGCCCGGTGAACCCTCTGCATCGCCTAAACCGCCGTGGCGCAGGCCAACGGTACGCTCAATCAATGCCAACGCAGCCTCCTTTCCCGGCTGCTGGGCAAAATTGCGGATAATGTTGTTCAATAGATCACCGCGCCCAATCTCGCGCCGGTCGCCCAGCGGCCGCCGGGCAATGATTTCGGCGCGCTCGGCACCTTCCGATGTCACGACAAATCCCTGCTCCCGATGCCGACTGCCTGATGTATAGGCCCCAAACACCGAGACCAGCTTTGTGCCGTCCGGCATCGCATGAATATGCTTCGTCACGGTGGTCCCCTGCGCGGTATTCGTGGTCAGCGCATCGCCATAAGCCAACTGAACTCTGCCGCCGGACTCGTCCCGCAATGTCTCCCAGACCACCACTCCTTCCCTGCCCGCAGAGGTCTTCAAAGTCAGTCCGGTGGCATCGATGGCAGTGATTTCCAGCACCAATTTCCCGCATTGTCCGGCGCTGCTGGCGGATGGCCAGGCTGATGTCATGTGCTTCCGCGTTGCTCGGCGCGCTTACCGAAATGCTGAAGCTCGGCCGATCCCGGTTCGCCTCTCTCCGCTCCCGCCAAAGCATTGCGACATCCGCCACCGCCTCCTCATATCCGCCCGGCACGATGCGCAACGTGCCGGTTGCATCCTTGCGGCGCACGCCCTCCTGTGTCTGGCCGTTGCGGAACATCAGCACGGTCTCGCGCTCTTCCTCCGCTTGCTGCCTGACCGAGGAGCCCAATTCCGGCACCTCGTCGGCGCCCAAGGCCCGGCGCAGCAGCTCGATCACCGGCCCTGTCTCCACCGCCTGCATCTGCTTGCGATCCCCAATCATCACCAGCTGGAATTGCCTCACAGCCTGCTCCGCCATGATGGCATTCAGTTGCCGTGTGCCGAGCAGCCCCAATTCATCAATCACCACCACGGATTTACGGCCGAGGGCCGGTTTTTTTCGCTCCAGTTCTCGCAGGAACGCCGTCACAACGCGGGTATTTGTGGCCACTATCCCAGCTTCCACCAGATCATCACCCTGCCATCCGCCTGCCAAGCCCGGACCAACGGCTTCAGCAACGTGCTCTTGCCCGAGCCCGCCACGCCGATGGCCAACCCCACCCGCCCACCAGGGCCCAGCTGGTCGATAATCCGCAGCTGCGCCCTTACATGCGCGCTGGTAAAATCGATCTCCGGGAATGAGGCCACAGCTGAAGCAATGGCTTTGCGCGAAAGCGCCGGGCTGCGGTCCAGCGCCCCAGCCCGCGCCGTCTCAATGAGCGTCTGCTCCTCACGAACTTCGAGCGTCGTGGTCACCGCCACCCGCTCCCTGCCCTGGCGCCCCAGCACACGCCCCCCAGATCAATGCGGCGTCCTCACCCCGGCGTCGAACGCCACGTTCACGGAACGCCTGAGTGATGGTGTCCACGTCACCGGCCTCCCCAATCCCCGCAGCAATCAACCCCTTGGCGGCGGCGATCCAAGCCTCCGCGCCATCAATCACCGCCCGCCGGTCAAATTGCCTGCCCAGAAGCGGCAGAGCGGCCTGGAAGGCGGTCTCCAGCCGCTGCTCACGGCTGGGCACGGGCGAGACTTCATTTGGGCGCAACACGCTGCGATGCTCATATCCCAACCGCAGCGCCGTTGCCCGCCAGGCGGCAAGGTCGCTGACATCGTCACTCTTGGCCTCGCGCGGATTCTGCACCCCAGCTTTCAGCAGCGCGATCTTCCGATCGGGGGTAAGAGTTTCCCAATCGAGGCCGAGGGATCGTGCATAAGCCCGCGCGGCTGCGGTGCCGCCCATAGTTCGCTTGCTGAATTGTGCGACCACACTATCGGGCACCGCGGAGAGCTTTGCCATCTCGGTGCGGGCATCGATCTCCACCACCACGCCATGGACACGCAGATGATTGGCGAGATAGGCTTGGTACAGCGCGCCCCATTCGTGAATCCGTCCCTCGAGCAGAGCGAGATTGATACTGCCTACCCGCCCGCTTGGTGTCTCCACGATGTTGAAGACGGCAACATGGGGGTGCATTTGCATGTCACCCGGCGCACGGCCTTGTGTGCCGGTCAGCGTGAGCAACTCCGTGACCGGCTGGCCCTGCGCATCCTCACGCACGATCTCAACCGTAGGCCGGGCCGCGTAATGGTCGAACGACACCCAGCCGATGGAACCGACCTCATAGCCGCGCTTTGCAGCGTCCCCTATCGATGCCCGGCCGATCTCCTGCTTCGATGACGGCCATGACATTATCGAAGGCATCCCGGTGCGCCTGATGCAGGATGGCCCGCTCAGCTTTGGTGGGCGCGAAGGCCCAGGCGATGGAGAGCGATTTGGCTGGGCGTGGCCGGGCCGATGGCTCAGCGGCACGAACATCTCACGCCTCCGCAGCGTCGCAGATGCCACATACTCCCGCACGATCGTGTAGCCGCCGGTATAGCCTTCCTCAGCCTGCAGCCGCTCAAAGATCCGCTGTGCCGTGTGCCGCTGCTTGGCATGGACGCTGCGGTCGCTCTCAAGAATGCCATCAATCCAGGCAATATGCGGCCCCAGCTTCTTCGACACCGGCCGCTCGCGCCGCCGGTAGCCAGGCGGCACCGAAAACTGCAGCATCTTCGATATCGTGTTCCGGTGAACCCCAAATCGCCGCGCCGCCTCACGGTGGCTAGCCCGTCAACCATCACAGCACGTCGAACAGCCGTATAGAGTTCCACTGTAAACATTCCTTCCAGCCCCCCATGCCAACAATAGGCAGAGAGGGGGCTAAGCAGGACCGGTACACTTTTGCGCCGCCATAACGCCGCAAATCAGCCGATTTAGTGGTACACTTTGCCGCCGCTATCGTAACTGGGGCAAAAGGCCGGGCGCTCAAGCTGCGCAGCGCAGTGCGACAAGCTTGTGCAGTTCTGGAACGGCGAAGCTGACATCTGCCCCGAGGCGGTCACCGAGGTAATCCCAGAAGGATATTCCGAGCTTCCGGCAAGTTTTGACGAGACCGAGGAAAGCGTCCCTGGCATCGCGGCCTGGATCGGAGCGTGTTGTCCCGCTGATTTTGCGCCGGATGACTTGGCAGCGGATGTCGTTTTCGGAGCCGTTGGTGTGGAGCGGGACCTCCGGTCTGTCGATGACGCGCAGCAGTTCCGGCTTATTGGCGTGGAGCCGTTCGAGCAGGCGGTCGAGAGTGGCGAAGCCGGTCCGCCGCTTGAAGATGCGGTCGAAACGGGCCTTCAAGGCGGCCTTGCGTCGGGGGGCTGGCGCGGCGCAATAAGCTTTGAGATCGGCGTAGAACCACCAGATCAGGGATCGAACCTTTTCCTTGGCGATGCGAGTGGCTTTGGTGAAGGTGTCGAGCTTGTGGACCAGTCGCTCGGCATGGACCCAGCACAGCGCATGCTCACCGACATTGAACTGCCCGGCATCGTCCGAGAGGATGACGGTGTTCTTGATGAAGCCATGAGCCATGATGGCGCCCCACAGAGCCCCTTCGGTGGCGATCGTCACCGGATCGGGCTGGACATTCATTTGGGTGATGCCGAGATCGTCGAGGTGGGCGTGCCAAGCCGCCTTATCGGCGAAGTGCCGCGCCGGATGCGCTGACAGCTTGGCGGTGACCAGGCCGGCAAGATTACGTCGGCGCATATAGGCGAAAGCCTGATCATTGAGCGTGTAGTCACCGTGACCGGCCCGCAGCAACCCGAGGAAATTGCCACGGCTCTTGGAAAAGGTGGTGGCGAAATAGGTAAAGGCATCGTTGCCGATCTGGGTACAAAAGCCGTTCCGTCCGCGGTGGCGGGCGCCAGTATCGTCCACCGATATCCATTTGCCCTGCGTCAGCCCGGCCCGCAGAATATCGCGGGCTTCGGCGACGAACGTCTCGGTGGCATCGGTCAGAATCCGCACCACTTGCCGTTTGGAGATATCCATCCCCAGCATGCGGAGAAACTCGACCAGTCGCGGCACCGTCGTCTGTCCCTGGTGATATTGGGCGAGGATGAAGCGCTTGATCTCGGGACCGAAGTGATCCCCGATCCCAGCTGGCAGCGGCGCGATAATCGTCCGTCCGTCCGGCGTCAGCCACCGTTCGCGGCGGTAGAACACCACCTGGGGAACGATCTTGAGATCTTGAACGGTGAAGCTCTCATAGCCTTTGAAGCGGGAACCAACAGGAATGTCGAGGCCCGCGATCACCCGCTCCTCGACCGGCGCCGACGGCTTCTTCGCGCCGCGCCGACGTTTCTCCCGCCACTCCCGTTCCGCCCGCCTCGAAGTCTCCTTCTCCATCCCCGAGGGCTTCGACGGCTTGATCTCAGGCTTGCCCTTCAAACCCTTGAGCCGGCCAATCTCCTCGGCCTGCGCCGCCACCTTCTCCTCCAAGGACGCGACCTTGCCCAGCAACGCAACCACCAGAGCTCTCAACTCCTTGTCGCTCAGGCGGTCAATGTCCGGAAGGGGCGATGAACTCGGCATACAGCAATGGAATCACACCGGATTCCTCGATTTAACCACTGATGAGTCCTGAACCAAAAAATCTGCCCGGCCTTTTGCCCCAGTTACCCGCTATCTAGAGAAACATCTGTAATGTTTTGGAAGTACAAACGTTACCGCGTGACGGTCATGCCCTGCCGCTCCCGAATGCGCTAGTACAACATCCCGTAAATAGCTTGAATAATTAAGTGCCTTGGCTAACATGTCGGGATGAGCCGAGGTCGTCATGCAACGCCAGTGAAGCTGGCCAAGAAGGAAAGAGCCGAACTGCTGTCGCTGATCGAACGCAAGACAGCGGCCCAACGGGATGTGATGCGGGCGCGGATCGCCCTGTGGGCTCACGAGGGACATTCGAATACCGTGATTGCGCGGGAGCTGGGTGTCTCAGCGCAGACGGTTAGCGGGTGGCGCAAGCGCATCGCCCAGCAAGGTGCGCAGGGCCTACGCGAGGGTGAGCGCAGCGGCCGCCCGGCACGCATCACGCAGGAAACGCGTCTGCAGTTGATTGCGCTGGCATGTGAAGCGCAAGACCCCGAGGGGCGCGTCACACCAACGCTGGACGAGATTGTGGTGCGCGCCATCGAGCGCGGCATCGTCGAACAGATCAGCCGCAGCCATGTGCAACGTATCCTGCAGGCCGGCGATGTGCGCCCGCACCGGGTCAGGCAATGGTTACACAGTCCTGATCCGGCCTTTCGCGAAAAGGTCAATGTGATCTGCAAGCTGTACCGCAAGGCGCCCAGAAACGCAGTGGTGCTCAGCATCGATGAGAAGACGGGAATTCAAGCCATCGAGCGCAAGCATCCGGGACGCGCGCCTGCGCCGGGCCGGCTGCGTCGTCGCGAATTCGAATACGTCCGCCATGGCACCCAGACGCTGATCGCCGCACTGGATGTTCACAGCGGCCATGCGCTGGCAGAATGCCGCGACCGGCGCACCCAGGATGACCTGGTCGCCTTCATGGAGCGCGTGGCGCTCGCGGTCCCGGACAAACAGATACACGTCATTTGGGACAACCTGAACACGCATTGCGCGCGGGCTGTCTGGCAGGCGTTTAACACACGGCACGGCGAGCGGTTTCATTTCCACTTCACGCCCTTGCATGCGAGCTGGGTCAATCAGATCGAACTGTGGTTCGCCCGCTACACGCGCCGGGTGCTACGCCACGCCAGCCACACCAGCACCGCGCACCTGCGCGAGCGCACCGAGCAGTTCATCCACGAGCATAATCAGGCGGCACGCCCCTTCAAATGGAGTTTCCGGGGCTATCCGCTGCAAACCGGCACATCGTAATCGGGGACCTCGACATGCCAGCTTTACCCGCCAAACACGACGCGGCCGACCTCCAGCGTCAACTGCGCAGCCTGCTCGGCCATGAGCAGATCGTCACGCAAGCCTACGGGCGTCACCTGCTGATCAAACGTCTCGACGATGAGGAGCCAACTGTTGTGGCGCGCCTCACCGAACTCAGCCGCAATCGCTATACTGCCGCCTTTCGTAGCCACAGTGGCCGATGGGAACCGCTGCCCGGCACAGGGTCGCTCGACGAGATGGCCGAGCTCGTCGTCACGCTCCTGCAGCCTTACTTGCAGCCCGATAATTATTAAAGCTATTTGCGGGATGTTGTACTAGCATTCCTTGGTCTGTTGTAGCCGCATAAGATATTACCACACCCGACCTACGAGATTAGAGATAGCGTTTGTACCAGCCCTTGCGATGACGAATGAGCTGGCTAATGCACCATGAATTGAGCCGGCGAAAGAGATGTGGATTGCGCTGACGATTGAGACATCCGCTCTGTCAAGCTTCCAATTCGGAAGATTGAGGCTGTGAAGCTGGTGACGGAGCGGGGCGTATCGGTTGCCCAGGCGGCCCGTGACCTGGATCTGGCCGAGAGCGTTCTGCGGCGTTGGATGGGGGAGTTGACGGCGGCTCCGGTGACGGCCGTTCCTGGCATTAGCCAACAGCGCGCCGATTTGGCCGAGATCGCAGCCCTGAAGAAGGAGGTCGCCAAGCTCAAGGCGGAGCGTGACATCCTAAAAAACCGTCCCGGGTCTGGCCCGCCTGTGCGCGGTAGAAACGGGTTGTGGTATGGTGCTGACGGGAGGGTCGCGGCCGATAGCTTATTGGCGGCATGATACCCCGTAAAAAAACGTGGCCCGTGGGCATTTGCGCACTTGAGAGTGGTGGCGCCGCGAGGCGGCAACCCCGGTTAGGAAAATGATGGTTTGCATCGCCCATACCCTCCCGATTGGAAGGAGGATGTGGAATGACTGGAGTAAAATCTGGAAGCATAGATGCCCTGTCTATGATCAATCCGGGCGCGGCCACTATCGATATCGGTTCGACCATGCACATGGCGGCCGTCAATCCGAATGCTGACAGTGATCCCGTGCGATCTTTTGGCACCTTCACCGGTGATCTGCATGCCATGGCCCGCTGGTTCAAGGCCTGCGGCGTCACGAGCGTGGCCATGGAATCGACCGGCGTCTACTGGATACCTGCCTATGAAGTGCTTGAGGAGCACGGTTTTCGCGTGATCCTCGTCAACGCACGCTATGCCAAGAATGTTCCCGGCCGTAAAACCGATGTGAACGATGCAGCTTGGCTACAGCGACTTCACAGCTTTGGCCTGCTGCGCGGTAGCTTCCGTCCCGAGGCGGGCGTTGCCACGCTCCGGGCCTATTTACGGCAGCGTGAGCGCCTGATCGAATATTGCGCCTCGCATATCCAGCACATGCAGAAGGCGTTGATGGAGATGAACGTGCAACTCCATCATGTAGTCTCCGATGTCACGGGGGCTACGGGCATACGGATCATCAGGGCGATTGTCGCGGGTGAGCGAGCGCCAGACATCTTGGCGGGGATGCGCGATATTCGCTGTCATGCGTCTGCTGAGAAAATTTGCGCCGCCCTGACGGGCACCTGGCGCGATGAACACATCTTTGCCCTCGACCAGGCCCTGGCACTGTATGACTTCTATCAGGCCAAAATCCTTGAGTGTGACCGAAAATTGGAGGGAGCGCTCAAAGCGCTGGAGGTGAACGACGGGCATGACGTCAAACGCCTCCCCAAGGTCCGCACGAAGACCAGACAGGTGAATGCCCCAGACTTTGAGGTCCGCTCAGCCCTCTATCGCGTGCTGGGTGTGGATCTCACGCAAGTCCACGGGATTGGGCCTTCTCTTGCCCTCAAACTTGTCGGCGAATGCGGAACGGACTTGGCGGCCTGGCCCAGCGCCAAGCACTTTACATCCTGGTTGTGCTTGGCGCCGGGCAACAAGATCTCCGGCGGCAAGCTACTGTCCTCGAGAACGCGGCGATCATCGAACCGGGCAGCAGCACTTCTAAGACTGGCCGCAACCACCCTTGGCCGGAGCGATACTGCCTTGGGCGCCTTTTATCGGAGACTATCGGCCAGGGCTGGCAAGGCGAAGGCGGTGACCGCCACGGCCCGCAAGATTGCCGTGCTGTTCTATAACAGCCTGCGACATGGCATGACCTATCACGATCCAGGCGCGTCCCAGTACGATGCGCGGTATCGCAGCCGTGTCATCGGCAATTTGCAGCGACGCGCCAAGGCCTTGGGCTTTTCCCTGTTGGAAATTCCGTCAGCCCCGGAGAGCGCTGTTTCTTAGGAAGGCTGCGGCATTCTGAGCCATCTGGCCGGATGATTTTGCCCGCAGACACATGCGGTGAGACAATCACAGCGGGCACGCGAACCCCATAGCCATCAAATTGATATCCGTCTGGAAAAGGGCCGCCGGGCGACACCGCAGCCCCTGGGAAGACATGGTCATAGCAGCCACCATGTTCGTCATAGGTGATGATGAGCAGGGTATTCTCCCACCCGGGGCCGCTGTGCACGGCATTATAGACGGAAGCGATCAAGGCATCCCCGTAGCCAATGTTATGTGGCGGATGTTGATCGTTCGGCATCGCCCTGTTCAACGGATCGGCAAAATACCGCGGCTCAATGAAACTGTACGAGGACGCTTCCCAGTCTTGGCATCCTCCAGGAAGGAATCAAAATGTTGGAACCCCTCGAGATGCCACCAAAGTCTCCCCAGCGTCGCGGTTTGTGGAAAATCATGAAAATAGATGCGCCAGGTTTTTCCGCCATCGGCAACCCGCTCGAACGTCGTCGGCATCATATAGGGCACATGATCGGGTGTATTGTTGACATCACCACCCGCGCTGCCCGTATGCGCGAAAAGCCTATTTGGCCAGATCTGGCACGGTGCCGACGCGAACCATCTGTCTGAGACCCCAAAGGCTCTCGCCAATTGGCTGATCGCCCCATGGCAACCGCTTCAAGGGGTCAGCAAAAAGCCAACCGCCGGCTGGTCAGGCCCTTAGCGCAGCCATCAACTCGGTAAAGCCGACAATATTGAGCGCCCGCCTGAGATTATAGGCGGGCGCGGTCAAGCTGAATTCGGCGCGAACCTTCTCCAGGCCCCGCATCAGAAACGCCCCCTGGTTCATCCACTGCTTGATCGTGCCGAAGGGATGTTCGACCGTCTCGCGCTGGCGATCAAGGATCTCTGGCCGTTGTTCCAGGCGAGCCTGCATCCGGTTCAGGACGGCTTCATGTTCGAGGCGAGACACCATGCGAAATGTGCTTCCCGTGCAGAGCGAACGGAGCGCACAGTCGCGGCAAGCCTGCTTATTGGCGTAATTGATCGTTCTCAGCGCCCGCACAAACGATGACAAATAGGCTTGCAGCTGCTGGCCGGCGGGGCAAAGAAAGCTGTCGCCGGTTGGGTCGTATCTGAACTCATCCTTGCGGACTAGGCCCGCCTTGACCGACGGCCTCCGTTGGGGCCGCGGCACATAAGGCTCGATCCCAGCAGCCTCGCAGGCTTCGATGTTCTCGATCTTGAAGTAACCGCGGTCGGCAACGACCGCGATCTTCTCGACACCGAGAACCTCCTTCGCCGGCGCCGCGGTTTGCGTCAGCAGCCCCATGTCGACGACCTGGTTGGTGACCTGCTGCTCAACGATCAGCTTGTGCTTGGCATCGACCACGACTGAATGTTGTAGCCCACCGCGACATGGGTGTGCGCCGCCATGGCCCGGCTGTCAGGGTCGGTCAGCGATATCTGGCTTTCTCCGGTCTTATCCAGCTCCGCCAGCATCTGCGTGCAGCGGGCGCGCCGCGCACCGATGGCGGCGATCTTCTCGGCCAAATTTTCGACCCGCGCGCCGCCTGCCGGGCTCTCGCTGACATCGCTCTGATCGAGACGCCGCAGGTAATCCTCAAGCTTGGCATCGGCCAGTCTGATGAACTCGCTCAGCGACGCGCGGGTGAAGTTGCGGTCCTTGTTGTTGACCGCCTTGATCCGGGTGCCATCCACCGCCAGGTTCCCGGCCAAACAGATCCAGCTGGTGGCAAAGCAGCACAAACTGGCGGAAGATTGGACGGAACGCTTTGCTGTTGTCGCGCCGGAAATCAGCAATGGTCTTGAAGTCTGGCTTCAGATGCCGCAGCAGCCAGACCACTTCGATATTGCGGTGGGTCTCGGCTTCGAGCCGCCGGCTCGACCGCACCCGGTTCAGGTAGCGGTAGATGTATAGCTTCAGAAGGTCCGCGGGCGAATAGCCGGGGGGCGGCCGGTCGCCTTCGCCGTCACGCGGGCAAAGCCCGCGGTGGCGAGGTCCGGCTCCTCCACAAAGGCATCGATGAAGCGAACGGGGTTATCTGGGCCGACGTACTCGTCCAGAGATGCTGGCAAAAGCAGGCCCTGCGCTCGGTCGCGACCTGAGATGTGCGTCATGATGCCAGAGTTCTACCGCGCCTCACGCCGCGCCCGAATCCGTTTCGGTATAGTTTTCACACGGTCTGCAAAGATTCTGCAACGGCAGAATTCGACCATCTCCGACATCCGCGGGCAACTCGAAAGTCGGATAAAGAAACGGGGGGCAAAAGCCCCCCGTTTCTTTTCAGATACATCTGTGACCGGTCAGGCGGGCACGATGTCCTGCACCTGGCACGCGAAATCCGCGATGGTCTCGGACGAGAGGTTCAACGTCTGCTGTACCATCGCCGACGGCATATGCGCGACGGCTTCAGCGTGCAGGGCTAGGCTCAGGCTTTATTTTATCGGCGCTTGTCGGCGTCGAAAGGGAAAGCCGATGGCAGCCGGCGAAGTGATCAGACAGCTTTGAGATTGATTGCGGCAGCCTTGCCACGCTCCATCTCGATGTCGAACGTGACCTTCTGGCCCTCGTCCAAACCGCGCAAACCCGCCGATTGCACGGCGGTGATGTGCACGAACACGTCCTTGCCGCCATCTTCGGGGGCAATAAAGCCAAAACCTTTGGTGGTATTAAACCACTTAACCGTACCGGTAGCCATTACGCGACGTCACTCCTTACATTGACACACCACGCACCTGTCGCGCGGATTATGGGCAAACCGGATTCTGGAAAGACTTGTATGCGCCCGGTCGCCACGTGCATGTTCCCAAGTGAGCCCAAAGTCGATCGCCGTCAAATCTCGCGCAGAAACATTCTAAATTGTCAACGAATTCTTGGTTTTAGGCGTGTTCGGGCCTGGGGGAGGCGCGCTGGCTTTTTATCGCGGCCCCATCGTGAACGAACGTCTTCATGCTCAGTCCCCCATGAGCCATGGCTACATCAAGGCCCGCCCCATAGCGGCATAGCGTATGTTTCAGACTGGCGCCCGAACCGATGACGCATCTTCGTTCTGGTGGGGCTATGACCGGACCAGGAGCCTTTTGTATTGGCAAGGATCGGAAACAACGCTGGGACGGCAAAGATCAGTTGTGACTCACCCGTCCGCTTATTCAGACTTCCTCTAAAACCCTCCTGGCCGTTGCCCGCGCGGCGAGCTTCTCTTCCTCGGTCCAGACTTTGCGCTCACGCGTCTTCTGCGGCTTGATTTGCTTGACCGGCCCGCCGCCCAGCACGGGTGCGCGCATGGTCGAGTTCCGCGCCGCTTCCGAATGCCACGGGTGATCGGCTTGAACGGTCAGGGTGCGGCCGATTTCCCGCTCCACATCGCGCAGCCAGGCACGCTGCTCGGCATCGCAGAGCGTAATGGCGAAGCCGCTGCGCCCTGCGCGTCCGGTGCGGCCGATGCGATGGACGTAGCTTTCCGCCAAGCTCGGCAGGTCATGGTTGAAAACATGCGTCAGGGTGTCGACGTCAATGCCGCGCGCTGCGATATCCGTGGCCACCAGGACCTGCACGGTTCCGGCGCGGAAGGCCTCCAGCGCACGCTCCCGCTGGCCCTGCGACTTGTTGCCGTGCAGGGCCTCGGCCGTGATGCCCGCCTCGGTGATAAAGGCGCAGACTTCGTTGGCAATGTTCTTCTGCAGCGTGAAGACCACGGCCTGGCCGATCCCCTGCGTCCGCAGCAGCGCCAGCAGCGCCGCCTTCTTGTCGGCCGCATCGACGAACATGACCGACTGCTCGATCCGGTCGACAGTGGTTGAGGGCGGGGCGATCTCGACCTTCGCCGGATTACGCAGGAGGCTTTCGGCCAGCGCGGCGATGGATTTCGGCATCGTCGCCGAAAACAGCAGCGTATGCCGATCCTTCGGCAGCGTCGCGACGATCCGCTCGATCGGCTTGGCGAAGCCCATATCGAGCATCTGGTCGGCCTCATCCAGCACCAGCGCCTCAAGCTGCGAGAGGTCGCAGAGGCCCTGGTTGATCAGATCCAGCAACCGCCCCGGCGCCGCCACGATGATGTCGACGCCAGCCTTGAGCGCATTGACCTGGTGGAACTGACTGACGCCGCCGAAGATCGTTGTCACGCTGAGCTGCAGATGGCGACCGAAGCGCTCGAAGCCGTCGGAGATCTGCGAGACCAGTTCGCGCGTGGGTGCCAGGACCAAAACGCGCGCTCCGCCCTTAGGCGCCGGCCGGGGTGCCACGGCAAGGCGATGCAGCAGCGGCAGCGCGAAGGCGGCGGTCTTGCCTGTGCCGGTCTGCGCCATGCCTAGCACGTCGCGGCCCTCCAGCAGCATCGGGATTGATTGGGCCTGGATAGGGGTAGGGTTGGCATACCCTTCCTCGGCCAGTGCGCGTAGCAGGGTCGGCGCCAGGGAGAGATCGACAAAAGTCATGGGCATGGTCAAGCGGCGCCTCCGGCGCTGAGTAAGGTTGCGCCTAAGAGGGCTTCGCTGGTTCGGAGCGCGAGCTTCTACGGGTGATGCTGCACTGCGTCAACGCGGAGAGGACGGGCGGCGCCGTCCAGTCCAGAGAGCGCATGTTCGGCCGTATGAAGGAATGGCGGCGGACCGCCATACGCGACGACCGCCTCGCCGGGAACTTTCTCTCTGCCATCGAACTCATCGCAAGCGCCTGTTTCTGGCTGGCCTGATCGGGTCGTCAGCCTAGGTCCTTGTGGCTTTGCTTGATGTCTGGTCAAGTTGGGCCGCGACCAGGTCGTGTCCGCTCAACGCGCTAGCTTTCAGGGCAGGCTAGGCACGAGAGAGGCCGCTATCTTAGGAGGCCGACCCGATAGCTGTAGGCCAAATTACCGTCCATGAGGGGGAAACCGACGGATAAGCGCCGTTTTGAGGGTACACAAAATCCAGGCAAGAAGAGTGCCGGGATTCTAGCTGGACCGTATCGTGAAACAACCGAAATCGGTGCGGTTGTCGCAGGCCGCTTTGTGCCGATGTCCGGCAGGCAGCCATGCTATCTGCAAGAATAGCGGTCTTGCAATTTACCGCGAAGAGCCGTAAACGAGCGACATCGAACGATGTTGGTTTAATTTACGTTTATCGCGCTATAGGCGCTGATTGTTTTTTTTCCCTCAAATTTTGATCGCTGCCAAAGTGCGGTGCACCGCTGTTCGCCACTCTGCGGACGGCTTCATACGATTTGGCCATTTTATCACCGGCCCATGGATAGAACAATGCGTACTCAGAATATACTCCTCAAAGAAAAGCACAAATATCTTGGAGACTTCTCCACAAAACATTCCGTTGGCAAGCAACATAGTAACGCCACTACGGGTCACAAACTTCCTGCCTTCCAGCTGACGCAGAGCGAGATCCGCAGTCTGATTGAGGAAATCATTGGTTAACTTACTGCGGTAATGTCCTTCTGAAGGTCACTGTCGAAGTTGACTGTACGCCTGAGGAGGCCCGGCGCTTCCTCGGCCTCCCCGTCGTCTCCTATTCACAACTATCATCTTTTACTCCTACAGCCATACTTACATCATTTACTCAACTTCACCTTACACTCAAGTTCTAGTTTTCACCAAACCTTTTTCATGAACGTGCCGCGGCCAAGCGCTGCCTAGCGAGATCGACAATCAATACCGGGTGAAGAATCTCCGTGACAACCACGAGCATGTGGTGCGCGAAAGCCAGCTTCGCCGCGGCTGAATCTGCAGCAACTTCGCACGGAGCCGCCACTCGCCCGGGCGCGACGGTCAGATGCAGAAATCAGAAACTGGTGTTGCTCGGCCGACCGCATTATGGGTCGGCCCTGGATCATCCGAGTGTAAAGCAGAAGGAAATCATGGCGTTCAAGGTGAACTATAACCAGCAGCGCGCCGAGCGCGATCGCGCCAAGGCAGCGAAAAACGAAGCAAAGCAGCGCGAGAAGGAGGAGGAGACCGCACGCAGGAAGGCCGAGCGCGAGATCCCAACATCCGCCACGGATGCCTTCTCGTCGGAGGAGAAGCTCGATGGCGAGTCCTAAGCGCCGCATCGAAACTGCGTTCGTCATGTTCGACGTGCTTTATTTGGACGGAACTCGCAGCTCCAATCGCCGGGTGCCAGCAACCGCCCTCACCGGCTTCGAAGGCGATGCGCCGGCTAAAGCCATCATTGAGGCGCAGGATCGCGAAATCGGCCTCGCCTCCGGTCGGCCGCGCCCAGACATCAAATCGGTGTCACGCTCGTCAATGAAGGCCGTCACGAAGCCGTAGCGGCACGCAATGCGCCTGTTCAGCGATCACCGTAACTCGGCCGGCGAACGGGTTAGGATCGCATTGCACTGCGTCCAGACGGGAGGCGAAGGCTCTACGGAAGCTGGAGGTGGCGACGACGGTCTCGGCGCGGGCGTTGTCTCTCGAAGCATCCTCACGCCCGGATACGTTGAAGCAGACTGATCAGCTTATCAAACAGAAAACACTTGCAGACGGGGTGGGCCATACGTTTGTTTTGGAGGTGAGGGATGGCGCGCACCGCTAGCCGCATCAGCCATTGAATGTCCGCTTCTCTGCTTTTTCACTGGAAAGCTGCCGGTCTTCTGTGGATGGCCCCCGCGTTGTCAAGCGCAATTTGATATTCTGGCGTATTGGTCGGGTGCAGTCTTCTGTCCGGCCTGTTGATGCAGTCGGTAGGGACTGCTGGCCCTGATGGAGTCCACGAACCGGGTCCCAATCTTGTTGATTTCCGCTGAGATCTGACCCGGGAAGGCCGGATTTTTCCACTGAGATTTGACCCATGTTTGACTGTTTCCTCGTCAGGAACTGGCGGGGGCGAACGGAGTGTTGGACATGGCGTTTTTGAGCATTATCCGCCGGTGGCATAAGCGTGAGCATGTGCCGATCCGAGAGATTTCCCGGCGCACAGGCGTGTCGCGGAACACGATCCGCAAATATCTTCGGTCTGATGTGGTTGAGCCGAGGTTTCAGCTGCCGGATCGCCCGAGCAAGCTTGATCCTTATGCCGAGAAGCTGTCGGCCTGGCTGCGGCGTGAGGCGGGCCGGCCGCGCAAGCAGCGGCGGACGGTCAAGCAACTGTATGGCGATCTCGTCAGCCTTGGCTATGACGGTTCCTACAACCGGGTGGCGGCCTTTGCCCGGGCCTGGAAGGAGGAGTGCCAGCGGCTGCAGCAGACCGCCGGACGTGGCACCTTCGTGCCGCTGGCCTTTGCACCAGGCGAGGCGTTCCAATTCGACTGGAGCGAGGATTTCGCGGTCATATGCGGTGTCCGCATGAAGCTGCAGGTGGCGCATTCCAAGCTTTGCCACAGCCGTGCCTTCGTTGTCCGCGCCTATCTGCTGCAGACGCATGAGATGCTGTTCGATGCCCACAACCATGCGTTCCGGGCACTTGGCGGCGTGCCGCGGCGGGGCATGCCGGATTATGTTCCCAGGAACATAATCCGGCTTATGTGCCCAACGCGGTTATGTGGCGCGCCACCGCAAATGCGAGGCGTCCCCACGGGTGCCGGCCACATATTAATTAGAGCGCGGCAAGCCATTCGAGGAGCTTCGGCTCGCTCTGCCAAACTGGTCGTCGGGGAGGTCCCACCGAAGAAGTCGAAGGAACCTGGCATGCCTCGAGGGCTTCTTGTTTCATCCGGATGTTGATCTCGGCGTAGCGATTGGTCGTATCCAAGCTGACATGACCGAGCCAGCCCCTGATGACGTTGACGTCGACGCCGGACTCCAGAAGATGAACAGCCGTTGTGTGGCGCAGAACGTGGGGCGAGACGACCCGTTGATTCTCACCGACCGGAATGTGGCCGGTGTGGCGCCTGACAAGTTTGTATAGGCCGAAGCGTGTCAGCGGTTTGCCAACGCTGCTTAAGAACACTGGGCCCGATGGTGCCGCTGTTTGACGGCGACTTTGCAGCATCTCCTGCATCATCCGAGCGGTCTCGGGCCACAATGGACAGGTTCGCCACTTGTCACCTTTGCCGTGCAGATTGACGCGCGACGGGGGTGCCAAGACCAACTGCCCGATGGTGAGGTCGACAACTTCCGAGGCCCGAGCGCCGGTATTGTATAAGAACAGGAACAATGCCCGGTCTCGGGCAGCCAGCCTGCCGTCACGCGGCAGCTTGGCAAACAGTTCGTCGATCTCGTCTCGTTCCAGATAGCGGGTTGCCGGCGGCTGGGCGCGCTTTCTCGGGATGGCGGCGACGCGCTCGGCTTGGTGGAGCAGTTCCGGCGCTTGGCCACCGACATAAGCGAAGAAGGTATGCAACATCGCCAGCCGGTGATTCCTCGATCGGATATTGTTGCCGCGTCCGCCTTCGAGATGGGTGAGGAACGCCCTGACGTTGTCCACGTTGAGGTCGGACAACGCCAATTTGCTGATGGGATGGCCGGTGGTCTCGGCTATGAAGAGAAGGAAAAGTCGGATTCCGTCGCGATAACTTCGTATCGACGCCTGGGAAAGCCCTTTCTCGGCTTTGAGGTGATGCTCGAAGAAGTGGTAGACTAGACTGCCGACGGTCGTCATGGCCGGCCTCCGCTCGATATCGGAGCGGCAAATCGTTCGAACCGCTGGCTGGCCGCGTCCATGAGGTCGGCGGTGATCGTCAAATATACCGCGGTCGAGACCGGATCGACATGCCCCATGAACGTCGAAAGCTTCATGAGGTTGTCGCCCGGATTGCCGCCATCTCGATACCATCGAAGCAGGCGACCGACGGCAAAGCTATGCCTCAGGTCATGGACATGCGGCGGAGTTCCTCCCGCTGGAGTGGCGATGTTCAGCTGTGGGACCAGGGAGTGGAATACGATGCTGATCGTCCCCGGGTTCACCGGGCGCCCACCTATGAATGAAAACACCGGCGCTTCGGGTGACATCCCAGGCATCCGTTCCGCTCTCATGTCCATGAAGCCATAGAGACGTTCGGCCAGACGCGGTCCCATCGGAACGAGCCTGGACTTGGAGAACTTCGTCTCGCGGATGGTCAGCACGTTCCGTTCGCGGTCAACGTCGCGCCAACGCAATCGAGCGACCTCTCCGACCCGAAGGCCGAGTCCAAAGAGCAAACTGAAGATCGTCGAATAAGCAGGGCCGCGGAGTGGCGCGGTGCTCCGATCAGCAAGCTGCGCGGCGAGGGTAACAAGCCGCTGGGCCGCCCCTAGTACAACATCCCGTAAATAGCTTGAATATTTAAGTGCCTGGGCTAACATGTCGGGATGAGCCGAGGTCGTCACGCAACGCCAGTGAAGCTGGCCAAGAAGGAAAGAGCCGAGCTGCTGTCGCTGATCGAACGCAAGACAGCGGCCCAACGGGATGTGATGCGGGCGCGGATCGCCCTGTGGGCTCACGAGGGACGTTCGAATACCATGATTGCGCGGGAGCTGGGTGTCTCAGCGCAGACGGTTAGCGGGTGGCGCCAGCGCATCGCCCAGCAAGGTGCGCAGGGCCTACGCGAGGGTGAGCGCAGCGGCCGCCCGGCACGGATCACGCAGGAAACGCGTCTGCAGTTGATTGCGCTGGCATGTGAAGCGCAAGACCCCGAGGGGCGCGTCACACCAACGCTGGACGAGATTGTGGTGCGCGCCATCGAGCGCGGCATCGTCGAACAGATCAGCCGCAGCCATGTGCAACGTATCCTGCAGGCCGGCGATGTGCGCCCGCACCGGGTCAGGCAATGGTTACACAGTCCTGATCCAGCCTTTCGCGAAAAGGTCAATGTGATCTGCAAGCTGTACCGCAAGGCGCCCAGAAACGCAGTGGTGCTCAGCATTGATGAGAAGACGGGAATTCAAGCCATTGAGCGCAAGCATCCGGGACGCGCGCCTGCGCCGGGCCGGCTGCGTCGTCGTGAATTCGAATACGTCCGCCATGGCACTCAGACGCTGATCGCCGCACTGGATGTCCACAGCGGCCAGGCGCTGGCAGAATGCCGCGACCGGCGCACCCAGGATGACCTGGTCGCCTTCATGGAGCGCGTGGCGCTCGCGGTCCCGGACAAACAGATACACGTCATTTGGGACAACCTGAACACGCATTGCGCGCGGGCTGTCTGGCAGGCGTTTAACACACGGCACGGCGAGCGGTTTCATTTCCACTTCACGCCCTTGCATGCGAGCTGGGTCAATCAGATCGAACTGTGGTTCGCCCGCTACACGCGCCGGGTGCTACGCCACGCCAGCCACACCAGCACCGCGCACCTGCGCGAGCGCACCGAGCAGTTCATCCACGAGCATAATCAGGCGGCACGCCCCTTCAAATGGAGTTTCCGGGGCTATCCGCTGCAAACCGGCACATCGTAATCGGGGACCTCGACATGCCAGCTTTACCCGCCAAACACGACGCGGCCGACCTCCAGCGTCAACTGCGCAGCCTGCTCGGCCATGAGCAGATCGTCACGCAAGCCTACGGGCGTCACCTGCTGATCAAACGTCTCGACGATGAGGAGCCAACTGTTGTGGCGCGCCTCACCGAACTCAGCCGCAATCGCTATACTGCCGCCTTTCGTAGCCACAGTGGCCGATGGGAACCGCTGCCCGGCACAGGGTCGCTCGACGAGATGGCCGAGCTCGTCGTCACGCTCCTGCAGCCTTACTTGCAGCCCGATAATTATTAAAGCTATTTGCGGGATGTTGTACTAGGTCCAAAATGCAAGCCGGACGTGCCTGACCTCGTCGACGCAGCTTCATCGTGACGGGAGAACGGGCGATGATCCCATGCTCCACCATCCACTCGAACAATCTGCCGACGACACCGACCAGATGATTGAAGCTCCGCGGTCGTGAACGCGGCCGGCTTAGAAAAAATGCGTCGAGGATCGCCGGGGTGATCTCGGCGAGCGTCTTGATCCCCGCTTCGTTCAGGTAGGCGTCAAACAGCCGCAGCGCCTTGTCCTCGACGTCGTATCGACGGTTCAAGGCTCGCTTGTGGCGGACGAAGGTGACGATATAAGGCGCGATCGGGCTCGACGGATCGGAGCGGCGGGGCTTCATTGCAGATCCTCCCCATCACCGAGAGCCACTTCGCGCAGGGCGTCGACCTGAACCTTTGCGTAGATCATCGTGGACGAAGGGGACCGATGCCCGACGTAGTCGCCGACGGTCTTGAGCGGAAAACCACTATCCACCAGTCGTTGGACGCAGGCATGCCGCAGCGTGTGGGATCCTGGCCGGGATACAGGGATGCCGGCCTTGTGCAGGTACTTACTGGCAACGCTCGATACTGCGGCATGGGTCAGTGGCGATCGCGGCGCAAGGTGCCGCCAGAACAGCACCCGGCTCGGCACATCGGGCCGTCCATTCTTCAAGTAGTTGATGATGGCTTCGCCGACGACGGGCGCCAGCGGATAGGCCGTGGTGTGATCGGCTTTGCGCTCACGCACATGCAATCGATCGCGCTTCCAGTCGACATCATCAAGCGTGAGCGCCGCGACCTCCCGGGCACGCAGCCCGTATGTGACCATGAGCAGCAGCATGGCGTAATCGCGCCGCCCGACGACCGTGCGCCGCTCGACCTGATCGAGCATCTTCTGGACGGCATTCCAGCCGATAGAGCGCGGGATGTCCGCCAGACGATAATGTTGCGGCACTTCAATCAGCTTACTGAGGTCGCGTTGTAGAACGCCTTCGCGGTTCGCATATCGAAGGAAAACCCGCAGCGTACTGGCAAGACAGGTCATTGCTCGAGAACCGAACTCCTGCGCCGTCGTCGTGACGAATCCAGTAACCACGGGTAATGCCAGCGCTCTAAGGTCGCAGCATTCTACCTGATCGAGATAGCGTTCAAACCGACGCAGATAGTGCTGATAATGGTGAATGGAACTCGTCCGAAGACCACGTTCTTCGCGAAGATACTCGAAGAACCCAGGGACCTGTGCGGCAAAGGGATCGGCCCACGAACTCTTGGCATTGTGGTACTCGGACTGCGAGATGGCCAAGCTGAAGAAATGCCGGACGATGCCGCGGGCGAAGTTGCGGGCGCGGCGCCCAGCACCGGCTGACCGGTCCGTGCGTCGTGCAGATACCCAGCCGATGACGAACGCGCCGATGAGCGCTTCCGCTTGTTCGACCTGGTTGATGTTGCGGACTCCGGTGAAATCCGCGAACTCCGTCAAGATGGGAACCCGCCGAAGGATACTGCGCGGCGAGTAGCCCTGCTCGCACAGGATCGTCACGTAAAGTTCGATCTGCGGTCCAAGCCAGCAGCCCATGATCCGATCGATCGTCTGCGGCTTGAGAAAGAAGCGCTCCAACATGACAACCTCCATTCCAAAGTAAGGAAGCAGAGGGTGCGCCTCTCACTCTCATCGCGCGATGTGGCGCCGCCGTGACCGGTGGCAAGGAAAATGAACGAGTTGGCTCTACACCGCCACATAACCGCGTTGGGCACATAAGCCGGATTATGTTCCCGGGAACATAATCCGGCACCACCAGCCGCGGCACACCGCCGAAGAACCGGAACATGCGCACATGGGCGCCGATCCAATCCGGCAGCGTCTGGCTCCAACTCGCCTCGCAGTACGTAAAGCTCGATGCTCCCAGCACCGCGACAAAAATCTCCGCAAACCGCACCTCGCCCGTCGTGGGATCGGTGATGCCAAGCTTCTTGCCGGAATAATCGACAAACACCTTGTCGCCCGCCCGGTGCTCCTGGCGCATGACCGGTGACAGCCTGGCCTCGAACTCCCTGATCAGATCACAAAATCTGCTGTAGCTGTACCCGTCGGGATGCACCGCGCGATATTCTTCCCACAGCACCATCAAGTTGACGCCTGGGCGCTTGAGATCGCAGATCAGGTCGCTCCAAACCGGTTCGGCACGCCGGCGCCCCCCACGAGGGGCACCATTGCGGGCAAACAGCCGCTCCTCCAAAACCGTATCGGTCAGGTCCGCCGGCAGCGGCCAGGCCAACCCGGCAACCTGCGCCCGCTTCAAATTGTCCTGGATCGTGCTGCGCGCCACGCCCAGCATACGCCCAATCTGCCGTGCGCTGATCCCCTCGCTAGCCAGCCGTAACGTGTATCGTATCTGCCTCATCGTCAGCTCTCGCTTTGCCGGCATCCCGTCCTCCCCGTGGTTGATCACGAGAGGGCAGATGCCCGAGTTACTGACCCAGCCGATAACGCCCGAATGCCCGGCCAAAGTGGCCGGAATTGAATCGGAATGGTGGCCGGCTTCAAATCGGAACGATGGCCGACATCAAATCGGAATCCCCGGCCGGCTTCCGTCGGAATCTGCACGGAATACCGCTCGCCTTGGAGCTGGCCGCGGCGAGGGTTCCAGCACTTGGCGTTCAGGGCGTCTTGGCCGGGCTAGCCGACAGGTTCAAGCTCCTAACAGGAGGGCGGCGCACCGCGCTGCCGCGCCATCGAACGCTTAGGGCCACGGTCGACTGGAGTTACACGCTCCTTGATGAAGATGAACGCAAGCTCTTCCGGCGGCTGTCGGTGTTCGCGGCGGAATTTACGGCCGAAGCTGCTCGTTCTGTCTTGGCGCCAGAGTATCAGGAGCCATGGCAGGCATTCGATCTCTTGAGCAGCCTCGTCGCAAAGTCACGTTCATTCTCGATCGTGAAGCGATTGAGCCAGCAGAGCGTGTCTCCCAGCTGCGTGGTTTTTGGGAACACATCACCGCCCATCCGCTGCTCGATACGGTGGCTGCGTTCGAGTCTCTGACCCGGGGCGATCTCGCGCGCAGCTGGTTTCACGAGATGAGCGCCGGTGTGGCGTTGCTCTCCGGCGCCACCGGCTTTTTTGAGCCACGCCAGCCGGCACCGTTCTTTCAGCCGCATGGACATGTCGCTGCGACCAGTTACTACGACACCAGGAAGCTGAAAACCACGCTGGAGCGTTTCGTCGATTTCGACCGCATCAATTCCGGCGAAACCAGATTTCAGCGTCGGCGCGGTCAATGTTCAGACCGGAAATTTCGTTTATTTCGATAACCAGCACGACACAATTCGCACAGAGCATGTGATGGCGAGCGGCTCCCTACCGCCAGGGTTTCCTGCGGTCGAGATCGACGGTCAATTTTATTGGGACGGAGGCCTGATCTCCAATACGCCACTGCAATGGGTTGTCGACGGCGCCCAGCGCCAGGACACGCTCGCCTTTCAGATCGACCTCTGGCCTGCTCAAGGCGAAATGCCGCACAACCTCAAAGAGGTTGCGACCCGCCAAAAGGAAATTCAGTTCTCCATCCGAACCCGCGCCAATACCGATTCCTTCAAGTATGTTCAGCGCATTCGGGGAGCTCTCTCCAATCTGCTTCCTCATCTGCCGCCGTCACCGACCATAAGGTCTACAATATCGTGCAGCTGATCTACCGTTCCAAGCAGTATGAGGGCCATTCCAAAGATTATGAATTCTCCAGTCTGACCATGCGCGATCACTGGAAGTCAGGGCTTCAGGATGCCGTCTTCACGCTGCGAAACCCTCAGATTTTTAGTCGACCAACCGATTGTGACGGCGTACTTAGCTTTGATCTACTAACAGGCTGCGGAAATTTGTCTTTTGTCTGGGCTGATAATGTGATTCGCTAACCATGGCGTCATGGGGTGAGCGGATGCGTGGTGATGATGAGCAAACAGGGGCTTTATTCAGCTATCTGAGCCCTGAGGCATTGGTCCCTGTGGATCATCCGTTGCGGCCGATCCGGCTGTTGGTGAACCAGGCTTTGGCTCGGCTCTCGCCGGCTTTTGACAAGCTCTACCCGGCCAGCGGTCGGGCCTCAATTGCCCCTGAGAAATTGCTGCGGGCCTTGTTGCTGCAAGCGTTTTTCGGAGTGCTGAGCTGGTCCCCGGATTTGGGACCACTGGTTAAGGTGGAAAAGGCGCCGTTCTGTCGTGTAGATGGAGCGGATAATGAGCAAGACGAGACGGACGATAGATGCGGCGCTGAAGGCAAAGATCGCCTTGGAGGCGTTGCGTGAGCAGGCGACGGTGGCCGATTTGGCCACCCGCTACCAGGTTCATCCTAACCAAATTTATGCCTGGAAGAAGCAGCTCCAGGAGCATGCGACCCGGGTGTTCGACCCGAAGATTGGTCAGGATGCGGAGGCTGCGTCGAGCCGTGTGATCGAAAAACTGCATGCGAAGATTGGTCAGTTGACGATCGAGAATGATTTTTTCGCAAAGAGGCTCGGCAAATGAGCGCGCCGGACCGCAGAGCGAAGCTCGATCGGAATCACCCGGACCTATCGATCCGGCGGCAATGTGCGATGCTCGGTGTGGCGCGCTCAGGCGTGTATCGAACGCGGCGTGTAGCCAACGACAATGATCTCGATCTGATGCGCCGGCTCGACGAACTGTTCCTGCGCTGGCCGTTTCTGGGATCACGGCGGATGGTTGCGCTGCTGGCGGCCGAGGGCGTGCTCGTGAACCGCAAACGGGTACGTCGCCTGATGCGGCTGATGGGGATCGTGCCGCTCGGGCCGAAACCGCGGACCAGCAACCCCGGCACCGGGCACAAGATCTACCCTTATCTGCTGCGGGAGCTGACGATCGCGCGGGCGAACCAGGTCTGGTGCGCCGACATCACCTATTTGCCGATCGGCCGGGGCTTTCTATATCTGGTGGCGATCATGGACTGGCACAGCCGCGCGGTGCTGGCCTGGCGGGTATCGAACACGATGGATGTGCGTTTCTGCGTCTCGGCGCTGGAGGACGCCATGGCACGCTTCGGCAAGCCGGAGATCTTCAACACCGACCAAGGGTCGCAGTTCACTTCAGCCGAATTCACCGGCACGCTGAGTGCGGCCGGGATCAGGATCTCGATGGACGGTAAGGGGCGCTGGATGGATAACGTCTTCATCGAACGGCTCTGGCGCTCGCTGAAATACGAGGATCTCTACATCAAGTTCTATGCCGACGGGATCGAGGCGCGGGCCGGGATCGCCGATTGGATCTCATTTTATAACCATAGGCGCCCACACCAGGCGCTGGGCAACCGGACGCCGATGGAACTCTGGCGTGAAGCAATGGTCGGCGTACTGCCGCCGATGGCTGTGGATATGACGCTTCGCTTGGACAACGCTAACGCGTTGCCCACATACCCACAGCCACAACAGCAGCAAGCAGCTTAATTTTTATGAAAGATGGAACGGCACCGACCCCATTTTAATCCCAGTCGGAAGTGGTCCTCACTACGGGGGCCAGCTCATGCGTTCGGAGCGGCAATTGATGGAGCAGGTGAGCTACAACATGCTGTTCCGCTGGTTTATCGGGCTGTCGATGGACGCGCCTGTGTGGGACGTGACGGTGTTTACCAAGAACCGTGAACGCCTGTTGGAAGGTGATGTGGCGGTTGGCTTTTTACTGGCTGTTATGGGCGATCCGGCGGTTGAGAGGCTGCTTTCGACGGAGCATTTTTCGGTCGATGGCACACTGATCGATGCCTGGGCGTCGATGAAGAGTTTTCGGCGCAAGGACGGCGGGGATGAGCCTCCAGCCGGACCTTGGCGCAACGCGGAACGCAATTTTCACGGCGAGACGCGCAGCAACGAGACTCATGCCTCGACTACAGACCCGGACGCCAGGCTGTACCGCAAGTCCAAAGGCCAGCCCGCGCGGCTTTGCTATATGGGGCATCTGTTGATCGAGAATCGCCATGGCCTGATCGTCGATACGCGCACCACCCATGCGACAGGCCGGGCGGAACGCGAGGCAGCGGAGGATATGATCGCTGCCAAACCGCGTACTCGACGATGTAGCCTGGGCGCCGACAAAGCCTATGACACGGCCGAGCATGTCGCCCGCCTGCGCGCCCTGGGTGTCACCCCGCACGTCGCACAAAATACCGCTGGGCGGCGTTCGGCCATTGATGGGCGCACCACCCGGCATCCGGGCTATGCCATCAGCCAGCGCTTGCGCAAGCGTATCGAGGAGCCCTTCGGTTGGATCAAAGCCGCGGCTGGCTTGCGCAAAACCCGCCACCGTGGCCTCAGCCGAGTCGGCTGGGTGGTGACGCTGACCGCCGCCGCTTGCAACCTGGTGCGCTTGCCCAAGCTGATCGCCGCCGCGACATGAGCAGGGCAGATCGCAAGTCCCTGATCGGCAAGTGGCGGATCACCAGCATGGAGAGTTGGGATGCCGGGTATGTCAACCTGTGCGGCCCAGCCTACATACAGATCGACGAGGCCGGCGGCGAAATGGCCTTCGGCGCCGTTCAGATTGGGCTGCAATGCGAGTATGGCAAGACAAGCATCTGGTTCAGATTCCACGGATCAGACGAGATGGACGAAGTCGCCGGCGACGGAGACGCTGCACTCGAAGAAAACGGCACCCTCAACGGCGAAATCCGCTTCGACAACGGAGACGAAACCTCATTCACCGCCAAACGATGGTGAATTTCCGCAGCCTGCTAAAGGATACGATGTTGATTTCCGCTGAGATCTGACCCGGATAACTCTCCCCGCCCAGGATCACATGGGCATGTTCGAAGCCCGACCAGATCGCAAAGGACAACGGCACGAAGGTGCCACGCCCGGCGGTCTGCTGCAGCCGTTGGCACTCCTCCTTCCAGGCACGGGCAAAGGCTGCCAACCGGTTGTAGCTGACAACGCCACCATATAATTGCTTGACCGTCCGCCGCTGCTTGCGCGGCCGGTTTCCCACGCCACCGAATTTAAGCGACGGTTTTCCATTCACCGCTGGGCAATTTGCAGACATTCAGCGTGAAGCTACGCGGGGTGGAACCGGGCTTGCCGTAAGAAATATAAGCATTCACTTTTCTGCACGGCATTCCTTTTGAAGTGAAAATCTCCAGGATAGTAAACTTTCCGTGGTTACCAGAAGCCGGATTGCTCCATGTATCATAACCCCCGACGGCTGGCGTCTTTTCGTTAAGTAACTCCCCCACCGCTGCGCGAGCTAATTTGTAGTCCTCTTTGCCAAGGGTCGGCCCGTTATATGTCCCAAAAGGGTTAATCATTTGGGCTTCAGCTGTTTTGCAACTTACGATAGCCAGAGATCCAGCCAACATCAGAAGGAACGCTAATTTCAATCCCCCCACGCTCAGTTTCTTTACGTTTGATTTTGCCAAGACTGCTATAAATTCCATGTTTCCTACCTCGTTTTGAGTTGTTTTCTATGTATCACGTCTAGAATTTGGCGCAGGAACAAGTGATTCAATATATGAAATAAATAATTAACCCGACACCATAAAAGAACGATGCACCTCACAAAACTGGCCTGGGACCTAAAAACCAGCTGCGCCGCTCTATGGACATATCTGGCAGGGCATTTTCTCGCCGAGACCACCAAGCCCAGGCTACGCGAGCAATGTGGCTTTGAGTGGCAACATTGTTGATTTTTTTCGAAAATCATTGTTTTTATCGGCGAAATGCCACAATCACCACATTCAGTTCCAAGACAAGGCCAATCCGCCGCAATGATCAATACGCAACGGCAGACCGAAATTCTGGAGGCGGTGAGGGAGCGCGGCAGCTATAGTGTCACCAGCCTTGCCCGCAGCCTGGGCGTTTCCACCGAGACCATCCGACGCAATCTGCGTGATCTGGTAGCTCAGCGCGCGCTTGTGAAAGTGCATGGCGGTGTTACGCTGCCTGTGGGTTCGGATGAACTGCCTTTCCAGCGCCGCATGAAGCAGAACGGCGCCTATAAGCGCGCTGTCGCCGCCGCCGCCGCCGCGCATATCAAGGATGGCGACGCGATCATTCTGGATAGCGGCACCACGACTTCCTATGTGGCCGAGGCGCTTGCCAATCATGCCAAGCTGGTGATCGTGACCAACTCGGCAGATATTGCCTGCCGTCTGGCGCAGCGGAATGGCAACCGTGTGTTCCTGGCCGGCGGCGAAATCAACCCCGAGGGGCTGGCCGCCTTCGGCTCATCGGCGAACAATTTCCTGAGGCAATTTCAAGTACGCTACGCGCTGATCTCCGTCGGCGGCGTGAGCATGCGCGGCGAATTCTCCACCTTCCATCTCTGGGAGGCGGAATTCACGCAAACAGCCATCGGCCAGGCTGACGAGGCTTGGCTGATTGCCGACCAGACGAAATTCGGCCGGGATGCGCCGGTGCGGGCCGGGGATATCAGCCAGCTCAAGGCGGTCGTGACCGATGTGCCGCCCCCGCCCTCCTTCGCCGGATGCTTTCAGACTTTGGGCGTGCAGGTGCTTCTGCCAAAGCCAGCGAAGGCGCCCTAAGCGCGACCGGGAGGCGAAGGCTAGCCGAAACAGCTTGTGGCTTTTTGGTGTTGTTTTGTGGATTTTGAAACAGAAAATGTGGGTTTATACCAAAACTTACTAGAATTATGTGATTTTCATTGACATTCCCGCGGTGCCGGGAAAGCATCTGCGCAACAAACAGCTCCTCCACTCGAACAGGAGGAGCACGCAGGGCAAATAGCGCGAAGTCTCACGGCCTTACGTATCTCTGTGGAGGCAGTTTAGGAGAAGGGCCTACATGGGCATTTTTTCAGGCTTCTTCAAGCCGGTACCGGTCGAACCATTGACGCGCCTGTTTTTTGCCTCCGACCTGCACGGCTCCGAACGCACATTCCGGAAATTCCTGGCAGCCGCCCGGCATTATAATGCCGGCGTGCTGCTGATGGGCGGGGACGTGGTCGGCAAGGTCGCCGTGCCGATCATCAAGGAAGCCGGCGGGCGCTACCGTGTCCGGCTGATGGGCCGCACCGAGCGAATTCCCGAAGAAGCGGCGCTTCCTGGCCTCATGGAACGGCTGGGGACGCTTGGCTATTACGGCAAGGTGTTGGAGGAGGAAGAATTCCACCAGATCAGCGCGGATCCCGCAAAGACCGAAAGCCTGTTCCGGGAGTTGGCGGCGGCCCGGCTGCAATCATGGATCTGGCTGGCGGAGGAGCGCCTGAAGGGCAGCGGCATCAGGCTTTATATGATGGGCGGCAATGACGATGAGCAGGAAACCCTGGACAGCGTGGCCTGGGAGGGCTGCGAAAGCGTCGTCTATTGCGAAGGCAAGGCCGTCGAGATCGACGCGCATCATGTCATGGTGAGCGATGGGCACAGCAACCTGACCCCCTGGAATACACCGCGCGAATTGCCCGAGGAGCAACTGAACCCGCTTCTCGAATTTCTGGCCCGGCTGGTGCCCGATCCTTCCCGCGCCATCTTCAATTTCCACGTCCCGCCGGTCGATTTCGACCTTGGATACCTGCCCGCAGCTGGACTGGACGACGGACCCGCCCTCCCAAATCATCAAGGGCGGGCAGCCGGTCCTGCACGGAGCGGGCAGCCGGTCGGTCCGTGATGTGATTGAGCGGCACCAGCCTTTGCTGAGCCTGCACGGGCATATTCATGAATCCGGCGGCGTGACGCGGCTGGGGCGGACCACGGCCGTGAATCCGGGCAGCGAATATGGCGAAGGGATTCTGCGCGGATGCCTGATCACCCTTGCCCCCGATAAAGTGCGTTCCTTTCAAATGACAGCTGGTTAGGAGAGACCAATGCCGATAAGCTCTGCCGCCGGACCTGAAATCTTCACCCGCAAAGCCTCCGGGCTTGTGCGTGTCATGTCTCCAGCTTCGGCCTTCATGTATAATATCCTCACCATGGGGCTGATTTTTCCCTGGACCTATCTCTGGGCGCCGGGCGCATTGCCGGGCGGCAGCTTGGTCTGGGGCATTCTGCTAGCCACGCTGATCGAGCTTCCCATCGCGCTCGTCTATGTCTGGTTTTCGACCGCCCTGCCCCGCTCCGGCGGCGATTACGTATTCCAGAGCCGGGTGTTCGGCGGCAGTGTCGGCTTCACGGTGGTGATGTCCGGCTTCGTCATCTGGATTTTGCAATGGGTGGCACTTTCCGGCTGGCTCGTCTCCTATCTGGGATTCGCGCCGCTGTTCCTCGGTCTCGGGGCGGTGATGCAATCATCGGCGATGACATCGCTGGGGGTGTGGTTCACCAGCGCCAATGGCATCGTCATCGTCAGCATCGTGAATGCGGCACTCTCGCTGCTGCTGCTGGTCGGGGGATTCAAGAATTACGTCAGGCTGCAATATGTCATGTTCTATGGGATGATGCTGGCTTTCATCCTGATGATCGTCTCTCTGCTCGGCACATCGCAAGCTGACTTCCCACGCCTGTTCGATCATTTCGTCGTCGCCTCAGGCGGCGCACCGGGGTTCTATGAAACCGCCATCACGGCGGCCCAGAAGGCGGGCATCAATCTGCACCCCTCCACCAGCCTGGGCGCGACCCTGCTGGTGGCCCCCATTGCCTGGACCTCGCTGCAATGGGCCTCCTACAGCTCGCTGCAGAATGGCGAGATCAAGGGCGCGCGGTCCTTCAGGAATCAGCTTCTGATCATCGTCGGGTCGCTCGTCGTCACCGGCCTGCTGCTGGCGCTGCTGGCCTACGCGTTCGAGCATGCAATCGGACCCGATTTTCTCGCTGTGGCGGGGGCTGGCTATTGGGCCGGGCTCAGCCAAGGAACTTTCAACGGGATTTATCTCTGGCCCAGCATCATCAGCATGGCGGTGAGCGGTAGCCCGATCGTGATCATTTTGATCGCGCTGGGCTATCTGCTCAATTCGTTTCAGGTTGCGAACAACTGCTATATCGGCGTCACCCGCGTGATGATCGCGATGTCTCTGGACCGTTTGCTGCCGGAGGCGCTCAGCCGCGTCTCACCACGCCTGCATACGCCGGTCATCGCCCATGTGGTGTATTTCCTGGCCAGCATTCCGGTGATCCTGGTTTACAATTACTGGTCCAAATGGGCGGCGCTCACGCTCGGCGTCACTTTCGCCTGCGGCTATGTGTTCATGGTCACAGCCTTTGCCGGCGCCTTGCTACCCTTCCGCGCCAAGGCGCTTTATGCCGCCTCTCCAGGCGCGACCTACAGGCTGGGCGGCATACCGATCGTGACGATCCTCGGCCTTCTGGGCGGCCTCGCCGGCGCGGCCATGGTGGCTATGTTTGCCTTCAGCAACGCCTTTGGGCTCGACACGCCCCTGGCCCGCGAGGTCGTGCTGGGCGTGCTGATCGTCGCGGCCTTGTGGTATGTCATCTGCAAACAGATCCAGAAGGCACACGGGATCGACGTCACCTACGCCTTCCGCGAGATTCCGCCGGAATAAGAAGATAGAACGTGACCAGCTCGGCTCCTGCCCCCATGCGTGACGTTCTGCTGCAAGCCTATGCGGAAATACGCGTCGAGGCCGCGCAAAGGCAGGTGACGCTACGGCTGACCGGGTCGATCGCCGTGCAGCTGCGTTGCCCGCACCATGCGCATCTGGCCGGACCGGAACGTCAGTTCGCCGATCTCGATCTTGTCGCCCGCAAGCAGGACGCGGATGCCGTACGGCTGGCGATGCAACAGCTGGGCTACGGCGAAAATCGCGGAATCTATCTTGCCAGCGAAGGCACGCGCGCGATTTTCGACCATCCGGACAGCAAGGTGCATGTTGACGTGTTTTATGACCGGCTGGATTTCTGCCATGTCATCGATATCCGGCACCGCCTCGACCATGATGAGCTGACCCTGCCGCTTGCCGAGCTGCTGCTCGGCAAGCTGCAGATCGTTCACATCAACGAAAAGGATATTGTGGATGCCTCGATCATTTTGATCGAGCATCGGCTTGGTGAGGGCGACGCAGACATGATCAACGCCCATGAAATCGCGGTGCGCTGCGCCGAAGAATGGGGGTTATGGCGGACCGTCTCCGGCAATCTCGTGAAGCTCGCCGAATATGCGAATGGCGCGCATTTCCTGGCGCCGGATCAGGATGCACATCTGAAAGACCAGCTCGGCACGCTCAAACAGATCATCGACCAATATCCGAAACCGCTGGCATGGCGGCTGCGCGCCCGGCTTGGCGACAAGATGAAATGGTACCGAGACGTTGAAGAGGTGGATAGCTGATCTTCCCTCCCCTTTCTGGATAGTCCGAAGACCGGGAACCGCCCTTGGGGATCGCCTCTCTGATCCCCGGCGTCCGGCCTGCACTCAAATCAACGGAGAAATAAGTTGGCAGAGCATGCGGCAAAACATCTCATCATCGGAGGCGGCATCATCGGCTGTTCGGTGGCTTACCATCTGGCGCGGGCGGGCGAGGCTGGGGTGGTGGTGCTTGAGAAAGCCGCTATTACCGAAGGTGCGACATGGCACGCGGCCGGACTGGTCGGGCAACTGCGCTCGAGCCGTAACACCACGCGCATGCTAAAAAAGTCAGTCGAGCTTTATGACCGGCTCGAAGCAGAAACCGGCATGGCGTTCGATTGGAAGAAAGTGGGCTCGCTGCGTCTGGCTGCGACCAAGGAAAGGCTTTTGGAAGCCAAGCGGCTAGCCACCATGGCGCGCAGCTTCGGCCTGGAAATGCACATCATCCCGCCCGATGAAGCCAAGAAGCTCTTTCCTTATATCGACGCTTCCGGCCTGGAGGGCGCAGCCTTCATCCCCTCCGATGGCCATATCGACCCTTCCGGGCTTTGCCAGGCCATCGCGGCGGCGGCGCGCAAGAATGGCGTGAAAATCATCCAGGGCGTAAAGGTCACGGGTTTCAAACTGGTCAATAGCCGCATCGCCGAGGTGCGGACCACACGGGGCGATTACGAAGTGGAGACGGTGACGTTCGCGGCCGGCATGTGGAGTCGGGAACTGGGGCAGAAGCTCGGCCTCGCCATTCCCGCCTGCGCCGTGGAGCATCAATATATCGTCACCGAGCCGCTTCCCGGCGTCAGTTCGGTCGCAAATCTGCCCACGCTACGGGACCCCGAGCGCCTTGTCTATTACAAGCCCGACGCCGGCGGCCGGCTGGTGATTGGCGGTTATGAGGAAGGGACGTTGCCATTCGGCGAAAACGGCATTCCCGGCGACTTCGTGCGCCAGCTTCTACCGGACAATATGGACCGCTTCGCCCCCCTAGCGGAACGCGCGGGAGAGGTGACGCCGATCGTCAACGAGGTCGGCATCCGCACCGTCATCAACGGGCCGATCCCCTACTCCGCGGATGGCGATTTCGTGATGGGCTGGCAGCCTGGGTTCAAGAATCTGATGATGGCCACGGGCTTTCTTTATGGAATCGCGGCGGCGGGTGGATCTGGAGAGATGATCGCGGAATGGATTCTGCAGGGGAGGCCGAGCCTCGATCTCTGGCCTCTGGATGTCCGGCGCTTCAGCCCTCATCATGGAACGAAAGCCTTCATGTATCCACGTGCCGTGGAACATTATGAATATCACTACAAGAAACGATATCCAGGGGAAGAATATAAAACCGCGCGCGGGTTGCGCCTTTCCCCGCTTTATGAACGTCTCAAGGCCCAGGGCGCCATTTATGGCACGCGCAATGGCTGGGAGCGCCCGCTCTGGTTCGCGCCGGAGGGGGTGGAACGGAAAGATCAGCTTGCTTTCGTCAATCCTGGTTACAAACGCTATGTCGCGCAGGAGCATCAGGCGGTCCGCGAATCGGTTGCGCTGATCGACCAGACCTCCTTCTCGAAATATGAAATCATTGGCCCCGGCGCTCTGCCGCTGCTGCAGAAGCTGGCCGCCTGCAATATGGACCGCCCGGCCGGCACGGTCATCTATGCACAACTCTGCAATGAGAGTGGCGGCATCGAGGCCGATGTCACCATCACCCGCACCGGAGCGGATCGTTTTTATCTCGTCACCGGCTCAAACTTTGGCGTTCACGACACGGACTGGATCAGACGGCACATGCCGGAGGATGGCTCGGTCCACATTATCGACGTCACTTCAGCACGGGCTGTTATCAACATCGCCGGGCCGAAATCCCGGGAGGTTCTACAATCGGTTTCGGAAAACGACCTCTCCAACGAGGCATTTCCCTTTGCCACCTCGCGGGAGATCGTTCTGGGTGCCGCAAAGCTACGAGCCACACGCATCGGCTATGTCGGCGAGCTGGGCTGGGAGCTGCATGTGCCCACGGAATTCGCTTGCCATGTTTATGATCTCCTGTGGGAGGCGGGGCGCGCGCACGGAATCAGGAATGTTGGCTACCGCGCCATTGAAAGCCTGCGGCTGGAGAAGGGATATCTCTATTGGTCGAGCGATATCTCACCGGATTATACGCCGATAGAGGCCGGACTCGGCTTCCGTGTGCATTTCAAGAGCAAGGGGGATTTCATTGGCCGCCAAGCGTTGGAAAAACAGCAGGCCGAAGGGGTGAAGCGGGTTCTGTACACTTTCATCTCCGACCAAGAATTCCCGACTCTGGGCGGCGAGACGATTTTGCATGATGGCAGGCCCGTTTCTCTCGCGACCAGCGCCGGGCGCGGCTATACGGTGAACAAGACCATCCTGTTCGGCTATCTAGACAAGGCCCTGGCCGAGGAGACAGATTTCGAATGCGAGGCGCTGGGGGAAATCTATCCCATCACGCGTATCGATGGGCCGCTCTACGATCCCGAAAATCTGCGGCTGAAATCATGAAGCCACAGCCCCGCCACGGCATGAGATGGAAGAAACAATGTCGCACGAGATAGAGGCGGATGTTCAAGAAGTCTTATCCAGACTGCCCTGGCTCCAGAACATGGCGGAGGAGCCGTTTAAAGCCAGAAGGCTGAGGGGATTGACGAACCGCGTCTTCCAGGTGGAGGCGCCTGGCATGGACGCGGTCATCGTACGAATCCCGGGCAAGGGGACCGAGGCTTATATCGACCGTACAGCCGAAATCGCGAATGTTCAGGCCGCCGCGCGGGCCGGGGTGGCACCGCCGGTTTTATATGCCGATGCCGCCACGGGTATCATGGTCAGCCGGTACGTCTCAAACTGCCTGACGATGACGGCCAAGAACTTTAAGACCGTTGCGGGATCCGCGGGACGGGCAGGCGCCGCCTTGCGACAGCTTCACCAATCGGGCGAGATATTTTCCGGGCGCTTTGAATTGTTCGCCATGATCGAGCAATATTTATCGCTGCTGGAGGAGAAGCAGGCGGTTCTTCCTGATGGATATCACGAGGTGGTGGCAGCGGCACGGCCGGTGCGCGAGGTGCTGACGGCCCAGCCCGCGGCGCTGGCACCGTGCCATTGCGACCCGCTAGCTGAAAACTTCCTGGACGATGGCACGAAGATATGGATCGTCGATTACGAATATAGCGGCATGAGTGATCCGATGTGGGATCTGGGAGATCTCTCTGTCGAGGCCGAGTTCACGGAGGGACATGAGCAGGAGATGCTGGCCAGCTATTTCGGCCGCGCTCCCAACGCAGCGGAAAAAGGCCGCGTTGTCATATACAAGGCCATGTGCGACCTTTTATGGACTCTCTGGGGGCTGATCCAGCACGCCGACGGAAATCCCGCAGATGATTTCTGGGCTTATGCCAACCGCCGCTTCGCGCGCTGCAAGGCACTGATGCGGCAGGAGGCATTTTCCCGGCATATCGATGCGGTCTGGTCAGGTTGAGGCGGGTGGGGACGACAATCAAGCTGTTCGAGGTGATCCTTTATCTTCTGGGAATTCTCGTGTGAAGGGTCGCCGCGTCAGTCAGGGTCAACCCCGCTTGCCAGGCATTCAACGCCTGCCTTCGGCTTCCAATAACGGACATCCACGCCGATCATTGCGAAGCGAGAGGTCCAGCTGCTGGTGGGACGGCGTCCCGCCCTGGTGGGCCAGACGACCCGCTTCGATTTAGCGTAAGCCGCCGCTGGCGATGATTTTCTCACCCGTTAACCAGCGCGCGTCGTCGGATGCCAAGAACACAGTCACGCCGGCTATATCGTCAGGCTGACCAATCCGGCCAAGCGGCGTTTGTGCCACCGCAGCGTTTTCAAATTCAGAGCCGACAAAGCCTGCAGCATGGGTACCCTCAGTCTCGACAATACCCGGATTAATGGCATTGACGCGGATCTTGCGAGCGCCGAGTTCGGCAGCCAACACACCGGTAATGGCATCCACGGCACCTTTCGAGGCCGTGTAGACCACCGATTGCGGCGGCAGAATGCTGGTCACAACCGAGGAAATGTTGATCACGCTTCCACCTTCACCGAGATGTTTGACCGCGGCTCGGGTCGTCAACAGCAGGCCCAGAACATTAACGTCGAACATTTTGTGGTAATGCGCTTCGGTCACGGCTTCGATCGGTAGCATCTCGTAGACGCCGGAATTGTTGACCAGGACATCGAGCCGGCCGAAGGCGCTCACCGCCGCCTCGATCACCGCTTCAGCCTGATCCGCCTTGGAGACATCGCCCTGCACGGCGATTGCCTTGCCGCCGGCTTGGGTAACAGCCTGGACGACAGCATCCGCTCCTTCACGGCTTGATGCGTAATTAACGACGACCGCAGCACCTTCCGCCGCGAGCGCTTTGGCAATCGCGGCGCCGATGCCCTTGGACGCCCCGGTAACCACCGCGACCTTACCTGCTAGTTTTGACATGACTTGCTCCTTGCGAAGACCGGGCGATGCGCCGGGGTGGCGCCCCTCAGCCCTGTAGTTCAGGAAATTGGAACTATTGAACCAAGCATCAAGCCCCCGGCTGCGGGATTGGCGGCAGGCAGCGGCTGGACTGCTTTCGGCGATCAAAAGGCGGAAGCGGACATTCACCTCGATTGGGTGTCGTCTCAAGAGGCGGCGAGTTAGCCGTCCACGCCTCGAGCTTGCCAGCTCCTCGAACGCCTTATCACTGACGTGGCCATCACGAGCTTGATCGTTCCTGTTGCACCAGCGAGAACGCCCCCATCTTGGATAAGGACGTCCAACAACAGATTTTCGGCCAAAAGTGGATCGTTTGCTTTTGCTATGACCACGTGGAAGTGGCCATTGGCGTTTGGGCCGGCTAATAATAACTCGCAAGCCGTTTTGATTTCATAATAGAACGAGCGCCCATTGCCTCAAGCTGAGGCAAGCCAGCGTCCAAAATCTCCGACAGTGCGAACCTCGTGGATCCCACCACAAATTGAAAGCTACGGAATAGATAAATTCGAACCTAAGAGGCAGGGAATGAACTTTATATCGAACCGTCCTGTATTGAACCATCCGGGCCTTGTTCTGGCGCTCACTTTTCTGGCCTTGTATCTCGCAGCCTTGAGCGGTGCCTTCATAAGTAAGAGGCGAGCGGCCCTCAAGGAAGGCGAGCAGGAGAGTTTCAATCTTGTTTTGACCTCCACATTGACACTGCTCGCGCTCCTCATTGGTTTCAGCTTTTCGATGGCCATCAGCCGCTACGATCAACGGAAAATCTATGAAGAGGATGAGGCCAATGCCATCGGAACGGAGTACCTCCGGACGGATTTGCTACCTCCAATTGCTGCGGAGAACGTTCGTAAGCTGCTCATCACCTATCTCAATCAGCGGATTTTGTTCTATGAAACTCGTGATGGCAGCCAGCTTCGGAAGATCGATGCGGAAACGACTGCACTTCAGACCGATCTGTGGTCCGCGGTTCGGGTTCCGGCTGTGGACGCTCCTTCACCCGTGATAGCCCTTGCCGTTTCGGGAATGAACGACGTCTTGAACTCGCAGGGATACACTCAGGCCGCCTGGTGGAACCGAATTCCAAGGGGGGCGTGGGTGCTGATGGCGGTGATCTCTATTTTATCCAACGTACTGATCGGGTACGGGATGCATCAGAAGGGATCCCAAAACGTCCAGCTTCTCATTTTACCGCTTATTTTCTCTATCTCATTTTTCCTTATATCTGATATTGACAGTCCCCGTGGCGGCATCATTCGTGTGCATCCGCAAAATCTAGTTAGCCTTGCGCAGTCATTGCATTAACGGGCCTCCTGGTTATTGACTTCTCTTGAGCTTGAATTTGCTGTTTAGGACTTGGCAAGCCCGCGAACACGCGGGGACATATACAAATGATTCGACCATCTGGCTGTTGGCTACGCCATCATAGCGATCGGATTGCGACGGCTGATCATCGGTTCCCTCCAATTTCAAGGGATGTCCGCTTCCGGGCAGGCGACCAAGGCGGTCGAGTGTCCAGGTTGGGCGTACCTAAACCATAGCCTGATCATGATGGAGTGGCAGCATGGATGAGAATGAGATTCGAGAGGCACTCAATCGCCATTGGGCCGCATCGGACGCAGAATGACTTCGATGCTGAGCACGACATATACCGAGAGGACGCAGTGCTCGAGTACCCACAATCGGGCGAGCGCATCAGGGGCCGGCACAACATCCAGGCCTCGCGCATCGCGCAGCCGAACGCGAAGCGCTTCAAGGTGCGCCGCATCGTCGGCACTGGCGACCTCTGGGTCACGGAATTCATCCTCATCGTATGACGGCCAGCCGTCGTATTCGGTGAGCGTCATGGAGTTCCTGGATGGCAAGGTGGCCCGCGAAACCCAATACTTTGGCGACCCGTTCGAGCCCGGACCTTCGCGCGCCCATTTGGTTGAGCGATTGGAATGAATTCGGCGCGGCAGCGATGGTCCGCGCGTGCTGGACCGGGCAGAGATGCCCGTCGATACCGTCCAGCTCGCTCGTTTTCTCATCGGCAAGATGCTTGTGCGGGAGACTAGCCGAAGGCGTGGCGGGCGGGCCGCATCGTCGAGACCGAGGCATATGACATCGGCGACCCCGCGGGTCACGCCTATCGCGGCATCACCCCGCGCAATCGAGCGCTTTTCCTCGAGCGCGGGCACGCATATGTCTATCTCGCCTATGGCAGCTCGTTCATGCTGAATGTCTCGAGCGAGACGCCAGGCGTGGGCGCCGGCGTCTTGATCAGGGCGATTGAGCCAACCGATGGCATCACGATCATGGAGCGAAACCGCGGCACCGAGCGGGTGCGAGACTTGGCGCGGGGCCCGGGACGGCTATGCGCAGCCTTGGGGATCGATCGCCGGTCTGGACGGGATCGACCTTTGTCAGGCCGGGCCGCTGTGGCTCGGATCTGACGGCCAGGCGCCGGACGAAATCGGGCAGGGCAAACGGATCGGCATTACACGCGCAGCCGACAGTCTGCTGCGCTTCTATGTTCGCGGCAATCGGTTCGTCAGCGGTCCGCAGGCACTCAATAGGTGAGCGACCCAACCATAACCGCCGAGCTCCACCGCAAGCACGCCTCTGGAATATGGTTGCTGGACTTTGAAAGCTGATCGATGAACGGGAGAGAGCGATGACATCCACATTGGTATTTTACGGGTCATACCGATCGGACCGGATGGGGATTTGACTGGCAGACTATATCGTCAAAGGTTTGGCAAAAACAGGCGTCTCTGCCGAACTGATCGATGCCAAGGCGATTGGGCTGCCGATGCTCGATCGGATGTACAAAGAGCATGCACCCGGGACCGCGCCAGCTCAGATGGAAGCACTTGCAGCCAAGATAAAGGCGGCCGACGCTTTTTTGTTTGTTGTGGGCGAATATAATTGGGGTGTCCAACCGGGCCTCAAGAATCTGACGGATCATTTTCTGGAGGAGTGGTTCTGGCGGCCGGCCGCAATTGCCAGTTATTCGGCCGGCCGCATCGCTGGCGCGCGTGCAAATCTTGTTTGGCATGGGACCTTGTCGGAGATGGGGATGGTCGTCATTTCGAGTACCTTATCGGTCGGGCCCATTGGCGCGGCGCTTGATGCCTCCGCGATGCCGACCGGAGAGGCAGGAAAAGCGCTGGAGAATGCTTTCCCGCGTTTTGCCGCAGACCTTGCCTGGTGGACCGAGGCTGCTAAAGCGCAACGTGCGAGGCAGGCTCCGCCATATTAAAACGAGAGGACACGGGCCGAAAGCAGCCTGACCGGTCTCGGACGGTCGCCTCGGCGAAGCTGACATTGGCGCCCGACAGCAAGTTTGGGCAAAGCTCGCGCATTCGAAACGCACCTAGGTTGCAACATTTTCAAATGGTTGCTTCTGCCCAAGGAGGGGTTTGGCGCAAGGGCGGCAAACGGCGATACGGCCATAAGGGCACTCAGTTACCGGCCCATGCGCGTCTGTGAATACTTTGCTTTGCGTACGGCGCAAATGCCTCTATCTCTATCGAAACGGCTCTGAGTTTGGAACTGTTCTGACTTGTAAATGGAGGGCTTCATGAACATCAGGAATTTCGTATTCGGTGGTCTGGTCGCTGGATTCAGCGCTGCCATGACGCTCTCGCCCGCCCTGGCGGACGAGTTGCAGGACATCAAGGCCAAAGGCGTTCTGGTGGTCGGGGTCAAGGCGGATTACCCGCCTTTCGGCTATCTGAGCCCCAGCGGCCAGAATATCGGCATAGAGCCTGACCTCGCCGCCGATATCGCCAAGCGCCTCGGGGTGAAGGTTCAATTTGTCCCCGTGGTCGCGGCCAACCGCATCCAGTTCCTGCAGCAGGGCAAGATCGACCTGCTGATCGCGACCTTGAGCGATACCCCGGAGCGGGCGAAGATCGTGGACATTATCCACCCCGATTATTATGCCTCCGGCTATAACGTCATGGTCCCCAACACGATGAAACTGACCTCCTGGGGTCAACTGAAGGGTGTGCCGGTCTGTGCCATCCAGGGCGCGTTCTACAACAAGGAAGTTGCAGAAAAATACGGCGCCGAGACGGTTGCGTTCACCGGCGTAGCGGAGGCTTTAACCGCCCTGCATCAGGGCCGCTGCGACGCCTTCCTGTATGACGACACCGCGATCGAGGGCAAGCTGCAGGACCCGAACTGGAAGGATTACGACATGCCGCTGGCATCGCAGGATGCGCAGCCCTGGGGCATGGCGATCAAGCAGGGCGAGCCAGCATTCGAAGCCTTCCTGTCTCAGACCATCACCGATTGGAATAAGACCGGCTATATCCTGTCCCTGGAAACCAAATACGGCATCAAGCACTCGGATTACGCCGAGCAAGCGCACACCAAAGCCGAATAACTCTTGGCTATTCCGGTCGTTGCCGGCTGGTTCTCGCAGCTAAACGAGACCACCGGCATCAATTTCACGGTTTTCTACGACCCGTTCGACGGGGCCCGGTTTCTGCAAGGATTCTGGGTGACCCTCGAACTTTCGGCCGTCACTATTTTGGGATCCGTGCTTGTCGGCATTTTGGGCGCCTGGGCGCAGGGCGCGAAATCCGCCTGGCTCCGGGGCATCGTGTGGATCTACGTGGAGCTGTTCCGCAACACCCCGCCGCTGGTGCAGATCTATTTCTTCTTCTTCGGGCTGAGCGCGCTATTACCCAAGGTGCAGAACAGCATCGGCATTGCGCAGCCTTTGATCGGCGGTTTCGCCTGGGCCTGTATTTCGCTCATACTTTATGCCGGCTCCTTCAATGTGGAAATTTTCCGCTCCGGAATTGAGGCGATTCCCACCGCCATGATCGAGGCGACGGAATCGCTGGGCTACACAAGGCTGCAGACCTATATCCACGTGGTGCTGCCGCTGGGCTTGCGTGTCTGCCTGCCGGCGCTGACCAATAATCTGGTGAATCTGGTCAAGACAACGACGCTCGCCTACGCGATCGCGGTGCCGGAGCTGCTGTATGTGTCGAACCAAATCTGGTCCGACAACGAGAATGTGCCCGAGATGATGCTGCTATTGTTCATTATCTACATCGCTCTGGTCGGCGTGGTGGTGTTCGCGATGCATTGCTGGGAGCGGGCGCTGCGCCGCCCGGGCCTCGGCACATGAGCAAGATGCAGGTCATGCCCCCTTTGCCCGCGCGGCTGCGGCGACGAATGCCGGAAGCGCTCTCGTCCTCGCGCTTGTCCCTCCGGCACGGTGCCGTGCTCGCCGCCTTCATTCTTCTGACCAGCGTGGCGGCGCAGGCCGCCGCACCCGGGCCTGCACAGGCCAGCGTGTTCGCCATTCTGCTGCGCTGGACGCCGTTATTGCTCCGCGGCTTTGGCCTCAACATCCTGATCAGCTTTCTGTCGATGGCCATGGGCACGGTGCTCGGCGTGCTGCTTGGTCTCGGCCTGGTTTCACCGGCGCGGCTATTGCGTATCCCGGCCTGGGCGGTCACGCAGTTCTTCCGCAACGCCCCCTGGCTGGTGCTGCTGTTTTTCATGATTTTTCTCCTGCCCTACCATGTCAGGCTGGGCGGATTCAGCTTCACCGTGCCGGATTGGGTGAAGGCGGTCGTCGGGCTTGGCCTGCCGGTCATGGCGAATGTCGCGGAGATCGTCCGCGGCGGCGTGCGCTCGATCCATCCCGGCCAGTGGGAAGCGGCCGAATCGCTTGGCTTCAGCCGCCGGCAGCAGCTTTTCCTCATCATCCTGCCGCAGGCCTTCAAGCGCATGCTGCCGCCCTGGATGAATCTCTACGCCATCCTCACCACCTCGACGACGCTGGCCTCCATCGTCGGCGTCAATGATGTCGTTACCCGCGCCGGCCAGGTGCTGGCGGCGACAGGCAACAGCCCCAGCCTGCTCGCGCCGATTTATGGCTATGTGCTGCTGATGTTCTTCATCTACACCTACCCGGTCGCCTGGGCGACCCGGCGCCTAGAACGCCGCACCAAGGTTCGCATCTGACATGACCGATCCTCTGCTCGCCATCGACAATCTTTATAAACGCTTCGGCGCGATCGAAGTCATCAAGGGTGTCAGCCTATCTGTGCCTAAAGGCGATGTCGCCTGCATCATCGGCCCTTCCGGCTCCGGCAAATCGACGCTCATCCGTTGCGTCAACGCCCTGATTCCTTTTGATCGAGGCAGCATCAAGGTCCTTGGCATCGAGGTCAACGATCCCAAGCTCGACAAGCTGCAACTGCGCAAGCATGTCGGCATGGTGTTCCAGCAATATAACCTCTTCCCGCATCGCACGGCGCTGCAGAACATCATGATGGCGCCGATGCAGGTGCTGAAGCGCCCGCGCACCGAAGTGGAGGCGGAGGCATACGCATTGCTGAAAAAAGTGCGGCTTGAGGACAAGGCCCATGCCTATCCGGGCGAGCTGTCCGGCGGCCAGCAGCAGCGCGTAGCCATCGCCCGCTCCCTGGCGATGCGGCCGGATCTCATGCTGTTTGACGAGGTGACAGCCGCGCTCGACCCGGAAACAGTGGGCGAGGTGCTGGTGACAATCCGCCAGCTTGCCGAGGAGGGGATGACCTGCGTGCTGGTCACGCATGAGATGAATTTCGCGCGCGAGGTGGCAAACGAGATTTATTTCACCGACCGCGGCGTTATCGTGGAGCACGGGCCGCCCGCGACATTTTTCAGCAACCCTCAGGATGAGCGCACCCGTAGCTTCCTCAGCCAGATTCTATAACGTGCGCTGACAAGATTTCACATAAATATCCCGGTTCCAGGCGCCGCGCCGCCTTATTCTCCACGTTCTGACTGCATGGGGGAAGCTAAACCGCCATGCTATAACCGGAACTTCTCCAGCTTTAACCATCACACCCAAAATAACCAACACGCCGTCAGAAGGAAATTTTCCACAATGCCGCACGACACCAAGCATGTAAGTTTCTCAGGCCACCTGCTGATCGTTGGCTTCGGCAGCATCGGCCAGGGCGTATTGCCCTTGCTGCTGCGCCATATCGACATGAAGCTGGAGAACATCTCCATTCTCACCGCCGATGAGCGCGGCAACAAGATCGCCGGGAAGCTTGGCGTGCGCGAGGAGATTCTGCCGCTGACGCGCGAGAATTATCGCGCAGCCATCAAGGCGCGCATCGGTGCTGGCGATTTTCTGCTGAATCTTTCCGTGGATGTGTCCTCGGTGGCGCTCATCGAACTCTGCCGTGAGATCGGCGCGCTGTATCTGGATACCTGCATCGAGCCCTGGGCCGGTGGTTATACCGATCTATCGCTTAGCCCCTCCCAGCGCTCCAACTACGCGCTGCGAGAGAGCGCTCTGGCTTTGCAGACGGACCCCACCGCACCGACGGCGGTTATCGCGCATGGCGCCAACCCGGGCCTCGTCTCGCATTTCGTGAAGCAAGCAATGCTGAACATCGCGGCGGCCACCGGCATCGACGCCCCAGTACCGGAAGACCGGGCCGGCTGGGCCAGCCTGGCGCGGGACTTGGGCGTGAAGGTGATCCATATCGCCGAGCGCGACACCCAGGTGGCGGACCGCCCGAAGCAGGTGGGCGAGTTCGTCAACACCTGGTCCATCGACGGTTTCATCGGCGAGGGTTGCCAGCCTGCCGAGCTGGGCTGGGGCACGCATGAGAAGGCGCTCCCGCCGGACGGCGCCCGCCACGAATTCGGCTGTGACGCGGCGATCTATCTGAACCGCCCCGGCGCCTCCACCCGCGTGCGGACCTGGACACCGCTGGAAGGCCCGTTCCAAGGCTTCCTCATCACCCATAACGAGGCGATCTCCATCGCCGATTATTTCACCCTGCGCGACGATGGCGACGTGCTGTACCGCCCCACCGTTCACTACGCTTACCACCCGTGCGACGATGCCGTGCTCTCCGTGCATGAGCTGGCCGGCAAGAACTGGCAGGCCCAGGACCGTCAGCGGCTGATGGAAAACGAGATCATCTCCGGCATCGACGAGCTGGGCGTGCTGCTGATGGGCCATGAGAAAGGCGCCTATTGGTACGGCTCACAACTTTCCATCGCGCAAGCCCGCGCCTTGTGCCCATACAATAACGCCACCTCCCTGCAGGTGACCGCCGCGGTGCTGGCAGGCGTCATCTGGGCGATGGAAAACCCGCGCCGTGGCGTGCTGGAGGCCGATGCGCTCGACCATGCGCGTGTTCTGGAAATCACAACGCCCTATCTGGGCACAATGGCAGGCGCCTATTCGGACTGGACGCCCCTGTTCAAACGCGGCGAGCTGTTCGCCGAGGATGTGGACAGCCAAGACCCGTGGCAGTTCAAGAATTTCCGCGTGGTGTGACCACGCCGGAACCGTCTCCACCTCCAAAATTGATGGCCTGGGGTTCGCCCCCCAGGCCATCATGCCAAAACGCTGGAAGAGGCGGCTTAGCGCCGAATCAGCGACCAGTAGAGCGGCGTGCGCCCGGCTGCGATGGCTTTCGCCTCGTAGCGCGTGTGCGGCCAGCCCTCAGGATGAATTTCTGTGCGGCTGACGGTGAAAAACGCCTGCGCCGCCAGAACCTCGTCCGTCCAGTCCTGATAGGTCGGATCATCCGAGGCGATGCGCCATTCCCCGCCAGGGCGGATGGCCCGCGCCACCTCGGCCACCAGCTCAGGATGCACGAAGCGCCGTTTGGCGTGCCGGGCTTTCGGCCAGGGGTCCGGGAACATCAGGAAGAGTTTAGACAAGGCCCCATCCGCCAGCCCGCGCAGCAGCGGGCGGGCATCGTCCGTGTAAAGCCGCAGATTGGGCACGGGCGTGGGCTCACCCGCGCCATCCGGCGCGATGCGCGAGAGCAACGAGCAAATGCCGTTATCGAACACTTCCGCCGCGATATACCCCACATCCGGGTTACGTGTGGCCAGCTCATAGGCATGCTCGCCACCGCCAAACCCCACCTCCAGCCAAAGCTCGCGCGGCTGGATGGTAAAGGGCACGCCGGGCCAGGAGGTTTGCGGCAGAAATTCTTCCAGCAGCCATTCCTGCCGGGGCCGCAGCTTCTTGCCGTGGGCCCGGCCATAAAGCCGGTCAGGGGGTGGTTTGAGAGTCGTCATGCCGCCTTCCTTTGCCCGCGCACCAGCGCCACGCCAAGCCCCGCCACCGCCATACCCGCCCAGGCGGGCAGCGGCATCGCCTCATTCAACAGCCCCCAGGCCATCAGCCCGGAGATCGGCGGCACCAGATAGAACAAAGCCGAGACCTGCGAGGCCCGGCCGAAGCGCAGCATGGCGATATAGAGCGAGATGGCGATCAGCGAATTGGCGATGACGAGATAAGCCATCGTTGTGACGAAAGGCAGAGTGACATGCACGCGGAAATCCAGCAGCGCGAAGGGCAGCGTGGTCACCAGCCCCACCGCATATTGCACCATGTTGGAAGAAACGGGATGCATGCCTGTGCCGAAGCGCTTCTCATAAAGCGTCGCCCCCACCATGCCGAGCAGCGCACCAAAGGAGCAGAGCACGCCCAGCGCGGAGATATGCCCCGTCTCGCCATAGCCCAGAATGGTGATAACCGCCCCGCAAAAGCCGAGCCCGAGGCCAATCCAGCCCTTGGTGCCGATCCGCTCGCGCACCAGCACGGGCGCCAGCACGCCCACCAGCAGCGGCTGCAATGAGACGATAAGCGCCACCACCCCCGCCGATGTGCCGAGCGAAAACGCCGCGTAGCACATGCCGAAATAGACAGTCTGAATGCAGAACCCCACCACCGCCACGTGCAGCCAGGCGATCCGCCGCGCGGGCAAGGCCGGGCGCAGCCAGACGGCGAAGGGCACCAGCACCATCAGCGCCAGCGCATAGCGCATCACCAGAAAGGCGAAGGGTGAGGCATACCGGATGCCGATTTTCGAGACCGGAAACCCGGCCGACCAGAACAGCAGAAACAGCACGGGCGCCGCGCGCAGCCAGAGCGGCGGGGAAGACGCTGGCAGGTCCTCAGCGCGGGTTTGCATCATGCCACCAGAATGGAATACGGCCTGGAGCATTTGCCCCAGGCCTCTCTTCGTTCATCAAATGCCTGCCGCCCGCAGGCGGCAGAACAGATCTCAGCGGTTGAAGGCGCTCTTCAGGGAGGGCACCAGATCGGTCTTCTCCCAGGTGAAGGTGCCCAGCTCGGCATCCGGCGTGCGGCCGAAATGGCCGAAAGCGGAGGTCGGCACATAGATCGCCCGGTTGAGCTGCAGATGCTCGCGGATGCCGCGCGGGGTGAGGTTGACCAGCTCGCGCAGGGTCTTCGCCACCTTCTCCTCGTCCACATCCTTGCCGGTGCCATGCAGGTCGACATAGAGCGAAAGCGGCTGGCTCACGCCGATGGCGTAGGAGAGCTGCAGCGTGCATCTCTCGGCCAGGCCCGCGGCGACCACGTTCTTGGCGAGGTAGCGGCTCACATAGGCAGCGGAGCGGTCCACCTTCGTGGGGTCCTTGCCGGAGAAAGCGCCGCCGCCATGCGGGGCAGCACCGCCATAGGTGTCCACGATGATCTTGCGCCCGGTCAGGCCGCAATCGCCATCCGGCCCGCCGATCTCGAAGATGCCGGTCGGGTTGACGTAGAATTCCTTCTCCTCGGGCATCCAGCCCTCGGGCAGCGCCGCGGTCACGATGGGGCGGAGCATCTCCTTCACCTTGGCCGGGCTGAAGCCGGGCTCGTGCTGGATGGACACAACCACCGACGTGGCACCCACCGGCTTGCCATTGACATATTTCAGCGTCACCTGGCTCTTGGCATCCGGCAGCAGCCCCTTCACCTGGCTGTTGGCGGCGCGGCGCAGCTCGGAGATGCGGCGCAGGATCAGGTGGGAATAATAGATCGGCGCGGGCATCAGCGCCGGGGTCTCGGTGCAGGCATAGCCGAACATGATGCCCTGGTCGCCAGCGCCCTCATCCTTCTCGCCGGCGGCGTCCACGCCCACCGCGATATGCTCCGACTGCGCATGCAGATGCACGGAGATCTCGGCGTTCTTCCAGGAGAAACCCTCCTGGTCATAGCCGATATCATACACCGCCAGACGCGCCAGATGCGCCAGATATTCCTTCGTGATGGTCTCCGGCCCGCGTACCTCACCCGCCAGGACGATGCGGTTGGTGGTCACCAACGTCTCACAGGCCACGCGCGAATAAGGGTCGGCCGCCAGATAAGCGTCAACGACGGTGTCGGAAATCCGGTCGGCAACTTTATCCGGATGCCCCTCGGAGACGAACTCAGAGGTGAACAGAAACTCTCCGCGATCGCGCATACAAAACCCCCGTGTAACTTCGAGCCGGAAGGCGATTCACCCTCAAACGGCGGGGTTCGGATGGCGTATTAGGGGGCTGGGGTCAATATGCCTTATTTTCCACAAAATAAAGCGGCGCTAAAAATTTTTGCTGCTTTGAGAAGGTTTTGCCCCGCCGCCAAGCCAAAGCACAAAGATTTTTCCTTAAACCATGCCCCGGGTGGAAATCCTCAGAGGCGGAGAAAATCTTTCATGCCATACAGATTTGCTGGTTGCGCATGCAGCCATAGCGCCGCGCGCACGGCGCCGGAGGCAAAGACCCGCCGGTCAAAGGCATGATGGGTCAGGCTGATCTGCTCGTCCCCGGCGGTGAACAGCAGCGTGTGGGAGCCGACAATCTGCCCGCCGCGCAGCGTGGCAAAGCCGATCTCGCCATCCTTGCGCGGGCCGGCATGGCCATCGCGGCCGGAGACGATAACTTCCGCCAGATCAACACCCCGCCCCGCCGCCACCGCCCGGCCGATGGCAAGCGCCGTACCGGAAGGTGCATCTACCTTCTGGCGGTGGTGCATCTCGGCAATCTCAGCATCGTACTGCGCGGCGGGCAGCACCGCGCCCAGCTTCTCAGCCAGAAGCAGCACCAGATTCACCCCCGTGCAGAAATTCGGCGCGGCGATGATGGGGATCGTTTTCGCCGTGTCCCGGACTGCCGCTTCATCCGCCGGGCTATAGCCGGTAGTGCCCAGTACCCAGGGGGTCTCGGTTTCGGCCAGGGCCTTGGCATGGGCCTGCACGGTGCTGGCGTGGGTGAAGTCGATCACCACGTCCGACTCCCGGGCCAGGGCGGCGATGTCAGGAAAATGCGGCACGCCCCCCGGCACGGCGCCGGAGCGGCTGGTGCCGCCGGAAAGGGTAGCAGCGGCGGCGGCTTCCTGCGCCAGATAGATGCCCATGCGGCCGGAGATCCCGGCGATGCCGATACGTATGCTCATGCGCCTTGCATACTTTGTTTTATGTGCTGGAACAAAGCCACGCGGGCGCTGCCCGGCGATTTTTCCCATCGGGAAAGTTGTAAAAAAGAGGCCGCCTTTTTTGAAAAAAAGGCGGCAGCCAAAAAACTTTTATAAATATCCAGGGGTTTTTAAAGCATTCCCTACATGCCGCCCGGATAGTTCGGCCCGCCCGCGCCTTCCGGCACCACCCAATTGATGTTCTGGGTCGGGTCCTTGATGTCGCAGGTTTTGCAATGCACGCAGTTCTGCGCGTTGATCTGCAGGCGCGGCTGGTTCTCTTCCGCGCCGACAATCTCGTACACCCCAGCCGGGCAATAGCGCGTCTCCGGGCTTGCATATTCGTTGTAGTTCACGCTGATCGCGATAGCCGGGTCCAGCAGGGTGAGGTGCGCCGGCTGGTTTTCCTCATGATTGGTGTTGGAGAGGAACACGGAGGAAAGCCGGTCGAAGGTCAGCTTGCCATCCGGCTTCGGGTAGTCGATCGGCTTCGAGTCCTTGGCCTTCTTCAGCGTTGCGTTGTCGGCGTGGTTCTTGAAGGTCCAGGGCGCCCTGCCCTTGAAAATGTAGGTCTCCAAAGCCGCGTTCACCAACCCGCCATAGAGGCCAAACTTGGCAAAGCCCGGGCGGATGTTGCGCACCGCGTGCAGCTCCGGCCACACCCAGCTTTCCCGCAGCTTCTGCGGATAGGCGGAAAGCGTGTCCGGCTTGTCCCCCGCAAATGCTTCGGCGATCGCCTCAGCGGCGACCATGCCGGATTTCATCGCGGTATGGGTGCCCTTAATCTTAGGCACATTCAGCGTGCCCGCCGCGCAGCCGATCAGCACGCCGCCAGGGAAAGCAAGCTTGGGCAAGGATTGGAACCCACCCTCATTGATCGCGCGCGCACCGTAAGAGATACGCTTCGCCCCCTCGAAAGTGGAGGCGATGGCCGGATGCGTCTTATAGCGCTGCATCTCCTGGAAAGGAGAGAGATAAGGATTGGAATAATCCAGCCCGACCACGAACCCGACCGAGACGAGATTCTCGCCGAAATGATAGAGGAAGGAGCCACCATACGTGTCTGTGGAAAGCGGCCAGCCAATGGTGTGCTGAGTAAGGCCCTTCCGGAACTTTTCGGGCTTGACCTCCCACAGTTCCTTGATGCCGATGCCATAGGTCTGCGGGTCAACGCCCTTGCGCAGATTGAAGCTTTTCTCAAGCTGCTTGGTCAGTGAGCCACGGCAGCCCTCGGCAAAAATGGTGTAAGTGGCGCGCAGCTCCATGCCCCGTGCGTAATTATCGGTAGGCTCGCCATCCTTGCCAATGCCCATATCGCCGGTGGCGATGCCTACCACGCGGCCATTCTCGATCAGCGTCTCGGCGGCGGCGAAACCAGGATAGATTTCCACGCCCAGCTCCTCCGCCTGCTGACCGAGCCAGCGCACCACATTGCCGAGGGAGACGATGTAATTGCCCTCATTATGCATCTGCGGCGGGGTGGGCAGCTTATGCGCCTTGGCGGCGGTGAGGAACAGAAATTCGTCCTCTTTCACCGGCGTCGCCAGCGGGATCAGCCCGGGATCGATATCCGGAATCAGCTCCTTCAGCGCGCGCGGCTCCAGCACCGCGCCGGAGAGGATGTGCGCACCGACCTCGGAACCTTTCTCGACAACGCAGACAGACAGCTCAGGGTTCAGCTGCTTCAGGCGAATCGCCGCCGAGAGCCCGCCAGGCCCGGCACCAACGACCACCACATCGAATTCCATCGCCTCGCGCGGCAGCGCCTCATCCGACATTATCGCGTCCCTTTTTTATGAATCCGTCCCGCCCGTCTAATGATAAATCTACCGGTGAGTAAAGGGGCAAGAGCGGGGTGGCGGGCGGTGCCCATGCAAGATAATGATTCAGCCATGGAGTTGCTGGACGCGCTGAGGCTGCAATGGGAGTGGGGAGCGGATGAGGCGCTGCTAGATGCGCCGCAGGACCGCCGCCATGCTCCGCCGCCGCCGCCCTTGGCCTTCGCCAAGCCACAAGAGCCAGCATTGGCGCCTACCCGCCGCCCTGCCCCGGCGCCGCGCCCGGCCGCTGCCCCGCTGGAGGGGCCGGAAGAGGCTGCCCGCCTGGCCGCAGGCTGTGCCACGCTGGAGGAGCTGGCGGCGGCGATGCGCGGTTTTTCAGGCTGCGCGCTGAAGGACACCGCCACCCAGCTCGTCTTTGCCGATGGCGCGGCGGATGCGCGGCTGGTCATCGTCGGCGAGGCGCCGGGTGGTGAGGAAGACCGGTCCGGCAAACCCTTTGTCGGCCCCGCCGGGCAATTGCTGGACAGAATGCTGGGCTCCATCGGGCTGGACCGCACGCAGGTGCGGATCATCAATGCCGTGCCCTGGCGCCCGCCTGGCAACCGCACGCCGACGGAGGCGGAAATCGCGCTCTGCTTGCCTTTTTTGCACCGGCAGATCGCGCTCATCGCCCCGCTTGGGCTGGTGACGCTGGGGGGCGTGGCCGCCAAGGCGCTGCTGGGGGCGGACGCGCAAAGCGGCATAAGGCGGCTGCGCGGCAAGTGGCGCGAGGCGCAGATTGAGGGCTTGCCAGAGCCCCTGCCCTGCCTGCCCAGCTATCACCCGGCCTACCTACTTCGTACATCTTTGGCCAAGCGCGAATCCTGGCAGGATATGCTCAGCCTGCGCGCATGGCTGAAAACACAAAGCTGATTAACTAAAATTTCATAGCTTTAGCCCAGCATAATCCCTGGAATCAGAAGGCGAACTATGGCAAAAATGTGTTAGGTGGCCGCGGCCGTCTCACCGCACGAGACGCGTCTCGTGATTGGGGCTTGCGCCGTTAATAAACCCTGTGTACGTCCATGAATTATGCGAGGAGCCCTCAAAACGCTCTCCCGCCTGAACGTGACGCGCACGGCTTTTGCCGCCATGTCCGTTTTTGCCACTAGCTGCATGGTCCCCATGCAAGCGAAGGCGAAGTCCCCCGATGGGGGGCAAGGCCCGGGAACGACCATGCCCCCCACACAGCCGGCAGACGGCATTAACGGGGAATCTGTAGCTTATGCCGTGCCGCGCAACGCCCCTTCCGGCGACGTCGAGGTGACGCTGCCGCAGCCGCTGGCCCCCAGCGACGTGGCTTTCTACCAACGGGCCCTGCAATTGCAGCAAGACGGCCAATTTGCCGCCTCGGACAAGATGCTGGCGCGCGTGGCCGACCCCGGTCTGGTTGGCGCCGTACTGGCTGAACGCTATCTGAGCGATAATTACATCACCAAACCCGCCGAGCTGACCGCTTGGTGGGAAAACTATTCCGCCGAACCGGAAGCCCCGGCCATTTATGGGCTGATGCAGCACAAATTGCGGCGCGCGCAAATGCCTGCGGCCCCGCATCTCTCCTTGCTGCCGGAAGAAACGCTGACAGCCGGCGGTGCCGCCACCCCCTGCCCCGCGCCGGATGGCGCCACCTGGCGCCGTGACTTCGTGGCCGGGCTGGATGCCTGGCAGAGGAACGACATGAGCACCGCCGCGGGTGATTTCCGTGAGACAGCACAACTCCCCGGCATTTCCGACGATGACCGCGCCACCAGCGAGTTCTGGGCCGCGCGCGCGGCCCTGCGCCAGCAGCAGCCGGAGCAGTATCTGAACTGGCTGCACGAGGCCGCCTGGGCCAGCGACACATTCTACGGCATGCTGGCCGGCCGGTTGCTCGGCCAGGGCTTCGGCCCCACCGGCATCTCCGCGACGCTGACTGAAGCAGATGTCACAGCCGTCGATTCCCTGCCAGACGGGCACCTCGCCTTTGAGATGCTGCAGGTCGGGCTGACCGACCAGGCGGAGACGGCGCTGCGCGCCCTCTGGCCGCAAATCCAGTCCACGCCTGATCTCGGCCGCTCGGTGATGGCGGTTGCCGCCCGCGCCGGGTTGGTCGATGTCACCATCGCCATCGCGGGCACACTGCCCAGCCCGGTGGATGAGATTGCCGGCGCCCGGCTGCCGCTGCCCGCCATGCATCCGCAGGGTGGCTTCAGCGTCGACCCGGCGCTGATGTACGCCCTCGCCCGCACGGAATCGGGCTTCAATGCCGACGCCATCTCACCTGATGGTGCACGCGGACTGATGCAGCTGATGCCGCAGACCGCCGCCACCATGCGCCAGGCTGAGGGCGTCACCGGCTCGATCACCGATCCTTCGGCGAATCTCGCATTGGGGCAGGCCTATCTGAAATATCTCGGCGACCAGCCGGGCATTCAAGATAATCTGCTCGCCATCCTGGCCAGTTATAATGCCGGGCCGAGTGCCGCCTCCGCCTGGTACAGCGAGATCAAGGATGATTCCGACCCCCTGCTGTTCATTGAGACCATCCCTAACGACCAAACCCGCCGTTACATCCGCCAGGTACTGGCCGATAGCTGGCTCTATGCCGAGGAGATCGGGATGAAGCCAAGCAGCCTGGACACGCTGGCCGAAGGCGATTTTCCAACCCTGAACCAGCTGGCCCCCGCCCAAGCGGTTGAGACGGCCGACGCACAATGAGCCGCATCGACGAAAACCGGCCCTTCATCCCCGTTCGCATCGCGGTGGCCACCATCTCGGACACGCGCACAGCGGCAAACGATACCTCCGGCGATGCGCTGGCCGCGCGGATCACCGAAGCCGGACATGAGCTGGCGGCGCGTACCATCATCAAGGACGAAGCGGATCTGATCGAAGCGCAGCTGCGTGCCTGGATCGCCGATCCGGCCGTGGATGTCGTGATCACCACCGGCGGCACCGGCGTGACCGGCCGGGATGTAACGCCGGAAGCCTTCCACCGCGTGCTGGACAAAGTGATCGAGGGCTTCGGCGAGCTGTTCCGCATGCTCTCCTACGCCAAGATCGGCACCTCCACCATGCAGTCCCGCGCTCTGGGCGGGGTGGCGAATGGCACCTATCTCTTCGCCCTGCCCGGCTCTACCGGGGCGGTAAAGGATGGGTGGGACGATATTCTGCGCTTCCAGCTCGATTCCCGGCACCGGCCCTGCAATCTCGTGGAACTGATGCCCCGGCTGAAGGAACATTTTTAAAGAATTTTAACAAAAGCCGCCCCGAGCGGCCTTTGTTTTAGCTTAAACGTTCTCTTTTTGTTCTTGACTTGCGGCTCTGGAATGACCTTAATCAAACCAGAACGGAGCATGAACACGATGTCTGTTTCCCGCGTGCAGATCAAGAAGGATGCCGTCCCCGGCGCCATCAAAGGGCGCGGGACGGCACTGAATCCGGCCAACCGCTTCGAGGCCGCGCGGCATGAGGCGTTCGACGATGGCTGGGACCACGAAGAAGAGGCCGATAAGCCGCAGACCACGCTGATCCGCGATGCCACGCGCAGCATCATCGCCCGCAACGACAGCCCGGACCTCGCCTTCGAGACCAGCGTGAACCCCTACCGGGGCTGCGAGCATGGCTGCATCTATTGCTTCGCCAGGCCCAGCCACGCCTATCTCGGCTTTTCCGCCGGGCTGGAGTTCGAGACCAAGATCGTCTTCAAGCCGGAAGCGCCCCGGCTCTTGGAAAAGGAACTCTCACGCCCCGGCTACAAGCCCGGAATCATCGTGCTCGGCTCGAATACCGACCCGTACCAGCCGGTGGAGCGCACGCTCGGCCTCACACGCTCGATTTTGGAGGTGCTGGAGCGGTTCAACAACCCGGTCGGCATCGTCACCAAATCCGCCGGGTGACGCGAGATAAGGATATTCTCGCCCGAATGGCCGCAAAGGGGCTGGCGAAGGTGCATCTTTCCATCACCACGCTGGACCCGGCATTGGCCCGCGCCATGGAGCCGCGTGCCGCCTCCCCCACCCGGCGCCTGGCCGCGATCTCCGAACTGGCGGAGGCCGGAATTCCGGTGGGGGTGATGGCCTCGCCGATGATCCCGGGCCTGAACGATGCCGAGATGGAGCGCATTTTGGAGGAAGCCGCAAAGGCGGGAGCCACCAGCGCCTACACCACCATGCTCCGCCTGCCGCATGAGCTGGGGGCCTTGTTCACCGACTGGCTGGAAAAATATCTGCCGGAACGCGCCGCGCACGTGCTGAGCCTGATCCGGCAAAGCCGCGCCGGACAGCTGAATGATTCGCAATTCCATGCGCGCTTCGTAGGCACCGGCCCCTATGCCGCGATGATGACACAGCGCTTTGCCCGCGCTGTGCAGCGGCTGGGGCTGGATGAGGCAAGATCCCGCCTCGATATCTCACAATTCCGCATTCCCGGCCGTACCCCGGCCAGCCTGCAAATGAGCCTGTTTTAGAAAGGAAGCTTCGTCATGGAGTGGCTATTCTGCGTGAATCCCAACATCATCATCGGCCTCGCCTCGGCGCTGGGGTGCCTGTATTTCCTACTCATCTGCGCCGAGGAAACCAAAACACTGCTGGCCTACCGGCGGGCGATGAGCGTCAACGCCGAGCCTCTGGCCAGGCATAGGCGCGTGAAATTTCCGCGATTTCCACGCGATAAAATTCGTACCCGCACTCCCGCCCGCTGCTTTGTGCCAGAAGATGTTCGGCTTGCGCCTTCCAGACTTTGAGCGAAGCAAGAGAAAATCATCCCGAGAGGCTTGGCATCTAGCTTTCCTTACATAAATGACTGGAAACTTTTATTTGTGCCGGCCAGCGCGCCGGGAAGGAAAATTGCGTGAGCCAGCAACTTCATCTCGGCGCCTTCATGCGCCCGGTCGGCATCCATACCGCCTGGTGGCGCTATCCCGGCAGCTATCCGGACGCGAATTTCAACCTCTCCCATATGGTCCGCTTCATCCAGACGCTGGAGCGCGGCCGGTTCGATGCCTTCTTCATGGCGGACCATCTCGGCTTGCTGAACATGGAGATGGCGGCCCTGCGCCGCAGCGCCACCGTTACCTCCTTCGAGCCCTTCACCCTGCTCTCGGCACTTTCGATGGTCACGGAGCGCATCGGCCTGGTCGCCACCGCCTCCACCACCTTCGATGCGCCCTTCCATATCGCGCGGCGCTTCGCCTCGCTGGATCATATCAGCAAGGGCCGGGCGGGCTGGAACATCGTCACCACCTCCAACCCTGAATCGGCGCTGAATTTCGGCTTCGATGACCAGATGGAGCATGACGAACGCTATCGCCGCGCCCGCGAGTTCTACGACGTGGTGACCGGGCTGTGGGACAGTTTCGCCGACGATGCCTGGATCCGCGACCAGGAGAGCGGCATTTTCTTCGATCCTGAGAAAATGCACAGGCTGGACCATAAGGGGAAATATCTCTCGGTCCGCGGCCCGTCTGAATGTCGCGCGGCCGGTGCAGGGCTGGCCGGTGATCGTGCAGGCTGGCGCCTCGGAGGCCGGGCGGCAATTGGCGGCGGAAACGGCGGAGGTGATCTTCGGCGCCTCGCGCACGCTGAAGGACGGGCAGGAATTCTACGCTGACATCCACCGCCGCATGGCGGCTCTGGGCCGTTCTGACGATTCGTTAAAAATTCTGCCAGCGGCACTGGTCATTGTCGGGCGCACGCATGAAGAGGCGGTTGAGAAGAAAAAACTGCTGGACAGCCTTGTGCATCCCGACAGCTCCTTGCCGAATCTTTCCATGCGGCTTGGCGTGGATGCGCGCAACTTCGACCTCGACGGGCCGCTGCCTGAGTTGCCGCAGACCAATGCCAGCCAGAGCGCGCAGAACACGCTGGTGAAAATGGCGCGCGAGCAGAACCTCACCGTGCGGCAATTGGCGCAATTCGTCGGCGGTTATGGCGGGCTGCAATTCGTGGGCACGCCGGGCGAGATCGCGGATTCCATGCAGGAATGGCTGGAGAGCAAAGGCTCGGACGGGTTCAACGTGATGTTCCACACCGTGCCCGAAGGGCTGGATGATTTCGTTGATCTCGTGGTGCCGGAACTCACCCGCCGTGGCATCTACCGCGAGGCCTATGAGGGCACCACGCTGCGCGAGCATCTGGGGCTGCAGCGCCCCGGCAATCGTTTTTTCTAAATAAGTTCGCGCACCAGCTCCGCCGGGCGGCAGACTTTCGCGCCTTTGTCCGTCACCACCACGGGGCGGTTGAACAGAATGGGGTGTTCGGCGATGGCGTCCAGAATGGCGTCATCCGCCGCGCCCTTTAGCTTGAGCTCCGCGGCCAGAGGCTCCTTCTCGCGCAAGAGATGCGAGGCGCCGCCAAGCTTCTTGGCAAGCGCTTCAAGTTCCTTGCGGGAGAGCGGGGTTTTCAGATATTCGACGATCTTCGGCTCGATCCCGGCCTCACGCAGAATCTGCAACGTATTGCGCGAGGTGCCGCATTTTGGATTGTGGTAGATTGTCGCCTTCACCGATAATCTCCTGATCCTTTGCAGCTTTTTAAAAAAGCTGCACCAAAAACTTTTAAAACCTAGGCCACGATCTGTGACTCCATGGGTTGCCTCCCAATAGAGTCACAAACACGGCCCCAAGGTCCAAAAGTTTTTTGCGCCGCTCGCATCTTGATGGCAGAGCGGCAAAACCGCGAGCCGCCAACCAAGCTTCAAAAAAGGCGGCTTACTTATGAATCATCGTCCCGATGCCATGCTCGGTGAACAGCTCCAGCAGCAGCGCATGCGGCACGGTGCCATCCAGGATGGTCGCCCCCTTCACGCCCTGCGTCACCGCCTCCATGCAGGTTTCCACCTTCGGGATCATGCCGCCGGAGATCGTGCCATCGGCGATCAGCCCGCGAATCTGCGTGAGCGACAAATCGCTGAGCAACTGCTTGCTCTTGTCCAGCACGCCAGGAACGTCGGTCAGCATCAGCAAACGCTGCGCGTTCAAGGCACCTGCGATGGCACCCGCCGCCGTATCGGCGTTGATATTGTAGGTCAGCGCCATCCTCGCCAGCACCCACCGGTGCAATGACGGGAATCAACCCGGCGCCGGTTAGCGCATGGATCACGCGCGTATCGATGAACACCGGCTCGCCAACATAGCCGAGATCCAGCGCCTGCTCGATCATCGAATCGGGATCCTTGTAAGTGCGGCGCAGCTTGCGCGCACGGATCAGCCCGCCATCCTTACCGGAAATACCAACCGCCAGCGCGCCCGCCGCGTTAATCAGCCCCGCCACCTGCTTATTGACCGAGCCGGCGAGCACCATCTCCACCACCTCGACCATGGCGGCATCCGTAACCCGCAGCCCCTGCACGAAATTGGACTGGATATCGAGACGCTTCAGCATGGCGTTGATCTGCGGCCCGCCGCCATGCACCACCACCGGGTTGATGCCGACCTGCTTGAGCAGCGCGATATCGCGGCCGAACTCATTGGCCAGAGAGCCATCCATGGCGTGGCCGCCATATTTCACCACGATCGTCGCCCCGGCATAGCGGCGCAGATACGGCAGCACTTTGGTGACGATATGCGCTTCCCGGGCTGCGTCTGTGATGTCTTCGCTGTTCATCTCGTCCTCATTCAACGAATTCGGCAATGGCGGCCCGCAGCTCCTCGATGCCAAGCCCGCCCGCGCTGGAAGTGGTGATGATCCGGCTCAGCGCCGCAGGGTGCTTCGCCGCCAAGGCCAGCACCTCCTCCTGCTTGCGCTTCAGGGGGCCGGGCTTCACCGCATCCGCCTTGGTCAGCACGATCTGGAAGGGTACGGCGGACTGGTCGAGCAGCTCCATGACCGTGAGATCAGAGACCTTCACCTCGACCCGCGCATCCAGCAGCAGAAACACGCGGCGCAGATTGGGCCGGCCGCGCAGATAATCCAGCATCAGCCCCTGCCAGTCGCGCTTTACCTCCTGCGGCGCCTCGGCATAGCCGTAGCCTGGCATATCCACCAGCACCACCGGCCCGGCCGCGCATTCAAAGAAGTTCAGCTGCCGCGTGCGCCCCGGCTGATGCGACACGCGCGCCAACGCCTTGCGCCCCGTGATCGCATTGATCAGCGAGGATTTGCCGACATTGGATCGCCCCGCCAGCGCGATTTCATTGCCACGCGGCTCGGGCAAATGCTCGAGCGCCTGCGCCGCGTAGAAGAACTCGCACGGTGACGCGAACAGCTTACGTCCCGCCTCCAGTTGCTCAGGAGACGGGCCGTTGCTGGCGAAATTCAGCCCTTCGCCGGAACTGTCCGCTTGGGCGCCGCCGCCCTGCGCATGATCAGCCATTGCTGCCCCACCGAAAGAATATTGTTCCATGCCCAGTACAACACCAGGCCCGCCGGCGAACGCGCCAGCATGAACGTGAAAATGATCGGCATGAACTGGAACATCCGCGCCTGGGCCGGATCGGCCGGGGCCGGATTCAGCTTCTGCTGCAGATACATCGTGATGCCCATGATGATCGGCAACAGGCCGATATGCAGAGTCGGGCTAATCATCGTCGGATCAAACGGCAACAGGCCGAACAAATTGAACAGGTTTGTCGGGTCCGGCACCGAGAGGTCGTGAATCCAGCCAAAGAACGGCGCCTGGCGCATCTCGATGGTGATGAAGATGACCTTATAAAGCGAGAAGAACACGGGGATCTGCAGCAGCATCGGCAAGCAGCCGGAAGCCGGATTGATCTTCTCGGACTTGTACAGCTCCATCGTCGCCTGCTGGATCTTGGCGCTGTCGTCCTTGTATTGTTCCTTCAGCGCCGCGATCTTCGGCTGCAGCGCCTTCATCCGGCCCATCGAGCGGTAGGAGTAGCTGGCCAGCGGGAAGAAGATCAGCTTCACGCCGACGGTGAAGATCAAGATCGCCAGGCCGAAATTGCCGGTGAGCGAGTTCAGCCAGTCCAGGCAGAAGAAGATCGGCTTGGTGATGAAATAGAGATGGCCGAAATCCACCGCCTTGTAGAAGTTCGGGATGTGATAGGTGTCCTGGTAGAAATCCAGGATCCTCACGACCTTCGCGCCGGTGAAGAGATGGCTGCTGAAGCCCGCCTGCCCGCCCGCCGGCACACTCTCCGGATTTTGGGTAATGAAGCTGGTCTGGTAGGCACCGCCATCGCCGTCGCTCACCGTGCCGTAGCTCATGGTGGCGTTCATCTGCGCGGACTGCTCCGGCGCCACGGCCGTCAGCCAGTATTTATCGGTAATGCCGCTCCAGCCGCCGGGGCCGGAGGTGGAATAAGCCACGCCGCCCTGCGCCTTCTCACCGTCGCTCTTCAGCGCACCATAGCCCTCCTGCTTCAGCGTGCCGTTGAACACGCCGAGCGGGCCATCGAACAGCACCCAGCTGGACGGCCCCGCGGGCTTGTAGTCGCGCACCACGCGCGACCAGGGATAAACCGTGACCGCGGAAGCACCATGATTCACCACGTTCTGCGTCACGGTGAACATGAATTTATCGTCGATTTTCAGGAGCAGCTGGAAGGTCACGCCCTGGCCGTTATCCCAGGAGAGGGTAACCGGCGTTTCCGGCGTCAGCTCCTGGGCGCTGGGCGTCCAGACCGTATTGTCATCCGGCACCTTGACGCCCGCGGCCGCGGTCCAGCCGAACTGCGCGTAGGACGGGGCCGTCCCGCCGCGGCGGCCCATGATCTGCACGAGCGGCGAGTTCTTTGGCGATGGTCTCGTGATATTGCTTCAGGACCACATCATCGAACACCGCGCCCGTAAGGCCGATGCTGCCTTTCAGCATCGGTGCATCCACGGCCAGGCGCGGGCCGGAGGCAGGCGCGCTCTGCGCCGTGCCGGGGGCGCCCGCCTCGATGGCCGCCTGCTTGGTGCCCTCCACCTGCTGAGTCTGCTGCACGGTCTGCGCCGGACTGGGGGCCGGATGAGGCAGGAATTTCTCCTGCAGCACCGTAAAGATGGCCAAAATGCCAAAAGATATGGCAAGGGCGAGGATCAGACGCTTCGAGTCCATCAGAGTCAGCTATCCTTCGGGGTGGGAACCGGGTCGTATCCGCCGCGGTTGAAAGGGTGGCAGCGCAGGATGCGCCTGGCCGCGAGCAGGCCACCGCGCGCCGCGCCATGGCAGGCCAAGGCCTCGCGCGCATAGGCGCTGCAAGAGGGGTAAAACCGGCAATTCGCACCAATGACAGGGCGCAAAGTGAGTTCATAGGCCCGCACCGCGCCGGAGAGCATCAAAGCCGCGGGGCTCATGCCAGTGCCTCGTCCAGCGCCCGGGCCAAATTCTGCGTGAGGCGAGAAAATTCGATCTCGCCGGTTTCGCGCCGCGCGATCAGCACCAGCTCAACCCCCGGCATTTGCCGCCCGGCCAAAACCAACCGCGCCGCCTCCCGCAGACGGCGCTTGGCACGGTTGCGGGTGACGGCGTTGCCGATCTTCTTGGTGGCCGTATAGCCCACGCGCACCGCTTCCGCCTGGCCATCCTTGGCGGCCTGGAGCACAAAGCCATGCTTGGCGATTTTTTTGCCTCGCCCGGCCAGGCGCAAAAACTCTGCGCGCCGGGTCAACCGGGCGGGCGGGGTCTGGGCGTTGGCCATCAGCGTTGGCAGCGCGCTGGGCGCGCGATCAGGCGGAGAGCTTGGCGCGGCCCTTGGAGCGGCGGTTGGCGATCACCTTGCGGCCGCCAACAGTCGCCATGCGGGCACGGAACCCGTGCCGGCGCTTGCGGACGAGCTTGGATGGTTGATAGGTCCGTTTCACGGCATTCTACTCCGGCAATATACAAACAAAGCGATACGCCGGACCGTCCCCAGTCCGGAGTGATGGCGGGGTATAGGCGGGGCAGCCCCGCCGCGTCAATCTCGGCGGGGCAGTTCTGCTATTTTGGCCGCGCCAATCGCCGCCGGGCTGGGGTTTCCGCCGCTGGAGTGATTCTCCCGTTGCCAAGACTCGGCATTGCGTTCACAAAATGGTGAGCGCCATGCATACTCCCTCCTCCTCTCGCGCACGGACCGTTCTCGCCCTGCAAGGCGGCGGGGCACACGGTGCCTTTACCTGGGGGGCCCTGGACAGGCTGCTGGAGGACGGGCTGACCTTCGACGCCGTGACCGGCGTCTCCTCCGGCGCGATGATCGCCGCCATGGCCGTGCAGGGCATGGTAAAAGGCGGGCCGCAAGGGGCACGCGAGGCCGTGAACCGGCTCTGGACCCGGGTGATGGAAGGCAATGTCTTCGGCAATTTCCCTGCCACCCCGCTGGACTGGATGTGGGACACCACCAAGGCGCTCAGCAATGATTTCGCCTGGACAGGCCTGACCCAGGCGCTGCGGCTGTTCGACCCAGGGCATTTGAACCCGTTGGGGCAGAACTCTCTGGAGCCGCTGCTGCGCGAATTGGTGGACACGAAGACCCTGCGCGCGCCGGGTGCCCCGCGCCTTTATGTTGGCGCCACGGATGTAGAAAGCGGCGAGGCGGCCATATTTTCCAATGCCCATGTCGGCATCGCTGAGCTGCTTGCCTCAGCCTGCATCCCGATGATGTTTCCGGCGGTAAAGATCAAAGGGCGGCATTACTGGGATGGCGGATATAGCTGCAACCCGCCCCTGGCCCCGGTGCTAACTCCCCGGCCGGACAAGCTGATCCTCATCCGCGCCCAGCCCCGCCAGCGCCAGGGCGTGCCCAGCTCAACGGCGGATATCGTCCATAGGCTGCATGAGATCGCCTTCCAGGCGCCGCTGGAGGCGGAGCTTTCCCTGTTGCCGCGGCAGGTGAGGCTTCTGGATATTGCGGCGGATGAGGCCCTGGCCCAGCATCCGCTCAACTCCAAGCTGAATACCGACCGCCCCTTTCTTGAAGCGCTCTTCACCGCAGGACGAAAGGCCGCCACCAGCGCCTTGCAGGCCACATGAGTGGGCTGCGCCGGCTTCGGCGCCTGAATCTCAAGCCTCAACCCACCTCGCTCTCGAGCAAGGTGCTGTGGATCACGGTCGTGGCGATTCTGGCCATGGAACTGCTGGTGCTGTTGCCCGGGCTGGGCCGCGAGCGCCAGGACTGGCTATGGCAGCGTGTGGATGAGGCGCATTTGGCGGTCTATGCGCTTTACCAGGGCCGCGCGCCCGGCGCAGCCAACAGTGTTTTGCGCTTTGCCGGGTTGCAGGAGATCACACTCACCACCCCGAACGGTAAGCCGACCAACTGGAGGATCGACTCGCCTCTCCCCGCCATCGCGGTCAGGGTGGAACCCGCACAGCAAGGGCTTATCATCAACACTTGGTATGCTTGCCTGCGCCTCGCGGGTTTCGGCCCAGCGGAGGAACTGATCGTCGCGCCCTCCCCGCTTCTGCCCGATGCGGTTCTGGAAGTACGGGTTGATACCGCACCCCTGACGCTGCTGCTCAGAGATTACGCGCAAAATGGGTTCGACGTTGCGCTCGTCGTGGCGCTTCTTGCCGGGCTGCTCGTCTACGGCCTGCTCAACTGGCTGCTGGTGCGGCCCATGGAGATCCTGACCGCCTCCATCACCCATTTCCGCGAGGAACCGGAGCAGGCGCAGAGCAGTGGGCTGGACTGGCTGGCCGCCCGGCCCAAGGACGATATCTCCACCGCCGCGCGCGAGCTGAAAACCATGCAGGAGGAGCTGCGTGCCGCCCTCTGGCGAAATGCGCGGCTGGCCGCCGTGGGCACCGCCGTGGCGAAGATCGCACATGATTTGCGTAACATCCTTTCCTCCGCCCTGCTGGTCGCGGACCGTCTGCAGGATGTGGACGACCCCGTGGTGCAGCGCGCCACCCGTACGCTGATCCCTTCGGTCGAACGCGCTACGCAACTTGTCACCAGTACGGTGGATTTCGCTCGCGAGGGGCGTACCCAGCTCAATCGCTCCCCCGTGCGCATTCGGGCACTGATCGACGAGGTCGCCGAAACGCTGGTGCCAGAGTATGCCGGATGGGGCATCGAGAATTTCGGTGCCGGAAGAGCTGGAACTGCCGATGGACCGCGACCAGCTCTACCGCGTTTTCGCCAATCTGATCCGCAACGCCACCGAAGCGGGTGCGACCCTCATCCGCCTGAGTGCCGAGAGCCGAAACGGCCAGACCCGCCTGCGCGTGGCCGATAACGGACCCGGCCTGCCGGAGCGGGCGAAGGCCAATCTGTTCAAGCCCTTCGCCGGCTCGGCCCGCAGCGGCGGCACCGGGCTTGGCCTGACCATCGCCCGCGACCTGATCCGCGCCCATGGCGGGGATCTGGTGCTGGAGCGCACCGGCCCGGACGGCACAATATTCTGCATGGATCTCGCCGCCCACGAGCTGCAAACAATCTGAGTCCCGGCACCGGGGCGGACATGGCGCGGCATAAACCACTAAAATCATAGAGAATATCATGGTTTATGCTTGTCGCCTGAGCCTGAAATCCAGAAAAACCTTTTCATCCAGCCCCCGAAATTGGCAGAAATTCCTTATTTTTTAAGGAGCATTGCAATGGGAGAAAAAATCCTTTTCTAAATGCCTATGATCCCATTGGCTCTCAATCCTTCTCGCCTACGGTTCGGTCTCGCCGGGGCCGGCGCACCCGCTCTGCGGCGGCTGCGGGCCCTGCGTATCGCCGGCGCAGGGGAGAGCCTGAGCGTGTTCACCACAGACCCTGAACTGGCCAAGGAAGCCGGCCAGGCCGCTCTGCCCCGCCTGCCGGACGCTGCCGAGATCGCTCAGCTGAACCTGTTCTGGATCGCCGGACTGGAAGAAGAGACCTATCGCCCCCTGGCCGAAGCCGCGCGGGCGGCGCGCGTACTGCTGAATGTCGAGGATGTGCCGGAATTCTGCGATTTCAATTCCGTCGCCGAAATCCGCCGGGGCGATCTGCTGCTCACCATCTCCACCGGCGGGCAGGCTCCCGGCTTGGCGGGGGCCATCCGCAAGCGGCTGGAAGCCTGCTTTCCCGAAAGCTGGGCGGCGCGGGTAAAAGAAATTGCGGCCCTACGCCAGGGCTGGCGGGCAGAGCGAATGCCTATGGCGGAAGCCGCACGGCGCATCGAAGCGATTGTCGAGGAACGCTGTTGGCTCTCCTTCCCGAAACCGGATTGATCTCTTCCTTTCCATTCACCTTCACGTCTGCACCGCCGGTCTTCGCAACCGGCCACGGAAAACCGCAAAATGCTCGACAGCCTGCACCATGCCACCGACGCCGAAATCGCCCTGCGCGACGCCATCACACGGCAGTTCCCTGGCAAAATCGCGCTCGTCTCCTCGTTTGGCACGGAATCCGCCATTCTGCTGCACATGGTGGCGCAGATCGACAAATCCCTGCCCATCATCTTCCTCGATACCGGCAAGCTCTTCCCCGAGACCCTAGCCTACCGGGATGAGCTGGTCGCGAAGCTCGGCCTTACCGGTGTGCGTTCCATCCGCCCCTCTGGCGCGCAATTGGCGGCCTACGACCCGGATGGGCGGCTCTGGCAGAAAGACCCCGACCTCTGCTGCGCCATCCGCAAGACCAACCCGCTGGATGACGCGCTGGAGGGTTTCGAAGCCTGGATCACCGGCCGCAAGCGCGGCCAGTCCGCCACCCGTGCCAATCTGGAATTACAGGAAACGGGCGCGGATGGACGCATCACCGTCAACCCGCTGGCCTTCTGGAATGATGCCGAGCTGGAAGCCTATTTCCCGACGCACGACCTGCCGTACCACCCGCTGCAGGCAGAGGGCTATAGCTCCATCGGCTGCGCCACCTGCACGATGAAGCCCCTGCCCGGGCAGGATAAGCGGTCCGGCCGCTGGGCCGGCAAGGCCAAGACGGAGTGCGGCATCCATATGCCCCGCGCCATGAGCAAGCCGGATTGGCCCGAGACGCTGACCTTCGACGTCTGAATTTATGGCCTCCCGGCTTTGCCCGCACGGTGCTTCACCCATGCGCGGGACGCAGCCCCGCAAGCAACAAAATTACGTAAAACTCCTTTTTCTTGTCCCTATATTGCTGAAACCACTCAACAAAGCCACGCCGGAGGGGCTATTCCTTGTGGTTCCGCTGCCTCTCGTTCAAGTACAGCCCGTGCCGCACCAGCCATGCTGCGGCGCGGCAGGCTGACTTTACACAGGGCTGTGGATTGAATAACGCTTTGGGCGTTCCGTCCCGTCAGGATGGCCCTTCCTGACGCCTTTAAAGCTAAGTCACAACGAGAAGGTGAAGAAAATGGCTCAAACAGCTACCAGCAAGCAGGTCGGCACGGCGACGCTCAGCTTCAACGACAAAACGGCGACCTTGCCGGTGCTGGGTGGCTCGCTCGGCACGGATTGCGTGGATGTCCGCAAGCTCCAGGGTGAGCTAGGCATCTTTACCTTTGACCCGAGCTACGGCTCCACCGCCTCCTGCGAAAGCTCGATCACCTATATCGATGGCGATGAGGGCGTGCTGCTCCACCGTGGCTACCCGATCGACCAGTTGGCAGAGGAGTCCAGCTTCCTCGAGGTCGCTCATCTGCTGCTCAATGGCGAACTGCCGAGCAAGGCGGAGCTGGAGAGCTTCACCAACGGCATCACCCGCCACACCATGCTGCACGAGCAGATCCGCAGCTTCTGGTCCGGCTTCCGCCGCGACGCCCATCCGATGGCGATGCTCTGCTCCGTGGTCGGCGCCATGTCCGCCTTCTATCCGGACAGCATCGACATCCACGACGAGCGCCAGCGTGAGATTTCCGCCTATCGCCTGATCGCCAAGATGCCGACGATCACCGCCTGGGCGCACAAATATAATGTCGGCCAGCCCTTCATGTATCCGCGCAACGACCTCTCCTACGCGGAAAACTTCCTCTACATGTTCCACGCCGTTCCGGCCGAGGACTATAAGCCGAACCCGATCCTCACCCGCGCGATGGACCGTATCCTGATCCTGCATGCGGATCATGAGCAGAACGCCTCCACCTCCACCGTGCGCCTCTCCGGCTCCACCGGCGCCAACCCGTTCGCCTGTATCGCTGCCGGCATTGCCTCCCTCTGGGGCCCCGCCCATGGCGGCGCCAACGAGGCGGTGCTGAAGATGCTGGCCGAGATCGGCCACAAGGACAACATCCCCGACTTCATCGCCCAGGTGAAGGACAAGAACTCCAACGTGAAGCTGATGGGCTTCGGCCACCGCGTGTACAAGAACTTCGACCCGCGCGCGAAGATCATGCAGAAGACCTGCCATGAGGTGCTGGGCGAACTCGGCATCAAGGACGAGCCGATGCTCGACCTCGCGATCGAGCTGGAGAAGATCGCTCTGAACGACGAGTATTTCGTCTCCCGCAAGCTCTACCCGAACGTGGATTTCTATTCCGGCATCATCCTGAAGGCCATGGGCTTCCCCACCCAGATGTTCACGCCCATCTTCGCGCTGGCGCGTACCGTCGGCTGGATCAGCCAGTGGAAGGAAATGATCGAGGATCCGACGAACCGCATCGGCCGTCCGCGTCAGATCTATACCGGCGCGCCGCAGCGCGACTACGTGCCGCTCGACAAGCGGGCCTAATCCGCAAGGCTTGGGGGAGCCTGCCTTCCCCGCCACAAACCACGAACCCTTCCAAGGCCTTGCCTCGGAAGGGTTTTGTTTTGGCGGGACGCATGAGCCGCGTGGCCGGCAAACCTGCCTATGGCATGGATCCTGGACAGGGCGGGTTGAAAAAACCTGGCGCAGACGATAGGCCACCCTCATGCCGGACCACTCTTCCCACACCGAAAGCAACCCATTCGCCCGGGAGTTCGACCCGGCTGAGCCGGAGCCTGCGCGAGTCATCGCCCTATGACAGTTTCCAGCAATTAATCGTCCTGATCCTGACCGTTCTGATCATGGTGATCACGGCGGTGGCGACCCTGACGCTGGTCAAGGATGTTTGGGATCTTGTCTGGCAAGATCAGATCAACCCGGCCAATGGCACCGCCTTTGAAGATGTTTTCGGCAATATATTCACGGTTATTATTGCCCTGGAGTTCAAAAGCTCTCTGCGTGCCTCCTTTGTGGAGAGAAAGGAAGTCGTCCGAGGCCGCACGATCATGCTGATCGCCCTGCTGGCGGTAGCCCGCAAATTCATCATCCTTGATCTTCAAACTGTTACCTCGATGCAGCTCTTCGCGCTCGCGGCGACCACTCTGGCCCTGGGGATTGTCTATTGGCTGATACGCGAACAGGACGCGCGCGTTCTCTCCAAGAAAACACAGACCGAGCCGCATTCATAAGGCGCTCCGGGTGTAAGACTTACCGGGAGAATCAAGTCTTTCCGTCACGCATCGTTGCTCATGAACGCAACAGCATTCCTTATGCGTTCATCGATCCAGTCCTCTATGGCCGCCTTCACCTCATCGCTATCGAGCCGGTCCCGCCAGCCTGAGGCAAATATCTTGTCCAGCGCGGCAAATAATTGGTCTGTTTCGCGCGTATCCGCCATCTCCTCCTCCTGGAGCGATTTGCGGCCAGTTTAGAATTTCAGCACGAAATCCGCCACCACGCTTTGCGCGTGCCAATTGCCCGCCAGCGTGGCGGCATAGTGCGCCGAAAGCCGCCATTGGCCCCGTCCCATTTCCAGCCCCAGCCCGGCCAGACCACTCACCGGGGAGAGATGCAGGGGGGCGGCGCTGAACTGCGAGCCATCCTGCGCCGTCATCGTCACCGCTGCGCCGGGATTGGTAGCGTTCACGGTCAGCCCCAGCACGACATCCGGCGTGATCTCCAACCCGTGAGCAGTCAGGAAGCGGCGCGAGATGGTCAGCCGCATATAGGGTGCCACATAAGTGCCGCTGGCAGCCTGGGTTTGCACCGCCAGCGCCTGGGTGGCAGCCGCCTCTGATAGCGCGCCCAGGGAGAGGCGGGTAATCTGCAACCCTGCCGCTGGGCGCATATCGGCGCCCCAGGCGTAAAAAGGCAGCGCCGCCTGCAAGGCAGCGGAAAGCACATTGCCGTTCCCGCTCGCCACCGCGCTTCCTGCCCCTGTGACGCGGGTGGTGTTGGTGCTCACCAGTCCGTCCATGATGTCCGCGCTCAGCGCCGCGCGGCCGAGGTTCAAGCCGCCATAAAGCCCCAGCCGCACGGTCTCCAGCGAGGCCTTGCTGCCCGCCTCGTCCGTCAGATTGAACGCATCATACCCCACTGCCACGCCCAGGCGGCCGGAACCGATGGTACGGTCCAGCCCGGCGAGAAAGCCGCCGCCGCGCGAATCATAGGCGCCATCGGTGGAAAAATCGCTGCCCGCCGCTTGCAGCCAGCCGCCCATGCGGCACAGCCCGCTCGCCAAGGCCACCGCCACATTGCCCGCCTGCCCGCCCCCCTGCGGCGCCAAATTGGCACAGGCGCCATGATCATTATCGTCCGCGCGTTCCAGCAGCGCCTGCCCCGAAGCCGCGCCCACCAGCGCCAACGCCTGCCCAGCATTGGCAAACAGGGTACCATCGGGCGGTGCCACGACCAAAGGCTGCGTTATGGAGAGCACCGCCGTGGATGCGGCACCATCCGAAGGCATCTTGCGCGGCGCTGATCGTCACGGGATCACCAGACGATGAGGGATTGGTCACCCCAGCGGCCGAACGGCTGTGTTGGGAGGCATCGCTGGTGTCCACCGAAGTGAAATCACCGCTAATGCCGCCCGCCGCCGTTAGGAAACTATAACTGGTAGGAGCGTAGGTGCCGGGGGAAAGCTCATAGGCCAGTGTTCCCGCCAGATGCGCGGAGCCGGAGACAACCAAGTGGTTCATCCCGTCCGGTGTCACCACCACGTGCAGTGTGCCGGTGCTGGTCTGGGTGTAGTCGCCGCTGATCGTGAGTGGCGTGCCGACCAGCCCCGCCGTCAGCGTGCCCGCATTCACCACCTGCCCAACGGCCCAATTTCCGCTGACGGTCCAGACCGCGTTCTGCTGAACAGTGAGTTGCCCCGCCTGCAACCCGGTGATGTTGCTGGACAGGCTGCCATGCCCGTCCAGCGCGATGGTGCTGGCGGTGCCGTTTCCGGCGATCGCGCCGTCGATTTCCGAGCCGGTTTCCAGCGTCACGCTGCTGGCACCATTACTCAGGCTTATGGCATTGCCCCCCGCGCTGGCGGCGATGGTGCCCGCATTTTCGATGATAGCCGCGCCATTCACCAGAATACCCGTGAGGCCGGTGATCACGCCGCCCGTCTCGTTCGTCAGGGTACCGCTCTTGCCGAGCTTCACCCCATCCACACCGCCGGAAATGGTGCCGGCATTGTCCAGGCTGCCACCATTGGCGAATTGCACGCCCACCTGCCCGCCATGAATTAGCCCGCTATTCACCACCGTGCCGCCCTGGCCGATATCGATAACGCCATCAGTGCCGCCCGCGATGGTGCCGCTGTTGGTGATCAGTGGAATTGCCCATCAGATAGGCCCCGAAGAGCGGCCCGGTGATCAGCCCGGCATTGGTAATGCTGGAGCCATTGCCGCCCGCATACACGCCGGAATAACCGCCCAGCAGCTCACCCGAGGCCGTGTTGGTGAGCGAGCCGCCGGAATAAAGCGAGACGGCATCGCCCGATTGCGCCGAGATGATGCCGCTATTCTGAACCGTGCCCAGCCCGTTGCCGGTATAAACCCCGATATGGCCACCAAAGATGGAGCCCGCATTGCTGACGCTGCCGCCGCGGTTGAGGCTGACACCGTCATCTCCGGCACCGATCTGCCCGGTATTGGTAACGGTGCCCGCGGCGCCGTTCACCAGCACGCCATAGCTTCCGGCATGAACCAGCCCGCTATTCGCCACCGCCCCGCCCTGGCCGAGCGATATGCCGATACCCGCTGAATCCAGCACCTGCCCGTCATTGCTAAGCTGCGCGGGCAGGCTGGCGCTGATGGCCGCCGAACCACTAGCATTGATGCTCACCCCCGTGGCGATTTCCACCGGCCCGGCAAAATTGTCGAGGTTCAGGCCGGCCGTCTGGCTGGTGCTGATCACGCTCTGCGCCAGGGCAGGCGCACCCAGGGAAAGGGCGGCGGGCAAGGCCAGAAGCGGCGCGCAACCGGCCCTCGATACGCGGCGCGCAACATTCTGGGACTCTGAATTCATCGGGGCTATCCTCAAAAATGGCCCCATTTTGCGGCACATACACGACCAGAGATTGTGCCGAAGCCTAGCCCCGATATTCTGAATGGGCCGTTAATCCCGCCCACCGAAGATGAATGTGCCGTTTACCACCCAAGCGCCGCGCGGCACGCCTTGAAACAACTCACGCCAGCCAAAACCCTTGCCTCACGCGCCCGGGCGGCGTAAGCCCCGGCCTCACGATCATTCAGTTTTCAATCCGCAAGGCAGTTACATGAAGCAGCAGGCTAACCTTATCCGCGCTGGCCAGGTCATCGAGCACGAGGGTGCGCGCTGGACCGTGCTGAAGCAGCAGATCATCACCCCCGGCAAGGGCGGCGCCTTCATTCAGGTGGAAATGCGTAACCTGAAAACCGGCAACAAGACCAATGAGCGCTGGCGCACTGCTGATACCGTCGAACGCCTGACCACCGAGGACAGGGACTACAGCTATTCCTACACCGATGGCGATAACCTCGTGCTGATGGACCCCGAGACCTTCGAGCAGTTCATGGTGCCCGCCGCCATTCTGGGCGATTCCGCCCCCTTCCTGCAGGACAACATGCCCGTCTCCGTGGCGCTGGTTGAGGGCGACCCGGTCGGCATCACCCTGCCGCCGTCCGTGACGCTGGAAGTCGTCGAGGCGGACCCGGTGGTGAAGGGGCAGACAGCGTCCTCCTCCTACAAGCCCGCCAAGCTCTCCAACGGCGTGAAGACGCTGGTGCCGCCTTTCATCGAGGCCGGCGAGCGGATCGTCGTGCGTACCGAAGACGGCTCTTACGTCGAGCGCGCCAAGGGCTGACGCCTTCCGGGGCTTCATGCTCCGCTGAGTTTTAGGTCCGGGCGGAGGGGCGACCCGCCGCCCGGACTGTTTTTCTGGCCCATTTTTTCCGGGATCTTTTCGCCATGATGCCACGTCTCTCCGCGCATATGACGGTGATGCACAACGCCGCCAACAAAGCGGCGAAGCGCCTGCTGCGCGATTTCATGGAGGTTGAAAATCTCCAGGTCTCCGTGAAAGGGCCGGGCGATTTCGTCAGCCAGGCGGATATGCGCGCCGAAGCCACGTTGCGCGAGGAGTTGGAAAAAGCCCGCCCGGGCTATGGCTTCCTGATGGAAGAGAGCGGCGCCTCAGGCTCCGAGAAATGGGCCTGGCGCTGGGTCGTCGACCCACTGGACGGCACCACCAACTTCCTCCACGGCATTCCGCACTGGGCCATCTCCATCGCGCTGGAAAAGCGCCTGCCGGACGGCAATAGCGAGATCAACGCCGCTGTTGTCTATTCCCCGGTGAACGGCGAGCTGTTCTGGGCCGAGAAGGGCGTCGGCGCCTACCTTAACGACAAGCGCCTGCGCGTCTCCGCCCGGCGTGAGCTGCACACGGCCCTGTTCGCCACCGGCATTCCCTTCGCCGCCACGTCCTCCAGCAACCGCCTGGCCTTCGCCCGTACGCTGAGCGCGCTGATGCCCTCCACCGCGGGCGTGCGCCGCTTCGGCGCCGCGGCGCTGGACCTCGCCTGGGTCGCGGCCGGGCGTTATGACGGCTATTGGGAAGCGGGCATCAAGCCGTGGGACATCGCGGCGGGCATGCTCATCGTGCGCGAGGCGGGCGGTTACGCCACCGACGGCGAGGGTAAGGACAATGTCGATAACGTGGTGGTTGCGGCCAACCCGCACCTCCACCCCAAGCTGCTGGAACTGGTGCAGGACGGTCTGGCAACCAAGCGGGGGTAACGCCAGAAGCCGAACTGGCTCTAGCGCTTTGTTCAAGCGAGCAACTTTATCGGATCGGATGTTTCCATTCCATTAGATGTTGCTCTAGTTTGCCGGGTGTGAAGAAGGCATTCTGGCTCCCCGGTCTCATCGCTCTCATCCCGGCCTGCGGCATTGCGCAGGTCTCGGTGAATCCAGCCGCCCTGCAGCAATTGCAGGGCCTCCCTCCGGTCGCTCAGGCACCGGCGCAACCGGCGGTGGCCAAGCCGCCGGTGCATAAGGTGGCGCCGCACCACACGCACCATGCCAAGCCGGAGAAACCCTCTCCGGCCCCGGCGAAGCCACCTGCCCCCGCGCCCACCCGTACCGCCGGGCAAGCGCCGATTGTCCCGGCCAAGCCGCCCATCATCCCGCCCCCCGCCGCCTAAACCCGCCGCGCCCAAACCCGCCATTCCCACGCTGGCGAAAATCGAGTTCGCCCCCGGCAGCTCCGTTCTACCCGCCAGCGCCACCAGCACCCTGAAACCTTTCTGCACGTCCGGCGCTATGGTGCCGGTTGTAGCCCTCGCACCGGCTGACCCGTCCGATCCTTCCAGCGCCATGCGGCTTTCCATGGCTCGCGCCTTCGCCATACGCGATGCGCTCACCGCCTGCGGCGTACCGCCCCAAAATGTCATTCCCCGCGCGGCCGGAACTGTGCCCGGCGCCGATAATAACGAAGCCCAGATCGGAGCCAGCGCGCAGCCATGACCAAACCCACCAACTATCTCATCCGCATGATCCTGTTCTGCGTGGTGATCTATGGTGGCGCGGCGGCACTCTCGCCCGTTCTGGCGCATTTCTTCATGGCCAATCCGGTGGTCAACTCGGTCATCTTCGTGGTCGAGATTTTCGGCGTGTTCTGGAACATAAGGCAGGTCCAGCGCCTCTACCCTGAGATCGCGTGGGTCGAGGAATTCCGCCGCAACCGCCAGAAGCTGGTGGAGGCCGCCCCGCCCGCCCTGCTCGCCCCGATGGCGCGCATGCTGCACGGGCGCGCCGATGGCGAGCGGCGCATCTCCCTCTCCGGCCAGTCCATGACCACCATTCTGGACGGCGTCTCCTCCCGGCTCGACGAATCCCGCGAACTCTCCCGCTACACCACGGGCGTGATGATCTTCCTCGGCCTGCTCGGCACCTTCTGGGGGCTGCTGCATACCGTTTCCTCCGTGGCGGACGTCATCAACGGCATGAACCTCGCCGGGGGCGGCGATGTGAACGCGATGTTCGCGCAGCTCAAGGCGGGCCTCGCCAAACCGCTGGCGGGCATGGGCACGGCGTTCTCCTCCTCCATGTTCGGCCTCTCCGGCGCGCTGATCCTGGGCTTTCTCGACCTTACCGCCGGGCAGGCGATGAACCGCTTCTTCAACGAGCTGGAGGAATGGCTCGCCTCCCTTACCAAGCTCGGCACCGGCGCGCTGGCTGGCGATGGCGAGACCAGTGTTCCCACCTATGTCCAGGCGCTGCTGGAACAGACGGCCGAGAACATGGACCAGCTTCAGCGCGTGCTGACCCGTGGCGAGGAAAGCCGGGCGCAGAGCAACAACGTCCTGCGCGCCTTGGCCGAGCGCATGGCGGACCTCGGCGACACGCTGCACCTGCAACACCAGCTGATGGAAAAGGTCGCCAACGCGCAGATCGCCATCACCCCGCTGATCGGCAAGCTCTCCGATGCAAAAGGCGGCGGCGATGACGTGGCCCGCGCGCATCTGCGCAATATCGAGCTGCTGCTGAACCGCTTCATGACCGAAACCGAGCAAGGCCGCACCCAAGGTGTCGGCGAGCTGCGCAACGATCTGAAGATCCTCACCCGCACCATCTCGGCGCGGCGGGACGAGCCCAGACCATGAGCCGGCGGCGCAGCAACGGCACCAACGGGCTGGAGGCTTGGCCAGGCTATGTGGATGCGCTCTCCACCCTGCTCATGGTCACCATCTTCGTGCTGCTGGTGTTCGTGCTGGCGGAGGCGTTTCTCTCCACCGCGCTGCGCGGCTCGGACAATACGATCAGCCAGCTGAAAGAACAGATTGCCGAGCTAACCCAGAGCCTCTCGATGGAATCCTCGAAGGATGCCACGCTCTCCCAGGAGCTGGCGTCGCTAAACGCGCAACTCGCCTCCACCCAGGCGGCAAATGCGACGCTGACCCAGCAGCTTTCCACTGACACAACCACAATCTCCGGCCTTCAAGATTCTCAGAAATCCCTGCAAGCCCAACTTTCCGACGCGCAAGCGCAAGCAGCTTCCGCCACCGGACGCATCGCCACCTTGCAAGCGCAGATGCAGGCGGTAGGCGGCGGCGATCTGCAATCCAAACTTACCGACGCGCAGAAGCTGAACCAGCAGGATACGGCGCAGATCACCCTGCTCAACCAGCAACTCGCCGCCCTGCGCGCGCAGCTCGCGGCGTTGCAGGTGGCACTGGATGCCGCGAAAGCCGCCGATCAGAAAGACCAAGTGCAGATCACCGATCTCGGCAAGCAGCTCAACGAGGCGCTGGCCCGCAAGGTTGAGGAATTGCAGCAATATCAGAGCGTGTTCTTCAAGACGCTCTCCGAAAGCCTGCAAGGCGAGAAGAACATCAAAGTCGTCGGCGACCGTTTCGTGTTCGAGAGCGATGTGCTCTTCCCGGTGGACGAGGCCACCATCACCCAAGCAGGCAAGGCGGAAATCGCCCAGGTGGCGGATGCGGTAAAAAAGATTGCAGCGAAAATACCGCCCAATGTGAACTGGGTGCTTTCCGTCGATGGCTATGCGGACGCGCAGCCCATCACAGGCGGGCCGTATAAATCCAATTTCGATCTCTCTGCCGCCCGCGCGCTCACTGTGCTGGATCTGCTGATTGCCGACGGCGTGCCGGACAACCGGCTCGTCACCTCCGGCATGGGTGCGAACAACCCGATCGCTTCCGGCAACACCCCCACGGATTATGCACAGAACCGGCGAATTGAATTCCGCCTGACCACGCCGTGAGGAAAGGAAAGAAGCCGCTTTTTTACAAAAAAGCGGCGCAAAAAATTTTTGTTTCCTTAGGCCTCGGGCGTGGCGCCATGGGGGGCCAAAAACTTAGGGCGGATCATGGTTGAGGTCGCCGCGCAGAAAGCTGCGCTGCGGCGTTTAATGCTGGCGCGGCGCGAAACCCAAAGCCCGACATTAGGCCACAAGCTGGCGACACATGTGTTAACCAGCTTCATCATTCCAAAACACGCCATCATTGGCGGGTTTTTCCCGATGCGCGGCGAGATCGACATCTTGCCGCTGCTGCACGCCCTGCACGCGCACGGCCATCGCCTCGCTTTGCCCGAAACCCCGCCACCCGGTCACACACTGATCTTCCGTGCCTGGACCCCCGGCGCAAAAATGCTGCCCGGCCGCTACAAAACCCAGCATCCAGACGCCCCGGTACTTACCCCGGATTTCCTGCTGATCCCGCTTCTGGCCTTTGATTCACATGGCCATCGCTTAGGCTATGGCGGCGGCTATTACGACCGTACCCTGGCGGCGCTGCCAAACGCCTTCCGCCTTGGCTGCGCCTACGCGGCACAAGCGACGGATGAACTACCCACGGAGCCGACAGACCTGCCCCTGCACGCCGTTGCAACAGAGACTGGCATTATCCGTTTAACTCAGACCTGAACCTGCCCGGTCGGGGTCAGATGGTCGACGATACCGGGTAGATGCTGCGCCAGCAGGTTGCTCACCTGGTTCGTATCCACACCATATTTGGCTGCGAGATTCTGGATCATCTGCGATCCCAGCACCTGCTGGATGGTGTTTGCATCGATCGGCAAATTCTTGCCATTGCCAACCCAAGAGGAGACATGCTCGCCAAACCCGCTTTGCTGAAACTGGGACACCAGCCCGCTGACGCCGTTGATGCCGTGCTGCTGCAGCTCTTCCATAAGCGGACCCGCAATCTGGTTGCTTTGTAGCGACTGAAACTGGTTGATGATGCCGGACAGACTATCGAACAAACCCATTCTTGCCTCCCGCCAGAACACTCCAGCCAGCCTAGACGGGCGCTACACCGCCAACAAGCGGAACTTTCCACAGGCGACACGGATTAACCAAACAGCAATGTCTGCCGCCACATACCGGAATGATTTGAAACTTGCCGTACAGCGCCGCCCCGGCGCAGGATAGTGACGAACCACACCAGGAAAGGGTAAGGATCATGTCCAAACTTCTTGGGCCGGAGGCGCTGAAGGACCTTCCGGCGAAATGGCATCTGAGCGGCGATGGTAAATCCATCTCGCAGGATTTCAAATTCAAGAGCTTCGCGGAGGCGTTTTCCTTCATGACGCACGTGGCGATGCTGGCGGAAAAGGCGGACCATCATCCGGATTGGTCCAACGCCTACAACAAGGTCAGCATATCGCTCTCAACCCATAGCGCGGGCGGGTTGACGGAAAAGGATCTGAGCCTCGCGAAGGCGATCAGCGCCTTCGTCTGGCTGCCGCAATAGCTTTATTTGTTCACCGGCACCCAGCGCGGGCCGGGGTTGCTGCCATCCTGGGCCGGGCCGCTGACGAGAAACACCGCCGGGTCATCGCCCAGGCTCTCCACCTGTTTGCGCACATCGGCAGCCGTGGCCACCACCGTGCCATTCACCTGCTCGATCACATCGCCCGCCACAATGCCCGCCTTGCCCGCCGGACCGGTCGCGGAAATAATGGAAACACCATTTGCCGCCGGCTTGCCCGCCAACCCCAGCCCATAGGCCGGTAGCGTCACCGGGCCGGGCGGCGCCTCCTGCTTCTGCGCGATGCTGTCATCCAGCGCCGGGGGCGGCGCGGTGATGGTGAGGTCCGTGTGCAGCACGGCGCCATCGCGCACGTAATCGACCGAAACGCTCTGCCCGGCCTGGAACTCGGCGATGCGGATAGACAAGGCTTGCGGATCATCGATCTGTGCCCCGCCCAGGGCGGTGATGACATCGCCCGGCTGCAATTTGCCGTCAGCCGGAGAGCCCGGCGAGACAGCCCCCACCAGCGCGCCCTTGGCGCCCGGCAGCTTCAGCGCCACCTGGATATTCGGCGTCACCTCCTCGGTGGCGACCCCCAGCCAGCCGCGTGTCATCTTGCCGTCATGGGCCAGCGCCTCGGCCACCGGCTCCGCCATGGCGGAGGGGATGGAAAAGCCGATCCCGTCCGACGTGCCGGAAGGGGCATAGATGGCCGAATTCACCCCGATCACCTGCCCCTGCAGATTGAACAGTGGCCCGCCGGAATTACCCCTGTTGATCGCGGCGTCGGTCTGGATGAAATCATCGAACTTGGTGTCGCCGATCTGCCGGTGCAGAGCGCTGACAATACCCGCCGTGTTGGTGCCCGGCATGCCGAATGGGTTGCCGACGGCCAGTACCCAGTCTCCCACCTGCATCTTGGTGGAATCGCCGAACTGGACGAAGGGCAGAGGATGCCCGGCATTGACCTTCAGCACAGCGAGATCGCCATCAATATCCCGCCCGGCGATGATTGCGGGATAGACCGTGCCATCAGGGAAGGTGACAGTAACGTTGCTTGCGCCGCTCACCACATGGTTGTTTGTGAGAATGTATCCGGAGGGGTCGAACACGAATCCGGAGCCGAGCGATTCGATGGTCTTCGGCGGTGGCACCACGGTTCCGGCGGTATTGTCCGGCGTGTCGGAGGCGGGGTGGTAGGAGCTGGAACCATTGTCCCCACCGCCAGTGCCGTCGTCGCCGCCATCGTCATCCTGCGATAAATCGCTGCCCGCCGGCGCCATGGAGGCGATGCTGACCACGGCAGGCGCCACCTTGGCGGCCAGATCAGCCATCGGCGGCGGCAAATCCGCGGCGTGCGCCGCCGAAGCGGCAAGCAGGAACAAGGCAGGGAGCGGACGCGCCAGGAGCTTCATAAGCGCGAGAGTGGCGACGCTGGACGATCTTCGCAAGAGGGGCTGGACGTTCTATCTTTGAACCATGACCGAAGCAGAAATTCGCGCCGCCCTCGCCCCCTTCAATATCGGCAACCGGATCGACGGTGTGCATGTCCAGGATGGACTGGTGCAGGTGAGCCTGCGCGCCGCGCGGGAGGAAGCCGCCGGGCTGGAACCGCTGCGCCGCGATATCGAGGCCAGGCTGAAAACCATCCCCGGCGTGAAATCCGCCGCCGTGGTGCTCACCGCCCATGCCTCCGGCGCGCCCGCCGCGCCGCCGCCAGAGCCGCCTCTGCTGCCGGAAGTGAAGCATGTCATCGCCGTGGCCTCCGGCAAGGGCGGGGTCGGCAAATCCACCGTGGCGGTGAATCTCGCCGTGGCGCTGGCGCAGCGCGGGCTGAAAGTTGGGCTGCTGGATGCGGATATTTACGGCCCCTCTTTGCCGAAGATGCTGGGGCTGAATAATAAGCCATCCGTCCTCGGCGGCCGGATCCAGACGCTGAACGCCTATGGCGTAAAGGCCATGTCCATCGGCTTCCTGGTTTCGGAGGATAAGGCGATGATCTGGCGCGGCCCGATGGTGATGGGGGCGCTGAACCAGATGATGGGCCAGGTGGATTGGGGCGCCCTGGATATTCTGGTGGTGGACATGCCCCCCGGCACCGGCGATGCGCAGCTCACCCTGGCGCAAAAAGCCAAACCCTCGGGCGCGGTCATCGTCTCCACCCCGCAGGATCTTGCATTGCTGGATGCGCGGCGCGGCGTGCAGATGTTCAACCAGGTCGGCATTAAGGTGCTCGGCATGGTGGAGAACATGTCCTATTTCTGCTGCCCCAATTGCGGCCATAGGTCCGAGATTTTCGGCCATGGCGGGGCAAGGGCGGAGGCTGAGAAGATCGGCGTGCCCTTCCTGGGCGAAATCCCGCTGGAGCTGGCCGTGCGCCAGGCGGGCGATGACGGCAAGCCGGTGACGGCGGTTGACCCGGCGGGCGCCGTGGCGGCCAGCTTCCGCCATGTGGCGGAAAGCGTGGCCAAGGCGCTCGCTTTGGCGTGAGCAGAACCGGGATATGAGCGAAATCGGCTTCTACCATCTCACCCGCACCAGCCTGAGCGCGGCTCTGCCCGCGCTCCTGGGCCGCACGCTGGCGGCCGGGGAGAAGGCGGTGGTGGCCTGCCCGGACGAACGCCAGATGGCGGCTTTGGACGATGCGCTCTGGCAATGCCAAAACCCGGACTGGCTACCCCACGGCACCGCGCAAACGCCGCATCCTGAATGGCAGCCGATCTATCTGACCACCGGCACCGAGAACCCGGCGGGCGCGCAATTCCTCTTCCGCGTCGGCGGGGTGGAAGCAGCGCCGGAAGGCTTCACCCGGGTGTTTGATCTGTTCGACGGCACTGGTGAAGACGCCGTTCTGGCCGCGCGGCAACGCTGGCGCACGGCCAAGGAAGCCGGCCACAGCCTGACCTATTGGAAGCAGGAAGAGAGCGGCTGGGTGAAAGCCGGGTAGCGGCCTGCTCTAGCTGGCCCGGTGCACTGGCGGCACCCAATGCTTGATGTGCGGCCAAAGTTCATGGTCGGGCACCTTGATCAAATCCTTGTTCAGAACCTCTTTCAGCTTAGCCTGGGCGGGCTTTGCCAAATGCAGCCGGATCTCATTCAAGGTCCGCGCCGGTGCGGCAAGGTAAAGCTCATCATAACTCTTCACCCCCCAATTGAGCTGTTTCGCGATCCAATCGGCAAACAACTCCCGTGAAGCGGTATGCGGCTCGCTTGCCTCGCCCGTCTGACCTTTAACCGGATCGACACGCGAGAAGGAGTGCAGCGTATTATCCTCCTCCTCCGGCCGCACGAAGCGTGCATGCTCACCATCAGCGAGCACGATCAGGGGTTTGAGATGCATCGGCATTTTTCAGGTTTCCTTCCTTGTTCTTGCCGAAAGCAATACTGCACGAAGGCTAGGCGGCCCTCATTGATTCTGATCAATCCCCACAACTTCGTTAATGCCATCCAGCGCCAAGAAACCCATGGCCCGGCGCGTCTCCACGGTTGCGCTGCCGATATGAGGCAGCAGCACGGCGTTCTCCAGCTCGTAATAACCGGGGTGGATGTCCGGCTCATTCTCAAACACATCCAGCCCCGCGGCGGCGAGATGGCCAGAACGCAGGCCAGCGATCAGCGCCTCGTCATCCACCGTGCTGCCGCGCCCGGTATTCACCACGAAACTACCGGGGCGCATCGCCGCAATCCGCTCCGCGTTCAGCCAATGATAGGTGCTGGGGCCACCCGGCGCGTTGATGGAAAGAAAATCGATAGCGCCAAGAAAATCCTTGTCATCCGCATGATAGATCGCCCCCGCCTCAAGCTCCGGGGCCAGGCGATTGCGGTTATGGTAATGCACTTTCATATCCAGCCCGCGCGCCATTCGGGCCAGGCTCTGGCCAATGCGCCCCATGCCGAAAATGCCCAGCACCTTGCCGATAACCCCATGGCCGAGATGGAAGGTGGGGCTGATGCCCTGCCATTGCCGGGCACGCAGCAGGCGCTCGCCCTCACCCGCCCGGCGCGCGGCCATCAGCATGAGGGTCAGCGACAATTCCGCCGTGGCCTCCGAAAGCACGCCCGGCGTGTTGCGGATCTCAATACCCCGCGCCTTGGCTGCCTCCAGATCAATATGCTCCAGCCCGACGCTGTAGGTGGCGATCACCTTGATGTCCGGCGGCAAGGCGTTGATCAGCGCCGCGTCAAACTGGTCCGACGCGTTGCAGAGAATCGCGTTCACCCCGTCCAGGCTAGCCAGCAGCGCCTCGGGGTCGAACGGCCCCACCATGGCCAGCTCCCGCACCTCGTGCTCGCGCTTCGCGCGCTCCAGCACATCCGGCATCACGTCACGGGTGATCAACAGCATCTAGCATCCTCCTGCATGGTCCCTGGAATCCTAACAGCTTTAACCGCGCCGTCTCCACCCTAGAGAGGCGATTCAGCCCGCCGCCGCTCAAAACCCGCATGACGTGCATATTGAATGTTTCATTAACCAATGGTTGTATCGCTCCATGAGGTTAAGGCCACGCGCGGGAGAGAGGTGCGACTTGCAGCAGCAGAAACGCGGCAACCTGAACCAGGCGCATCTGCCGTGAAAACCGCGCTGATCACCGGCGTCTCCGGGCAGGATGGCGCCTATCTCTCGCAATTGCTGCTGGAAAAGGGCTACCGCGTGGTGGGGCTGGTGCGCCGCTCCTCCAGCGCCGACAGGGCGGGCGAGCGGCTGCGCTGGCTGGGGCTGGAAGGCGATGTGGAGCTGGCTGATGGCGACCTGACCGACCTTTCCAGCCTCATTCGTGTGCTGGCGAAGGTGCAGCCGGACGAGGTGTATAATCTCGGCGCGCAGAGCTTTGTCGCCCTCTCCTGGCAGCAGCCGATCCTCACCGGGGAAGTCACAGGCATGGGGGCGTTCAACATGCTGGAGGCGATCCGGCTGCTGGGGCTGAAGACGCGCTTCTACCAGGCCTCGTCATCGGAAATGTTCGGCATGGTGCAGGCACCCGTGCAGAACGAGACCACCCCCTTCTACCCCCGCAGCCCCTATGCCGTGGCGAAACTCGCCGCGCACTGGATCACGGTGAATTACCGCGAGAGTTTCGGCATGCACGCCTCCTCCGGCATCTTGTTCAACCATGAAAGCCCGCTGCGCGGCATCGAGTTCGTGACCCGCAAGATCACCAACGGCGTGGCGCGCATCAAGCTCGGGCTGAACGAGTATCTGGAATTGGGCAATCTGGACGCCGCGCGCGACTGGGGCCATGCGCGCGATTATGTGAAGGCGATGTGGCTGATGATGCAGCAGGAAATCCCCGGCGATTACGTGGTGGCCACCGGGCGCAGCACCACGATCCGGGAGTTCTGCGACATCGCCTTCAACCATGCCGGGCTGAATTACCAGGACCATGTGCGGATGAACCCCGCCTTTCTGCGCCCTGCGGAGGTGGATTGCCTGAAAGGCGATCCCACGAAGGCCCACGACAGGCTCGGCTGGGCGCCGGAGACAACGCTGGAGGAGCTGGCGGCTGAGATGGTGGAGGCGGATCTGCACCGGTTACGCGCCGCCGCATGACGCGGCTGCTGATCACCGGCGGCAGCGGGTTCGTGGGCCAGCATCTGCTGCATCATCTGCGCGACACGTCACCGGAGATCGAGCTTCTGGCCCCGGCGTTGGATATTACCGATCAACCCGCCACCGAGGCGCTGATTGAAGCGACACGGCCGGATGCACTGCTGCATCTGGCGGCCATCTCCGCCATCGGCCAGGCCGCCGCCGAACCGGACCACGCCTGGGCGGTAAATGTGCAAGGGCACGCTGAATTTGGCGCAAGCGGTTCTGACGCATGCGCCGGAATGCCGGTTTCTCTTCATCTCCAGCATCGAAATCTATGGCCGTGCCTTTCTGGAGCCTCCGCCGGTGACGGAAGACACCGTGCCTGAACCGGTCAATTTCTACGCCTCCACCAAGGCGGCGGCTGAGGCGGCGCTGGCCGCCCTGAAGGGGCTGAAGCTGCTGCGCCTGCGTCCGGCCAACCATAGCGGGCCGGGGCAGTCGGCTGACTTCGTCATCTCCGCTTTTGCCAGGCAGATCGCGCGCATAGAGGCCGGATTACAGCCGCCGGTGCTGAAAACCGGCAATCTGGACACATGGCGGGATTTTCTGGATGTGCGGGATGTCTGCGCGGCCTATGGCAGAGCGCTCGCCCTGCCCGCCTTCGCGACCCGGCGAGGTGCTTAACATCGCCTCCGGCACGGCGCGGCGAGTTGGCGATCTGCTGGAAGCGCTGCTCGGCATGGCGCGGGTCCGTATCAGCGTGGAAACCGACCCGGCAAAACTACGCCCGGCGGAAATTCCCGTGGCACGGATCGACACCACCCGCGCCCGCGCGCGCCTGGGCTGGGCACCGCAGATACCGATAGAAGAAACCTTGGCTTCTACCCTCGCCTTCTGGCGCCGGAGCTAAACGGCCTTCCGACAGGTACCCTGCGTTTCAGGCCGATTGCGCCAAAAAAGGACGTTAGTTTGCAACAGCCTTGGCGGGCTCCACCAGCTCGACATTGACCTCCAATGTCGAGACCTGGTCGCCGCATTCCAGCTTCACATTCACCTTGTCGCGGTCAATGGAGAGATGTTTGGCGATGACGGCAAGAATCTCCTCCCGCAGAACAGCCACCAGATCCGTCCGGCCGGACAATGAGCGTTCATGCGCGAGCAGGATTTGCAGCCGGTCACGGGCAACCGGCGCGGTGCGGGAGCGGGTGAAAAAGCTGAAGATGCTCATGCCACCGCCGCCTTCCGCCCGAACAGGCGGCTCATCAGGCTCCGGCGTTCCACAGGTTCCTCGATCTCCAGCTTCTCACCGCTCAGGCGGCGGGCGGCATCCTTATAAGCCCTAGCCGCGGCGGAGTCCGGGTTCTGCAGCGTCACCGGGCAGCCGAGATTGGAGGCGGTCAGCACATCCGCGCTTTCCGGCACAATACCGAGCAACGGAATGGCAAGAATTTCCAGCACATCCTTCACGCTCAGCATCTCGCCACGCGCGGCGCGGGCGGGGTTGTAGCGCGTGAGCAGCAGATGCTTCTCAAAATTCTCACCGTTTTCCGCGCGCAGCGTCTTGGAATCCAGCATGCCGATGATCCGGTCCGAATCGCGCACAGATGAGATTTCGGGGTTGGTGACAACCACCGCCATATCCGCGAATCGCATGGCCAGCTGCGCCCCCTTCTCGATGCCGGCGGGGCTGTCGCAGATGATCCAGTCGAATTTTTCCCGCAAATCCTCGATGACGGCCTGCACGCCCTCTTCGGTCAGCGCGTCCTTGTCGCGCGTCTGCGAAGCGGGAAGCAGCGACAGCGTATCGATCCGTTTGTCGCGGATCAGCGCCTGCGGCAGCTTGGCATCGCCCTGCACCACATTCACAAGGTCGAACACCACGCGGCGCTCGGCGCCCATCACAAGATCCAGATTGCGCAAACCGACGTCGAAATCGATCAGCACGACATTTTGCCCGCTCTGGGCGAGCGCCGTGCCGAGGGAGGCGCTGCTCGTGGTCTTGCCAACCCCGCCCTTGCCTGACGTAACCACCATGACCTTTGCCATCAACGCAAACTCCTTGCCTGTTTGGCGGTAAGTTTCTTCAACCTAGCGCGGAAATTTTCAGCGCGCCGTTTTCGAGCATGATCTGCACGGCGCGGTCCTCGAAACTTTGGCTCCAATCATCGGAGGTGCCATAAACGCCATCTATAGCCACCAGCTCCGCGCAAAGTTTGCTGCAGAAAATGCGGGCATTGGCACCGGATTTGACACCCGCGATGACACGGCCGCGCAACGGGCCATAAACATGCAGCGAGCCACCCGCCACAACCTCCGCCCCGGAGGACAAGGCGCCGATGATGGTGACATCCCCATGCTCGAAAATGATCGACTGCCCAGATCGCACGGGCTTGTTAATCAGCAAGGACGTGGCCGCCGGAATAGGCTCCTGCTTAGGCGAATTGTCAGGCAACGCGACCTCCCGGCCGAGAAAATCCTCATTATCCGTCTTCTGCCGCAGATCGGGCATCGATTCGAATCGCGTGCCGGACAATCTTGAACGGTCGATTCCTTCCACACCGATAATCATCAGGCCGCGCATATCCAACGCATAAAGCAGCGCGGTGGGATCTATATTTTCGCCCTGTAGCGCGGAAAAATTCACCACGACGGGCTTTTGCGTGAAATATCCGGCGGCTCGATGCATCTGCTCATCGAGCGCGGTAAGCCACCCCGCGACAGGCGCCTCCGGCACCAGAATGAGCGCCATGAAGCTGCGCCCGCGCACCCGCAATTGAGGCAATGCAACAGTTTCGCTAGACATTTTCAGCCTTGGATGTTCTGAAAATGTTCATCGTTACACCAGCGAATTTTTTCACGAGTTTATCCATGGAACAAAGTGGCGTTATGCACGATGGGCAACCCCGGTCAAGCGAATGCGCATTAAGTGATCGTAGGATACGCCCTCACCAGACAAAGGCCCTTAAAATGAAGTAACGCCTTGCGCTGCGGCCAAAACAAGGTTTGTCTCAGCACCATCGCCTGCCAGCTTTAATCGGCCTCCATCGAGTTTGTCATGGAATTTCCATGCACGCTTGCTTAACAAACATTCAAGTCCGCCACGCGCGCTGGCGGCGGCTTCACTTCCCTGTCCAGAGGGCGTTGCGCTTCTCAATGAAGGCGCTCATGCCCTCATGCTTGTCCTCGGTGGAGGCCAGCCCAAAGAAAATCCGACGCTCGAAATGCACGCCTTCCGAAAGGCTCGTCTCGAAAGCGGCATTCACCAGCTCCTTATTCGCCTTCACGGCCAGCGGCCCCATGCCGGCTATGGTTTTCGCCTGGGAAAGCGCCTCGTCCAGCAGTTTGTCCGCCGGCACCACTTGCGCGACGAGGCTGGCGCGCTCCGCTTCCTGCGCGTCCATCATTCGCCCGGTCAGGCACATCTGCATCGCCTTGGCCTTGCCCACCGCGCGCGTCAAGCGCTGGGAGCCGCCCATGCCGGGTGCGACGCCGAGCGTGATCTCCGGCTGGCCGAATTTCGCGGTATCCGCCGCAATAATGTAATCCGCCATCATCGCCAACTCGCACCCGCCGCCCAGCGCATACCCCGCCACGGCGGCGATCCAGGGCTTGCGGGTGCGGCAGATCGCGTCGTAGCCGGAAAATTTATCCGTCCCGAACATGTCCGCGAAACTCTGCGGCTGCATCTCCTTGATATCCGCCCCAGCGGCGAAGGCTTTCTCTGAGCCGGTGAGCACCAAGCAGCCCTGGCTGTCATCCGCCTCATAGGCCGCGAAGGCCGCCAGCAGCTCCGCCAGCACCTGGGAATTAAGCGCGTTCAGCGCCTTCGGCCGGTTGAGCCTGACGAGCGTGACAGCCTCATGCTGTTCGATGAGGAGGGTCTCATAAACCATGTCTTCGGCTCCCTTCATGTTAAGGACAGCGCGCTTGTATCACACCCGTCCAAAATCCGGTTTGCGCTTGCCCAAGAAGGCGGCCACCCCCTCCTGCCCTTCTTTCCCACGCAGGGCTGCGGCAATGGAGCGGGCCTCCAGCTCCAGCTGCTCTTCCAGCCCGGTGGTGAAGGAACGCGCGAGCAGAGCGCGGGTGCCACCGAGCGCCGCCACAGGCCCTTCCGCCAGCGCCCTGGCCACGCCCTCCGCCTCGGTCAGCGCGTCCGCCTCCGCCACACGGGTAATCAGCCCAATCGCCGCCGCCTCCTGCGCGGAGACGCGGCGGTTGGTCAGCGCCAGCTCCTGCGCGCGGCGCATGCCCACCAGGCGCGGCAGCAGCCAGCTTGTTCCCAAATCCGGCGTCAGCCCGATGGCGGTATAGGCCACGGTGAAATGCGCGTCGGGTGCCGCAATCACGATATCGCCCAACATCGCCAGAGAAAGCCCCGCCCCCGCCGCCGGGCCATTCACCGCCACCACCAGCGGCTTGCTCATGCGCGCAAAGCGCGAGACGGCACCGTGCAGAACGGTCGTCAGCTCCTTTGCCAAATGGGACACTTTCTCCCCCGCCGCCGCGAAGCCGTTAATATCCCCCCCGCCGCAAAACAGCTTGCCATTGCCGGTGAGCAGCACGGCGCGGATGCTCTCATCCTCATCGCACTCAATGGCTGCCTGGAACAACGCCCTGGAAAGAGCGACGTCCAGCGTATTCGCGGCATCCGGGCGGTTAATGGTCAGCCGGGCGACACCGCCCTCTCTCGTCATCAGCAAAGGGGAAACGGCGCTCATCAAACAGCTCCTGGACAACCTTTTGGTATATTATTTACTTCTGCGTAGCTCCCATGCTTCATTTAAGGCGTCAAGACGAATATCAGGACCCCATGGATAAGCCCGCCACCGCGACGACCCCTTTCCGCAACGCCAGGGAACGCGAGCAGGAGCGCGCAGCCAAGCGCGACGCGGTGCTGCGTGCGGCGGTGCGTATGTTCAACCAGCGCGGCTACCACACCACCTCGCTGGACGATGTCGCGGCCAGCCTCGGCATCTCCAAGCCGTTGATCTACCATTATCTCGGCGCCAAGGATCAGGTGCTGTTCGAATGCCTGCGCATCGGGCTGGCGCGGCTGCGCGAGGCGGCGGAGGAAGCCGCCTCATTGCCCGGCACTGGGCTCGACCGCTTAAAAATGTTCCTGCGCCGCTATGGCGAGGCGATCATGGATGATTTCGGGCGCTGCGTGATCCGCACCGGGGATGAGATGCTGGCGTCTGAAAGCCGGACGCAGTTCCGCGCCCTGAAACGCGAAATCGACCAGGCGCTGCGCCGCTTCATGCAGGAGGCGGCGGATGACGGCACCGCCAATGTCTCGGACGTGAAACTGACCTCCTTTGCCTTCATCGGCGCCCTGAGCTGGACGGCGCGCTGGCAGAACCCGGAGGGAGATTTGCCGCCCGGTGAAATCGCCGGACGGCTGGTGGATATTCTGATCCGAGGCATCGAGCCCCGGTCTTAGCCCTTACTCGTTTACCCCATACGCCATGTCATAGATCTTGTGCGTATAGGCGCCTTCAGGCTGCTTGCTGATTACCGAGTTGGACTTATCCTCCATCAGCACATCCACGGTACGCTGATAGGCAGCTGGATCCAGATACCCATCCCTGTCCTTGCCATCCGTCAGCAGCGTCGCGACTGATTCCATCATCCTGGTCTGATGCGCCTCGTTCAGCACGCCGGCGGTGTCGTAGCTCATCACGATCTGCACGGCTTCGGCCTGATGCGCGGCGGCATAGTCCCAGCCTTCCATCGTTGCCTTCACGAACTTGGCAAGGTCAGCCGCCTTCTGCGGGTTCGCAAGCTCCTTATCGGTGGTGTAGAGCCCATCCTCCAGCATCGCCACGCCTTCATCCTGATATTTGAAGACCACGAGATCAGAGGGTTTCAGCCCACCTTCGATCACCTGCCAATATTCATTGTAGTTCATTGTGGAAATGCACGCCGCCTGCTTCTGCAGCAGCGGGTCGACATTGAAGCCCTGCTTCAGCACCGTCACATCCGGGCTGGCGCCGGACGTGCTGTAACCGAGCTTACCCATCCAGGCCAGGAACGGATATTGGTTACCCGCGAACCAGACGCCCAGTGTCTTGCCCTTGAAGTCGGCCGGAGAGGTCACGCCGCTATCCTTGCGGCAGGTCAGCTCCAAACCCGATTTCTGGAACACCTGCGCGATGTTCACCAAAGGCACACCCTTCTCGCGCGCGGCTAGGGCATCGGGCATCCAGTCCACGATCACATCCGCCCCGCCAGCGGCGATCACCTGGGACGGGTTGATGTCCGGCCCGCCGGGCTTGATGGTCACGTCCACCCCTTCGGCTTTGTAAAACCCCTTGGCCTGAGCGACGTAATATCCGGCGAACTGCGCCTGTGTCACCCATTTCAGTTGCAGCGTAATCGGGTCCGCCGCCGAAGCGGCCGAGACAAAACCGAGCGACGGGGCCAGCGCCAGCATCCAGGCCAGGGTCTTCTTCATGAGCTTCAGCCTCTCCTTGTTATAGTCAGTTCGGGTTGCGATAGGACGGATGCCAGAACGTCACCGCCCTCTCGATGAGCGCCAGCCCCGCGAACGAGAGCGAGCCGGTGAGCGCCACGATGACGATGGCAGCCCAGACGATATTGAGATTCAGGCTGGCGGCCTCTGTGGAAATGCGGAATCCAAGCCCCAATATCGGCGAGCCGAAAAACTCCGCCACCACCGCGCCAATGAGCGCCAAAGTGGAATTCAGCTTCAGCGCCGCGAAAATATGCGGCAACGAAGCGGGCAACCGTAACTTGCGCAGGGTGGTGACGTAAGAGGACGCGTAGCTCAGCATCAGCTCATGCTCCAGCACGCCCGCCTCCGCCAAACCCGCTGTGGTGTTCACCAGCATCGGGAAAAAGGTCATGGCCGCGACAACGGCGGCCTTGGATTGCCAACCGAACCCAAACCACATCACCGCGAGGGGCGCGATGCCGATGATGGGCATGGCGGAAACCAGATTTCCAAGCGGCATCAATCCGCGCTTCAGAAAATCCGACTTGTCCACCGCCAACGCCATCAGGAACCCGGCGCCGCAGCCGATGACATAACCCGGCAGCACGGAGCGTATCACCGTCTGCACGAAATCAGCCGAGAGCATGCCCGCATTGGCGAAGAGTGCTGTGAAAATCGCGGTGGGCGCTGGCAGCAAAATGGCGGGCACGCCAAAGCCCTTCACGGTGGCTTGCCAGAGCCAGAGCAGCCAGAGTCCGAAAATGGCGGGGGTAGCGAGCTTGGCGGCGCACGTCTCACGACGCGCCGTGGCGCCCATGGCAAAACAGGCGATAATGGTAAAAACAATGGAAAGAAGCAGATATTTCACAACCGCCCGCCCCTGCGCCACCGCAACCCCGCCTCCAGCAGCGTGATGGCGCCGAGGATCGCCGCCGAGAGCAGAGACGCCGCGACGAGCGTGGACCACACCATCAGAGTCTGCCCGTAATAGCTGCCCGCCAGCAGGCGCGCCCCCAGCCCCGCCTGCGCGCCGGTCGGCAACTCCGCCACAATCGCGCCCATCACCGCCAAGGCCGCCGAGACGCGCAGCGAGGGAAACAGAAACGCTACAGAAGCCGGCAGACGCAGCTTGCCGAAAATCGAAGCCTCGCTGGCGGAATAAGTATGCAGCAGCTCGAACTGGATGGTCTCCGGCGAGCGCATGCCCTTCACCAACCCGACGACGATAGGAAAGAACGCAAGATAAGCCGCGATCGCCACCTTCGGCACCAGCCCTGAGAAGCCAAGATTGCCAAGCACCACCACCACCATTGGCGCTATGGCGAGTACGGGAATGGTCTGGCTTGCAATCACCCAGGGCATCAGCGAACGGTCCAGCACCTTCACATGCACGATGAGTGTGGCGATCGCCCCGCCCAGCACCAGCGCCGCGGCGAGGCCCAGCAACGCTTCCTCCGCCGTGACGTAAACATGGTAGAACAGATTGCGCGGCGAGGAGAGCGGCCAGCCGAACAAGCTCTGCCCCAGCGCCCCCAGCACCTGGTCCGGGCGTGGCAAAAGCATCGTGCCCACCAGCGCCGACAGCCCATACCACAACGCCACCTCCGCCACCGAAACGACGATGACGGGGAGAGCGGATTTAATCATAAGAATGCCCTGCCCGCAGCGCCTCCCGCACACGATGCGCCACGCGGGTAAAGGCCTCGCCATCGCGCAGCTCCAACCCACGCTCGCGCGGCAGATCGCTCTCAATCACCTCCACCACCCGCCCCGGCCTAGGCGACATGACGACGATGCGGGTGGAGAGAAACACCGCCTCGTCAATGGAATGTGTGACGAAACCGCAGGTCAGCCCCGAGCGGTCCCAGAGCTGGTGCAGATGCAGATTCAGTCCGTCGCGCGTGATCTCATCCAGCGCGCCGAAGGGCTCGTCCATCAGTAACAGCGATGGTTCAAAGGAGAGCGCCCTGGCAATGGAGGCGCGCTGCTGCATGCCGCCTGACAATTGCCAAGGAAATTTCCTGGCAAAACCAGAAAGCCCGACAAGTTCCAGATATTTCGCTGCCCGCACCTGCCGCTCCGCTCTCGGCAGCCCCATGATCTCCAAAGGCAGCATCACGTTGCGCTCCACATTGCGCCACGCATAAAGTGCGGGAGCCTGGAACACATAGCCATAAGCCCGCGCCTGCCGCGCCTCCTTCGGCGAGACGCCATTCACCTTCAAGCTGCCTCTGGTGGGCTGCACAAGATCGGCAATGGCACGCAGCAGCGTCGTCTTGCCGCAGCCGGACGGTCCGATGAAGGAAACGAAATCGCCGCGCTGGATGTCGAGCGAAATGCTCTCCAGCGCGACGGTGCCTTTGAACTCGATCCGCAAATCCCGCGCCACCACGGCAGGCAGGCCAGTGACGGAAACGGACGCAGGCTCAAGGATCGTATCGTTCATGCACTCTTCTTAAGCGCAAGGCGGGCATCTGTCGCCAGCACGGCCTGCAAAAGCACATCCGCCCCGGCGGCCACCTGTTCGGGCTCGGACTTCTCCGCCTCGTTATGGCTGATGCCCTTCTCACAGGGCACGAAGATCATGGTGGTGGGGGCAACCTTGGCGATATAGGCGGAATCATGCCCAGCACCCGAGACGATCTTACGTGCCGGATAGCCCAGCGCGGCAGCAGCACTCTCCACCGAAGCAATGCAATCCGCATCGAATTGCACAGCCGGCGAATCCCAGATGCGCTCAAACTTGATGGTGATGCCGCTGCCTTCAATGATCTTATCGAAGGCTTCCTTCACATCCTCCTCCATCTTCGCCACCACAGCATCGTCCGGATGGCGGAAATCGATGGTGAAGAACACTTCGCCGGGGATCACGTTGCGGCTGTTCGGCCTGGCCTCGATCAACCCCACCGTCGCCACCGCATCCGGCGCGTGCGCCAAACCAACAGCCTGCACAGCCTGGACCATCTTCGAGGCCGCCACCAGCGCATCCTGGCGCAGGCGCATCGGCGTGGAACCGGCATGGCAATCCATGCCTGTCACCGTCACCTCATACCACCGCATGCCCTGCACGCCTGTGACAATGCCGATGGTTTTGCCTTCATCCTCCAAAATCGGCCCTTGCTCGATATGCAGCTCGAAATGCGCCGCCAACTTATGCTGGCCGCATGTTTCGGTGCCAGCAAACCCGATGCGCTTCAGCTCATCGCCAAATGTCAACCCTTCCCGGTCCTCACGCTCGTAGGCGTAATCCCTGCCGAAAATACCAGCGAATACGCCAGAAGACAGCATGGCCGGGGCAAAGCGCGAGCCTTCCTCATTCGTCCAGTCGATCAGCTCAATGGGCGCATGAGTCTCAATGCCAGAATCATTCAGCGTGCGCAGCACCTCAAGCCCGGCCAACACGCCGATGACACCATCAAACTTGCCGCCCGTGGGCTGCGTGTCCAGATGGCTGCCGATGGCAATCGGTGGCAGACTGTTATCCTTGCCAGGGCGACGGACAAAGATATTGCCCATATCGTCATAATGCACTTCGCAGCCCGCCGCCTCGCATTTATCAATGAGCCAGTGGCGTACCTGCGCGTCGAGGTCCGTGAGGGTCAGGCGCTTCACGCCGCCCTTCTCCGTACCGCCAATCTTCGCGGTTTCCATGATGGTCTCCCACAACCGGGCACCATCGACACGCATATTCGAACTCATTCCGCAGCCTCCGCAGCCTCACGCATGGGGTTGTTCGGGTGACGCTTCCAGGTCAGATGCTCCACCGCAGTCTGTGATTCCATGGTTATACAATTATTCACCGGGCAAACATGCGAGCACAAATTGCAGCCCACGCACTCTTCATCAATCACTTCGTAAAACCTTTTCTCTCCGCCCTCATGCAGCTTGATCGCCTGGTGGGCGGTATCCTCACAGGCGATATGGCAAAGCCCGCAGCCGATGCAGGCCTGCGGATCGATCCTGGCGATGGTCTTCCACGCCAGATTCAAATCCTCCCAATGCACGAATTTCTGCACGGCCCGGCCGGTAACATCCTCGATGCGCGCATAGCCCTTCCCGTCCATCCAGTTGGAAAGTCCGCTTATCAAGTCTTCAACAATACGGAATCCATAATGCATCGCGGCGGTACAGACCTGCACACTGCCCGCCCCCAGCGCCAGAAACTCCGCCGCATCCCGCCAATCGGAAATACCGCCAATGCCCGAGATCGGCAGTTGCGGCATGGTGCGAGCAATCTCTCCCACCATACGCAGCGCAATGGGCTTCACCGCCGGGCCGCAATAGCCGCCATGGGTGCCAAGCCCGTCCACGGCAGGCTGCGGCACCATGTTATCCAAATCCACCCCGGTGATGGATTGGATGGTGTTGATCAAACTCACCGCATCCGCCCCGCCAGCCAGCGCCGCCTGCGCGGGTTGCAGAATATCCGTGATATTCGGCGTAAGTTTCACGATCACCGGCATGCGGCTATAGTGCTTGCACCAGCGCGTGACCATCTCGACATATTCTGGCACCTGCCCCACCGCCGAGCCCATGCCGCGCTCGCTCATGCCATGCGGGCAACCGAAATTCAGCTCGATGCCATCGGCGCCTGTTTCTTCCACCAAGGGTAGGATGCGCTTCCAGCTCTCCTCCTCGCAAGGCACCATCAGGCTCACCACCACCGCACGGTCCGGCCAATTGCGCTTGACCATCTTGATCTCGTCAAGATTCAGCTGCAACGGCCGATCGGTGATCAGCTCGATATTATTCATCCCCATCAGGCGCTGGCCATTATAGGCCACACCGCCATAGCGAGAGCTGACATTCACCACCGGCGGGTCCTCGCCCAGCGTCTTCCACACCACACCGCCCCAGCCAGCAGCAAAGGCGCGCTCGACATTATAAGCTTTATCGGTCGGCGGCGCGGAGGCCAGCCAGAATGGGTTCGGCGCCTTGATGCCGGCAAAGTTGATGCGGAGATCAGCCATGAGCCTTGCCCTCCAGAAGCGCGTTGATACCCAAGGCGGCGCGTTTGCCATCCGCCACCGCCTGCACAGTGAGGTCCTGGCCTGCGATACAATCCCCGCCCGCGAACACGCCGGGCAGCGTCGTCTCCAGAGACTCCGAGTTTACCAGAATGCGCCCTCGCTCAATCTTCGGCAGCGCATCCGCATCTAAAACCTCCAGACTCTGGCCAACGGCTTTCAAAATCATGTCCGCGTTCAGAACGAACCCATCCTCACCGAGAACCAACTTTCCATCCACCAGTTCCGTGCGAGCGAAACGAATAGCCCGCGCGGCCCCCTCACCCTCAATGGCAATGGGTGCCGCCCAATGGCGGAAGGCGACACCATTCACCAGCGCCCAATCCTGTTCGACTGTTGTGGCAGGCATATCCTCACGCCCGCGCCGGTACACCAAAGTCACCAGCTCCGCACCCAGCCGCTTGGCCTGCACCGCCGCGTCAATGGCCGTATTGCCACCACCGATCACCACCACATGGCGGCCCACCGGCACATCAGTTTTATCCTTGGACTGGCGCAGCGTTCCAATAAACCGCACCGCATCCATCACACCGGGCAGACCCTCTCCTGGAATAGAGAGCGCATTCACCCCGGCCTGACCGATGGCCAGAAACACCGCATCATAATCCCGCCGCAGCGTGCCGAGACCCAGTTCCCGCCCGAGCACCTGATTAGGAATGATCTTGATTCCGCCAATGCCCAGCACAAATTCAACCTCGCGCGCCGCGAACTCGTCCGCCATCTTATACGCGGCGATGCCATATTCATTTAAGCCCCCAGGCTTGGGCTTCGCGTCAAACAGATCCACCTCATGGCCGGACTTCGCCAGCTCATGCGCGCAGGCCAAACCTGCAGGTCCCGCCCCCACCACCGCGACGCGCCTTCCCGTTGCCGCCGCACGGGTGAACGGATGTTTGCCGGTTGCCGCCGCGCGCGCCATCGCCGCATCCGTCGCCACGCGCTGCAACGCGCCGATCTCCACCGGCTTATGCTGCTGGGCGTTGCGCACGCACGCGCCCTCGCACAAAATCTCAGTGGGACAGACGCGCGCACATGCACCGCCCAGAATATTGGAATCAAAAATCTTCTGCCCCGCGCCTACGAGATTCCGCGGTCGAGATGGCACGGATGAAACCCGGAATATCGATAGACGTCGGGCACGCCGTGATGCAGGGCGCGTCATAACAGAAATAGCAACGACTCGCCTCGATATCCGCCTGGTCGGCGGTCAGCAGCGGGTGCGCGTCGGCAAAACATTCCGTTAGCATTTCGAGAGGCAGACGTGCAGCCGCCACATCAGGACCGCTTAAAAAATAAACATCATTTACGGTGTCGCTCATAAGGACTCTCCGTCTTCTGTCGAAACCAACTTGACCAAAGCTGATTAAACAGTCAAGTTATTTGTAATCCGATATAAGACAAAATTATCCCGCCAAAAACAGGATAAATTTTATGCACACGACGCCAAAAAGCGCAGATACGCCACGCCTCCGGCAGACCCGCAGCGAGCAAGCGGCGGAGCGCATCCTCACCGCGGCAGAACGCGTGTTCGCCGAGGCAGGGTTCGCCGGCGCCACCATGGCGGCCCTGGCCACTGCAGCCGGGCTGCCTAGCGCCAATCTGCATTATCATTTCGGCACCAAGGAAGGCTTGTATAAAGCGGTACTGGAGAACATTCTGGACCTCTGGCTGGATGCAGCAGACAGCATCAAGCCGGATGCCTCCCCCGCCGACGGGCTGACGGCCTATATCCACGCCAAGCTCGCCTATTCCCGCACCCGGCCCTACGCTTCCAAGGTGTTCGCCAATGAGGTTCTGCATGGCGCCACGCATCTGCAATCCTATCTCGGGCGGGAACTGCGCCGGAAGGTGGAGGAAAAAACAGAAGTCCTGAAAGGCTGGATGCAGCGCGACCTGATGGAGCGAGTGGATGCGCGGCATCTCTTTTTCCTGCTCTGGGCCATGACCCAGACTTATGCTGATTTCGACACGCAAATCCGCACCGTGCTGGAGCGTACCGAACTCACATCCGAAGACTACGATACCGCGGAGGCGCTGATCCTGCGCCTGACATTGCGTGGCTGCGGCCTTCCCTTTCCAAACCCGGAGATAAATCCATGAGCTTTTTGGTCCGTGGCGGCACGGTGGTCACCGCCGAGCAGCAATTCCGCGCTGATGTTCTGTGTGCTGACGGAAAAATCACCGCCATCGGTGAAACTCTCGATGCCCCGGCGGGCGCGGAGATCGTCGATGCCGGTGAGGCCTACGTAATCCCCGGCGGGATCGACCCGCATACCCATATGCAGCTTCCCTTCATGGGCACCACCGCCTCGGACGATTTCTACACCGGCACGGCGGCAGGGCTGGCAGGCGGCACCACCATGATCATCGATTTCGTGATCCCGGGGCCAAATGACTCGCCTCTTGAATCCTATCATGTCTGGCGCGGCTGGGCTGAGAAAGCGGCGGCGGATTACTCCTTCCATGTCGCCATCACCTCATGGTCGGACCGCGTACACGCCGATATGGGCGAGCTGGCGCAAAACTATGGCGTCAACAGCTTCAAGCACTTCATGGCCTACAAAGGCGCCATCATGGCGGATGACCATATCCTGCTGAACAGCTTCTCCCGCGCGCTGGAGCTGGGGGCCATCCCCACCGTGCACGCGGAGAATGGCGATACCGTCTATCACCTGCAACGCGCGCTTCTGGCACAGGGCATCACCGGGCCGGAAGGCCATCCTCTTTCCCGCCCGCCCGCCGTGGAGGGCGAGGCCGCGGAGCGTGCCATCTCCATCGCGGGCGTGCTGGGTGTGCCGGTCTATATCGTGCATGTCTCAACTGAAGAGGCCGCGAACGCCATCGCCCGCGCCCGCTCTGCCGGCCAACGTGTCTATGGCGAGGTGCTGGCGCAGCATCTGGTTGTCGACGACAGCGTCTATAAAAACCCTGACTGGGATATCGCCGCCGGGCATGTGATGAGCCCGCCCTTCCGCCCGAAACATCACCAGAAGGCGCTCTGGGCCGGGCTCGTCTCAGGCCAGCTGCAAACCACCGCGACGGATCATTGCTGCTTTCGCGCCGCGCAGAAGGCAATGGGGCGCGAGAATTTCACCGCCATCCCCAACGGCACCGGCGGCATTGAGGACCGGATGAGCGTGCTCTGGCACCACGGCGTCGGCACCGGCAAGCTCACCCCATCAGAGTTCGTGCGCATCACCTCCACCAACACGGCGCAGATCTTCAACATCTATCCGCGCAAGGGTGCCGTGGCGGTGGGGGCGGATGCCGACCTCGTGGTGTGGGACCCGAAAGCCAGCCGCGTGATCTCCGCCAAAACCCAACACCAGCAGGTGGATCTGAATGTGTATGAGGGCATGGAAGTCACCGGCATCGCCCGGCACACCATCGCCGCGGGCAAGCTGGTCTATACGCAGGGCGATCTGCGGGCCGCGCGCGGTGCGGGCAAATACGTCAACCGCCCTTGCTACAATCCGGTGCTGAAGGCGCAGGAAATCCACAATCTGCTGAGCAAGCCGGCATCCGTGCCGCGCCAGCCCTCCCTCGCCGTCACGCCGTAAGCGTTAGCAGGCTGCGGAAATTTGTCTTTTGTCTGGGCTGATAATGTGATTCGCTAACCATGGCGTCATGGGGTGAGCGGATGCGTGGTGATGATGAGCAAACAGGGGCTTTATTCAGCTATGTGAGCCCTGAGGCATTGGTCCCTGTGGATCATCCGTTGCGGCCGATCCGGCTGTTGATGAACCAGGCTTTGGCTCGGCTCTCGCCGGCTTTTGACAAGCTCTACCCGGCCAGCGGTCGGGCCTCAATTGCCCCTGAGAAATTGCTGCGGGCCTTGTTGCTGCAAGCGTTTTTCGGAGTGCGTTCGGAGCGGCAATTGATGGAGCAGGTGAGCTACAACATGCTGTTCCGCTGGTTTATCGGGCTGTCGATGGACGCGCCTGTGTGGGACGTGACGGTGTTTACCAAGAACCGTGAACGCCTGTTGGAAGGTGATGTGGCGGTTGGCTTTTTACTGGCTGTTATGGGCGATCCGGCGGTTGAGAGGCTGCTTTCGACGGACCATTTTTCGGTCGATGGCACACTGATCGATGCCTGGGCGTCGATGAAGAGTTTTCGGCGCAAGGACGGCGGGGATGAGCCTCCAGCCGGACCTTGGCGCAACGCGGAACGCAATTTTCACGGCGAGACGCGCAGCAACGAGACTCATGCCTCGACCACAGACCCGGACGCCAGGCTGTACCGCAAGTCCAAAGGCCAGCCCGCGCGGCTTTGCTATATGGGGCATCTGTTGATCGAGAATCGCCATGGCCTGATCGTCGATACGCGCACCACCCATGCGACAGGCCGGGCGGAACGCGAGGCAGCGGAGGATATGATCGCTGCCAAACCGCGTACTCGACGATGTAGCCTGGGCGCCGACAAAGCCTATGACACGGCCGAGCATGTCGCCCGCCTGCGCGCCCTGGGTGTCACCCCGCACGTCGCACAAAATACCGCTGGGCGGCGTTCGGCCATTGATGGGCGCACCACCCGGCATCCGGGCTATGCCATAAGCCAGCGCTTGCGCAAGCGTATCGAGGAGCCCTTCGGTTGGATCAAAGCCGCGGCTGGCTTGCGCAAAACCCGCCACCGTGGCCTCAGCCGAGTCGGCTGGGTGGTGACGCTGACCGCCGCCGCTTGCAACCTGGTGCGCTTGCCCAAGCTGATCGCCGCCGCGACATGAGCACGGCAGATCGCAAGTCCCTGATCGGCAAGTGGCGGATCACCAGCATGGAGAGTTGGGATGCCGGGTATGTCAACCTGTGCGGCCCAGCCTACATACAAATCGACGAGGCCGGCGGCGAAATGGCCTTCGGCGCCGTTCAGATTGGGCTGCAATGCGAGTATGGCAAGACAAGCATCTGGTTCAGATTCCACGGATCAGACGAGATGGACGAAGTCGCCGGCGACGGAGACGCTGCACTCGAAGAAAACGGCACCCTCAACGGCGAAATCCGCTTCGACAACGGAGACGAAACCTCATTCACCGCCAAACGATGGTGAATTTCCGCAGCCTGCTCTCATGTCCGCATTCAAGGGCTCAGGCGTGATTATTCGTTCCGCGTCAGCGGATGACCGGGCGTGGCTATAAAGATGCGCAAGGCAGGAGACAGGACCCGAAGACGCCGGTTGAACAAGCTCTCATACGCGGGTTGGCTACCGCATGACCGTGGTTCCGTCTCGGGGCTGCCTCATTCTAGAAGCGAGCGTCGGTCTTGAGACCGGCTCATAGCAGTGCAGGAGGATTCCCCACCATGGCCCTGCCTCCAGCCCTGCGCACCAGATTTGTTAGTTGGTCTTTTCCTCCCTCTCGTGCAGCAACTCTCTCAAGCGAGCTTGGGTTGCGCGAGGCGGGCGATCGCCCAGATGAAGCCGACCATTTCGCGAGCAATGGCCGTGGTGACCACGACCTTCGGCTTGCCGGCGGCGACCAGACGGCGATATCTGGCGCACAGTCGAACCTGTGCTTTCCACGCAGTATCTCGGATCTCAGCGGATAGTGGCTCAAGACGGTCGTGGATTTTTCGGCTGACGCGCGCCGACATCCGGTATGTCCAGGCCCCCTCAATCAGCACACGCCGGGCCAGTGCATTGCCGGCCTTGGTGATGCCGCCGCGGCGGACGCTGCCGCCCGACGAGTGCTCGCTCGGCACCAGGCCGAGATAGGCCATCAGCTGGCGCGGGTTGATGAAGCGGCGAAAGTCACCGACTTCGGCCACAACGGTTACCGCAGCCACGAGGGCAACCCCACGCATCGCCTGCAGCGCAGCCACAACCGGTGCCATCGACCAACTCGGCAGTAGTTCCTCAATCTGATCTGTCAGCCGGTCCCGCCGGGTCTCCGCGTCCTGCGCGGCATGGATATAATCCTGCAGGACGATCTGCTGCGCCGGATGTTCGAACCGCACCGTCGTCAGCCAGCGCCGATAGGCCAGGGTCCAGGCGCGAGGCCCCTGATAGACCCGCTCATGGCGCAGCAGAAAGCCTTGCAGATGCTGCCGCGCCTTGCTCAGCATGCCAACCGCGGTCGCCCGCGCCCGCACCAGATCGCGCATCGCCTCATGTGCGTGATCGGGAACCCAGATCGCGGTCAGTTCACCAGCCCGATGCAGCTTCGCCAGCATCGTCGCGTCGCGGCGATCCGTCTTTACCCGGTCACCTGCCTTGATCGGGATCAACGATGGCGCGACCACCACGCACTCGTGCCCCGCAGCAGTCAGCAGGCGCTGCAGGCCGTACCCACAGGGACCCGCTTCATAACAAAAGCTGAGCCGCCGGCCATTCTTGCCGAGCCGAGTGACCATCCGGCTCAGAACCTCCGGGCGGTTCTCAAAGACACCGATCTGCCGCACCTCGCCGTCACGGCCGCTCTCAGCCACCGCCACGCATACCGTCGCCTTATGCACATCCAAGCCAACAAAGGTGATATTGTCCATCAGGTCCGCCCTCCATGTATGAGGCTCTGTGCCGGCCATTCGGCACAACCCTCGATACTGTACATGAAGAGGGCGGGCCGCCGATCACGCAGCGGACATGGGGTCTAAAAAGCCGGTCAGAACGGTGGTGGGTATCTTTTTCACGTTTCGTCTCCGCGGTTCGGCAACCTATGGGCGATGAAATTGCTTCTCTCTGGCTGCGCCGCTCCTAGTCCAAACCGACATATATCAAAGCATTTTGACGCAAGTTTTGTCTATGAAGTTCATGCGATCCTGCAATCCGTTGGCGGTTTTTTTTAACCTGTCCATGCGCCTGGCATGAGAACTGTCGACTGACCGACCGCAGGTTCCTAAAATCATGCCGTCCATTCGCCTCGACCTCAGAAATATCGGTAACACGCTTCGTGAGGCAAGTTGCGCGAACGAGCTTTCATGGACAAGGCAAAACGGAGCGCGGCTTCAGCCAAATCAGTGAAAATTTCGGCCAAACGAGGCCGTTTTTGTGCTTGCCTAAAATTTAGGCTTCTTTTTCGCTTAAAGCGCAGGCGTTATTCAAGTTCGTTTGGAAAACGACAAGCTGTTCTCGAGCGTTTCTTCAACATGTCGGGAGCACAGATCTAAGGAAAACCGTGTGCAGCCGGAAAAGGGGTCTTGCCCACGGTCATCCTGACCGTGGAACTATGATGCCACAGCGGCATCGAGACCATCCCAAGGTCATGATGAGCGATCACTACATTGGCCGCAACCTCTGCCATTGGCACGAGCACCGCAGAGAACGCTATGGCTTGAAACAACTTGGCTTTTTGATCACGGAACTTGTACTTTAAATCACAAAAACACTGCAAGAAATATTGTTCCGCAGTGATTATCCACGACGTGGGGGCCGATGGCCCCATCATGATTCCGGACGGCCAGAGCCCAATGCTTTGGCGATTGCGTTCATACCGGCGGCAACGCTTCTCTCGTCAATTTCGTGTCCTAGCCCGTCGAAAACGGTGCTTGCGACGCTGAACCCAGCTTGCGTTAGGACGACTTCG
>CAWHDE010000017.1:0-91389 GCA_963827925.1 uncultured Pseudomonadota bacterium | reverse complement strand
GACCCCATGTCCGCTGCGTGATCGGCGGCCCGCCCTCTTCATGTACAGTATCGAGGGTTGTGCCGAATGGCCGGCACAGAGCCTCATACATGGAGGGCGGACCTGAAGGACAATATCACCTTTGTTGGCTTGGATGTGCATAAGGCGACGGTATGCGTGGCGGTGGCTGAGAGCGGCCGTGACGGCGAGGTGCGGCAGATCGGTGTCTTTGAGAACCGCCCGGAGGTTCTGAGCCGGATGGTCACTCGGCTCGGCAAGAATGGCCGGCGGCTCAGCTTTTGTTATGAAGCGGGTCCCTGTGGGTACGGCCTGCAGCGCCTGCTGACTGCTGCGGGGCACGAGTGCGTGGTGGTCGCGCCATCGTTGATCCCGATCAAGGCAGGTGACCGGGTAAAGACGGATCGCCGCGACGCGACGATGCTGGCGAAGCTGCATCGGGCTGGTGAACTGACCGCGATCTGGGTTCCCGATCACGCACATGAGGCGATGCGCGATCTGGTGCGGGCGCGGGCGACCGCGGTTGGCATGCTGAGCAAGGCGCGGCAGCATCTGCAAGGCTTTCTGCTGCGCCATGAGCGGGTCTATCAGGGGCCTCGCGCCTGGACCCTGGCCTATCGGCGCTGGCTGACGACGGTGCGGTTCGAACATCCGGCGCAGCAGATCGTCCTGCAGGATTATATCCATGCCGCGCAGGACGCGGAGACCCGGCGGGACCGGCTGACAGATCAGATTGAGGAACTACTGCCGAGTTGGTCGATGGCACCGGTTGTGGCTGCGCTGCAGGCGATGCGTGGGGTTGCCCTCGTGGCTGCGGTAACCGTTGTGGCCGAAGTCGGTGACTTTCGCCGCTTCATCAACCCGCGCCAGATGATGGCCTATCTCGGCCTGGTGCCGAGCGAGCACTCGTCGGGCGGCAGCGTCCGCCGCGGCGGCATCACCAAGGCCGGCAATGCACTGGCCCGGCGTGTGCTGATTGAGGGGGCCTGGACATACCGGATGTCGGCGCGCGTCAGCCGAAAAATCCACGACCGTCTTGAGCCACTATCCGCTGAGATCCGAGATACTGCGTGGAAAGCACAGGTTCGACTGTGCGCCAGATATCGCCGTCTGGTCGCCGCCGGCAAGCCGAAGGTCGTGGTCACCACGGCCATTGCTCGCGAAATGGTCGGCTTCATCTGGGCGATCGCCCGCCTCGCGCAACCCAAGCTCGCTTGAGAGAGTTGCTGCACGAGAGGGAGGAAAAGACCAACTAACAAATCTGGTGCGCAGGGCTGGAGGCAGGGCCATGGTGGGGAATCCTCCTGCACTGCTATGAGCCGGTCTCAAGACCGACGCTCGCTTCTAGAATGAGGCAGCCCCGAGACGGAACCACGGTCATGCGGTAGCCAACCCGCGTATGAGAGCTTGTTCAACCGGCGTCTTCGGGTCCTGTCTCCTGCCTTGCGCATCTTTATAGCCACGCCCGGTCATCCGCTGACGCGGAACGAATAATCACGCCTGAGCCCTTGAATGCGGACATGAGAGCAGCCTGTCGGATTCCCATAAAGGTCTGAGTGCGGCAGAATCGGCGGATGTCGAATTATGTGCCGTTCAACCGCGACCAGTCTTTCCTTCTTCCGCCGGATCTGAAGGCATGGCTGCCGGAGGATGACCTGGCGCATTTTGTGGTTGCTGCGGTAGAGCGGGTGCCGCTTGGGTCGTTTTTGGTGGCGGGGCGGACCGGGGGTAAGCCGCAATACCATCCGCGCCTGATGTTGGCATTGCTGATCTACAGCTATGCCAACGGCATCTTCTCGTCGCGGCGGATTGAGCGGGCGACCTATCGCGACATCGGCGTACGTTTCGTGGCGGCCAACCTGCATCCGGATCACGACACGATCGCGGTGTTCCGGCGCAACAACAAAGCGGCTTTTGAGGCGGCCTTCGTGCAGGTGTTGCTGCTGGCACGCGAGAGCGGGTTGCTGCGCGTCGGCACCGTTTCCATCGATGGCACCAAGCTCGACGCCAATGCCTCGAAGATCCGCTCGGTACGCTATGACCGAGCGAAGGAATTGCGCTCCAGGCTCGCCGCTGACATCGCGGCGCTGACGGCCAAGGCCGAAGCTGCCGATGCGGAGGATTTCGACCCGCAGGCGTTGCCCGCTGAAATTGCCCGGCGCGAGACATTGCAGGCCAAGCTCGATGCGGCCTGCGTCCGGCTGGAAGCGCAGGCGCGTGCGGAAGCCGAGGCGGCGCGGCCGGCCTACGAGGCGAAGCAAGCCGCCTATGAGGCCAAGCGTGGCCGGCGCGGCCGTCCGCCGGTGCCGCCCGACGATGTTCCATCACCGGAGCGCCAGAGCAACCTCACCGACCCGAACAGCGCGTTGATGCGCCGCTCGGACGCGCATGAGTATCGCCAAGCCTACAATGCCCAGGCGGTGGTCTGTGCCGATGGCGCGCAATTGATCCTGGCGACGAATCTGGTCGCGACCTCCGCGGATGCGCCGAGCTTTGCCGCCACCATCCTGGCCATGGAACAAACGCTTGGCCTGCCGAAGGTGGTGCTGGCCGACACAGGGTATGCCAGCGGTCCAGCGGTCGAGGCCCTGCAAGCACAAGGCATCGACCCACTGGTGGCGATCGGGCGAACTCAGCCACACCGACCCTATGACTTCCGGCCGCCGCCCACGCCCAAGACCGCGCGACGCATCACCGAGCCCTGGCGCATCGCTATGAAAGCCAAGCTGGAGACCGACAATGCCAAGACCCTCTACAAAAAGCGCAAACAGACCGTCGAACCGGTCTTCGGCATTATCAAGAGCGCAATGGGCTTCGTCCGCTTCCGCCTCCGCGGCCTGCAAAACGCCGCCACAGAATGGACCTTGGCCGCACTCGCCTACAATTGCCGCAGAATGATCACCCTGCGGGCAAACTGACCGGCACGCTTTTCCCTTACAACCAACGCATCAAACCCAATCCGACAGGCTGCTCTCATGTCCGCATTCAAGGGCTCAGGCGTGATTATTCGTTCCGCGTCAGCGGATGACCGGGCGTGGCTATAAAGATGCGCAAGGCAGGAGACAGGACCCGAAGACGCCGGTTGAACAAGCTCTCATACGCGGGTTGGCTACCGCATGACCGTGGTTCCGTCTCGGGGCTGCCTCATTCTAGAAGCGAGCGTCGGTCTTGAGACCGGCTCATAGCAGTGCAGGAGGATTCCCCACCATGGCCCTGCCTCCAGCCCTGCGCACCAGATTTGTTAGTTGGTCTTTTCCTCCCTCTCGTGCAGCAACTCTCTCAAGCGAGCTTGGGTTGCGCGAGGCGGGCGATCGCCCAGATGAAGCCGACCATTTCGCGAGCAATGGCCGTGGTGACCACGACCTTCGGCTTGCCGGCGGCGACCAGACGGCGATATCTGGCGCACAGTCGAACCTGTGCTTTCCACGCAGTATCTCGGATCTCAGCGGATAGTGGCTCAAGACGGTCGTGGATTTTTCGGCTGACGCGCGCCGACATCCGGTATGTCCAGGCCCCCTCAATCAGCACACGCCGGGCCAGTGCATTGCCGGCCTTGGTGATGCCGCCGCGGCGGACGCTGCCGCCCGACGAGTGCTCGCTCGGCACCAGGCCGAGATAGGCCATCAGCTGGCGCGGGTTGATGAAGCGGCGAAAGTCACCGACTTCGGCCACAACGGTTACCGCAGCCACGAGGGCAACCCCACGCATCGCCTGCAGCGCAGCCACAACCGGTGCCATCGACCAACTCGGCAGTAGTTCCTCAATCTGATCTGTCAGCCGGTCCCGCCGGGTCTCCGCGTCCTGCGCGGCATGGATATAATCCTGCAGGACGATCTGCTGCGCCGGATGTTCGAACCGCACCGTCGTCAGCCAGCGCCGATAGGCCAGGGTCCAGGCGCGAGGCCCCTGATAGACCCGCTCATGGCGCAGCAGAAAGCCTTGCAGATGCTGCCGCGCCTTGCTCAGCATGCCAACCGCGGTCGCCCGCGCCCGCACCAGATCGCGCATCGCCTCATGTGCGTGATCGGGAACCCAGATCGCGGTCAGTTCACCAGCCCGATGCAGCTTCGCCAGCATCGTCGCGTCGCGGCGATCCGTCTTTACCCGGTCACCTGCCTTGATCGGGATCAACGATGGCGCGACCACCACGCACTCGTGCCCCGCAGCAGTCAGCAGGCGCTGCAGGCCGTACCCACAGGGACCCGCTTCATAACAAAAGCTGAGCCGCCGGCCATTCTTGCCGAGCCGAGTGACCATCCGGCTCAGAACCTCCGGGCGGTTCTCAAAGACACCGATCTGCCGCACCTCGCCGTCACGGCCGCTCTCAGCCACCGCCACGCATACCGTCGCCTTATGCACATCCAAGCCAACAAAGGTGATATTGTCCTTCAGGTCCGCCCTCCATGTATGAGGCTCTGTGCCGGCCATTCGGCACAACCCTCGATACTGTACATGAAGAGGGCGGGCCGCCGATCACGCAGCGGACATGGGGTCTAGGCCTTCATGATGCCAGATGCCACCCTAACCGCGTGAGGCTCGACGAGTACTTACAATACAGACCAGATATTTGGCGAATATTTGCGTCAGCCTGCTAGTGGCCGCCTGCGTAGCAACCCCAGAAGCCTGCGCCGGACGACCGGCACGTAGAACAATATCGTCAGCATCACAACAATTGCGAGTGTCAACGAAATCGGGCGTGTGAAGAAAGGAGCGATGCTGCCCCCTGACAGCACCAGACCGCGGCGCAGGCTCTTGTCGAGAAGACCTCCAAGCACGAGGCCGAGCACGAAGGGTGCCATATGATAGCCGCGACGGCGCAGGAAGAACGCTCCGATGCCGACAGCCAGCATGACATAGATGTCGAACAAGCGCTCCGCATTGGCGTAGGCACCGACCGTACAAAGAACAAAGATGATAGGCATCAGCACCGCGCGGGGAACGCGCAGGACCAGAAGCAAAGGCTTAACGAGAAAGAGACCGAAGATCAGGATGCTGCACATCGCAAGTGTGGTCATCGCGACGACGTCGTAGACGAAAGTCGGGGTCTGGATCATCATCATCGGGCCCGGCTGGATGCCGTGGATGACCATCGCGGCCATCAGCACGGCGGAGGGCGCCGACCCAGGAATCCCGAGCGAGAGCAAGGGGATGATATGCCCGGGGATGGACGCCATGTCCCCGGTTTCCGCCGCCATCAGACCATCGATGGAGCCTTGCCCGAAATTCTTGCGGTCAGGGCTGATAGCACGGGCCGCGGCATAGGACATCCAGGCGCCGGCATCCTCGCCGATGCCCGGCATCAACCCGGTCACGACGCCGATCACGCCGGAGCGCAGAACAGTCGGCCAATATTGCACCACTTCTCGAAAGCGCGGGAGAACCGAGTCCTGTATCTTCACCCGCTCCGTGCGGGTCGCGCTCATCAGCGTCATCAGGATTTCCGAGAATCCGAAGGCGCCGATCAGCGCCGGAATCAGCGCGATACCGCCGGAAAGCTGGCTCCAGCCGAACGTAAAGCGGTCATGCGCATATAGCCCGTCCTGCCCGATCTGGGCCACGAACAGGCCGAGCAAGCCCATCAGCCAGCCCTTCAAGGGGTCATCGCCAACGATGCTGCCGGAGATGGTGACGCCGAACAGTGCCAGCCAGAAGAACTCGTAAGAACCAAAGGAGAGCGCAACGTGGGAGAGCACAGGCGTTAATGCGGCAAGGCAGAACACGCCGAACAGCGTTCCGGCAAAGGCTCCTGAGGTGGCGATGCCGATGGCACGGCCCGCCTCCCCGCGTTTTGCCAGCGCATGACCATCCGCGCACGAGGCGGCGTTCGCGGCCGTACCGGGAATGTTGAGCAGGATCGCGGAGCGCGACCCACCATAGAGCGTGCCGACATAGGCGCAGATGAGGATGAGGATTGCGGTATTTGTCTGAAGCTTGAGCGTGAGTGTGGTGAGCAATGCGATGCAAAGCGTCGCGGAGAGGCCGGGAAGGCAGCCGACCATGATGCCCGTCAGCGCTCCTCCTAATCCATAGGCAATGGATGTCGGGTTAAGAAAGCTCGCGTAAGCATTGAGAAGATCAGAAAGACCGGAGAACATGACGAAGTTCCAAATATTTATGGCAAGCGGACGAGAAAGAGGTCCTGGAATACCAGGGTAACGCCGACCCCCGCGCCGAGCCCTATGACCAACGCAAACGCAATTCGTCTCGACAAGCGCCGTTCCGCAGCTGGTTGCTCCGCGTTTTGCAACACGAAGGTTGCCGTAGCGACGAAGAGCGCTGAGGCAGCCCAAAACGGCAGTCCCTGCCCCACCAGCCCGACTCCAAAGATGATGCAGAGCCCGAGCACCACCGCCAACCGCCGCGATCCGGCAGGTTTTCCGCGCACCAGAGCCGTGCGGTCGCCGCGACTCCACCAACCGCGCAGTGTCAGCAGCCCGCCGAACAGGATGATGACGATGCCTAGCAGGCCTGGCAGAAGCCCTGGGGCGGCATAAGGCTCCACCCCCTGGCTCTGTAGGCGGTCCATGGTGAGCGACCCGATGAGAATCAGGGCGCCCAGCGTAAGCCAACCGCTCCCCTCGGCAAGGTCGCTCCTGCGCGGAGCGACCTCCTCTTGACCAACCGCACCCTGGCCGGCGGTTTCTTGATCTACCGGTGCCTCAGCCTGCCTCATGGTCAAGGCGCCGGGATGCCAACGCTGGCTGGCGAGACTTTTGCCTCACCATTTTTGTACAGCATCCAGGCGTTCGCCGCGACAGCCGGGAACGCAACGGCTTGCGCCTCTTTTCCGGAGGTTGGCGCGAACAAGGCACCACGGCTCATCGCGAAGTTCTTAAGCGTCGCGCTGTTGGCGATGCTCGTCTTCCAGATTTGGTTCATCGTCTGGATGACATTGGCCGGCACACCGTCGGGAATGAAAATTCCGTAGTAAGCAGCCGGCGCCTTGAAGCCAGGGAGCGTATCGGAAAGCGGCGGGATGGTGCCATATCCGTCGAGTACGACCGGCTTGTCGCTGATCGTGAAGAGCGGGCGCAGCATCTTGCCGCGGATCATCTCCGCTTCCTCACTGGCGAGTTGCGTGGTGGCGTCGGTCTCACCCGAGACCGTTGCAATCACCGCCGGGTTGCCGCCGTCATAGGTGACGTTCCGGTAGGTGACATTCGCTGCCTTCGCAAACACGTCGGCAGCGGTGTGACCGGAGGAGGTGACGCCCGCCGTTGCGATGGTGATGCCGCCCGGCTTCTTCGCCATGGCGTCGATCAGGTCCTTCGCGGTCTTATAGGGCGAATTCGCGCCGACGCTGAGAACCGAGATATTGGCAACGCTCAGATAGAGATGCCAGTCCGTGACGCTGGTATGCACAGTGCCGAGCGTCTCATAGGCGCCGAGATCGGGTACGGCACCGGCGGTCCAGGTATAGCCGTCGCGGGGCGCGCTCAGCGCGCTTTGCGTGCCGATTGCACCGGAGGCGCCGGGCTGATTGATGATGACGATGGTCTGCCCAAGCACCTTCTCAAGCTCCGAGGCCGTCACGCGGGTGATCTGATCCGTCGCACCGCCCGCAGCCCAAGGCACGATGAGGTTGATCGGACGATTTGGCTTCCATGTCGCCTCCTGTGCAAACGCCGCGCGTGCCGGCAGTGTCCCGAGCACTCCCGCGGTCAGGTAAAACATATTACGGCGCCCCAGCTTGAGCCCTGCGATAGTTTCCTTTTTCATAACGTCCTCCCCTTTCGATTGTTATAGCGTTATGCGCCGGCCTTCTTCTGCGGCGCGGTAGGCGGCGTAGTGGACGCGGATCGCCTCGTAGGCCAGGTCGAGCCCCGAGAGCGGTTCGCGCCCAAATGCCGCGCATTCCATGAAGTCCTGGATTTCTCCGATATAGCCGCGCGTCCATTCTTCTTCGACGCAGACGAACTGCCATCCGGTCTTCCGGTCCACTTTTTCAGTGATGTAGACGTCCTTGAGCTTCGCCTCGTCGGTCATGTAGGTGACGAGATGATTGTTCGGCGTGATGTTGGCGAAGAGCGCACCGCCGGACGTGTATGTCTCCACCAGATTGCGTACGCCACCCATGACCATATCACCGGCGAAGATGGTCGCCTTCGTGCCGTCGGAGAAGCTGAGATTCAGCATACCCCAGTCCTCGACGTCGACAGGATTAGCTTGGATATAGGGGCGTTCCTCCGGCTTTAGTCCGCGCGTCAGCGTGCCAACGTCGCAGGTTACGTCGGCAACGGTGATGCGTTCGCCGCGCGCTTTCGCCTCCACCTGTTTCAGATGCAACACGGCCGAAAGCGGATGGCAGCCCTGACGGATCAGCGCTCCCCCACCGGTCAACGCCCATTGCGCCGCATGTGCGGCATGCGAACCGCTATGGCTCTCCTCCGCCTTCATGAACAGAATTTTCTCCCGCGTGGCACGGAGGATTTCAGCGGTCTTCATCACGGCCGGGGCATAGACCCAATCTTCCGCATAAAGGAACAGGCGGCCACTCGCGCGAATAGCAGCCGAGGTTTTCTCCATCTCTTCCATCACGCGTTCATACATGACGGATTTTGGAACATTCCGTCCGATCGGCTCGGCATCGCCCGGCTGACCGAAATAGCCGGTGAACGGCTTCTCGCAGATCACGTGCTTGCCAGCTTGCATGCAAGCGACGATCATCTCCGCGTGCAGCGCCGGAGGCGTGCATATGTCAATGACATCGATTTCCGGATCGTCGAGCAGCGCACGCCAGTCCCGCAGGGCGCTGGGTATGCCGAATTGGCGCGCAAATTCCACGGCGGAATCGCTCCGGGAGACAACAGCGCGCACCTCCGCCTTGACGCCATATACCCGGCGATAAGCGTGCATGTGGAGTGCCGCGATAAAGCCGCTGCCGATCAAGCCGATTCTTACTGTCTTCATAGTTGCTCCTGCTTACCGATGTACCGTATCGATCCGCCTTCGAGGAATGTATTAGGCAGGATCTGTGCCGGATGAATGTCGCCTGGTTGACTCACTTTGCGCAGCAGCATCCGCGCTGCCTCGCGTCCCATCGCCTGCTCAGGCCGCTCGACACAGGTGAGGTTTGGACGAACCAGCTCCCACCAGTCCGGCGTGCCGATCAGCACGAGGGAAAGATCTTCGGGCCAAGATACCCCGGCCTGCATCAACCCAAGCAGAACCCCCTTGGCGAGATCATGATGATGCGCAATCACCGCGGCTGTGACGTGCAAGCGCAGGAGCTGCTTCACCATGCGCGCGCCACCGTCCTGGGTCAGCGCGTCCAGGAGCAACCATTCGGGATCGCCTTTTACACCCGCCGCAGCGAGCGCCGCGCGATAACCGCTTGCGCGGTCGTTAATATTGGGAATGGGCGAATCCCAGCCCAGAAATGCAATTCTGCGATGCCCGGCGGCCAGCAGCCGCTCCGTGGCAAGCAGTCCGGACTGGAAGTTATCGTGACCAACAAAATCCTGTTCCAGAACAGCATCGCCCAACGTCCGTTCGAGAACCACAGTCGGGACGCGGTCTCGACGGAGCAGCCCGATATTGTCCGATTGCGACATAGCGGGACACACGATGCAACCGTCAATCCGCTGTGCAATCAGCCTCTCAAGGACACTCCGCTCCTGCTCTGGACTCTCGTTGCTGTCACAGATCGTCATAACGAAGCCAGCCTGCTGCACGACCGCCTCAGCCTCGATGCAGATACGGGTGAAGAAGTTGTTCCCGAACTGCGGCACGAGCACCGCAAGCAGACCGCGCCGCGCGCCGCGCAGGCTGCTCGCGGCGGCATTACGGACATAACCGAGCTCCTGTGCGGCCTGCAGTACGCGGGCGCGCAGCTCCGGCCGGAGATACCGCTCCCTGTCGTTTAGGGCGTAGGAAACCGTCGCGATTGAGGTACGGGCCCGCGCAGCCACGTCCCGGATCGTCGGGGGTTTAACGCGCTCCACGGAATCGGCTTGCACTACGCTTCCCCCGTATAAAAACGTTTACATAAACAGCTCAAACGAACCTGCCCAAAGTACATTTTCATGACTTTTTTTCGTCACGATAGTTATTTGCTTAATTTAACAACAAAAGAGGTGTCGACTAGACACCTAACCCCCCTTGCCCGGCTCCTCTAACATTTTGTATTCATCACTGACTTTTTTATCCAGCTGATTCGTAATTGCAGGCCAGAACGTAGTTCTGTGCTCAAAACATGTCAATCCTTAACAAAGATTGACATGTTAACAAACCCTCTCATTTTGTCAAAATTGTTACTGTTGCTTAGGTGGGCGACGTCACCACCCCTCGGCAACTTTAGTCGCGATTGCGATCGATCATGCGCCTACGCGCTTGTGTAATATGGAACTTCATCGCCACTTCAGCCGCATCAGGGTCTTGCATCTTGATCGCCTCGACGATCATCGCATGCTCCTGAAGCACCGCGCTGGCGCGCTCGCGCGGACTGGTGCGGGTGAGGTTGAGCGAGAGATTCATGAACCCCGCCAGAGCTTCGTGTAGAGAAACGAGCAAGCCTGGGAAAAAATCATTATTGGTCGCTGCCGCGACAGACATGTCGGCCTGCGGGCCGGGATGGCCGCGCCCCACCTCATGCGGCGAAGCGCCAGCCTACCACGCCCGCAACGGGCGCGCGTACGGAAACCACAGGCCCTGTATTACCGCCAGCTGGCGTAAGCGAGGTCACGAACAGCGTACGCAAATCCGGCCCGCCAAAACAGGGCATGGTGGGCGCGGGCACGGGTAGCGGCACGTGCGCCAACAAGGCACCCTCGCGCGTGTAACGGTTCAGGCACCCGGCCGAGACGCCGGCGCTCCAATAAGTGCCCTCAGCGTCCACCGTCGCACCATCGGGCCGGCCATCTTCCTCCTGCGGCGTGGCGATACGCGTCTGGCCGCTCATGGCCCCGCTTTGCGGATCGAATTCCCAGCGCTCGATCCAGCAGCCACGGGAGTCGGAATGAAACATCGTCCGCCCGTCAGGCGACCAGGCTAGGCCGTTGGAGGTGAACAGCCCCTCGCGCTTGCGCTCCACCGTGCCGGCCGGCGCCACGCGGAACAAAGCACCCAAGGGGCGGCGCTCCGGCGCCTCATGCATGGAGCCCACCCAGAAGGCGCCATCCGGCCCTACCTTGCCGTCATTCAGCCGCAGCTCGGGGTCCGGCTCCAGCACATTCGCCAGCTTGGCATAGGCGCCATTCGCGCGGTCCAGAAATCCCACCTCATGCTTGCGCGCCACTATCAGTCGCCCATCCGCCGCCAGCCCTATGCAGCCCACCGGCCCTTCCAGCACCCAGCGCCGCCGCGCCCCGGTGGCTGGGGTGAGTTCGTGGATCGTCCCTTCCGTTATATCCACCCAGAGCAGCGCGCCGGAGGCCTCGTCCCAGACCGGAGATTCGCCGACAACGCAGCTCGTCTCCGGCAAAGCCTCAAAAATCATGTCACATCCGCAAGCGCGTAACTGCCGCCTTGGAATTTCCAGCCAGTGTCCGGCCCGCGCAGAATCTCTTCCGCATAATCCTCGGCATTCTGCTTTGGCACATAGCCCAGTGCCGCCGCCTCGCTATTATCCCACCATGAGCGTGTATTGGCGGAAACACCCCAAATGGTGCGAAACCCGACATTCGGCACGGTCAAAGCCCGCCAGGCCAGCTCTTCGAGATCGTCATAACCAAGCCAGGTGCAGAGATGCCGCGGCTCGGTCGGCCGCGGGATCGCGCTGCCGATGCGCAGCGCCACCGACTCAATCCCAAACTTATCGAAATAAAGCTGGCCCATCGCCTCGCCCCAAACTTTCGACAGCCCGTAATTCCCATCCGGCCGCACGGCATCGGAGAGTTTAAGCTTGTGGCCCACCGGATACATGCCGATCGTATGATTGGAGGAGGCGAACACCACACGCTTCACCCCATGCCGCCGCGCCCCTTCATAAATGCGCTGCAAAGCCAGGAGGTTGTTCTGGATGATTACCGTCATCGGCTGCTCGTCCGAAGTGCCGGCCAGATGCAGCACCGCCTCGGCGCCCGCGAGCGCCTCATCAACCACCTTGTCATCGCGCAAATCGCCGCCGAACACGCGCTCATCCGGCGAGACCGGCTGCGGCAAATGATACCCAGAGGAGGTAAGCTCCGCGCCCCGTGCAATCAGCCGCGGGCGTAGCATCAGTCCCAGCCCACCACCCGCGCCGGTAAGAGTTATCCTCATTTTGCTCATGTCGTTACCTTCTTCGTCCTGCCAATAATCTGTGTTGGATCAACAAAGCGCAGCGCGATTACCAGGCAGATCAAGCTCGTAACCATGTAGACCACCGCCATCGCGTCGATGGTCTGGTTCGCCCGCATGCCCGCCGCGAATACCGAGTAGTAAAGCGCCACAACCAGCGTCTGGTTGCCCGGCCCAGAGGTGAGGAACGTCAGTTCGAACAACCCGATGGTGCGCACCAGCACCAGCACCAGAGCCGCCAGAATGCCGGGCAGCAGCAGCGGCACCATCACCGTACGGAACAGCGGCCAGGTACCCGCCCCGAACACACGCGCCGCCGCTTCCACACGCGGGTCGATCTGCTCGATGAACGGCACCAGGATGAAAATCACGAAGGGCACGCTCGGCATCAGATTTGCCAGGATCACGCCTGTGAGCGTACCGCCCAGCCCGAACTGATACAGCACCGAGGCCAGCGGAATGCCATAGGTGAAGGGCGGAATGATCAGCGGTAGCACGAACGCCAGCATCACCAGCTTCTTGCCCGGAAAATCCCGCCGCGCCAGCGCATAGGCCGCCGGCACACCCAGTAGAGCGGAGCCGATGAGCACCGCGCCCGCCACCTCAAGTGTGACCACCAGCACGCCGCCGAGCTGGAAACTGTCCCAGGAATCGCTGTACCAGCTCGTGGTGAAGCCGTTCGGCAGCCAGGTGCCGAACCAGGAGGTACCGAGCGAATCCACCACCACGCTGAACACGATGCCCACGAGGTTGAGAATGAAGAAGCCCACCAAACCCCATATCGCGATGCGCCATAGCTTGCCCGCGATCTCGCTTTTTTCAAAATTCATGATTTTCATCCTTTGCCGCCCCCCGCCGGGCCGCGATAGAGCGCGCTGCTTGCCTTCACCACAACTGCGACGACAATGATCTGCACAAGCCCCATGATGATGGCGATGGCCGAGCCCATCGAATAATCATATTCCTCATAAGCCGCATGATAGGCGGCGATGGCGATCACACGCGTCGGCCCGGAGGGTGCGCCCACCAGAACCGCGGAAGGAAACACAGAGAATGCCTGCACAAAGGCCAAACAGAACGTAATCGCCAGCCCCGCCCCCAGCAGCGGAAGCAGAATATGCCTGAAGCGTGCCGCCGGCCGCGCCCCCAGCATCGCTGCCGCCTGCTCCAGAGACGGATCGATACCGCTGACATAGGACAGGATCAGCATGAAGCAGAAGGGAAACCCACTGACGATCTGCGAGAGAAACACGCCGGTGAAATTATGCACCAACCGCACCGGCATATCGGTAATGTGCAGCAGCATGAGAGTCCGATTGAACCAACCCAGCGGCCCGTAGAAATTCAGCATGCCCTGCGCTGTCAGCACGGTGCCAAGCGTTACCGGAATGATCAAAATCGTCGTGAGCAGACGCTGCCGCCGCAGATGCCGCACGCGCAGCGCGATAGGCACCGACAATATGATATTCACAATCGTGACGGGAATCGCCAGCTTCAACGTGGTGGAAATCGTACCGTAAACATACGGGTCACTGAAGAAGGCAATGTAATTGCCGAATCCAAATGCCCCATGGGCATTCATCGGATGCAGGGACAGCCAGAACCCGTACAGAGCCGGATACACGAACAGCGCCAGCACGAAGAGCAGCGCCGGCGCCAGCAGCAAGGTCGTCATATCCAACCCGCGCCACGCCAGGCGCTGGACGAGGCTCATACGCTCTGGCGCTGCCGGATGAGCCAGGGACATGCCCTGCATGTTGGCACTCATACCGCGCTCGCAGGGTAGACCAGCACACGTTCCGCCGGCGCACCGAGGCGCAGGCCCTCACCGACATGCACCGCCACTTCGGAGCGGAACCAGAGCTCCATGCCGTCATCCGTGCGGGCCAGGCCGTAGAAATCCCTGCCGCGATATTCAGCGGAAATCACCGAAGCCGCAATCGGCCCATCGTTGGAGGGCGTCAGATCCTCCGGCCGCAAAGCCGCGATCACATCACGCCCCGCCATCGCCTCAACCGCGCAACCGGTGAGGCGCGCAGCCCCCACGCGCATGCTCAGCCTGCCATTTTCCTCTGTCTCCGCCTCAGCCTTCAGCAGATTTCGATAGCCCATGAACTCCGCCACATCCGCATGGGCGGGGCGGGCGTAAAGCTCCTGCGGCGTGCCCACCTGGCGCACCTCACCATCGCGCAACACCACGATCCGGTCCGCCAGCGAGAGCGCCTCATCCTGGTCATGCGTGACATAGATGGTGGAGCAGCCGATCATGTTATGAATGCGCCTGATTTCCGCACGCATCTCCAGACGCAGCTTGGCATCCAGATTGGACAGCGGCTCATCCATCAGCACCAGAGGCGGCTCGACGACGATCGCGCGTGCGATCGCCACACGCTGCTGCTGACCACCGGAAATCTGCCCCGGCAGTTTGTCGGCCTGCTTGGTCAGGCGCACAAGCGCCAGCACCTCCTCCACCTTGGCCTCGATCACATCCTTCGGCTGCTTCTGCATCCGCAGGCCAAAACCGATATTCTTGCGTAGGCCATATGCGGAAACAGCGCATAATTCTGAAACACCATGCCAAAGCCACGCTCCTCTGGCTTGAGGTGGTCGATGCGTGTTTCATCCAGCCAGATGCTGCCGCCCGAAAGCGGCAGCAGCCCGGCCAAGCAGTTCAGGGCCGTCGACTTGCCGCAGCCCGAAGGCCCCAGCAGACGCGATGAACTCCCCACGCTTGATGGTCAGGGAAATATCCTTGACCGCGTTGAGCCCGCCGAAATCACGGCGCATGCCCTCAAGCCTCAACTCCCGGAAACTCTTCGCGGAGATCGCCATTATCCCTGAACTCCTTGTTAGTTTTCTTTAGGATGCGGTAATCACGCCGACCTGCTGATCCCACCGCCCCAGCGCATAGACCAGATCATCCGCGCTCAATGGCACATAGGTCGGCGCGGTGGCGATCATTTCATCATACCAGGAACGGCCGAATTTCGCGATCACCTCCTGGCTCTTCTGCGGCGCCATGGAGAGCGGTACATTCTTCACCGCCGGGCCGGGATAGAAATAGCCGTCATCGTAGGTCACGGCCTGCTGAGCAGGCAGCAGCATGAAGTTCATCAGATCCAGCACCACAGCCAGTTTCTCGGGCTTGATGCCCTTTGGCACGGCCATGAAATTCGCGTCGCAGATGATGACCTGATTATCGAACTTCGTCACCTCGAACGAGGCCGGCACCACGCCCAGCGCGCGGGGATCGATATCCCAGCCAGTCTGGGTCGGCGTCATCGCGCGCAGGCCGGAGCCCAGCTCCTGCATCACCGCTCCCGTGCCGGAGGGGTAATATTCGATGGTCTTGCCCAGCTCGGCCAGGAATGCCCAGGTCTTGTCCCAGCCCTGGCGCGGATCACGCGGATTGGAGTCGCCCAGCAGATAAGGCAGCCCCATCATGAAGATGCGCGCCGGACCAGAATTCTGAGGCTGGGCATAGATGAACTGTTTTGGATTCGCCTTGGCCCAGGCCAAAAGATCCGGAGCCGTGGTCGGCGGCTTCTTCACCAGCATCGGGTTATATTCCAGCAGCGGCCCGCAGGGGGAGAACACCACCGCCAGCGCTTGGTTCTGCGCGAATTGCTGCATCTCCAAGGCATGCGGCAGATAGATGGATGCCGGGTCCGGCAATACGCTGGCATAATCAGGGAAAAGCCGCGTCCAGAGTCCCTGCTTGATTCCGGCGGAAAGCGCGTCAATGCCGGTCAACACCAGATCGATATCGAGCCGGTTAGCGGATTGCTCGGCCTGAAGCTTGCCGGGCAGTTCAGGCGCAGGCGCCTTGCTGTAAGTGAAGGAGGACACCAGTTGCGGCTTGGCTTTGAGATAGGCATCAAAAGCCGGGCGGGTGAGCGCGAGATCGCCCCCGACATCGACGATGTTCAAAGCAACTGGGCTGGATGGCAGTGCGGGCACGGCCGCGTACGCAGCATGCGCCACCAGATCAGCTATCGTGACGGCCCCTATACCCCCCAGCACGCCGCGGCGTGATACTGTATTCTTGGTCATTTGATCGTTTCCTGTTCTGCCCAATATTCGGGCCGTTATATTTTTCCCCTCCGCCGCATCTCTGGCTGGAGGCTTAGGTACATATGATAAAAATAACTAAAATCTGTCAATTAGAATTACCATTTTTCTGAAATCAAAACGAATGATCCACAGAATAATAGACCAAGATTTTAGAGAATCTCCTGAGAACGCACAGTAAAAGATGAAGTTTTAAAATCTCTTGGCCAAACGCGCCAATAAGGCGCTCCTCTTTTTTTGTAACATTGGTCGTTCTGTTATTTAACAATTTTTGGTCAGATTTATACGAGATCAGGCTAGGCCAAAAATCTTGGCGGATGAAATCCAGAAGATTCCTCATAAAACAAAAAAACACCAAAAAACAGCCTGTTAGCCGCATCCGGCTGCTTTCTGGTTGTACCGTGCCGGGACTGGAAACCAGCGCCTTGGCCCAATCGCCTCAGTAGATGGCTGGCTCCTTCACAGCCGCTCCGAAATCGGTGCGCAGGAAGTCGAAATCGCACCCCTCATTCGCCTGCTGGATATGTTTTGAGAACATATACCCATAGCCCCGTTCAAAACGCGATTCCGGCGCCACCCAGGCGGCGCGGCGGGCGGCTAGCTCCTCGTCCGAAACCTCCATGCGGATGCTACGCGCCTCCACATCGATGCTGACAATATCTCCGGTTTTCAACAGCGCCAGCGGCCCGCCGATAAAACTCTCCGGCGACACATGCAGTACGCAGGCGCCGTAGCTGGTGCCGCTCATCCTCGCGTCGGAAAGACGCAGCATGTCGCGGTGGCCGTCCTTCAACAGCCGCTTCGGCATCGGCAGCATGCCCCATTCCGGCATGCCCGGACCGCCTTGCGGACCGGCATTGCGTAGCACCAGAACATGATCGGCGGTAATGTCCCAACTCTCGTCATCCACCGCCTTTTTCAGGCTGGTATAATCATCGAACACCACAGCAGGTCCGGAATGTTTTAGAAACTTCTGGTCCATCGCCGCAGGTTTGATCACGCAGCCATCCGGCGCCAAATTGCCGGTGAGTACGGCCAGCGAGCCCTCACCATAGATCGGCTTATCCAACGCGCGGATCACATCGTCATTATAAACTTCCGCGCCTTCGATATTCTCGCCCAGCGTACGGCCATTAATGGTCATGCAATCCAGATGCAGATGTTCCCGCATCCGGTTCATCAGTGCCAATATGCCGCCCGCGTAGAAGAAATCCTCCATCAGATATGTATCGCCCGTCGGCCGCACATTGCAGATCACCGGCATCTTGCGGGAGAAACGCTCAAAATCCGCGAGCCCAATATCCTGCCCTGCCCGCTTGGCCATGGCGATGAGATGGATGATCGCATTGGTCGAGCAGCCCATCGCCATCGCCACAGCAATCGCGTTCTCATAGGCCGCATGCGTCTGGATCTTTTGCGGCGTCAAATCCTCCCACACCGCATCCACAATCCGCCGGCCGGTTTCAGAGGCCAGGCGGATATGCCCGGCATCCGGCGCCAGCATTGAGGAACCACCCGGCAGCACCATCCCCACCGCCTCGGCAATCGCCGTCATGGTGCTGGCAGTGCCCATGGTCATGCAGGTGCCGTAGGAGCGCGCAATACCCGCCTCTACCCCCGCCCAGTCCTTCTCGGTGATCTTGCCCGCACGCAGCTCGTCCCAATATTTCCAGCTATCGGAGCCGGAGCCGAGAACCCTGCCATGCCAGTTGCCGCGCAGCATCGGCCCGGCTGGCAAATAGATGGCCGGAATGTTCATGCTCGTCGCCGCCAGCAGCAGCGCCGGGGTGGTCTTGTCGCACCCGCCCATCAGCACCACGCCATCCACCGGGTGGGCGCGCAGCAGCTCCTCCGCCTCCATCGCCAGCATGTTGCGGTAGAGCATGGAGGTCGGCTTCAGCAAGCTCTCCGAGAGCGAGAGCGCGGGCAACTCCACCGGAAACCCGCCCGCCATCAGCACGCCACGCTTCACATCCTCAACGCGCGTCTTGAAATGGGCGTGGCATGGCTGCAGGTCAGACCAGGTGTTGAGAATGGCGATAACCGGCTTGCCCGTCCATTCCTCGGGGGCGTAACCCATCTGCATGGCGCGGGAGCGATGGCCGAAAGACCGCAAATCCGCCGGGCCAAACCAACGCGCCGAGCGCAGCTCCTCAGGCCGTTTGCGGCGCGGGGTGGTGGTAGTGGTCATGGTTTCCTCGTTATCAGTGGGCCACGCCGCGTGGGCCTCCAGCGGGCTACACGGCAGGCATCAAATGCGGCCTCGGCGGCCGCGCACGGGGAAGCGACGTCAGGCATGAATGTCACTTGGTTAGCCCCCACTCGGCAAGGTTCTTGGCCAATGCTGCCTGCTGGCGATCTGTCAGCGGCCAGGCGCCCGGCGGGCGCACGGCACCGCAGCCATTACCCAGCAATTGTAGAGCCGCTTTCACCACGGACACATTGGTGCCATTACCCTCTTCTGCACGCAGGGATTCGAATGTTTCCATCACCGCGATGCGTGAGCGTGCAGCAGCATAATCCCCCGCCTCTAACGCGGCGTGAATGGCCATGGATTGCTCAGGCCAGACATTGATGAGCCCTGAGGTAAAGCCACGCGCGCCAACGGCATAGAAGGCAGGCGCCCAGATTTCCGCGAGGCCGCCAACCCACACAATCGACGGATCGGCACGGCGCATAGCCTCGGCCAGCCGCAACGGCGCGGGCGTAGCCCATTTCACCCCCACCACTTCGGGGATCGCACATAGCGCCTCAATCGCGTCGAGCCCGATATTATCGTTACGTAGATATATCACCACAGGCAGGCCCTGCCCGGCCTCGGCCACGCGCTTGACATACTCAACCACGCCGCGCGGCGCCACGAAAGGGTCGGGCGGCTGATGCACCATAAGCGCCGCCGCGCCCGCTATGCGCGAGGCTTTGGCGAGCGCCGTTGCATCACCAATGGCGCGGCCCACCCCAGCCAACAGCGGCGTCCGTCCTGCAATCTGCTCGACAGCCCCATGCACGGCGCGAATCGCTTCGTCTGTCGTCAGCCCGTAAAACTCACCCGTATTTCCGTTAGCGGTGAGGATATGCACCCCGGCCGCGACCGCACGCTCCACAACCGGCTTCAGCAGCGCCGGGGCGAGACAATTATTCCGGTCAAACGGCGTCACCAGAATACCGGAGATCCCTGTTAAACTGGCGCGAAACGCCTCGGGAGAATTGGTCATGGGTATCCTTCATCATACTTACAGATTTATTCTGTTGGTACACATCTAACTTTGCGGACGACGCCAAACAAAAATATGATGAGGCGTCGAGGAAATACGTATGACCAGTTTTTATATCGACCCTACTGGATATACGTCAGCGAATTTATCATACGGACATACTATCTAACATTTCCTCTTTCTGCAAAGGCCCGGACGCACTCGCCCGCGTCCGTACGGGCCAATTTCCTCATGCCCAGTCAGGAATGATCGATTTCCTCACGCATAGTCAGGATCGTCGCCGATGCAGCAGTCCTGCGGGCGGAGAGGCGAAGGCCAAGCACACCACCGATCACCAGAGCCCCGGCAATCATCAGCACGGCGTTGTCGTAGCTGCCGGTCGCGTCCCGAATGCGGCCGATGATCGGCGGCAGGCCGACACCGGCGATGTTGGCCACCGCATTGATCAACGCGATCGACGCAGCTGCGGCGATCCCGGAGACATGCTCGGTGGTAACAGCCCAGAACACCGGCGTGGAAGCCCAGTTCAGACCCGACCGCCAGCAGCAGCAGCGTGTAGGCAAGGCCAAGGGAGCCCATCTGTGTGGCGATCACCGCGGCGGCCAGCAGGATCCCGGCTGCCATTAACGGCAGGCCCAGATGCAGCGCACGCTCGCCGGATTTATCGGAGTGGCGGGCATTGATATACATGAATACGCAAGCCACCAGGAACGGCAAGGCAGAGAGCAGGCTGATGGCCATATTGGTTTGGCTGGACAGCCCCTTGACCACCAGCGGCAGGAACAGCGTGAGACCGATGGTGCCAAACGCCTGCAGCAGCCAGAACAAGGCCAGAGCCAGCACCTTGGAATCGGCCAACGCCTTGCCCCAGCCATGCGAGCGGGTGATGGGCTGCAGAGCGGATTCGGCCGAAATCGTATCGGTCAGCCACGTGCTCTCGCTGGGTGACAGCCAACGTGCCTGCTTGGGCGACTCCGGCAACCAGAATAACACCACGAAGCCGAGCACTACCGCCGGAATGCCTTCCAGCAGGAACAGCCAGCGCCAGCCAGCAATCCCGCCTAGGCCGTTCAGACCCAGCAGCGCGCCGGAGACGGGCAGACCGATCACCGACGCCAGCGTGGCCCCAATGTAGAAGAACGAGAGTACTTGGCCACGCTGGCGGGCAGGATACCAGTAGGACAGATAGTAGATGACACCCGGGGTGAAGCCGGCCTCGCAGGCACCGAGCAGCAGCCGCATGCCGTAAAACTGATGTGCCGTCTGGATCAACGCCATTGCCGAGGCGACCACGCCCCAGCTGATCATGATGCGAGCGATCCAGCGCCGCGCGCCAACCTTGGCGAGCGCCAGATTGCTCGGGATCTCGAATAAAATATAGGTGCCAAAGAATATCCCGGCGCCGATACCATACATCGTCGCGGTTAGGCCAAGATCATGATTCATGGTCAAGGCGGCAACGGAGATATTCGATCGGTCGAGATAAGCAATCATGAAGCAAATCGTCAGAAGAGGCATGAGGCGCAGAGTGACACGTTTGATTACGGCGTTTTGCTCTGGCGATAGATTGCTGGAACTCATCTCTCTCTCCCACAATTTTTCTTATTATACTGAAACGTTAAGCTTCGGGCAATTTCACTTGTTCTCTTAACGGAAGCTATTAACAGAAGTCACAAGGATTCGTACAAAGGAATTTGCACGCTCTCTCCTCAACTTCATTTATGCCAACCAGATAGAGGGCCAAGCCAACGCCGCCGACCGATAGCGACGCTGGCATGTGTCGTCGTAAACAGACAAGTTAGCACTCTTCGCCTCCAGGTTCCCGTGAATAACGAAGCCAGACTCGCAAATCCCGCCTCTTAACACGCCCTAGACCGTGGTTGAGCTTGCCCTTATCTCTTCTGGATAATCACTCAATTTTCCGCCCAGATTTCCTCGATCGTCACGAACAAAGATAGCCACGGCGACAGCCGCAAAGACCGCTATCAGGCTGGCGAGGAGGAATGACACGTTATATCCTCCACCGTATTGAATGATAAACCCAGTCAGACCGGGGCCAATAATCCCCGCAACATTCGACAGCAAATGGACGAAGCCACCAACGCCACCTACTCGATTGGTCGGTACGAGGTCCTGGACGGCAGCCCAGCAAGCCAACGGCGTCATGCCCTCAAGAAACAGGACTAAGGCCATCAAGGAGACTGCTTCCACCACAGTCTTTGCATACATCAACAAAACAAGACTTAGAGCTATCGGTATCAGCGTGCCGATTATGATGACCTTACGACCAATGAGCGCACCACGGAGCTTCCTTACAAGCCAATCAGACAACAAGCCACCAACTGCACACCCGATGAGGCCAAAAGTCCATGGAATGGCAGCGGTGAAACTCATCGTTTTGAGATCCAGGCCGCGTTCGCTGACCAGGTAACTCGGCATCCACGAAAGCAGAAAATATTGCGCATAATTGGCCGCAAAAAAGGCCAGCGCGATCGCCAATATCGTCCTTGATTTTATATACGAAAACAATGGAGCTTCATGAGCGCCGGCGGCCGCACTTTCCGCACGGTCTTGAGTAATATAATCTGCCTCCGCCTTGCTTACAAATCTGTTGGTTGTTGGATGATCGCTCGCAAAAATAAGCCAGGCAGCCAACCAGATGAAACCCAACACCATGGTTGCAATAAAGGCCACACGCCAACCGAACGAAAGCGCAACCAAACCAACAATTGGCCCGGAGATGGCCGCGCCAAACAAGTTGCCGCCCGAGTTCGCAAGCCCGACCATGAAACCGGCTTCTTTTCTAGGAAACCAGTTTCGGACAGTTTTGTTTGAAACGCTTCCCATCGGCCCTTCGCCAAAGCCGAACAGCACACGGAAAAGCATCAGAGGCCAGAAGCCCGTTGCTAGAGCCGTAAGGCCGCTGAAGACGGACCAAACCGCCATGCCTGCGGCGTAAACACGCTTTGGCCCGATGCGATCAGAAAGATAGCCGCCAACAAAATTGAAGGCCGCATAGCCTAAAAAGAATACACTAAATATCAGGCCAAGTTGGGCCGTGCTTATGTGCAGATCCTTCTTTAGCATCGGCGCAACAATTGGCAGCGCAGATCTGTCCAGATAATTGATCGTGCTGGCGGCGAACAACAATCCGCCAACGATCCAACGAAATTTCCCTCTCATGCCCTTCCTCCAACCGTTGCGGCGCGGCCGCCGCTTAGTTTTTTGTTTTAAGATCGAGTATGACAGATGCGGCCGATACAGGGAGCCGATTTGCTCCCGTAAAGCCGCACTGCCGAAGAAGACGCTGCACAGCGCAAATTTGTAGATAAATTCTTTCGTTGGCAGCTTTATCGTCCGTAGGCGTGGTTAACTTAAATCCCGATTATTCAGCCTCTTTACCACATCTCCATTCCACCGGCGCTGCAGTTGCTGCGGATTTGTATCCTTCAGCGCATCGGGCAGCAGATCTTGCGGGAAATCCTGGTAGCAAACCGGGCGCAGGAAGCGAGCGATGGCCAGTGAACCCACGGAGGTGCTGCGCCCGTCCGCGGTGGAGGGATATGGGCCGCCATGCACCATCGCGTGGCAAACCTCGACCCCGGTTGGATAGCCGTTGACGAGAATGCGCCCTACCCTGCGCTCCAGCATCGGGAGAAGTTCGCGCGCCGCTTCGAGATCGCCAGATTCCATTTGGATTGTCGCGGTTAATTGCCCTTCAAGCGTCTCACCCAGCGCCTTCATCGTGGCCACATCCGGGCAACGGATCACCAGCGATGCCGCTCCGAAAACTTCCTCGGTCAGGCTGTGGTCGGCGACAAAACTCTCTGCATCGGTTATGAAAAGCGCAGCCCGGCATTGGTTCGGACCATTTTCAGCCAGCCCCTCTCCAGCCCTGTGGACATTCGCACTCGCGGCCAGGCGGGCAACCCCACTCTGATATGCCTTATGGATACCCGGCGTCAGCATGGTAGCGGCCCCTGCTCCGCCCAACGCCTGCACGGCCGAAGCCAGAAACAGCTCAAAATCAGGCCCCGCGACGCCCAGAACCAAGCCGGGGTTTGTGCAAAACTGGCCAGCGCCCATGGTCAGGGACGCCACAAAATTGCGGCCAATTTCCTCGGCCCGCACCGCAAGGGCGCCGGGCATCAGGAAGACCGGATTAATGCTGCTCATCTCGGCATAAACAGGGATCGGTTCCGGCCTCGCCGCTGCCGCACGCATCAACGCCGTGCCTGCGCCCCGCGAACCCGTGAAGCCCACGGCTTTAATATGCGGGTGTTCCACCAACGCGGAACCGATCTGCGCGCCGGCGCCGAAGAGCATGGAAAACACGCCCTCATGCAGGCCACAGCGACGCACAGCGTTCTGGACGGCGCGGCCGACGAGTTCGGCGGTGCCAGGATGTGCCGAATGCGCCTTGACGATGACAGGACAACCCGCCGCAAGCGCCGAAGCCGTGTCGCCACCCGCCACCGAGAAGGCCAGGGGGAAGTTGCTCGCCCCAAACACGGCAACGGGCCCCAAAGCTATGTGGCGCTGGCGAATATCCGATCGGGGCATGGGCTTGCGCTCCGGCATCGCCGGATCGATGCGCGCATCAATCCAACCGCCCTCACGCACGGTTTGCGCAAACAATCGCAACTGCCCGGCAGTACGCCCGCGTTCGCCTTCAATCCGCCCGCGCGGCAGGCCGGTCTCCGCACAAGCGCGCTCGATCAGCTCATCACCTACAGCCATAATTTCGGCGGCGATGGTCTCCAGAAACGCAGCACGCGTCTCAAGGCTGGTCTCCCGGTATGAATCAAACGCCGCCCAGGCCAGCTCGCAGGCGCGGTTGACGTCAGCCGCACCTCCACCCCCAAAAATCGGCTCGAGCTCTACCCCGGTCGCGGGATTAATGGCGCGGAATTTGGTTAAAGTGCCATGCACGGCGCTGTCACCAACGAACATCATGCCGGCGATCTGAGTTTGGGTCATGCAGGCCTCCTTATGGGGTGAATAATTCACCGGATTTTTGAAACGAATTCAGTTTGTCGAAGACGAGGTCTTCCATCGCCTGCCGAGTTTCGGCAGCGGCATCTCCTCAAGTCACTGGCGCGGGATTGAACAGGGTCAGATCATTGAATAATCCCCAACGGTCCGACCATGGTTTTGTTCGCCCGCTGGCGACGTCAAGAATCGTCCGGAATAAATCCCAGCCGGTTTCCTCGAGGGTCGCCTCGCCCGTGGCAATGCGCCCGGCGTCGAAATCGATCAGGTCATTCCAGCGTTCCGCCAATTCGGTGCGAGTCGAAACCTTGATGACAGGCGCGGCCGCCAGGCCATAGGGCGTACCACGCCCCGTTGTAAATATTTGTAGCGTCATGCCTGCCGCGAGTTGCAGTGTACCGCAGATGAAGTCGCTCGCGGGTGTTGCCGCAAAAACAAGGCCCTTTTGCTGGACACGCTCACCTGGCGAAAAAACCCCTGCAATGGCGCTAGAGCCGGATTTTGCGATGGAGCCGAGTGATTTCTCAACAATATTGGCAAGCCCACCCTTTTTATTGCCGGGCGTCGTATTGGCGCTGCGATCAACGTCACCTTTTTCAAGATACGTGTCATACCACGCCATTTCTCGTATAAGCGCCTGCCCGATTTCCTCTGTGGCTGCACGCGGCGTTAAGAGATGCACCGCATCGCGCACCTCGGTTACTTCGGAGAACATCACGGTGGCACCGGCACGTACCAGGAGGTCTGCGGCAAAGCCCAAGGCCGGATTTGCGGTAACACCCGAGAAAGCGTCGCTGCCTCCGCATTGCATACCGATCACCAGATCTGAAGCGGGACAGGTTTCACGCCGGCGGCTATTGAGCACCTCCAGGCGCGCCTTCGCCATCTCCATGATACCCTCGACAATTTCTCCAAATCCATGGAACGCCTCATCCTGCATCCGCAGGATGTTGGCCGGCGCCCCCTCTGGGATCAGTCTTTCGGGCTGTAGCTTTTCACACCCCAAACCAACGACCATTACCTCGCCGCCAAAATTGGGATTCTTGGCAAGGTTCTGCAGGGTTCGGATCGGAACCGCAGCCAAAGGTGCGGCGATCGCAACGCCGCACCCATAAGCGTGCGTCAGCGCCACGACGGCATCAACATTCGGATAGTTCGGTAGAAGTTCGGCACGGATTCGCTTAACGGCGAATTCCAGAGTGCCCGCAACACATTGCACGCTGGTGCTGATGGCCAGAATATTTTTGGTCCCGACCGACCCATCGGGATTACGATAGCCCTCAAACGTGTAGCCTTCCAACGGCGGTTGTGCCGCTGGAACGGCGGTCGCAAGTTTGAGGTCCGCGAGGGCGGGCGGGCTCGGCATACGGATGCGCGATTCCTCGACCCATGCACCGGGAGCAATAGCCCCCAACGCATAGCCGATGATTTCACCATAGCGCCGGATCGGCTCACCATCCGCAATTTCGGTAAGCGCGACCTTATGGCCTTGAGGCACATAATCGATCAGGCGCAGCCCATCGGAGAAGACGGAATTGGCAGGCAAACCAAAATCGTTAACAATAATCGCGACATTGTCCGCCTGATGCAGCTTGATATAGCGCGGCGTGTCTTTGTAGTCCGATTTTGTGTTTGAAACCGCTTCCATCTTCTCACCCTATCTTAACGACTCTTAAGCCGCCAGCTTTTGGAAATCGATGTTTTTCACAAGCGCTTCGACTTCGGCAAATTCAGACGCTGTCAAATCCGTCAGCGGAGAGCGAACCGGACCGGAATCGCGCCCGACGGCCTTCATACCCGCTTTAATGATGGAAACCGCATAGCCCTTCTTGCGGTTACGGATCGCGATCAGAGGCAAAATGAAATTGCGCAAGCCGGCATACACCGCAGCGCGATCCTGACGGCGTACCGCCGCATAGAAAGCCGTGGAAAATTCAGGAACGAAATTGAAGACCGCGGAGGAATAAGTGGTAACGCCCATTTCGAGATAGGGGAGCGCGAAAGTCTCCGCTGTAGGCAGACCACCAATATAGGTCAGGCGATTTCCCATGCGCGAATAGATCCGGGTCATCAATTCCACATCGCCAACGCCATCTTTATAACCGACGAGGTTGGGGCACTGTGCGCAAAGCTTCTCAATCGTATCTTCGTTCAGCATTGCATTGTCGCGGTTATAGAAAATGACGCCAAGCTTCGTCGCGGCACAGACAGCTGCAACATGGGCGGCAAGACCGTCCTGTTCGGAATGCACAAGATAAGGCGGCAAAAGCAGAATTCCGTCTGCACCCGCACGCTCGGCTGCGACGGCCAGCTCTTTCGCGGTCGCCGTACCCTGGCCAGCCGCGGCGATCACCGGCACGCGGCCCTTCGTTTCGGCAACCGCCACCGTTACCACTTTCTCAACCTCGGACGGCGTCAGCGAGAAGAACTCGCCGGTACCGCCGGCGGCGAACAATCCTGCGACATCGTAACCGCAAAGCCAATCCAGATTTTCTCGATACTGCCCCTCATTGAAGCTGAAATCTGCCGCAAATGGCGTTACCGGGAAGGACAAAAGGCCACTGCCGAGTTGTACGGCCATTTCTTTCGGAGTCATTCTGCTCATGGTCGTGAATCTTTCTGATTTCAATCGTTGGATAGAGATGTTCTCGGAATATAGTTAGATGCAAGGCAAGTCTTTGGCCAACCTAAAGCATGAATGGATTAATTCCTTTTTCACATCAAACACTAGGACGCCGCCTCACCGCACGAGGCAGGCACGCTTGTCGTCAAATGTCCAACCTGGGATCAGGAATTGCATCGCCTGGGCATCATTGCGGGCTCCCAGGCCATGGTTCTTGTAGAGAAGGTGAGCCGCCTCGAGAGCGGCCATGTCGACCTCAACACCGAGGCCCGGGCGGTCGGGAACGTTGATCTTGCCGCCCACGATCTGCAGCGGCTCCTGCGTAATCTGCTGGCCATCCTGCCAGATCCAATGCGTATCGATGGCCGTAACCCGGCCTGGCGCCGCCGCGGCCACATGCGTGAACATCGCAAGCGAAATGTCAAAATGGTTGTTGGAATGCGACCCCCAGGTGAGGCCATTGTCACGGCAGGTCTGGGCGACGCGCACTGAACCCTGCATGGTCCAGAAATGCGGGTCCGCGAGCGGAATATCGACGGCATCCAAACGCAGACAATGCGCAAGCTGGCGCCAATCGGTCGCGATCATATTGGTCGCCGTTTTCAGGCCGGTGGCGCGCTTGAACTCGGCCATGATTTCGCGGCCAGAGAAACCGGCCTCGGCGCCGCAAGGGTCCTCCGCATAGGCGAGGATGCCGTGCATGTCCTTGCACAGCCGAATGGCTTCCTCAAGGGACCAGGCCCCGTTAGGATCGAGCGTCACCCGCGCCTTGGGAAAGCGGGCCGCCAAGGCGGTCACGGCTTCGATCTCCCGTTCACCGTGGAGAACGCCGCCTTTGAGTTTGAAATCAACAAAACCGTAGAGATCGTGCGTGGCCTCCGCAAGGCGCACGATGGCATCCGGCGTCAGGGCCGGTTCATGCCGGATACGGAACCAGTCGTTTTTGGCGTCCGGCGCTTCCACATAGGGCAAATCGGTTAGCGTATGGTCGCCAACATAAAAGAGATAGCCGAGCGCCTCGACGGCATCGCGCTGTTGCCCTTCGCCCAACAAGGCCGCGACAGGCAGATTGAGATGCTGCCCCAGGAGATCCAGCAAGGCCGACTCAATCGCGGTGACGGCATGAATCGTGACGCGAAGGTCAAAGGTTTGCTTGCCGCGCCCCCCTTTATCGCGATCGGCGAATTTCACCCGCACGGCATTCAGGATTTGATTGCAGGCGCCGATGGTCTTCACCAACCACGAGTTCGCGCGCGTCTTCAAGCGTCTGGCGTATGGCCTCGCCGCCCGGCACCTCGCCAACACCGACATGCCCGGAATTATCCGTCAGCATCACAATATTGCGGGTAAAGAACGGCGCGTGCGCGCCGCTCAGATTGAGCAGCATGCTGTCGCGTCCCGCAACCGGGATCACCCGCATGTCCGTTACAACGGGCGCACCGCTAAAGCCGTCTCGAATAGCGTTTTGGACCATGTTTTCTTCCCCGCCGCGCCTTTTAGAAAGGCCATCGTGCGTTTAGAGATCTGTTCAGTATTAACGTTGGATCGAATGCTCTAATGGCCAACCATACAGACAGATAAAAGCCGGCTTACGCCCCGTCCAGCCCAAACAATGGATCAGTCGATACCTAATCTAGATTAATCAATGCCGCAGCCGGACGCGGCAAGGCTACTGGCAATGTTTGCCAGAACGGGCAGAAATGGACTGTCATTGTCGCGGCGCCACACCATAAAAAGTTCGGCAAGCGCCGGGGGGTTTGACTCCAATGGCTTCAGATGCACGCCGCTATAATGCAGTGTGGCGGCGGCACGGGGTACAATCGCAAGACCAAGCCCAGCGTGAACCATGGCTAGAATTGAGTGAACCTGGCTCAGATGCTGGACATAGCGAGGGAAAATATCCGCCTTGGTGAATTGTGCAGCCAAGAGATCGTGAAAATATCTGGATTTGTAAGGTGAAAACATAATAAACGGCTTGCCGTCAAAATCCGCGAACGAAAGCGTTTCGGCATCAGCCAACGGATCGCCGTGCGGAACGGCCGCCAGCAAGGGTTCGGCAACGACGCGTATCGACATCATCTCCGGCCGGCCAATGGGAGGTCTTAACAGGACAACATCAAGTTGGCCGGAGGCCAGCGCCTCCAACTGCTCGCCTGAGACCATCTCCTTTAGGGACAGGTCGACATCCGGCAGCTGATCCCGGCAAGCGGCAACCAGTTCAGGAAGAAATTCATATGCGGCCGAAGCTGTGAAGCCAATTTTGAGAGACCCGGCCTTACCAAGAGCGATGCGGCGAACCATCTGGCTGGCGCTCTCCGCAAGTTTGAGGATACGCCTTGCCTCGGGAAGAAAGCTCCGGCCAGCTTGTGTCAACCGAACGGAACGGCTGGTACGTTCCAGCAGTTGGGCTTCGATCATGTGTTCCAGGATCTGGATTTGCCGGCTGAAGGGTGGCTGGGTCATGTTTAGACGGGCAGCAGCACGGCCGAAGTGCAATTCTTCGGCAACGGTCACAAAACAACGAAGCTGGTTCAGATCAAACTTGGACAATATTTCAGGCCGGTTGGTGGTTGCAGCAACCATGTGTATCACCAATGCTGTCCTATGCAAAAAAAGCGGCGAATATAGCCGCCCCTCCCCCGGAAGCCAGAGCAAGGCGCCCAACAGCCGCTGTGCTCAGCCCGGAGAAATCACGCCAACCGGCGGAAATTGTTTACTTAAACAAGATTTAACCGACATATGACAGTTGCCGGTTGGGCTTCGTGGAATGCTGCCCAAGGCACCGCCTCATCATTCAATGGCGCTTGTGGGCATGGCATTGTCCAAACATACGTTGAATGCCATGCCATCCAACGGCTCAGAAGCGGTAAAGCTGAGCGGGATTGTCGACCAGAATAAGCTTCCGCACCGCCGCATCAGGCGCCCAGTCCAGCAATAGGTCCAGCTGTGCCGCATCGTCCGGCAGGTCCCGCGCCGATACGTGCGGCCAGTTGCTTGCCCAGATCATCCGCTCAGGCGCCGCCTTCACGGCGGCCTTGGCCAGCGCCCCGACATCGGCATAAAGCGGCGGCCCGGCCTTCGAGACCTCATAAGCGCCCGTCAGCTTAAACCAGGTTTTTCCGCCTTCAAGCAGCCGCAAGATCGCCTGGAAGCCGGGATGCTCCACCGTCACGGGTTCCAGAAATTTGCCGACATGGTCGATAATCAGAGGGGCAGGCAGCCGGCTGCAGCATGGCTTCCCGGTCGGCCAGCAGCCGCCCGTCCATTTGCAGCTGGATATGCCAGCCAAGCGGGGCAATTCGCGCGGCTATGGGCTCCAGCGCCTCCCACGGCAGCGCCCCGCCCGGCATCATCTGGAACCGCACCCCGCAAATACCGGCCTCGTCCAGCTGGGCCAGTTCGGCATCGGTGATATCGGGCTGGATGACCGCCACGCCGCGGGTGCGCTGGCGGCCGAGCGCTGCGATCGCCGCCACCGTGCAGCGATTATCTGTACCATAGGCCGTCGGCTGCACGACGATCGCGCGGGTCAGGCCAAGCCGGCGCTGCACGGCACGATACGCATCCACATCGGCCCAGCCAGGGCCCGCGCTCGAGGCGGTCGGCGCCAGAGGCATCGCGGCATCGTAGATGTGAATGTGACTGTCACAGCTATCCACCGGCGCGGTAAGCCGAGGGGGGGCGTCAGACATGAGGGGGCTTCCTTTCTGATGGCGCCGATTACAGGCGCCGTGTCCAGTGATCCGGGTTCACCGCGCCCGGCGGCATGTCGCCGGCCAGGAGGGCGCTAACCTGTGCGACCGTATCCAGCGCCTGATGCTCGATGGCAGGCGGCGTCAGGCCGCCGATATGCGGCGTCGCGATCACGTTGGGCAGCCGGGTCAGTTCGGCGCTCGGCATCTGGTCCCGTGCGCGCCCGACATCCAGCGCCGCCCCCGCGATGCGCCCCTCGACCAGGGCAGCGGCCAACGCCGCCTCGTCCACCAGATTGCCGCGCGAGAGGTTGATGAAAAACGCGGACGGTTTCATGCGGCCAAGCGCCTCGGCGCCGATCAGATTTTCCGTCTCCTCGGTCGCCACCGCCAGGCAGACGACGTAATCCGACTCCGCCAGCAAGTCCTCGAAGGATACTTGGCGGAATCGCTCATCCGCGACCTTCGCATAAGGATCTGCAATCAGCACAGTCATGCCGAGCGCGGCTGCCAACGGCGCCAGCACCCGGCCAATGCTACCAAAACCAATAATGCCGAGCGTGCTGCCGGAGAGCTGCCGCCCCATCACCGCCTCCGGCTGAGCATCGCCCGCATGATACGCTGCCGTGGCACGCGAAATGCCGCGCGACAGATCGACCATGTATCCCAATGCGAGTTCCACCACCGATTGCACGAATCCGGGGCTGGCACGGGTTACCAACACGCCGGCCGCCGAGGCCGCGTCGACATCGATATTGCGGATATCGACGGCGCAGCGCAGCACCGCCTTCAGCGCCGGCAGGTTCGTAAAAATCTCCGCCGGTCCCGTTGTGAGACGATCCGCGATGATCACGTCCACGCCGCGCGCTGCTTCAATCAACGCCTCGGGGCTGAGTGCATCATTGCCTTCGTGCAATTGCACCTCGGCGAGTGCGCGCAGTCCGGCAAGCGCACGCTCACCGTAATATTTCCGTCGAATCTCAGTGGGATGGGTCAGCAGGATTTTTGCCATGGGGCACTTCTCCAATAAAAAATGGTCAATGTCCGAGGCGCCGCTCAATAGCCAAGGGCATGCGGTAGCGCCAAGCTAATGCTGGGAACGAAGGCGATGATGAGTACGCACAGGAGCAACAGGCCAAGATAGCCGAGAATCGGCTTCACCGTCACCTCCATCGGCACGTTGCCGATCAGACAGGCGCCGTACAGGCCCGAACCGAGCGGCGGCGCGAACAGGCCAATCCCCATGGAAATGACCAGCACCACACCAAACTGCAGCGGATCGATGCCGAGCTGGCTTGCCACAGGAATCAACAGCGGGCCGAAAACGATCAGCGCCGCAGCGCCCTCGAGCATCGAGCCCATCAGAACCAGCACAACGATGGACAGCGCCATGAACAGCGCCACGCCGCCGATATGGGACAGCGAAATCATAATGGCAGCCACATCATCCGGCACCTGCTGCAACGTCAGCACAAAGGACACCGACTGTGCCGCGGCGACAATGAACAGCACCAGTCCCGAACGTCGCGCCGCATGGATGAAGCTGCGCGCCATTGCCCGGGGCGTCAGTTCACGAAATACCACGCCGCCGACCACCAAGGCATAGAGTGCCGCGAAAGCCGAGATTTCGGTGGCCGTCGCGAAGCCGCTTTTAAACCCAATGAAAATCGCCAGGATCAAACCCAGGGTCGGCACACTGTCGCGCCACAGGAGCAACATGGATCTCTGCGGTCCAACCGGGACATCCGATTGAGTGGGGCGCTTGCCGACGATGACGCAAAACGCGACCAGCACAACCGCCATCATCAAGGCTGGTATGAGCCCTGCCATGAACAGGCCGCCGATCGATAAATTGCCGACGAATCCCAGAATAATCAGATTCAGGCATGGCGGAATGGTCTCGGCCATCACCGCGGAGGCAGCGAGCAGCGCCACCGCATTCCCCGGATTCTGCCCGGCCTTGCGCGCCGCCGGTATCAGCACCGTGCCCACCGCCGCGACATCGGCCGTCTTCGAACCCGAGATGCCGGAGAACAGCACCATGGCGATCACCATGACAACGTTCATCCCGCCGCGCCGGCGGCCAACCACCCGCTGAAGCAGAGCGATCAGCCGCGCGGACATGCCGTTCGCCTCCATCAGATAGCCGACGACGATGAAGAACGGAATCGCCAGCAGCACAAAATCATCGATGCCGCGCGCCATCTGCTGGGCAAAGATCACGCCGGGCAGAGTGCCCCCCACCCAAATGAAAACCAGAGCCGCGAGCGCCAGTGCGAAACCGATAGGCAGGCCACCACATAATGTGATGACGAAGCCCAGCGCCATGAACGTTCCGGCAGAGGGAACGCTATCGGGCAACCACGTGCTCCACGCCATATACAATGCGAATACCGCCGCCGCGATCCCGACCGCGATCGCCATGTCCCGCGCCCGCCGGCGTAGAAACAGGTCGAGAGCGAACACGGTCATGCAAGCTCCGCCCGCGGCCATGGGATAAAAATCCAGCTGCAATGGCAGGCCTGATCCCGTCGTCTGCCCGGTCGTCTGCAGGCCAAGATTGACCGCATTATAAGCGACCGCCGCAGATACCAAAACCACGAGCAGCGCGCCCACCGCATCGACGATACGGCGCGGCGCAGCTGCAAGTTTATCCACGAAAAACAGCACACCTGGATTTTCAGCGCGCGCAAGAGCACCCGCCACCCCGAAGAAACTTGCCCCCACCATCAACCCGCTCGCCACGTCATTGGACCAGTCCACTGGCGCATCGAAAAGTGAACGCAACAGCACCGAGCTGCAGGTCACAAGGAGGTCGGCCGCGATCATAACCGCGGCGACGATGTCGGAGACTCTCAACAGCGAAGAGACGAATAAGCCCCAGGCTCGTTGCATCACAGGCATGAGCATGGAACGTTAGACCGAAGTGGACTGAATAATGTCGATGAACTGCTTCGCTTCGGGATATTGCTTCACAAACTGATCGATCTGCTTCGGTTCAACACGCTGGCGGAAAGCCTCCTTATCGACATTGATGATCGTGACCCCCTTCTGCTGTAGCGCTTGCAAGGCAGTCTGCGTCACCGCTAGGCCGTGCGCCCGCGTGTCGAGGACTGCCTGGCTGGCTGCCTCAACGAAACCATCGCGCAGCTTCGGGTTCATACGGTTGAACGTCGTCTCGCTGAAAAAGACAGCAAGTGGAGAATAGTTATGTTCAGTCAGCGAATAGAATTTCGCAGTTTCGTAAAATTTGCTGGCCAGAATGGTCGGCGGATCATGCTCCAGACCATCGAGCACGCCAGCCTGCAATGCCGAGTAGATTTCACCCATGGCCATCGGCGTCGCCGCAGCCCCCATGAGGTTAAGGCACTCCGTGATCACCGGGTTCGGCAGCGTCCGGATTCTCATGCCTCGCAAATCCTCGGGCGTCCGGATCGGCTTCTTCGCCAGCACACTGCGCGGTCCGAAATTGTAGGCCCATCCGAGAATCCTAATATTTCCATTCAGCAACGCCGCCTCTACCGGCTTGGCCGCACCGGCATCGAACGCTTTGGTCTGCTGCTGGAAACTCGAAAACAGATAGCCAAGATCGAAGGCGCCAACAACCGGCACCACATTTGCTGCGATGGAACTACCCGAAACCATCATGTCAATGACACCGAGCTTCACCGAATTGATGACGTCGATTTCTTGGCCAAGCTGATTATTAGGATAGAACGTAACATTGATTTGCTCGTTCAATCCATTCGCCGTCAGGCGGCTCACGAGATAATCGTAATAGACACGACCATTACCGTATTGCGGATCATCCGCCTGCGACGACGATAATTTTAACGCCACCGTCGCGGCCTGCGCCCGGCCGATCAGCGCCGGCGCGAACAGCGCCCCAGCCGACAGAGCCGCAGTAGACTGCAACAGCGAACGACGCTTCAATTGGATACCTGCCATTTTTGTTTCCCCTGACAATAAGCGGCCTTTTGATAGCCTTCTATTATATCTTTATTATTTCTCGTTCTAACGTAGAACGAAACCGTTTTAGATGACAAGTGCTCTACGAAACTAAATGGGCCCAAAATGTTTCTATAATCAACCATCAACACAAAGCACATAACAGCAACTCGGTTAGCACAACGGGGTATTTAACTTGATTACATTGTCACCTTAAGAAGCACCGATGATACAAAACAGCGGCAACATAACCAGTGGATTAAGAAGCAACGAAATTCCGCCGTATCGCGTGTCCATGCCTGCGCCTGTTCGCTTATGCTAACACCCAGCCCAGGGACGGGTTGGCACCAGCATCCGGCCATCTTTTACCTCGAGCCGCTCATTGAACAAAGGCTCAAGCCATTCAAAATGCTCGACCCAAGGCTCACGCTGCATCGCGGCAGCAAGATGGATGTGAAGTTCCATTGCAAAATGCGGAGCTATTTGGATACCAGCAAACTCCGCCAGCGTGGCCACCTTCAAAAATGGCGTTATACCACCGACACGCGGCCCGTCTGGCATCAGAAAATCCGCGCCCGATTGGCGAATGAAATCCCAATGCTCAAGCACGCTTGTCAACATTTCTCCGGTTGCAATTGGTGTATCGAGCTGCGCGGCAAGCGCTGCGTGACCCGTAGCATCATAGCAATCCAGCGGCTCTTCGATCCAGATCAGGTTGAACTGCTCAAAAATTCTTCCCATGCGCAGCGCGCTTGGCCTATCCCACTGTTGATTGGCGTCGACCATCAGCGGAAAGCTATCGCCCAGATGTTGCCGCACCTTGGTGACACGCTGCACGTCCAGCGCCCAGTCGGGTTGTCCCACCTTGAGTTTGATACCGCCAATTCCATTGGCGCGGGATACATCGGCATTCGCCAGGAGCTCATCGAGCGGCGTATGCAGAAAACCGCCAGAGGTATTATAGCAACGCACCGAATCACGTTGCGCACCAAGCAATTTGGCAAGCGATAAGCCCGCCCGTTTTGCCTTCATGTCCCACAATGCCACATCGAAGGCGCCTATGGCCTGTGTGGCGAGGCCACTACGGCCAACAGATGCACCGGCCCAGCATAATTTATCCCAGGCTTTTGAAATATCGTTTGGATCTTCCCCCAGCAACGCCGGCGCTATTTCCTTCGCGTGCGCAAACTGTCCAGGTCCTCCGGCACGTTTGGAATAGCTGAAGCCAAGCCCCTGATAGCCTTCCGTTGTTTCTAATTCACAAAACAGAATGGCGATCTCGGTCATCGGCTTCTGCCGGCCGGTTAAAACCTTTGCGTCACTGATTGGGTTTTTCAATGGCAGATAGACCGAACGCAGCTTAATCGACCGAATTGTTTCGGCTTTTTTGGACATCTAATCCATCCCCTTGAAAACTATGTCGCGCGTCTCCGTAATATATTCGGATGCACCCGCGACACTGTAGTTAGGCTCGTTATGATTGTAAGCTTCCGTTTGTTTGTCGTCAGCGTCGCAACAAACATATCCTTATTTAACCGAGAGGCGTCAGGCGCCTCATCGCAAATCCAGCTTCAAGAATTCCCAGCAGGCGCGAGTGCAGCACCACCACGTTCCAGAAGTTCAATTGAAATCCCTTGCGGACCACGAATAAAGCAAACCCGAACATGAGGCCGAATGGTCGTCGGCTCCTTCGTGAACTCGACACCCTTGCTCTTTAATTCGGCAGCCAACGCGTCGATGTTCACGACTGTAAGACCGATATGATCGAGTCCCTGGTGAGGCGATGTCGGCGGTGCACCAATCCCGTCACCTTCGATAACGGGCGTAATGAACAGAGCGACATCACCGAATTTAACATCGATCCGTCCTGGAACCCGTCCGCGGAAGGATTTCGCCGCCAAGCATCTGCTCAAACCAAGCTGCCATAGCCTCTGGATCCGGGCAAAACAGATGAATATGATCGAAACCTACAACAGGCATTTATGCATCCCCTCATCGGTTTGTCTTCTAGTCTGCCAAACGCGGCGTTCGTGTATGAGGCACAATTTGGCGTCAGAACTAGCGCCAGACGCCTCGTTAGCCTCGGCCCGCGAACGGCATCTTTGTCGCCATTATCGTCATATCCATAATGTTTGAATCAAGCGGCAGCGACGCCATAAATGCCACGGCTTCGCCGACATTTTGGACATCCATGGTGGGTTCAACTGCCATCGTTCCATTGGCCTGGATCACGCCGTTGGCCATACGGGTGGTCATCTGGGTAGCGGCGTTGCCGACATTGACCTGGCCGCAAGCGATATCGAATTGACGGCCATCAAGGGAAATCGACTTGGTCAGCCCACTTACCGCATGTTTCGTCGCGGTATAGGGCGCCGAGCCCGGCCGTGGCGTATACGAGGAGATCGAGCCGTTATTGATGATACGGCCGCCACGTGGCGTCTGATCACGCATCATGCGGAATGCGGCATTGGCACACAAGAACATGCCATTCAGGTTAACGTCGATTACCTTGGTCCATTGCTCCCAAGTCAAGTCACCAAAATTGGTGGCAGGTACGTTGCCCCCGGCATTATTAAACAGCACATCAAGGCGTCCGAACCGCGCGTGGACGGCCTGGAACAAGGAAGCAACGGACTCCGGATCGGTCACGTCGGCCGGGACCACCAGCGACTCGCCCGCGGCGGCCAGCGATGCGGTCTCCTCCAAGGGTTCGCGGCGTCGGCCGGCAAGGCAAACACTAAACCCAGCCTTCAACAAGTAGAGCGCAGCAGCTCTCCCAATTCCACTACCTGCGCCGGTGACGACGACAATCTTACCTGTCATGGCTTTTCTTCTCTCCTCCAGCTCAGCTCCAGTACGAGCCTAGCCCATTGATTTTATTAGCCCTCAAGCGTGGGGCTCTATCCAATAGACACATAATCCGAGCGAATGAACGGCATCAACACTCCAGTGAGCATCAATCAATCTACTTCCGGTATCAATGCTCGAATGTCTGTCATCGTGATGCGTTCCATCATTGATGTCTTTTTTTACTAACGGTGTGCAATGCCGCGGCGAAGATTTCCGCGCATTTTTTCTTCAACTCGCAAACAGCACTAACCCTCAAGCGGCAGCACGGCACCTCACATTGCACCCAATCTCTTCAAACTGCCTGCCCGGCGAAAAGTGCCGGGCAGGCAGAGAAAGCGCGCTTTTCCTAAACCCCGGCATTTGTGGGTTGAGTGAATGCCGGATAGTCCACTACAGGCGTCTTCAACGGCTCACCGGCAAAATGGGCGGCAATGTTATCAAACACCAAATCGTTCATTGCTTTACGTGTCTCATGCGTCGCGCTGGCCATGTGAGGTGTCAACACCACGTTCGGCCGGCCGAACAAGGCAGGCGATACCCTAGGCTCATTAGCGAAGACGTCCAGCGCTGCGCCCGCGATCGTGCCAGCGTCCAGCGCCTCTAAAAGCGCTGCCTCATCAACAATCGAGCCGCGACCAATATTAATCAGGTAACCGTCTGGACCAAGCGCAGTCAGAACGCGGGCATCGACGACCTTAAGGGTCTTTTCGCCGCCCGGCAGGCAGAGCACCAGGAAATCCACCTCCGCCGCAAGCTGCGTCAAATCCGGCAGAAAGCGATACGGCAGATCGGTCTGCTCGGTACGGCCAGTATAGGCAATCGCCATACCGAACGCTGCCGCGCGTTGGGCGACGGCGCGGCCAATCCGCCCCATTCCGGCAATCCCGAGCCTGCGCGCCGGAAACTTTCCGCGTCCAAGGAAAACCGCCTTCAAGCCAATGTCCAGCTTCAATGAAGTGCTGCGCCGGAAGAATCCGGCGCGCCACCGCCAGCATCAGTGCCATGGCCAGATCGGCGACATCCTCGGTCAGCACGCCGGGCGTGTTAGTCACCGCGATGCCGCGCGCCCGCGCCGCCGAAATATCGATTCCATCGTAGCCGACGCCAAAATCGGCAACGAGCTGCAGGCGCGGAAACCTGGCGAGGAAGCTGGCCGGAATTTGCGATTTACCATTCACCACCAGCACTTGCGCAACGCTGGCGGCCGCCTCCCGTTCGGCTTCGTCCAGCTTGCGCCAATGCAGCACTGGAAAATGCTCGGTTAGCCTGCTGACAAGCGCTGGCGGCAGGATCAGCTTCCAAGATGACAAGGCGCTCGGTATGAGTTTGGGTCATGCGAATTTCTCCTGAAGATTCGGAACAGGCTCCTCGATCGGCTGGCTGACGATGAACCAGTAGCAAAGTGCCGAGCAGGCGGCGATAAAGCCGCCGCTGATGAAGGCCCAGGCGTAGGAGCCTGTGTGATCGGCGATCATGCCGGTAACCAGAGGCGAGAGCGAGCCCGCGAAATAGCCGCCGAAATTTTGAATTGAGCCCACGGAACCGACCATCGATTTCGGCGCGACATCCCCGGGCAGCGCCCAGCCATTGGCCGAGACCGAGGCCAGCAGCGCCATGCCGATGGAGAGCAGCGTCAGCGTGGCCGTCAGGCCAGGGAAAAAGGGCGTGATCATCAACGCAAGCCCGCCAAACACGGCACAGACGGAGATGTTGATGCGTTTGGCGCGCAGCGGCGTCAGCCCACCGCGATCGACCAGAAGCTTCGAGACATAGCCACCGGCAAACGCGCCCGCGATGCCAAAGAAAAAGGGAATGGAGGCAATAACGCCGAGCGATTTGAGATTGATACCCTCGGTCTTCAGCAGATAAAGCGGCACGAAATAGCTGAGAATGTTGAACATCCAGATATAGCAGAACCAGCCCAGGATCATGCCCCACACGACACGGTATCTGAACAGATCGCGCCAGCGGATCTGGTTGCCCGGTTCCGTCCCCAGCATCGCCGCCGTGCCACCGCCGCCGGCGCGGATATAGTCAAGCTCCTCGCGCCGCAGCCAGCTCGCCTTTTCAGGCTGCCGGTAGAGCAACAGCAGAAAGAAGCCAAACAAGATTCCTACGCCGCCGGCCAGATAAAACAGCGAGCGCCAGCCGAAACTAACCATCACAAAAACGAGCACTGGCGGCGCGATGGCCGGGCCCCATTTCGAGGCGGCATCCCAAACGCCCGTGGCCAGAGCGCGTTCCTTGTTCGGAAACCAGGCGGCGGTGATTTTCGCGGCACTCGGCCAGCAAGGCGCCTCGGCGATGCCAAGAATACCGCGCGCAACAATGAGACCGAGCTTGGAGGAGACCGCGCCAGTGAGCATGGTGGCGCCGCTCCAGCAGATCATCGCGGCGATATAGACGCGCCGCGCTCCCAGCTTGTCGATCAGCCAGCCAGAGGGCAGTTGGCACAGCGCATAGATCAACGAAAATACCGAGCCCAGCAGGCCGATATCTGCGTTGCTCAACGACAAATGCGTCATCATCTGCGGCGCGGCGATAGAAAGCGCCGAACGGTCGATGAAATTGACGATGCCGCCGAGAAGCAGAATCGCCACGATGATCCAGCGCCGGTTAGTCCCGCGCACAGCCGGTGGCGGCGCGTCTTGGTCGTTCATACTATTTCTTCCCTATCGTTTAGTCATTGTTCAGCCCCGGCTGAGGCCTAACCGTCTGCGTGACGCCTCACCATTCGGCGAAACTGCCATCCTGATGGCGCCAGATGGGGTTGCGCCAACGATGGCCCTGTTCGGCAGCCTTGCGCACCAACGCCTCGTTCACTTCAATTCCCAAGCCTGGCCCTTGAGGAATTGCGACATGCCCGTCGCAATAAGCAAACACCGATGGATCGACGAGATAATCGAGCAGGTCGTTGGTCGTGTTGTAATGGATGCCCAGAGATTGCTCCTGGATGAACGCGTTGTAGCAGACCGCATCAAGCTGCAGATTTGCCGCCAACGCGATCGGCCCCAGCGGGCAGTGGAACGCCACCGCGACATCATAGGCCTCAGCCATGTTGGCGATTTTCTTGGTCTCGGTGATGCCGCCTGCATGAGAGGGGTCGGGTTGCAGGATATCGACATGCCCAGCGGCGAGGATATTTTTGAAATCCCAACGCGAATAAAGCCGCTCGCCCAGCGCGATGGGCGTTGAGGTTTGCGCGGCGATCTCGCCCAGGCAATCGGCATGTTCGGAGAGCACCGGCTCTTCGATGAACATCAGCCTGAACGGGTCAAGCTCACGCGCCAGCACCTTCGCCATCGGGCGGTGTACGCGGCCATGGAAATCGATCCCGATGCCAAAATCCGGTCCCATCTCATCGCGCACCGCCTGCACCCGCGCCAACACCGCATCAACCTTGGCCCAGCTGTCGACGATCTGCATTTCCTCGGTGGCGTTCATCTTCACGGCGGTGAAGCCGCGTTCGGCGCAGGCGCGGGCCATGCGCGCCGTATCATCCGGCCTGTCCCCACCGATCCAGGAATAGACACGGATTTTGTCCCGAACCTGTCCGCCGAGCAGCGCATGCACCGGCTGGCCGAGCGCCTTGCCCTTAATGTCCCAGAGGGCTTGGTCGAGGCCGGCCAGCGCCGACATATGGATCGCCCCGCCGCGATAGAAACCACCGCGATACAGGACGGTCCAGTGATCCTCGATCAGCAGCGGGTCCTTGCCGATCAGATAATCCGCCAGTTCCTCGACATAGGCGGCGACAGAATGGGCCCGTCCCTCGACAACCGGCTCGCCCCAGCCGCTGATGCCCTCATCGGTCTCGATTTTCACGAAGCACCAGCGTGGCGGTACGATGAACGGGGTGATGGCTGTGATCTTCATTTTAATCTCCCTTTATGCAGCCGGCGCCGCCAGGGCGGTGACGAAGGCGCGCGCATTGGCGCGCACCTCTTCCGCACCCTGGCCGGGACGGTAGAGGGCCGAGCCCAGCCCGAACCCGGCCGCCCCTGCCGCACGCCATGGCGCCATCCCGGCAGGGGTGATGCCGCCGACCGGCAAGAACGGCACCGCGGCCGGAAATACCGCGCGCATGGCTTTCAAAACCGCCGGGCCCGCGGCTTCCGCCGGAAACAGCTTCAGCCCGTCGGCCCCGGCTTGCAGCGCGGCGAAGCCCTCGGTCGCCGTAAAGATGCCCGGCGTGCAATAGAGCCCCCTTGCCTTGGCGCGGCTTATCACCGCCGTGTCGGCATGCGGCATCACCACAATGCGGCCCCCGGCTTCGGCCACACGGTCCACATCTTCGGTGGAAAGCACGGTGCCCGCCCCAATCAGCAACTCTTCGCCGAATGCGGCGGCAAGGCTGCGAATGCTCTCAAACGGCGCGGGCGAGTTCAACGGCACTTCGATGATGCGGAACCCCTCTTCCCGCAGCGCGGTGCCGATGCCCAGCACCTCGTCCGGCCGCACGCCGCGCAGGATGGCGATAAGGGGCACGTGCTCCAGCCAAAAGGAAAAAGGTGGTGATGACATCAGGGGGTCTCCCGGCTTGGGGTTACGAGGCCAGCGGCACAGGCGATACGCCAAAGCCCGGCAACGGCGGCCTCCTCGATCTCTTCGGCGTCCGGCAGGCCAAAGGCCGCCAAGGCATGACGATAGCGCGCCACCAGTGCCGGCGCGCCGATCAAGACCGGCGGGCGCTGCATTCTGTGCGCGGCGCTGGCGGAGACGATCTCGCTGCCGATCAGCAGCCCCGACAGATAATCCAGACTGGCTGCGGCGGCCACGCCGCCCAGCAACACCTCGGCACGGGCGGAGAACAGGCGGGAGGGCAGATCACCGGCGCGAGCGGCCTTCAACCCCAAATCGAACGCTTCCTGCGCCGCTTCGGCGGGCAAGGCTGGCATATTATCCCTGGTCACGAAGCGCCCCAGGATGGAGTGGGATTTAAGCACGGCGAAGAGTTCGCCGGTCATGTAGGTGGTGAAGGATGTGATCCGCCCCCCCTAAATCGTAACCCATTTTGAATGGGTGCCCGGCATCAACAGCAGCGACTCAGCGCCAAGCTCGGGGCGCAGCTGCAAAGCGCCGGCAATCTGCGTTTCCTCGCCGCGCATGACATTGGCGGCGGGATGGCGCTGCGACACGCCTGGCACGATGTACAGATTTTGCCCCGGCACGCTGATCATGGCTTCAGCCAATTCCGCCGGTCCCGCGGGGCATGACTGATAAGGCGCCTCCACCCAGCCTTGGGCCGAGCCGATCATGCCACAGGCCAGCGCCGGCAAAGCGGGGTTCACACGCCGCCAAGGCGCCACCAGGCGCGTGAACGCTGCCTCGAATCCCCCCGGCGGGATCTGCATGAGCCCATCTTCCCGCTCTTCCTGGTTCAGGATCCGGCCTTCGCAATCCAGGCACCAGGCGCGCAATGAGCTCGTGCCCCAGTCCAAGGCAATCAAGGCCGGATCACGCATGGCCGCGCCCACCGATCTCGCTGGAAATAGCCTGCGCGCAGGCCACCACAACGGGGCTGACCGCCGCCATCCGCGTCGCATCCATCCAGGGCTCTGCAGCGGCAACACTAATGGCGGCGACGATGTTCTGCGCCGCATCGCGCACCGGAGCGGCGACACAACGCACGCCGAACTCGTTCTCCGCCAGATCCTGCGCCACCCCGGCACTGCGATAACGGCGCATCGCCGCGCGGTAATCCTCCCACGGCAAAGGCTTGCCTCCGGCGGCAGAGGCGCCCTGCGCGCGCGCCAACGCCTCATCATACAGCTTGCGCCATTGGGCTTCGCTCATATCGAGCATCAACGCTTTGCCGACCCCGGTCAGCGCCATCGGCATACGGGAGCCGATGCGTGAGCGCAGCTCGAAGCCACGCTGGCCTGCAATCTTATCGACATAGAGAACATCATGGCCATCGGGCAGCACGAGATGAATGGAATCCTGCATTTCTTCCGCCAGCCTCTCCAAATGCGGGCGCGCCAGCGCCACCAGTTTCACCTGCTCACGTGCCGTGAAACCGAGCTGAATGAGCTTCGGACCAAGCAGATATTGGCCGCTTTCGACACGCAAGAATCCTTGACGCAGCAGGGCGGCAGCAAGACGCTGGGTGGTGCTGCGCGACAGCCCGACAGCCCGGCTGATACCAGCCAGGTCCAATGCACCGGCAGCCACGGCATCGATCACGCGCAAACCGCGTTCAAGGGTTTGAGTGCCTGCCGGCACAACATCGTTCAAGGTCCGTCCTCCTGCCCCAAAACAAAACCTCATTAGCAGTTAAGTCAATATATAGTTCAACAACCCAATATATGGGTTAGTGAGGAAAAGGCATGTTCGTGGAGATTTTTGGACCGGTTGAAATGAGGGAGATTGGTGCGGGCATCCACAGTCCGCGGGCCGAGCACAGACGAACTCTAAAACAGCATACCCAGCATCCGACTCATCAGCTCTTCCAAAGGCATCATCGTGAGTACCAGCGGTACAATTGGCAAAAGTATCGCCGCGATAAGCTGAAGGATGGCATCTCTCGAGACAGGAATTATCCTCATGTTCCGTATCACCTGTAGGCTATTGCCCAGATCGGCGAGGGATTGGATATCGGAACTGCCAATCAACGGCTCATCGGCCGGCGCGCCGCCGCGAACCCACTTGGCATCGAAAGCGCGTACGTAACGCGCGGCAAGGATACCATATTCAATATTTCCGGTCCGATACGCCTGTGCAAGCTGTGGCATGAACAGCAGTAGAGGACCGAAGATCACGCACATCAGGAAGACGACCAAAATGGCAATTTCCACCTTGAAATCCGGCAGTTTTTCCCCGAGATAGAGAATGTGGTTCGCCATTAGTCCCGAAAGTAACGCGCCATGCGCAACGGCAAGAAATCTAAAAGCATAGGTGATATTCGAAAGAAATCCGAGTCCGGCATTGCCATCAGGATGCGCGGGAATCAAATTCAACTTGATACGAGACACCTGCCACAGGAAGCTGCACCCATACACAAAGACGAAAATACCAGCGGCAGAACAGGAACTGAAAAATCGGTAGGCTTACGAAACCATACCACACGCCCGCGAACGAGAGCTTGATACCCTCGACCGAGGGCGTTCCATACCAAGTTGCCGTTTCGAGTGCTGTATGATGTCGCCACACGACCAAAACGCCAACGCCATACACTAGGGCTATCAGACCCACCTCGGCAAGCACCGAGTTTCGTAAACGCATCGACGATTCGAGGGCGGCATCGAACCGCCCCATCGCGTCGGCAGGAACTAACTTCCTTTCTAGAAATTGCCGCACCATGAGACGTACATGCCGATGGACTACAAGTTCCGCACCAATCAGCAGGGGTACCACCATTAGAAAACGGACTTGTACGTCAACGTCCAACAGGAAAGGTACGGCCACACTCCTGCCAAATGCATGTCCTTCCAGAACCGCAAGCACCAGAAGCGGCAGCCAAACAAATAATGTAATGACGAAAATCCGTCTATACACCAATGCCAATGCATCATTGGACAAATGTGCCCGGCACAAGATCTGAAACAGCGGCCCACCCAGAACGAACGAGAAGTTCTCTGACTTTCGTAATACATCCTCATTGGATACTGCGGTCTGATCGTTCATTCCGATTTTCGTTCTATGTTTGTAGTTTCTCGATATCTAATTCCAGGAAATAATTTAGAAAGGTTCGGATCGTCGCTATCGCGGCTAATTGCCCGATATCCGTCCAGGTCGGCGCGATGGCACTACGAATAATATCAGCCGCCAGCTCAAATTCCAGGCCCAGCAGCAGCCAAACACCGAGGCGTCGCCACACGTCACGCCGCCGCTTGGGCGGCCCGACATCGATAAAAGTCGGAGCAAGCAAGACTAACGCCTCGATCGTCCCATAGGTAATCAGCACGGCTGCAACCGCCTCGACCGCGAGAGCACTATAGCCGCACAGGAGACGGATCAGACCTTCCACGACACAGCCTGGTAGACATACGATAAAATGGTACTATCGCTTTGAATTAACGCAGTACAGTATGTTTGGTTCTTTCTTTTTCGCCATTCGCGCTCTCCTTTTGACCGTGAATTCCATCACAAGCACTTATTGAAATATAGCTCGAGCTGTTTAGGAGCATTTGCCTTTTGCTATGCACCTGACATTTCTGGCTGTCCTTGATCTTGGTCAATGACGATGCAACGGCGGGGCAATGAACCACGGTCAGCTTGGCGCGGCCCGTGCCGACGCATGGTGATCACATCAAGTCGGGATTTTCACAGGTCTCTTTATCTTGCTGATGTCGCAATGTCCGCACAGCGCCTATATGCTCCTCTCCCCGCTCGCTCGCCAGATTTTCCTGCCTCTGGCGTTCCCTGTAGCTGGCGCGTTGTTCATCAGTACGTTCGCCATGGCAGGCAGGGCAACTCACACCGTCCTCGAACAGTGGAGATAACCGATCGGCCTTGCTCACAGGGCGGCGGCAAGCGTGACACAACTCATGTTTGCCCAGCTCAAGGCCGTGCCCGACCGCGACACGCTGATCGAACACAAAACACTCGCCCTCCCACAGGCTTTGCTCCGGCGGGATGGTTTCCAGATATTTCAAGATACCGCCTTGCAGGTGGTAGACCTCATCCAATCCTTCCGCCACCAGAAAGGCGGTCGATTTCTCGCAGCGTATACCGCCCGTGCAGAACATCGCCACTTTTGGCGCCGTGCCTTCTCCAAGCATCCTATCGCGCTCGGCACGGAACCAGGCGGGGAATTCACGGAACGTCCGTGTCTGCGGGTTGATGGCACCGGCGAAGCTACCTACAGCCACCTCATAGTCGTTGCGCGTGTCGATCAGGATCGTTCCCGGCTCAGAAATCAGCGCATTCCAGTCCTGAGGCGGAACATAACGGCCCACATTGACCAGTGGATCGATGTCCGGCTCACCCATCGTGACAATCTCCCGTTTGATCCGGACCTTCATACGGTGAAACGGTAGCGACGGTGCACGAGAGAATTTTACCTCAACGTCCGCGCAACCCGGTAATTGCCTGATATGAGACAACACTTGGCCCATCGCCTCATCCGGCCCGGCGATGGTACCATTGATCCCTTCGCGGGCGAGAATCAGCGTGCCTTTCACGCCTTGCGCGCGGCAAAGCTTTATCAAATCCTCTTGAATGCCTGCGCAATCGTCAAAGGGCGCAAATTTATAGAGTGCCGCCACACAGACAGACAGGTCGGTGGCAGCCCCTTCCGCGGGCGCAGTGTGCTTCAGCAATGGCATCGAAGACTATTAGCAGGGATGCTCACTGCCGTCATGACCAAGCTGCCTTGGCCGCCAGAGCCAGAGGTTTTGCTTTGGCCGCCCCCGCCAGCCGCGTTAAATGGCGCGGCGCCGTCGATCCATTATGCCCCCGGAGGCCGCCCACGGGTGGGTAGCCCAGAAGCTCGGATCGATTAAGACTTTCCCCCCTAAAAACGTTCCTGCCTGAGCAACCTTCCAGCGCTGCCATCTTGGGATGTCTTGGGGCTCGGGGCTTATCACCCACCACGGAATCTTAGGATGTTGGATTTTTGGCTTTTTGGGAGCCAGCATAGCTTACAATAGGCAGGCAATAATCCAATATCCTACGAAACCAAAATTTCAAGCGTAGTGGTCCTGCGCGGCTCGGTAGTGGGTTAATTTTGCCCCCGGGCCAGCCTTAAAGCCCCCAGGATCACGGACTGATAGACCCGATTGCATCTGATAAACTTTAAATTTTCCTCAAAATCATTCCAAAGACCTTTATAGAAAGACAAAAAAATGGACCAGAAATCTTGTATTCGATATTGGCCTTAATAGAGGTGAAGACAGCGAATTTTACCTGAAAAAGGGGTTCAACGTCATTGGCGTAGAGGCTAATCTAGAGTTGTGTGAAGAGGTTGCTAAGCGATTCCAAGAAGAAATCCAAAGCGGGCGGCTTAAAATCATCAATAAAGCTATCGCAAATCAGTGTGGTCGGTTGAAATTCTATATAAACTCTAAAAGATCTATTTGGAGCACGCTCAATCCTGAGTGGGCAGAACGCAATCGCCGGGTTGGGTATGAGAGTTCGGAATGCGAAGTGGAAGCGATTACGTTGGCAGCTTTGATCCAGGAATTCGGGATGCCATATTATCTGAAAATCGATATAGAGGGCACCGATCTTCTGGCCATCGAGGGGCTTTCTGATTTTGCAGACCGACCGAAATATCTATCGATTGAATCCGACAAGGAGTCCTTTCGTGCGCTGCGACGCGAGATTTCGCTCATGACTTCGCTTGGTTACAACCAATTTAACATCGTCAATCAGCCCAACGTCGTGCGGCAGCGACCGCCTGCCTCCCCTAAAGAGGGCAGATACGCTAGCCATCAGTTCGAAGAGGGATCAAGCGGACTGTTTGGTGAGGAACTCCCGGGGCCGTGGTTAACGGCTGATGAGACAATAGAGGCCTATCGCCCTATATTTCTGCGCTATGCTCTCTGTGGTGATGACCCGTTTGTGAGGAGCCGTCTGGTCCGTTCCCTACTTTCTCGGATTGGATTCAGAGCGGAATGGTACGATACGCACGCCCGAAAAAAATAACAACTTCACGGCCCGAACCAGCAACATAACCAAGACACGCCACGGCCAAAGCGCTTTTCCGTGTGAGCTTGCGCTAGTTGCCCCAAGGCCGATGAGGCCAACGCCGGGAGGAGCTAAGGAACCTCTGCGTATGATGTCTGAGTAGTAACTGGGGCAAAAGGCCGGGCGCTCAAGCTGCGCAGCGCAGTGCGACAAGCTTGTGCAGTTGTGGAACGGCGAAGCTGACATCTGCCCCGAGGCGGTCACCGAGGTAATCCCAGAAGGATATTCCGAGCTTCCGGCAAGTTTTGACGAGACCGAGGAAAGCGTCCCTGGCATCGCGGCCTGGATCGGAGCGTGTTGTCCCGCTGATTTTGCGCCGGATGACTTGGCAGCGGATGTCGTTTTCGGAGCCGTTGGTGTGGAGCGGGACCTCCGGTCTGTCGATGACGCGCAGCAGTTCCGGCTTATTGGCGTGGAGCCGTTCGAGCAGGCGGTCGAGAGTGGCGAAGCCGGTCCGCCGCTTGAAGATGCGGTCGAAACGGGCCTTCAAGGCGGCCTTGCGTCGGGGGGCTGGCGCGGCGCAATAAGCTTTGAGATCGGCGTAGAACCACCAGATCAGGGATCGAACCTTTTCCTTGGCGATGCGAGTGGCTTTGGTGAAGGTGTCGAGCTTGTGGACCAGTCGCTCGGCATGGACCCAGCACAGCGCATGCTCACCGACATTGAACTGCCCGGCATCGTCCGAGAGGATGACGGTGTTCTTGATGAAGCCATGAGCCATGATGGCGCCCCACAGAGCCCCTTCGGTGGCGATCGTCACCGGATCGGGCTGGACATTCATTTGGGTGATGCCGAGATCGTCGAGGTGGGCGTGCCAAGCCGCCTTATCGGCGAAGTGCCGCGCCGGATGCGCTGACAGCTTGGCGGTGACCAGGCCGGCAAGATTACGTCGGCGCATATAGGCGAAAGCCTGATCATTGAGCGTGTAGTCACCGTGACCGGCCCGCAGCAACCCGAGGAAATTGCCACGGCTCTTGGAAAAGGTGGTGGCGAAATAGGTAAAGGCATCGTTGCCGATCTGGGTACAAAAGCCGTTCCGTCCGCGGTGGCGGGCGCCAGTATCGTCCACCGATATCCATTTGCCCTGCGTCAGCCCGGCCCGCAGAATATCGCGGGCTTCGGCGACGAACGTCTCGGTGGCATCGGTCAGAATCCGCACCACTTGCCGTTTGGAGATATCCATCCCCAGCATGCGGAGAAACTCGACCAGTCGCGGCACCGTCGTCTGTCCCTGGTGATATTGGGCGAGGATGAAGCGCTTGATCTCGGGACCGAAGTGATCCCCGATCCCAGCTGGCAGCGGCGCGATAATCGTCCGTCCGTCCGGCGTCAGCCACCGTTCGCGGCGGTAGAACACCACCTGGGGAACGATCTTGAGATCTTGAACGGTCACCGAGCACCGCGCTGTCATGCACATTCGCCGCCGTCGCCACCACCGAATGGATCACCTTGGCGCGCCGGTCCACGCCAAAATGCGCCTTCATACCAAAATACCATTGGTTGCCCTTCTTGGTCTGATGCATTTCAGGGGCGCGTGCCTTCTCCTCGTTCTTCGTTGAACTCGGGGCGTGGATGATGGTCGCATCAACAATCGTTCCGCTGGAAAGCCGCAAGCCCTTGGCCTCCAGGTGCTCGTGGATGAATTCAAACATTTGCTAGCCAAAATCGTGCGCTTCCAGAAGATGCCGGAAACGGCAGATCGTCGTCTCATCAGGCACCGGCTCACGGCCCAGATCAATGCCGACGAACCGCCGCATTGAAAGTGAATCGTATAATGCCTCCTCGGCGGCAGGATCCGAAAGGTTGAACCATTGCTGCAGGCAGTAAATCCGCAGCATCCGCTCCAGCCCAAATGGACGCCGGCCAGCCTCACCCCTCGGGTAAAAAGGCTCAATCAATCCACAAAGCTCAGACCATGGAACAACCGCATCCATCTCAGCCAAAAAAGCCGCGCGCTTGGTCGTCTTCGCGTAGCGATCAAATCCGGCCGTCGAAAATGTCGTCTGTTTCAAAACAGCCCCCACCAATGCAAGGGCATATTAACAAAGTTCAAAATGGCATGGAAATCATAAAGTTATGCAGAGGTTCCCTAACAGGCAGGTGGTGTCTGATGCGCCAGAGGCTATTAATTTTGTTTCTATAACGATTCGAAATAATGGCGTCAGTGCTCGAATTGCCCCAATTCCGGGGATCGAGCCCGCACAACCCGGAACCATTACGGTAGCGCTCAACGGTCAAGGTGGGGCCGGTGGAGCATTCTTGCAGCCTTTCCCCTATTACTGTGGCTTTCACGTGATGGTGCTGACGGCGGAGAAGCCAATGACGATTTAAGAAAAGCTTCGGTGGGTCCGGAGCATTACGGCAAACCGCTTCAAATTCGGATTTGGCCGACAGGCGAATAAGACCCTATTCTGATTTAATATTGCCCTCTCCGAGCGCAATTCCCGTTTGGGTGACGAGTGCCAACCTAAATCCGTATGAAGGCGCTCGCGCTTCGCTGGACAATAGCCCCCCAAATGTATTTGAGCCCAGCGCGTGGGTGGATTTCCGGTACGATGCATTATTTGAAATCAAGAAGGGTCAGAGACTGACAAAGGCGGCGATGAGCCCGGGACAAACTCCGTTTATCGGGGCAATCGATGCTAACAATGGCTACCGCCAGTTTGTCAGTGTCAACCCAAACCACACGGGGAATACGATCACGGTCAACTACAATGGGTCAGTGGCAGAGGCATTTTATCAGCCTGAGCCATTTTGGGCATCTGATGACGTGAATGTTCTGTATCCGAAGTTCGATATGAGTGGCTATACGGCAATGTTCATATGCACGCTAATCAAACGCGAAAGATTTCGCTTCAACTATGGCCGGAAATGGCACCTTGAGCGGATGAACAAATCAATTATTCGGCTTCCCACAACGGTGGACAAAACGCCTGATTGGCTAGCCATGGAGGCGTATATCAAGGCGCTTCCATATAGCAAAAACATATAGGGTGGCTCGCCGGTAGCCGCCATCTTTGACTTGACCCACCGGCTCAGCAACGGCAACGTCTTGCGCTCTGGGAGCGCCACCAGATCGCTCGTCACCCGCTAAAATCTCATCGGTCAAATCACGGTGAAAGGTAGCAGTGAGCCGGATATCGTATCCTTTCGTCGCAGCCATATATGTCCGGGATCAAACATCTAGGCTCTGATTACCATTGGCCGAACGACCACTACATGACGATTTTCAGAATCGCGGGGTGGGCCGAGGTCAGAGGCGAGTATCGGCGTCCACGTGCATCTAGGCACGTATATTAGCTAAATATTCGACATACTCTGCGCCTCAGGCGTCTAACCCCTTGATTTAATTGGCGTCCCCAAGGGGATTCGAACCCCTGTTACCGCCGTGAAAGGGCGGTGTCCTAGGCCTCTAGACGATGGGGACCAGGTACGGTGGGCTCCCTTAAGCCAGGGCCGAGATGATGGCAAGCAGGCCGTGACAAGATTTTTACCCCTTTTTCCCTCTACTGCGTTGCCAGCACGGTGCGGGTTTGCCCCGTCGCCGGGTTGAGGAGCAGCAGCCTGTCTCCCTTCGGGCCGCTAACCCAAATGGCCAGGTCCGCCCCAGCCGGGGCAATACCGGAGATATGCTCGCCCGGGGCAATCTGCGCGGCCACGGCGGCTGGCGGCAGGGCGGGCGGAACACTGCCAGGTGCAGGCACGGCGGCAGCGGCCGGGGCCGTCGACGGGGCCGAGAATCTGGCATAGAGACGGTGGATGATCGTGCCGATAACCACCGTGGTCCCGATGATGATCAGCACCCCCATGCCCCCCACCAGCGCCTTTAACCCCCGTAAATTCTGTGGCTGATCCTGCATATCTCTCCATCCTGGCGGCACCGGATTCGTCCGGCGCCCGGCTTGATTCCTACCTTGCCACGCGCATCGGCACCATCTCGCGCTCCCGCGTCAAGGCCCTAATCCTTGAAGGCGCCTGCCAGAGGGAGGGCATGCTCACCACCGACCCGTCCGAATCCGTGCAGCCCGGCGCCACCTACCGCCTCACTTTACCCCCCACGGTCCCTGCCATCCCGCAGGCCGAGTCCATGCCGCTCGACATATTATACGAGGACGACGCCCTGCTGGTGCTGAACAAACCGGCCGGCATGGTGGTGCACCCTGCCCCCGGCAATCCGGACGGCACGCTGGTCAACGCCCTCATCGCCCATTGCGGAGACAGCCTCACCGGCATCGGCGGCGAGCGCCGCCCGGGAATCGTCCACAGGCTGGACAAGGATACCTCTGGCGTCATGGTCGTGGCGAAAACGGAATTGGCGCTGACCCGCCTCTCCGCCGCCTTCGCCGCGCGCAACCTGGACCGCGAGTACAAAGCCCTCTGCTGGGGCCTGCCCCACCCCGCCACCGGGCGCATCGAGGGCGATATCGGCCGCGACCCGCGCGAGCGCAAACGCATGGCCGTGGTCACCCGTAACGGCAAGCACGCGATAACGAACTACCGAATTTTACGTAACATTGGCCTGGCCGCCGCCCTCATTTCCTGCCGTCTGGAGACCGGGCGCACGCACCAGATCAGGGTCCATTTGGCTCATATAGGTCATCCGCTCATCGGTGACCCGGTCTATCTCAAGCGCCGTCCCGCCGCCGCCAAGCTCCTGCCAGAACCCGCGCGCGCCCACGCCCTGGACTTCCCGCGTCAAGCCTTGCACGCTGAAATTCTTGGCTTTTCTCACCCCATAACCGGGGTTCCCTTGCGTTTCTGCGCACCACCTCCGGAGGATTTTAACGCTCTTATGGATGCATTGCTCGCATGCACATAAAACAGGACGAAGACGGTCGTTTTTATTGACCTGACAGGACGAACGTACGTAAACTCCTTCCCAACGCTATCTCTGTATCTGAACGATATCACCGGAAACCTTACCCCCTTTTAAGGGGAAGAAGCGAAGCCCGGTGTTAATGTTGGTTCCGTTCCAAGGTAGTGACGCTGTCCCTTTCTGCGGTTGCCGGATAAGCCTGGCCGCAGCGGAAGGGGCAAACAAGGAAAAGGAGTATCCGTATGGCCTCCACCGTGACCAATTTGGCTCCCGATGCCAGCCTGACGCGGTACATGCAGGAAATCCGCAAGTACCCCATGCTGTCGCATGCGGAAGAGGAGCAGCTTGCCCGTGCCTGGCGCGACAATGGCGACCACGGCGCGGCACACAAACTCGTCAATTCCCACCTCCGCCTGGTGGCGAAGATCGCGATGGGCTATCGCGGCTATGGCCTGCCCGTCAGCGAGCTGATTTCCGAAGGCAATGTCGGTATGATGCAGGCCGTTCGCCGGTTCGACCCGGACCGCGGCTTCCGTCTGTCCACCTACGCGATGTGGTGGATCCGCGCCGCGATCCAAGAATATATTCTGCATAGCTGGTCCCTGGTAAAAATGGGCACCACCGCCGCGCAGAAGAAGCTGTTCTTCAATCTGCGCCGCCTGAAGGGCCAGATGCAGGCGATCGACGATGGTGACCTGCAGCCCGAGCAGGTGACAAAGATCGCCACCCTGCTGGATGTGCCGGAGCAGGATGTGGTGAACATGAACCGCCGCCTCGCCTCACCTGACAATTCGCTCAACGCCCCCATCAAGATGGATGGCGAAGGCGAGTGGCAGGACTGGCTGGTGGATGAATCCGACAGCCAGGAAACCGAGATGGCTGAGCGCGAGGAGCTGACAGGCCGCAAGGCCCTGCTGGCCACTGCGCTGAAGACCCTCTCCGAGCGTGAGCGCCATATCCTGGTCGAGCGCCGGCTGAAGGACAACCCGACCACGCTGGAAGATCTGTCCCAGCATTACGACATCTCTCGCGAGCGCGTGCGCCAGATCGAGGTCCGGGCCTTCGAGAAGCTGCAGAAATCCATGAAGGCCCAGGTGGCCGAGCAGCGCCAGGCCGCGACCGCAATGGCCTCGGCCCTGCTGCTTAACTGAGCGAGCGCTATAAGCCAAAAACGAAAACCGGGGCCGAAAGGCCCCGGTTTTTTATGTCCGGTTTGAGCGGGCGCTAATCGTCCCGGTGCACCCGCTCCATCCGCTCATGGCGCTCCTGCGCCTCGATGGAGAGGGTGGCGATGGGCCTGGCCTCCAATCGCTTAAGCCCGATCGGCTCGCCCGTTTCCTCGCAATAGCCATAGGTGCCGGTTTCGATCCGCTCCAGCGCCTGGTCGATCTTACCGATCAGCTTGCGTGCCCGGTCACGGGTGCGCAATTCCAGAGCCCTGTCGGTCTCCACACTCGCGCGGTCAGTGATATCGGCTTCCAGGATTCCCCCTTCCCCCAACGAGGCCAAGGTGCCATTGGCCTCCTTCACCAGATCCCCACGCCAACGCAACAATTTCTGGCGGAAATACTCGGTCTGCATCGGATTCATAAACTCTTCGTCTTCCGATGGCCGGTAATCCGGTGGCAACGAAATCAGCATGCCGTCAGATCCTTAAATCCGTCGGGCGAGTCCCGTTACCCGCCCCTTTTATAGTCGTGCGGGCTTATAGCGATGCATACGGAACAAGCCAAGGCCGCGTTGTTTTCAGACCCTTTGCGGTAGCGGGATTTTCCAGCCCATGCCATGAATGGCTTGAATGTTGAACGATCTATGACCATCCCGGCAACCGCTATGCCCTTACATCCGTCCCATTTTGAGACGATCTGTTACCAAACGCAGCCGCAGTGCCCGACGCTCGGCGGAATCGGGCCACAGATGCGCCTTAATGCTGTTGCTGAATGTTGGGCATGAACATCGAACCACGCTTCCTTTCTGAGGCTGATTCCGGTCCCGGCGTCCCGCTGATCTCGGTGGTGGTGCCGGTGCATAACGAGGCCCCCAACCTGAAACCGCTGATCTCCGCCATCAGCACGGCGCTGGCGGATATCGAACACGAGATCGTCTATGTTGACGATGGCAGCTCAGACACCACCCCCCAGCTTCTGGCCGAGATCGCCCAGACCCTGCCCACACTGGTGCGGGTGCGCCACAAGCAGAGTTGCGGGCAGAGCGGCGCGGTCGTCACGGGCGTTAAAACCGCGCGCGGCACCTATGTCGCCACGCTGGACGGGGACGGTCAGAACGACCCCGCCGACATCCCCGCCATGCTGGAGGCAATACGCGAGGCCGAGGCAAAAGGCCCGCGCCCCGCGCTCATCGCCGGGCACCGCGTCAACCGGCAGGACAGCAACGCCAAGCGCTATGGCTCGCGCCTCGCCAACAAGGTGCGTGCCTGGGCGCTGAAGGACGCGACCCCGGACACAGGCTGCGGCCTAAAACTGTTCCGCCGTCAGGCCTTCCTGGAACTGCCGCATTTCGATCATATCCACCGCTTCCTACCCGCACTTTTCATCCGTGCCGGCGGCCAGGTGGTCTCGGTGCCGGTGCGCCACCATGCCCGCGCGCATGGCGCTTCCCACTATAACAACTGGCAGCGCCTGAAGGTCGGCCTTGTCGATCTCGCGGGTGTTGCCTGGCTCCAGCGCCGCTGGAACGTGCCGCAGATCGAGGGCCGCGATGGAAAATAACAGACCGCGCGCCCTCACCGCCAGCAACGGTGCCGCCAAGGCGCTGAAACCGGCCCTGATGGCGGGCGGGCTGATCGCCATTGCCGCCGCCCTGCCCTTGATTGGGCATGGCGCGGCGCAAACAACGCTGGCCTCAATCCTGGCCGAGGGTGGCTTGCGGGGGCAAACCGTGTTTCTGCTGCTCTCCACCTTCCTGGTCGCCATCGGGCTGCCACGCCAAATTCCGGCCTTCGCCGCCGGTTACGCCTTCGGCCCCTGGTACGGCACCATCATCGCGCTGGTGGCACAGGTGCTGGCCTGCAGCCTGGATTTCATCTGGGCCCGCGCTGTCGCCCAGGATTTCTGCCGGCGCAAATTCGGCGCCAAGCTGGCCTGGATCGACCGTACCCTCGCCGGCCATCCCTTCATCGCCACGCTGATGCTGCGGCTGATGCCCATCGGCAACAATCTGCTGCTTAACCTCGCGGCCGGGCTTACCTCGGTACGGATGTTGCCCTTCCTGACAGCCTCGGCCATAGGCTTCATCCCGCAAACCCTGGTCTTCGCCCTGCTGGGCAAGGGCAGCGCGCCGGACCATGCACATCTCCTGCTGCTGGGCGGTGCCACCTTCCTCGCCTCCGCATTGCTCGGGCTGTTATTGCTGCGCAGGAACCGCGCCGCCATATAGGCGCAATGCAAGGCGCCTCCCCTCATTCTGGCCTGCGCTTCGGCGCCTTCGTCGCCACCATCGCGGTCATCCAGACCATCGTCGCCCTGGCCATCGACATGATGGTCCCCGCCCTGGGAAACATCGCCGCCGCCCTGCATCTGGGCGACGGCAATGCCAGGCAATGGGTCATCGCCAGCTTCGTCATCAGCTTCGGCCTCAGCCAGCTTGCCTACGGGCTGGTAGCGGACAGGTTCGGCCGCAAGCCCGTGCTCGTCCTCTCCCTTGGCCTGTACGCGCTGGGCAGTTTCTGCGCCGCCGCCGCACCCAGCTTCACCGCCCTGCTGGCCGCCCGCGCGCTGCAGGGCTTTGGCGCCGCCGGGGCACAGGTGCTGGCCACCGCCATCGTGCGCGACCGCTATGCCGGGCGCCTGATGGCTAAGGTGAACTCCCTCTCCTTCATGGTGTTTCTCTCCGCCCCCATCATCGCCCCCTGGCTGGGGCAGGAGCTGCTGAGCATCGCCCCCTGGCAAGCCATTTTCATCGCTCTCGGGATCTATGCCGGGCTCACGGCGCTCTGGGTGCTCTGGCGCCTGCCGGAAACCCAGGCGGCAGAAGACCGCCGCCCCGTGGCCTGGAGCGCCTTTAGCGCCGCCGCCCTGCAGACGCTGCGCAACCGCGCCTCGCTGGGCTACACGCTGGCGGCCATGCTGGTGCTGGGCGCCTGGCTAGGCTTCATCAACTCCGCCCAGCAGGTCTTCGCCGAGGTGTTCAGCGCACCGAAACTCTTTCCCCCGGTCTTCGCCATCTGCTCCGTCAGCATGGCCATCGCCGCACTTACCAATGCCAGGCTGGTTGAGCGCTTCGGCATGCGCCGCCTCTCTCACGGCGCCATGCTCGGCTTCATCCTGGTAGCCCTGGCGCAGATGCTCACCGCCTTCGCTGGGCGAGACACGCTGCTGCATTTCGCCCTGCTGCAAACCATGATGATGTTCGGCTTCGGCCTCATGGCCGGGAATTTCTCCGCCATCTCCATGGAACCGCTGGGCCATATCGCCGGCACCGCCGCCGCCGTGCAGGGCTTCATCATCATGTTCGGCTCGGCGCTCATCGGCATCTTCATCGGCCAGCAATTCGACGGCTCTCTACGCCCGCTCACCCTTGGTTTTTGCCTTTGCGGCGCGCTGGGGCTCGCGGTGATCACCATGGCCGAACGAGGCAGGCTGTTTCAGGCACATCCGCCCCAAACGGCGGATCAGGGCGCGTAAACCTCCACCTCGTCGAGATGCAGGAAACCTTCGCCGATCATGCCGATGCGCAAAAACCGCGCCGCAAATGGTGTGGGCTCGAAGATATAGGGATTGTCCATCCACCCCGCCGAACAGGCTGCCATCCAGCTTGGCGGCCTGCATGATCCAGTTTTGACCATCGGGAGAGCCATACAGCGCCAGCTTGGTGCAGCGCTCGCGCAGATCCATCCGGTTGAACACCGCCACCCGGCCAATCTCCCGCGGCGCTCCTAGATCCACCTGCCACCAGGGGTCATGCTCATACGCCGTATGAAACCCGTAATGGCCGGTGATCTTCCCGTTATTTCCGCCCGCGGCATTGCGTGCCGGATCCTGCTCCGCCTCTCCTTCCCACACGGAGGAGACCAGAGCAGGCTGGCCCAGCGCAAGATTACGCGGCCCGCGCGCGGGCAAGCTGCCGTCCAGCTGCAACCCGGCAAAACGCTCCAATGAAACCAGAAATTCCTGCCGGAAGAACGCGCCCTGGCAGGTTTTCAAAGTCTCCTCCCGCCACAACGTCGCCAGATATCGTGCCGCGAAATCATCCTCGCTTTCCGCGCCTCCCACCGGCAAGGCGGCAAAGGCGCGCAAAACCCCGCGCAAATGCTTCTCCCCCACCGAGAAATAGGTCTCTGCCTGGCTGCCGGGAGCCACATGCTGGCGCATCTCGTCGAACCACGCCACTTGCCGCGCTATGTCCGCGAATTTCAGATGCAGCAGGTAAAGGCCGGAAAAAACCGGAAGCTCGCTGGCGCCATGAAAGCCAGGCGCCCAACGCAGCGGGACGCTGGTCAGGCAAGTCTTATTCAAAGCGCTGGAGAACACGCCGAAACGCCTCTGTGTGCCAAAGATCGGCTGTTCAAAATCCAGAGGCGCTTCGCCGTCTACCTCCACCACATCGACGCCCCTCGCCGTCACGTAAGGCAGCGTGTTGCGTTCAATGAAATCCCGTAACCCGGCATATAGCGTCAGGTCCGGCACGAGGAATTCATCGACATCGCAACGGATCACGACATCATGCGTCTGCAGCAGGATCGCAACGAAATCCGACATCACGGCCGCGCGCGGCCCGTCGTCATAAGCGGCATTCACCTCCCAGACATTGGCCAGGGGAAACGCGGCAAACTGCTCCTTCATGCCTGCGTAGGTCACTACATTCAGCGCCGCCGCACCGAACAACCCCGCATAATATCTGTGCCAGAGAGGAAAGAAGAACGCGGCTGAGGACGCGTCTGTCAGTACTGCGATCTTCTTCAAGCCTGTTTATTCCGCAGCTAGTTTCTGCTTCGTCCGCGCGGCCTCATAGGCCACGAGATATCCCTGCACCATCTCTTCGCGCGAAGGCGGTGGCGTGATGCCGGAGGCCAGCCTGTCCCACAGCCCGTCCTCCGTCGCGGCGCGGCGCATCGTCTCCGCCAGGGCACGGGCATCGCCCAGCTCGAACAGCAGCCCGTCCACATTGTCGGCCACCCGCTCCGCCGGGCCGCCTTTGTTGGAGGCAATCACCGGCCGGCCAAAATGCCAGGCCTCGGAGATCACCAGGCAATAAATCTCCCACCAGGTCGAGGGCACCACCACCCAATCCACCCGCGCCATCCGCGCCGCCAACTGGCCATGATGATAGCCGCCATTGAAGCTCACCAGCCGTTTAGCCGCCGGGCGCTCCGCCTCGCGCTCAAGAAACGCCTCGATCTCCTTGCGCTTCTCCGGGCTGGCGAAATGGAGGTTCTCGCCATTGATCTCGACCGCAAAATCCTCGAAACCCTCAGCACGCAATATCGTCACGGCCTCCAGCAGCACATGCAGGCCCTTCACATCCACTAACTGCCCGAAGAAGCCGAACCTGTTGCGCCTGCGGGGTGGCAGCGCCTGCACCGGCATTGGCGGCATTTGCAAACCATTCGGCACATGCTGGAAAATTTCCGGGTTGATCCCCCAGCGCTCATAAACACCGACCATGAATCTGCTGGGTACGGTGAACAGATCCACCGCCTGCAAATGCGCCTTCATCCATTGCTCGCGCAGAAAGAACTCCTCCGGCAGGCGCTGCGGCAGACATTGATGGCAACGTACCTGCGAGGCCTGTTCGCACAACGAGCCATCGGTCTTGCGCACCATATGCCCATCCGCCGCGCAGATGGTCAGGAACTCATGCGCGGTGAAGACGATGCGCGCCTGCGGCAAAACCCTTCGCGTCAGCGTCAGATAATCGATGCCATAGGTCATGAAGTGATGAAAATGCACCACATCCGGCTGGATCTGCCGCAGGAAAACCGAAAACCCTTCCGCCTGCAACGGGCTCGGCAATTTCTGCCAGACATAATCATAGTCGCGGGAGAGAAACAGGAACTCATTCTCCCGCCCATCAAACCCCGTGATGCGCGCACCGCTTTTGAACATCGCCGGGGAGTTATAATCCGCCGAGCAGAGCAGCACCGGCTCCACGCCATGTACCGCCTTCAGCCCCTGGAACAGCTCATGCGCCACCTGCTGCGACCCGCCGCGCACCAGTTCAGGGTGGTACATGGCGATAATCAGAACCTTCATGGCGCATCCTCCGCCAGCGCCGCATGGCCAGGCTGGGGGCCCCGCAGCGCGCCGCTCACCAGCTCCATCCAGTTGCGGGTGAACAGCCAGCGATTCACCGCCGCCGCGCCCTCATGCACCGGCTGGCGCGTGCTGCCCTTGCCCTCCAGATGATAGAGCCGCAGATCCGCGAGCCATGCCGCGCGCCCGGCCTCCAGGCTGCGCAAACATAGATCCGCATCCTCGTAATGGCCGAAAATATAATCCTGAGAAAATCCCTCAAGCTCCTCAAACCAGCCCCGGTCAGCGGAGATGAAGGCGCCCGTGACCGCGGGCACAGGGCGGCAGCGCAGCAGCGTTTTATCTTCCGGCGGCGCGCCCTTACCATAATGCTCCACGCGCAGAATGCTCACGTCACCCTTCTGCTCAAGCGCGAAACCGGGCACCGTATCGATTTCGAAATACATGCCCGCATGCATCAACGACCCATCATCGTAATACAGCGCCGCGCCGAAAAGATCCCTGCGCTCAGGCGGCAATTCCTCCACCAGGGTGAGATGGCGGCGGGCAAAATCAGCCTCTTTCGGAAACACGTCCGGGTTCATGAAAATCAGCCGCTTCGTGCGGGCATGGGCGGCACCCAGATTATTCGCCGCCGCGAAACCTGCATTGGCACTGAGCAGGATCAGCGTCATGTCCAGCCCATAGACCATTTGCGCGATCGCGGCTTCCTTCAGCAGCAGCTCCGCCAATGTCTGGCTGTTGCAGACATAGATGAATTCATACGCCTCTGCCCCTGGCTGGCGCGCAAACAAAGCCTGTTGCAGGACGAGATAGTCCGGCTTGCCATAAAGGCAGACAATCACTGAAGCTTTAGGCACACGCCCGCTCTGGTGGAAGCGCTCGACATAAGGCGCGCTCACGGCCCGGCGCGTCAGCATCTGGCTGAAATCGACAAGCTGCGCGCCGATGGCCGTGTCGATCACGGAAACGGCGTTGAAGTAAGCCGGGCCGAAATAATGTGAGGTGGCAAGATGGTTCAGCACCACGCCGCGCAGCTCGATATCATCCACCGGGTCGATATTCACGATCAGGCTCAGCTCGGCGCCGGATTTCAGCCGCATCACCACATTGCATTTGCCAACCGGCAAGCGCCTTGCCGCGTAGATGAAGCCCCAGAACCCGACAGCGTGCGGCATTTGCAGCCCAATCACCTGCTCGGCATCCGGCCGGCGGGTCCGCGCCAGCCCGGCTGCGGAAAAGGCAATGGACCAGCCCGCGACATAAAGCTCGACCGTATCCAGCCGATCCAGCGCATCATTCACCCAGCCGGTGACATAGAGCCCGCCCGAGGCGGAAAGTTTGAGCGCATCCACCGCACCCGCCGGGGCATGCGGCGTTTCCTCGGCCTGGCCTAGGGGGGCGGTGATAATGATCTTGTCGCGCGGCAGGCCGCTCGGCGCCACGGCCAGCCTGCCTTCTTCCCGGCCATAATGCTCATAATGCTCCCGCCCGGAACGAAACTTGCCCTCCGCCACCGCCACCAGCACATCCGGGTTGAGGCGCAGATAGGTTTCCTCGTCAAAGCCTGGCAACGGCGCGGGCTGTGCCGGTGCCTCACCGGCCTTGCCTGTCGCTCCGTCCTTCATGCCAACCTCCAGAAAGCCTTACGGATCATTTAACGGAATCGTAACTTCATCACCAACCGGCACAAGCCGATGCGCTCAGCCTTTGGGCTTCTTGACCCCGTTCAGAAACCCGCCCAGCAACCCGGCCTGCTGGAAGGTGAAGGAGCACGGCAAAATCGATCCGCGTTCGACCGGATAATGCAGCCCGCTGAGCGCCAGATACATACCGCCTGGCGCCAGCGTCACCGCCTGCCCGGCGGGGATAACAAGCTGGGTCAAAGCTTTGCCATCCTTGCCCATCAGCCCCGTGTTATCGGCGTCGGGGCAGCTCCAGGCGGTCAGTACATCCTCCGTCGGGCCGTCATTATGGATTTGTAGAAATCCTTCGGTGGAGGTTTCCTTGGCAGTGGTCTGCCAGACGGAGCCATTATCCAGCCGGACATTAATACTAGGCGTGGTGGTCGCGGCCAGGGCCGGGGCGGCGCCCAGCAGCAGAGGGACGGCCAGCATCAGATTACAGAGCTTCATGCGAGGCTTTCATATTTCTCGAGTTGCCAGAATTTAGGCTCTTTTGCCGCGATCTCATACCATTCCGCAACCAGAGGATGCGCCCGCACCGCCTCACAATAAGCTTTTGAGGCGGCGGAGAGCGGCGGCGCATAGGTCAGCAGCCGCGCCACCACCGGGGCATACATCGCATCCGCCGCGTTAAAATCCGCCCCGAACAGATAAGGCCCGCCGGCGCCGAATTCCGCCCGCGTCTCGGCCCAGAGCGTCTCGATCCGCGCGATATCGGCCAAGCTCTCCGGGTTCTGCCCCAGCCCGGCATAATCCGGGCGGCCGAGAACCATGGGCATGGAAAGGCGCAAGGATCCTAAACCCGGCATGCATCTCAGCGGCAATGGCGCGCGCCCGCGCCTTGGCCACCGCGCTCAGCAGGCCACAAAGCGGGATTGATGTCCGCACAATATTCCGCGATGGCGAGGCTCTCCCAAATCCCGGCGCCGTCATGCTCCAGATAGGGCACCAGCCCGCTGGGTGAAATCTTCTTCACCTCCGGGGAATGACCACCCGCCAGCGGCACGAAAATCTCCTCGGCCTGCAGCCTGGAGAGCCGCACCAGCAGCCAGCCGCGCAGAGACCAGGACGAATAGCGCGCCGTTCCCAGATATAACTTTGCCGTCATTGCGCCCCCCTCCTCGCTTGGCGCGCATAGCAAGGGCACAGAGTATGCAGGCTGGCAAGGCTGGCCCTGTCCACGCCCCGCATGATAGGGGCGGACAATGGCGCGTCATGTAACAGAATGGGCTGGGCTGCGGCTGGAGAGGCCCCTGGTGATGGGCATCCTGAATGTCACGCCGGATTTATTCTCCGATGGCGGGCTGCATTTCAGCCCTGAGGCCGCCATCGAAGCAGGACAGCGCATGCTGGCGGCCGGAGCGGATATTCTCGATATCGGCGGGGAGAGCACCCGGCCCGGCGCGGATCTGCTTCCAGTCAATTTGGAAATTGACCGGATTACGCCCGTGGTCCGCGCCCTGGCGGCGGACGGGGCGGTGATTTCGCTGGATACGCGCAACGCCGCCACCATGGCGGCAGGGCTGGAGGCCGGGGGAAAGATCGTGAACGATATTTCCGCCCTCAAGCATGACCCAGCCGCCCTGTCCCTGGTGGCAAAGCGCGCCTGCCCGGTGGTGCTGATGCATATGCGCGGCACCCCGGCGACGATGAATGAACACGCGATCTACACCGATGTAGCGGCGGAGGTGCAGGCTGAACTGCTGGCCGCGCGAGACGCCGCCCTGGCGGCGGGGGTAAGGCCGGAAAATATCTGCCTGGACCCTGGCCTGGGCTTTGCCAAGCTCGGAGCGCAGAATGTGGCATTATTGAACGCCATAGCGAAACTGGCCAAACTGGGGCATCCTTTGCTTGTCGGCCTCTCGCGCAAGCGGTTTCTGGGCGAAATTTCGGGCGAATCCAACGCCGCGAAACGCGATCCAGAAAGCCTTGCCGCCGGAATCTATGCCGTGGCGCATGGTGCACATATATTGCGGGTGCACGATGTGGCCGGGACTGTGGGCGCCTTACGCATCTGGCAAAGACTAACCCGAAAAGACTAACTGAGAGAGACAATGGATAAAAAGCCCCAACGCCGCCTATTCGGCACTGACGGGATTCGCGGCACCGCCAACGCCGCGCCGATGACGGCGGAAATAGCGCTCAAGCTCGGCCAAGCGGCCGGGTTGCTCTTCACCAGGGGCGACCACAGGCACTGTGTGATCATCGGCAAGGATACAAGGCTGTCCGGCTATATGCTGGAACCCGCGCTGACCGCCGGGTTCATCTCCGCGGGCATGAACGTGACATTGGCAGGCCCCCTGCCCACCCCCGCCATCGCCATGCTCACACGCTCCCTGCGGCTGGATCTGGGCGTGATGATTTCCGCCTCCCACAATCCGTACGAGGATAACGGCATCAAGCTGTTCGGGCCTGACGGCGCGAAACTCTCGGACGAGACGGAGGCGCAGATCGAGGCGCTGATGGCGGAGGATCTCTCAGACCGCATGGCCCCGCCCGCGAAGCTGGGCCGCGCCCAGCGCCTGGTGGATGCCGCCGGGCGCTATGTGGAGGCCGCGAAATTCTCGCTCCCGCGCGGGCTGAAGCTGGACGGCTTGCGCATCGTGCTGGATTGCGCCCATGGCGCCGCCTACAGGGTCGCCCCCGCCGCGTTGTTCGAGCTTGGCGCAGAGGTGATTCGAGCTCGGCGTGAACCCGGACGGGTTCAACATCAACCGCGAGGCTGGCTCCACCTCGCCGAAAGCCCTGTGCGAGGCGGTGCTGGAGCATGGCGCGGATATCGGCATCGCTCTGGATGGCGACGCCGACCGCGCGATCCTGGCCGATGAGCGCGGCGAGATCATCGATGGCGACCAGATTCTCGGCCTCATCGCGCGGGATATGGCGGAGGCCCAGAGCCTGCGCGGGGGCGGCATCGTCGCCACCGTGATGAGCAATCTGGGGCTGGAGCGGTTTTTGGGCGGGCTTGACCTCACCCTCACCCGCACCAAGGTGGGTGACCGCTACGTAGCCGAGACGATGCGCGCCCAGGGCTTCAATCTGGGCGGCGAGCAGTCCGGCCATGTGATCCTCTCCGATTTCGCCACCACCGGAGACGGGCTGGTGGCGGCGCTACAGGTGCTCGCCGTGCTGGTGCGCTCAGGCAAACGCGCCTCCGAGGCATGCCGCGTGTTCGACCCGCTGCCGCAGCTTTTGCGCAATGTGCGCTACCGCGGCACCTCGCCGCTCACTCTGCCGCATATCCAGACCGCCATTGACGCAGCCGCCGCGCGGCTGGGAGATGCCGGGCGGGTGCTGATCCGCGCCTCGGGCACCGAGCCGCTGATCCGCGTGATGGCAGAGGGTGAGAATAGCGCGCAGATTACCGAGATCGTGGAAGGTTTGTGCGCCGAGATCGCCCAGGCCACGGCGCAAGCCGCCGAATGATCGCCCGGGTTCTGACCATCGCAGGCTCTGATTCCGGCGGCGGCGCCGGGATCGAGGCGGATTTGAAGACCATCGCGGCGCTGGGCGGCTATGGCTGCACCACCATCACCGCACTCACGGCGCAGAACACGCTGGGGGTGGCGGGGGTGCATCCTGTCCCCGCCGAATTCGTGGTGCTCTCCATGCGCACGGTGCTGTCTGATATCGGGGTGGATGCCATCAAGCTCGGCATGCTGACGAATGAGGAGATCATCCGCGCCGTCGCCGCCACTCTGCCCACCGATATGCCGGTGGTGCTGGACCCGGTGATGATCTCCACCTCCGGCGCGGTGCTGCTGCCGGATGGCGCGATCAGCGCGCTGATTGAAGAGCTGATCCCGAAAGCCACGCTCATCACCCCCAATCTGCCGGAGACCGCCAAGATCACCGGCATGGCGGTGGAGACCGAGGCGCAGCGCATCGAGGCCGGACGGAAGCTGCTGGAGATGGGCGCCAAGGCCGCTTTGGTTAAAGGCGGGCACGGCACGGAATCCGAACTGACCGATCTGCTGGTAACGCGTGATGAGGTGGTGGCCATCACCCTGCCGCGCATCGAAAGCCGCAACACCCACGGCACGGGCTGCACGATGTCCTCCGCCATCGCCACGGGGCTGGCGCAGGGCATGGGGCTGGAGGCCTCTGTGCGCCGGGCGCGGGCTTATCTGCAGGCGGCAATCGCCACGGCCCCGGCATTGGCGCCGGGCATGGGCCGGTGAATCATCTAGCCCGGCTCACTGGGACAAGCAGAGGCGCGGTTTGATCTAGCCCGCTCTCCGGCCCTGGGTTATGCATGGCTTATCCCAGGAATCGGAGGAAACAATGTCCTGGCTTCATAATCCGCTCACCGGCCCGGAAGGCGGGGCTGACATCGTTATCACCCCGATCACGCATGACATCGGGGGTTTACGCGTCCGCCGCGCCCTGCCGCACGCCAAGCGGCGCATGGTAGGGCCGTTCGTGTTTCTCGACCATATCGGCCCGGCTACATTCGAGCCGGGTGTCGGGCTGGATGTACGGCCGCACCCGCATATCGGCCTCGCCACAATCACCTACTTGATGCAGGGCCGCATCTTCCACCGCGACACGCTTGGCAGCGCGCAGGAAATCCGCTCCGGCGAGGTGAACTGGATGACGGCGGGGCGCGGCATCGCCCATTCCGAGCGCACCCCGCCCGAGGCAAGGCTTCTTGCGCAGAACATACTCGGCATCCAGAGCTGGATTGGGCTGCCCAAGGAATTGGAAGAGGTGGAGCCCGGCTTTTTCCATTACGAAGGTGAAAGCCTGCCGCAGCTTGAGGATGGCGGCATCGTGGCGCGGGTGATCGCGGGCCATGCCTATGGCGCCGTCTCGCCAGTGAAAGTCTTCTCCGGCACGCTCTATTGCGATGCCAGCCTCAGCGCTGGGTCCGCCCTGCCCTTGCCGGACGAGCATGAGGAACGCTCCCTGCAAATCATCTCCGGCGAGGTGGAGATTGCCGGGGAGCGCTTTGGCGAGGGGCTGTTGCTCGTCTTCCGCCCCGGCGATGCGATTACCGTCCGCGCCCTGACCGACAGCCGCCTGATGCTACTGGGCGGCGAACCGCTGGATGGGCCTCGCCATGTATGGTGGAATTTCGTCTCCAGCTCGCGGGAGCGCATCGAGCAGGCGAAGGAAGACTGGGTGCGCCACCGCTTTGGGCTGGTGGCGGGCGACGAACAGGAATTCATCCCACTGCCGGGCACCAAACCGGCGGGCACATAAGGAGAGAGGCATGAACGAGAGCGTGAGTATCACCGTCACCAGACAGACGGGTTATCAATTCCTGGTCGAGTTCGGACCGCAATATGCCACGATGATCGCAGATGAACCGGCACCGCCGGGTACAGATTCAGGCCCCTCGCCGCAGCATCTGCTGGCCGCCGCCATCGCCAATTGCCTGTGCGCCAGCCTGACCTTCGCCTGCGGGAAATATCATGAGGACCCTGGCGAGCTGACCGCCACGGTGACTTGCCAAATCGGCCGCAACGAGAAAAACCGGCTGCGGGTGACGGGCATAGAGGTGAGCATCACGCTTGGCAGCGCGCCGGAGCTGCTGCCGCATCTGGAGCGCGCCCTGGCGAGCTTCGAGGATTTCTGCACCGTCACCGAGAGCGTGCGGCAGGGGATTGCGGTGAGTGTCGACGTGTTCGGGCCGGAGGGCGCGAAGCTGCGCTAAACCAATATGCGTTTGGATTGAATCGGCTTCCTGGTAACTGGGGCAAAAGGCCGGGCGCTCAAGCTGCCAGCGCAGTGCGACAAGCTTGTGCAGTTGTGGAACGGCGAAGCTGACATCTGCCCCGAGGCGGTCACCGAGGTAATCCCAGAAGGATATTCCGAGCTTCCGGCAAGTTTTGACGAGACCGAGGAAAGCGTCCCTGGCATCGCGGCCTGGATCGGAGCGTGTTGTCCCGCTGATTTTGCGCCGGATGACTTGGCAGCGGATGTCGTTTTCGGAGCCGTTGGTGTGGAGCGGGACCTCCGGTCTGTCGATGACGCGCAGCAGTTCCGGCTTATTGGCGTGGAGCCGTTCGAGCCGGCGGTCGAGAGTGGCGAAGCCGGTCCGCCGCTTGAAGATGCGGTCGAAACGGGCCTTCAAGGCGGCCTTGCGTCGGGGGGCTGGCGCGGCGCAATAAGCTTTGAGATCGGCGTAGAACCACCAGATCAGGGATCGAACCTTTTCCTTGGCGATGCGAGTGGCTTTGGTGAAGGTGTCGAGCTTGTGGACCAGTCGCTCGGCATGGACCCAGCACAGCGCATGCTCACCGACATTGAACTGCCCGGCATCGTCCGAGAGGATGACGGTGTTCTTGATGAAGCCATGAGCCATGATGGCGCCCCACAGAGCCCCTTCGGTGGCGATCGTCACCGGATCGGGCTGGACATTCATTTGGGTGATGCCGAGATCGTCGAGGTGGGCGTGCCAAGCCGCCTTATCGGCGAAGTGCCGCGCCGGATGCGCTGACAGCTTGGCGGTGACCAGGCCGGCAAGATTACGTCGGCGCATATAGGCGAAAGCCTGATCATTGAGCGTGTAGTCACCGTGACCGGCCCGCAGCAACCCGAGGAAATTGCCACGGCTCTTGGAAAAGGTGGTGGCGAAATAGGTAAAGGCATCGTTGCCGATCTGGGTACAAAAGCCGTTCCGTCCGCGGTGGCGGGCGCCAGTATCGTCCACCGATATCCATTTGCCCTGCGTCAGCCCGGCCCGCAGAATATCGCGGGCTTCGGCGACGAACGTCTCGGTGGCATCGGTCAGAATCCGCACCACTTGCCGTTTGGAGATATCCATCCCCAGCATGCGGAGAAACTCGACCAGTCGCGGCACCGTCGTCTGTCCCTGGTGATATTGGGCGAGGATGAAGCGCTTGATCTCGGGACCGAAGTGATCCCCGATCCCAGCTGGCAGCGGCGCGATAATCGTCCGTCCGTCCGGCGTCAGCCACCGTTCGCGGCGGTAGAACACCACCTGGGGAACGATCTTGAGATCTTGAACGGTGAAGCTCTCATAGCCTTTGAAGCGGGAACCAACAGGAATGTCGAGGCCCGCGATCACCCGCTCCTCGACCGGCGCCGACGGCTTCTTCGCGCCGCGCCGACGTTTCTCCCGCCACTCCCGTTCCGCCCGCCTCGAAGTCTCCTTCTCCATCCCCGAGGGCTTCGACGGCTTGATCTCAGGCTTGCCCTTCAAACCCTTGAGCCGGCCAATCTCCTCGGCCTGCGCCGCCACCTTCTCCTCCAAGGACGCGACCTTGCCCAGCAACGCAACCACCAGAGCTCTCAACTCCTTGTCGCTCAGGCGGTCAATGTCCGGAAGGGGCGATGAACTCGGCATACAGCAATGGAATCACACCGGATTCCTCGATTTAACCACTGATGAGTCCTGAACCAAAAAATCTGCCCGGCCTTTTGCCCCAGTTACGCTGATTTGATCCAAACGCATGAAATTGATCGCTTAAACAAAAGCTGGAGCGGCTTTGAATTATCCGGCGGGCAGGCTAAAGAGGCGGGGCCTGACAGACCGGCATAGCGCCGGGATGGCGGGCAAAAGCCTTGTGATGTCTCCGTAGCTCAGCAGGATAGAGCACCAGATTCCTAATCTGGGGGCCGTGGGTTCGAATCCCGCCGGGGACATACCTTTCTCTAGGAAATACCTACAAGCTTTGAGGGGCCGCTTCGGCTCCTTCGCCTCGCCGAGGCCTCTGCCCACCACAATCCCCTCAACGGCCCCATTTCGGCGCAGTTCGCCGCGTGGGACGGGCCGCGGGGGCCTTCGCGCGGCGCCGGGCGGGCCCGCCGCCTTGCCCCGCCGAACCGCCGTGCGACCGTGCCGCCAGACGCGGAAGGCGATCTCAGTTGCGGACGTTCAGCGCCGCCCAGTTCTGACGGCTGTGCGTCCATCCTGGAAATCCAGGGGACTCGGCCTATCCGGTTTAGCGGCCCCCTTGACACCCCAAAGAAAACGAACAAATTATTGCGCAATTGTAAAAAAAAGTATCGAGGTAGAAAATGATTTAGGACCACACGGCCCAGCAAGAGTCTGCTTCCCTCAGCGGGATCGTAAAATGGTTCAATCCAGGCAAGGGTTATGGCTTTATCGCCCCTGACGATGGCGGAAAGGATATCTTCGTCCATATCAGTGCCGTGCAGCATGCCCGCCTGCAGAAGTTGAACGAGGGAGATAAGGTACGCTTCGCGCTTCACCAGCGGGAAGGGCGCGTCGCCGCCATCGGCATTGAACGGTTGTAACGACCGTCAACGCCCGGACCATTCGGGCGCTCCATAGGCAGAAAATGTCTCAAGCCTAGCGTGCCCATTACGGGCTGCCTAACGCATGAGTACAGGCCAGGGATCGGTCACGGACGCCGTAAGGCGAATGTCGGGGACATACCTTTCTCTAGGAAATACCTACAAGCTTTGAGGGGCCGCTTCGGCTCCTTCGCCTCGCCTAGGCCTCTGCCCACAACAATCCCCCCACCGGCCCCATTTCGGCGCAGACCGCCGCGTGGGACGGGCGCGCGGCGCCGGGCGGGCCGCCCGCCTTGCCCCCGCCGAACCGCCATGCAACCGTGCCGCCGGACGCGGGAGGGGACGCATGGAGAGTTGGGCGAAGCTGGTGCCGGAGCTTCTGGTCGCGGACCTCGGGGCGAGCCTGCGCTTCTGGCGCGACCCTGGTCGGCTTCTCCGTGGCGTACGACCGCCCCGAGGAGCGCTTCGCCTACCTGGACCTGAGCGGAGCCCAGGTCATGCTGGAGCAGCGCAACCCGGAGGAGCGCCAGTGGGTGACCGGGCCGCTTGAGGCGCCGCTCGGCCGCGGCGTCAACTTCCAAGTCACCCGGCCAGCGGGGCGATGACGCCTGATCAGCGGTTCGACGCCATGAGCAAAATGGTCGCGCTGATGAAGCAGGGTTACGACCAGAAGGAAGCTGCGGCGGATGCGCTCATGCCGCATCTGACGCAGTATCAGCAGGGCCAAGCCAGCGAGGTTCTGCCCGGCCTGGCCACCCGGCGCGGTGGCTGGAACATGATAGGCGGCGGTATGATGGGTGGAGGCATGATGGGCGGCTGGTAAGCCGGGTAAGCTCGAAACCTCCCCCTCCAAAAAAACAAATGCTGTGGCATGGCGCGCCGGGTCCCCCCTGGCGCTCGATGCCTTTTGCATCGGTCACCTGCCAGAGCGCAGCGGGCCCGAACGCCCCACTCGTCCGCGAAGCACACATCGGCGGCCCAGCCGATGGGTGATGGCCGCGGCGGTGGCGGCGTTGAGCAGGTTGCCGCCCCCCATTCCCACCGGCACAAGCATGTCCATCTGCGGCATCGGCATCCACATATCCGGACACGCGCCATGACCACCCCAGCTCCGTGGGTCGAGCTTGGGATTAACGATCAGACTGTAGCGATCTAGCCGTCGCGTTGGCCGTTGACTTTTACAGACCGAAACGGCACCCTTGGACGCAAGGGGACTATTGCGATTGCCTCGTGAGGCTCCGGCCAAAGTATCGCGTCCAAACTCCAACCGTAAGGAGGGGACGCCATGCCTGCACCCGATACCATCACCATTGCACAACTGACACGCCTGATCGGCACGCCGGAAGCGCCATTCGTCATTGACGTGCGGAGCGAAGAAGATCGTGCCGGCGACCCGCGCTTTGTCCCGGCCAGCACGTTCCGCGCTCATGATGACGTGCCAGCCTGGGCCGCAGACTATGCCGGTCAGGCCGTAGCGGTTGTCTGCCAGCGTGGCCTCAAAGTAAGCCAGGGCGTGGCAGCTTGGCTGCGTCAGGCGGGCGCCCGCGCGGAGTACCTTGAAGGTGGCTTCGACGCTTGGGCGCAAGCCGGAAGTCTGCTGGTGCACCCAGCATCCATGCCCGCGCGCAACGCGCAGGGGCAAACGGTCTGGGTGACACGCGCCCGGCCGAAGATCGACCGCATCGCCTGCCCGTGGCTGATCCGCCGTTTTATTGACCCTCGTGCGGTCTTCCTCTTTGTCGCCGCGTCCGAAGTGCCGGGCGTGGCGGAGCGGTTTGGGGCAACCCCGTTCGACCTAGAAGGCATCTTCTGGAGCCATCGCGTCGAGGCCTGCACCTTCGACGTGATGCTGGAGGAGTTTAGCCTCCGGTCGGACGCGCTGTCACGGCTGGCGGAAATCGTGCGCGGCGCTGATACCGCAAGGCTGGATATTGCGCCCGAAGCTGCCGGGTTGCTGGCCGCCTCGCTCGGCCTATCACGTATGTACCGCGATGACCTAGCTCAGCTCGACGCCGCCATGAGCCTGTACGACGCATTTTACCGCTGGGCACGAGATGCCACGAGCGAAACCCATAACTGGCCGGCGTCGGGGGCGCGGCCATGAGCGTCGGTATCTTGCAGGCTGACTCACCTGCCACTGAAGCTCCGCAGCTTCCCACGCTTGCAGAGGCGACCGCCGTCTGGCTCAAGATCGGCTGCCTGTCCTTCGGCGGTCCTGCAGGGCAGATCGCCTTGTTGCACCGCGAGGTGGTGGACGACCGCAACTGGGTCAGCGACCGCCGGTTTCTGCACGCCCTCAATTTTTGCAATCTGCTGCCCGGGCCGGAAGCGCAACAGCTCGCCATCTATCTGGGCTGGCTGCTGCACGGGGTGAAGGGGGGCTTCATCGCCGGTCTGCTGTTCATCATTCCCGGTGCCGTCGTGATGCTGGCACTGTCCGTGCTCTACGCGACGCTCGGCGCGGTTCCAGCTGTTGCGGCCCTGTTTTTCGGCCTGAAGAGCGCTGTGCTGATGCTGGTGATCGACGCCGTACGGCGCATCGGGCGTCGCGCGCTGAAAGGGCGCGCCGCTTGGGCGCTTGCAGGCCTTTCCTTCGCCGCGCTGTTTCTCTTCGCGGTGCCGTTTCCCGCGGTGGTCGTGGCGGCCGGGCTTGTCGGTTTCCTGGCTCCTGGCCAATTCGCCGGGCAGGCTCACGGAACGGCCAAAAGCGGCCCCACGGCCCTGCTCGATGCCGTGCTGGAAGCCGACCCCGGCCGTTCCGCACGCTTCGCGCGGAGTGCCCGCACTGCCGGGAACGCTTCTGCCCTTCTATGGTTGCTGCCGGTAGCGCTTCTGCTGCCAACCGGTGGCGTCTACGCCGATGTCGCCTGGTTCTTCTCCAAGATGGCCGTCGTGACCTTCGGCGGTGCCTACGCGGTGTTGGCCTATGTCGCGCAGGAGGCCGTGCAGCACTACCACTGGCTCTCAGGCCCCGAGATGTTGAGCGGCCTCAGTCTCGCGGAGACGACACCGGGTCCACTCATCCTCGTGCTGCAATTCGTGGGCTTCCTGGCGGGCTACCGCACACACGGCGATCTTTCCGGCATCGCCGGTGGCGTGGCCGCATCAGCGTTGACGCTCTGGGTCACCTTCTTGCCCTGCTTCGCCTTCGTCTTTCTGGGAGCACCGCTTCTTGAACGCCTGCAGAATAACCGCACCCTCTCCAGTGCTCTTTCCGCCATCACTGCGGCGATCGTTGGCGTGGTGGCGAACCTCGCCGTTTGGTTCGCGCTCCACGCCCTGTTTCGCGAGACCTTCCCGGTGCGCACGCCGGTGCTGTCGTTCGACGCACCGGTACTCAGTAGCCTTGACCCTTGGGCTCTGTCCTTGGCCAGCATCGCTGCGGTCGCCTTGTTTCGTTTCAAGCTGGGGCCAGCACCCACGCTGGCCATCTGCGCTGCAGCAAGTTTTGCACTGCACTTGGCCGCCGTTCTCAATCCCGCTTAGGCAGAAAGCCTAAACGACGACGTTTGTAGCCACTTCGTTCTGATTTGGCCGGTTCGAGACGTAGTTGCGGTCGATGCCCGCGTCCACGGCGAACGTCTCCTGCGAGACCTGTCGCCCCCGGCCGCCTGATGTTCCACGCCACGCGCGCACTCGCATTCACCGGTCGGGCAGAGGCTCCGGCACTTTCTCGCCCGATTCGGGCCGAACGAACGGCGCCGGCTCACCCAGCGTCACATCGACCAGCTGGACTTCCCGCCGCTGCGGAGTGTCATCCAGGGCCGTGGTCTTCTTGCTCGACCGCACGGCAGGCACCAGGGGAAAAACCTGAAGCCAATGGTGCCGGGCGGTTGCGCCCGGCACCATTGCACACCAGGATCACATTGCGGCCAATGGCCCACCAATCAGCCACGCCCACATGGCCCAGACGCCGGCGGCGGTGAGGATGACGTCGAACTGGGGCGCGAGACGCAGCTCGATCTCGGCGCCGAGCAGCGCCATGACCAGCGGCACCGTCAGGATGACCTTGATGACGGTCGGCAGCCGGCACCAGAGGCGCGAGGTTCCGGACCGGATGGGCGCGGATGCGTTGCGCGGCGGTGCGATGTCCGCAATGGCGTGCTTCTTCTCGGTCTGCATGGTGGTTCCTTTCTCCGGCGCTGGCCGGCTGGTTGATGTTGGAGTTGGGTAAGGGCGACTAACAAGGACGAGGCTTCGGTGCGGGCTTTCGCCCCCGCCTATCCCGGCCTGGGCAACGCCGGCGGGGGATAATGACGCGGGTCGGCGAAATAGGCGTCGGCCGCCCAGCCGATCGCCTCGGTCAAGGCGGCGGCGGTGACGGCGTTGATGGCATTGCCAAGCCCCGGTACCCAACCAAGCAGGCACTGGCTTATCCCCCGGCCCAGGGCCGCGGCGGAGAATGGCAGGATCAGCTCGGCCGCCGCTGTCTTGCTGATCGGCGTGCCGTGTTCGGCGCCGAGGGCGACGATCATGGCGACCTGGATGGGCGTGATCACGGCGGTATCGGCGCCGGGCGCCTGGGCCAGCCCGCCGCCCACGGCGGCGCAGGAAGCGGCGGCGGCATGGATGAGCGCATGTATTTTTTCGGTTTTCGAGGCCATGGTGTAATTCTTCTTGAGCTGAAGCGATGGAATGCGGTGATGGTGGTGGGTTCTAGGGAGAATGCGCCTCGGCGCATTCTCCCTAGATTGCAGTCTGCCTAACCGGCCGTCTGGTCCGCTGGCGCCGGTGGACCCGGCAGCAGGTTCCAGGCGTTCGACGCCGCGGTCGCCGTGGCGATGAGGCGCTCTGGCGAATGGTGCGCGTAGCGCAAGCTGGTGGAGAGCTGCGTGTGGCCGAGCACGGTGCCGATCTCGTTGAGCGGCGTGCCGGCGTTGGCCAAGGCGCTGGCGAAACTGTGCCGCAAATCGTGGATGCGCAGGTCATCCGGCAGCCCCGCCGCCTTCTTGGCCCGCTCCCAGGCGCCGCGCACGCCCTCCACCGGCTGGCCCGGCAGCTTGCGGCTGGGGAACACGTACGGATTGTCCGGGTAGAGCGTCCGCTTGGCGAACTGCCGCAGCAGGATGCCGCTTGCCACCGGCGACAGCGGGATGTGCCGGGTGCGCCCGCTCTTCGACAGAGGCACCGTCAGCATGCCGCGCTCGAAGTCCACGTTCTCCCACCTGGCGTCCAGCGCCTCGCCCCGGCGGGCGCCGGTGACGATCAGCAGCGCCAGCACCGCGGCGGCGGTCTCGTCCTTGTCGGCGTCCAGGGCTTTGACCAGCGCCTGGGTCTCGCCGGGGCTGAGATATTTGTCGCGGTGGACCTCGCGCAGCATCCCCGGCGAGGCGGCCGGGTTCTTGCCCTGGTAGAGCTCCCATCGGATGGCGGCATTGAACATGGCGCGCACCGTGGCGAGGTGGCGGTTGACCGTGCCGTTGGCCAGGCCTTCGGCCACCAGCTTGCGCCGGAGATCGGCCACGTCCTGCTGGGTCACCTCGTCCAGCGCCTTCCTGCCGATGGCGGGCAGGATGCGCATGCGCAGATAGGCTTCCACGTTTGGGCGGCGCGCAGGCGCTCCTTGCACGTGCGGCAGATATCTCTCCTGGGCGAACTCCTCCACGGTCGGGACGGCCTCTGCTTTGCCTTCTCCGCCACCGGATCGCCGCCCAGGCTGACTTCGGCCTTCAGCTGCTCCGCCCGCTTGCGGGCCTGATCGACCGTGACGTCGCCGAGCCGGCCCAGCTTGACCTCGTGCTGGCGGCCGCGGGCATCCTTGTACCTGAAGTAGAACGTGACGGTGGTCTGGCGCTGCTCGGCGATGAAGCCGACCAGCGCGGTCGTCGAAGATGCGGCTCTTCGCCGCGCCCTCCAGCTTCACCGGCACGTCCCGCAAGGGCGCCTGCAGCGGCCATGGCGGCGTTGCCTCCTGGAGCACACCAGCCACACCGCCCGCCCCCGCACCGGCTCCATCCGCCAATAACAGCATGGGCATGAGCCAAGCCGCCCCGGCCAAACCCGCCACAGCACCGACGACTCCAATGGCTCCCGGCGGCGGCGCGGGCAAGGTCTGGGTTAACACATCCAGCAAAGTGTATCACTGCCCAGGCGACCGCTATTACGGCAAGACCAAGCAAGGCGAATACATGACCGAGTCCGCCGCGATCGCGGCAGGGGACAGGGCGGACCACGGCAAGGCCTGCAAGTAACCCGCATGACCTGATCGAAGGGGACAGCCCGCGCCGTCCCCCTTGCCTTTATGTAGCCTCCGCCGCACAAGAACGGCTCGTTTCCAACTTCCGCCGCGCGGGGAAATCCTCGCCCGGCGGTGCGGCCAAGATTGTTCCGATGCGGATTTTTGCCCAACGCCTGTTCGATGGTGAGCGCTTCACCGGACCCGCCACCGTCGAAATCGCGGCGGGCCGCATTGTCGCGATCCTGCCCGGAGAGGCCGGCGCCGATATCCATCTGGCCCATGGCGTGCTCGGGCCGGGGCTGATCGATCTGCATAATAACGGCGCCTTCGGGGTGGATTGCGCCACCGCCACGCCTGAGGAGTGGGACAAGTTCGTGGACGGTCTGGCCGCACGCGGCGTGACCGGCGTACTGCCGACGATCATTACCGCACCGCTGCCGGATATCGCCCAGGCCGCCGCGCGGCTGCGTGCCGCCATGCAGCGCCACCCCGCCTTGCTGGGGCTGCATCTGGAAGGACCGTTTCTGGCCCCCGCCAAGCGCGGCGCCCACCGGGAAGATTGGCTGCGCCTGCCGGACAAAGCGGCGCTGGATGAGCTGCTGGACGGCCCCGCCGCGGATGTGCTGCGGCTTGTCACGTTGGCACCGGAACTGCCCCACGCGATGGCGGCCATTGCCCGCTTCGTCCGCGCCAACATCATCGTGTCGCTGGGCCATACGGCGGCGGATGCCACGCAGATGCGCTGACGCCGCAGATGCAGGGGCGCGGCTGGTCACGCATCTGTTCAACGCGCAATCGCCGCTCGGCCACCGCGCCCCCGGCGCACCGGGCGTGGCGTTGACGGACCCGCGCCTTGCCCCCTGCGTGATCGTGGACGGGGTGCATGTCGACCCAGCACTACTGCAGATCGCCTTTGCCGCCTGCCCTCGCGCCATCGCGGTGACGGATTCCATCGCGCTTGCGGGGCTGGAGCCTGGGGCCACACTTTCATTCGGCGGGGCTCCGCCACGCTGGGGCAGGATGGCGTAGGGCATCGGGCGGATGGCACCATCGCGGGCGCGGCCATCACGCTGGATGAAGGGGTGCGCGCGGCTCATTAGCTTCGGCATCACGCCGGAGATTGCGCTTGCGGCCGCCACCTCCCGCCCCGCCGCCGCTTTGGGACTGAAGGCTGGGCGCATCGCCCCCGGCGCGCAAGCGGATCTTGTCTGGTGGTCGAACGATTTCCACGCCTTGCAGGTCTGGCGCGCGGGCAAGCCCTCGCCTGCCCTCACCCCGCGCGGCACCGAAGCCCCGCGCACGGAGCTGGAAGGGCTGGAGACACGCGGCACCGAGGAGATCGTACGCCTGTTCCTCACGCAGGAAGCGACCGCCCAGCGCGCGCTGGAGGATGCAGCCCCTGCCCTGGCGAAGCTGATTGACGGCGTGGCGGAGCGGCTCACCAATGGCGGGCGGCTTTTCTATGCCGGGGCAGGCACCTCCGGACGGCTCGGCCTTGCTGGACGCGGTGGAATGCCGGCCGACCTTCGGCGTGGAGCCGGGCCTAATCGTGCCGCTGCTGGCGGGGGGGCCGAGCGCCTTCATCCAGGCCGCCGAGGGGGCGGAGGATGACGAGCAAGCCGCCCGCGCTGCCTTGGATGAGCACGGGTTCAACGCGGGTGATGCGCTGGTCGGCATTGCCGCTTCCGGCAACACGCCGTTCACCCTGGCGGCTTTGCGCCATGCCGCGGGGCTGGGCGGGCTCACCGGCGCCATCGTCAATAATCCCGGCACGTCCATGGCCAAGGCGGCGGAGATCGCGGTGGAGATTGTCTCGGGTGCGGAAATCATCGCCGGGTCCACGCGGCTTTCCGCCGGGTCAACGGAGAAGATCGCGCTCAACATCCTCTCCTCTGCGGTGATGATCCGGCTCGGCAAGACTTACGGCCCGTTCATGGTGGATATGCGCGCCAGCAACGCCAAGCTGCGCGGCCGCGCGCTGCGCATGGTCATGGCCCTCACCGGCGCCGACGAGCGGCGGGCAAGCCTTGAACTCGAAGCATGCGGGATGCATGTTAAAACAGCTGTGCTGGCCATCCGGCTTGGCCTCACGCCGGAGGCGGCGCGGGGCAGGCTGGCGGCGGCGGGCGGCTCGCTGCGGCGGGCCTTGGGTGGGACAGAGGGCTGACGGGACGACGGATTTGGCCGGGAATATTATCGGTTTCGCGCGAAAAGCGGACGATTTCATCATCGACCGGCTGCTGCAGCCGGGGGCAGACCGCGCGCAATGGTGGTTCGGCCTGTCCATTTTTACCTTGGCGCGGTTGTGCACCGGCGCGGGTGCTCTAACAGGGCTGTTCTGTATCCGTCTGTTCGATCAGCCCTACTCCTCCGATTTTTTCGAGGACATGCTCTGTCTCGGCATCATGGCCGGGGCGGCTTATCTGCAGATCAACGCGCAGCAAGCCCGCGCCCCGCGCCGGGAGCGTGTCGCCCCGGCCGTGCGGCTCACCGGCTTGCTCTGGCGCACGCTCTGGCTGCTGGACCTCGTGCTCTTCCCGACTCAGTGGCCGCTGGAGGCGCATGCGCAGCTTATCGGCAACTTCGCCTGGACGCTTCTGCTGGTGCTGCCCTACTGGCTGATCTGCTGCCACGATGCACCGCCGCCGGAGCGCAGCCGGGAACTGCGCTACGCGACCATTCCCGTCCGCTAAGCTTTTCGCAGGCCGCTCAGGCCTGAGCCAGGGCGCGCTTGCCTTTATCGGTCAGCGCCGCCGCCAGCCAAAGCCCCAGACCGCCGAGCGCCAGGACACACCCGACCCAGCCGGAAGAGGGCAAGCCGAACCCGGCGCCGATCGCCAGCCCGGCCAGCACCGGCCCCAGCGCGTTTGCCGTGTTCATGGCGCTATGGTTCAGCGCCGCCGCCAGCGTTTGCGCCTTGCCGGCGACATTCATCAGCCGCGCCTGCAAGGGCGAGCACAGCCCGCCGCCATTGCCGATCAAGAAGGCCGCCAGCCCCATGCTCCAGACGTGCCCGGTCATGAACCAATAGGCCGCCATAACCAGGGCGGACCAGATCAGCACGCCCGCGATGGTCGGCAGCAAGGCCTTATCCGCGAGCCGCGCGGTCACGAGATTGCCCAGCGTCATGCCGACACCGAAGAGGGCGAGCACCACCGGCTGCATGAAAGGCTGCGCCTTCGTCACCTGCAGCAAGGTGGAATCCAGATAGGTGTAGACCGCGAACATGCCGCCGAACCCGATCGCGCCGATGCCCAGCGTCAGCCAGACATCCTTGTTCTTGAGAGCGCTCAGCTCATCCAGCGGGTTCTTGGATTTCAGATCTTCGTCCCTTTGCGGCACCAGCGCCCAAACGGCGGCCGCCGTGCCGGCCGCCAGCAAGGTCACCAGGACAAAGGCCCAGCGCCAGCTCACCAACTGGCCGATTTCATTGGCCAGGGGCACACCGAAAATCGTCGCGATGGTCAGCCCCGTTAGAACATAAGAGATGGCCTGGGTTCGCTTGCCGGGCGGCACCAGGTCCGCCGCGACCAGACAGGCCACACCGAAATAGGCGCCATGCGGCAGGCCGGCGATAAAGCGGAACGCCATCATCCAGCCGAAAGTGGGCGCGAAGGCGCACAGCAGATTGCCCAAGGCGAAGAACAGCATCAGCCCGATCAGCACGGTGCGCTTGGGCAGTTTGGCGGTGCCCACCGCCAGAATCGGCGCCCCCACCACGACGCCCAGCGCATAGGCGCTGATCACCTGCCCGGCGGATTCGATATCGATATGCAGCCCTTTCGAGAAATAGGGCACCAGCCCCATCGTGCCGAATTCCGTGGTGCCGATGGCGAAGCCGCCCATCGAGAGCGCAAGCAACGCCAGGCCAACGTGGCCGCTACCGATTTGTCTTATTACTGATCACAAAAAACCGCCAGGAAGTGAGAAATGAGCCTAATAGGCTGACCTATTTGATTGTGCGGTGCAGCGCGGTCAAGGTCAGTCGGGTTAAATCCGGACAAACAGCTCTTGACCCGGCGCGCCGGGCGCGCGGAGAGTTTTGCCATGGGTCCTCAAGTTGACATTGTGAACACGGCAGGCGCCACGGCGCCCGCCATGGCGGATGTGGTCGTGATTGGCGGCGGCATCATTGGCGTTTGCACGGCCTGGAGCCTGGCGCAGAAAGGTGCCCGGGTGGTGCTGTGCGAGAAAGGCCAGGTGGCCGCCGAGCAATCCAGCCGCAACTGGGGCTGGGTGCGCGTGCAGGGGCGCGATGTGCGCGAACTGCCGCTGATGTTCGAGAGCCAGAAACTCTGGCACCGCATGAACGACCTGACCGGTGCTGAAACCGGCTTCAGGGCCTGCGGCATCGCCTATCTCAACACCAGCAAGGCCGAGCAGCGCGAGCGCGCCGCCTGGGCGGAGAAGGCGGTGCCTCTGGGCGCGGCCTCGGCGGTTCTGGACGCCGCCGGTGCCGCCGCTCTGCTGCCCGGGGCCGCGCGGCGCTTCGAGGGGGCGCTTTACACCGCCAGCGATGCCAGGGCGGAGCCACAGCTTGCCGCCCCCGCCATGGCCCGCGCGGCGCAATCCGCCGGGGTGGTGATTTTGCAGAATTGCGCCGTGCGCGGGCTGGTGCGTGAGGGCGGCAAGATTGCCGCTGTGGAGACCGAGCAGGGACGCATCGGCTGCCAGAAAGTGGTGCTGGCGGGGGGCGCATGGTCGCGCCTGTTCTGCCGCAAGCACGGCGTCGAACTGCCGCAGCTGAAAGTACGCTCCTCCGTGCTGCGGACAGAAGCGCTGGACGGGCCGGAACTTTCCGCCTCCGCGTATCATTACGCCTTCCGCAAGCGGCTGGATGGCGGCTACAGCATCGCCAATGGCTGGATCTCAAACCCCGAGATCACGCCTGACGTGTTCCGGCTGTTCTTCAAGTTTCTGCCGGAGTTTTTGTCGGAACGGGATTATCTGCGACCGCATCTCTCCGGACAATTTCTGCATGAATGGCGGCAGGAGCGGGATTATTTCTCCGGTAAGGCGATGCCGTTCGAGCAGGAACGCATTCTGGACCCCGCCCCGCAGATGGGCGGGCTGCACAAGGCCATGAAGCATCTGGCGCAGGATATTCCCGTGTTCGCTGGCGCGAAAGTCGCGCAGAGCTGGGCCGGGTTTATCGACGGCACGCCGGATGCGATTCCGGTGATCTCGGAGGTGGAGGCGCTGCCGGGGTTTTACATCGCCACCGGCTTTTCCGGCCATGGGTTCGGCATTGGTCCCGGCGCTGGGCGGCTTATGGCGGATATCGTGGCGGGGGATGAGCCGGTTGTTGATCCGGCTGCGTTTAGGTTGGGAAGGTTTGGGAGGGGTTAGGGAATTTGGGTTCGAGGGACGCTTTGGGTGGAGGCTGTGTGGCGCAGATGCAGCCATGCCGTAGCAAGCGCTGCGATGCTACAGGCTTTGCTGATTTCCCCAGCCGAGCTTGAACCTTCCCTGCCTGGCCAGGCAAAAGGCGGGGAGTGCCCGGCGACGGTGCTATCGCTTTAGTAGCTGTTGGGCTGAGTGGAGCCGCTGCCTTTACCGAGCAGTTTGTTCGTGCAAGCCAACAAATCGGAGGTGGCTTGCGATGTGCTGGAGAGATTGGCCTTCCAGGTCGGTTCCGTGCCCTTGGTGAAGACGATATCCAGAGTGTCCGAGTGGGCGAAATCATTCAGGAACTTCTGCACATCTTTCATATCGATCTTATAATGCACCGAGTTTCTGTTCATCGCAGCACCGTCAGCATTCCAACTGCTGCCATTGGAAAAGTTGAACTTCGTCGGCACGGCGACATTGGCCGGGACCGACCATTGATATCTGAAGGCGTTAATTACAGAATCTCTGGGCATTGCCCAATGGGTAGATGGCCAGCAGCAGCGCATAGCTTTTATCCGGCGACTGGTCCCGGATGGAACAATAGCTACTGCCCTGGGCATCCATGCCGGTGTCGACCTCCCAGACGCCATCATGACCGAGGACATGGTGTTCGGCCCCGGCCCAGGCGGTGGCAGCAAAACTGAACGTTATACCAAGAGCCAGAGCGCATCCGCGGCAAAAAGGGGGTATCATTTCGAGCCTCCTTACTGGTACTGCCGCTTTAGCATCATTCCGGAGCCCAAACCAGGGAATAATTCACGCGAAACGGCACCACAAACGGCACCAGCCGTCGGCACTGGGCGGCATCGAACGGCCTCTCCTGAGATCGCCGTGCTGGCAGGCTTATGACCGCCTAGGGTCGAAACCCACCCCTTGCATCATGCTCGGCAATATGTCCCAATTATACTTAACGGCATTAACAACCCGCCGTGCCAAGAGGAATTTTGTCCATGTCCCTGCCCGCCTTGCTGGAAGGTCGTCTGTCCCTGCCCGCCATTGCCGCGCCGATGTTCATTGTCTCGCAGCCGGAGCTGGTTATCGCGCAATGCCGGGCGGGGGTGGTGGGGTCGTTTCCCTCGCTCAACGCCCGCCCCTCGGGCATCTTCGAGCAATGGCTGATCCAGCTGCGTCGGGAGCTGACGGAAAAGGATGCACCGTTTGCGGTCAATCTCATCGTCCATCGCACCAATGCGCGGCTGGAGGAGGATCTGGCGCTCTGCGTGAAATATCAGGTGCCCATTGTCATCACCTCACTCGGCGCCAACCCTGAGGTGAATGAGGCCGTGCATTCCTATGGCGGCGTTGTGTTCCACGACATCATCAATGACGAATTCGCCCACAAGGCCGTGGCGCGCGGGGCGGATGGGCTGGTGGCCGTGGCGGCGGGGGCTGGCGGGCATGCGGGCACCATCTCGCCCTTCGCGCTGATCCAGGAAATACGGGAATGGTTTGCGGGCCCTCTGGCGCTTTCAGGGGCGATTGCCAATGGAAGCGCCATCGCCGCCACGCGCGCGATGGGGGCGGACCTTGCCTATATCGGCTCCGCCTTCATCGCCACCGCGGAGGCCAACGCCGCCGAGACCTATAAGCAGATGATCGTGGAGAGTGGGGCGAAGGACATCATCTATTCCAACCTCTTCACCGGCGTGCATGGCAATTATCTCATCCCCAGCCTCATCGCCGCCGGGCTGGACCCGACGTCTCTGGCCAGCTCCGACGCCTCGAAAATGCAGATCATGGAGCTTGGGGCGGACACCAAGGCCTGGCGGGATATCTGGGGCGCGGGCCAGGGGATTGGCGCGGTGAAGGAGATTGTGCCGGTGGCGCGGCTCGTTACCCGGCTGAAGGCAGAGTATCGGGCCGCGCTGGAAGAGCTTGCGGAAGACCCCTGGCGTTAAGGCTTGCGGGCGCCGCGCACCAGGCTGCGCATCATCTCCCGGCGGAGCGTGTCGAAATCCGGCGCGCCATCCCTGATTTTGCCGGTCATCTGCAGGCTGATCAGCCCGTGCAGCCCGGCCCAGAAGAGATGCCCCAGCACGTTCGGGTCGGTCTCCAGCCCGCCGCCGGCCACCATGCGCTCCACGTAAAGCGTCATGTTCGCGCGCGAGCGCGACAACGCCCGGGCAAAGTCGGGGTAATCCGCCGGGTTCGGCTGGGTTAGCGAGAAGATCAACCGGTAGGCATCGGGATTCTCGAACGCGAAGGCAACATAGGCATCGCCCACGGCGCGGGAGACCTCCCAGGCATCGCCCGGCCCGGCGATGGCTGCCTCCAGCGCATCCGAAAGCTTATCCAGAGCCGCCGTGCGCGCCGCCGCGAGGATCGCCTCCTTATTGGCGAAATAGCGGTACAGGGCGGTGGCGGACCAGCCTAGCTCGCGCGCGATGGAATGCATGGAGACATTCTCCAGCCCCAGCGCCACGGCTTGGTGTTCTGCCACACGGACGATTTTCGCCCGCGTCTCGGTGATGCGTTCGTCAGACAAGGCTTGCGGCATTCAGGCTCCGGCAGGCGTAGCAACCAGAGATACATGGGCGCTGACGATCCGCCAGCCAAGTTCCGGAAACCGCACCCAGACCTGCGTCTGCCGTCCGGTCCGGCTTTCACCCTCGCGCAGGAATTCGGTGGTCGCCACGCCATGGTCCGGCCCGAACGTGACGATACGCGGGTTCTTCAGCACACGTTGCGGCGAGCCGCCGGTGCGGTTGCGGCGGAAGGCGGCGATCTCGTGGATGCCGTAGGAGGAACCCCCATCGCCGAAGCGCAAAACCTGCGGCGAAGGCCAGAAGAAGCCGTGCAGGGCCTCAAGGTCGTTTTCCATCAAGGCACGCTCATAGGCGGCGAACAGGGTTTCAATCTCCGCCTTCGCCACGGGATCGTCGATGGTCATGGCACCACCTTCGCGGCCAGCACGCCTGCCGCCTCAAGCCGCGCTGCTGCGGCCAGAGCCAGCGCCTCACGCCCAGGTGCGGCGATGATCTGCACGCCGCGCGGCAGGCCTGGCGAGGCCACGGGCACGCACACCACCGGCAGGCCGATGAAGCTGATCGGCTGGGTGTAGAGCCCGATATTGGCGCGCAGCGGCACCGCCTCCCCGGCCAGATCGAAGGTTGGCTGGCCGATCAGCGGCGCGGTGATCGGCGTGGCCGGGGCCAGCAACAGATCGAAGCGCTCGAAAATCTCCAGAGCACGGTCGCGGAACCAGGCGCGGAAGCGCTGGGCCTGGTAGATGGTCTCCGCCGGCTGCAAGGCACCCGCGATCAGACGCGGGAGGGTGGCGGGGTCGTAATCCTCGGGTCTGGCGATCAGATCCGGCTTATGGAGCTGCCCGCCCTCGAAGGCTGAGATGCAGAAGGCAGCGGCGCGGGCGCGCTTGGCTTCCGGCAGCGTGACGCTGGCCGTGCCGCCCAAGGCATCGGCGACGATCTTCACAGCCTCAAGCATTTCCGTGCTGGCGCCATATTGGAACCAGTCATCCAGCATCGCGACCCGGGCGGGATCGATCCCCTGCCCCAGTTGCGGGCTGGCTTTGTCCTCGTCCTGCAGAACGTCATAGGCCAGAGCAAGATCGGCGGCGGAACGGGTGAAAGGACCGAGATGGTCGAAACTGTCCACGAACGGGAAGCTGCCCTCGCGCGTCACCCGCCCATAAGTAGGCTTCAGCCCGTAAATACCCGTGAGCCCGGCAGGCACGCGGATGGAACCATTGGTATCCGACCCCAGGCTCAGCGCGCAGAACCCAGCCGCAATGGCCGCGGCTGACCCGCCGGAGGAGCCGCCCGCGATGCGCTCAGGATCGTGCGGGTTGTGGGTTGGCCCGTCATGCGCGTTCTCGGTGACGAAGCCATAGGCAAACTCGTCCATGTTGAGCGCGCCCAGCAGCACCGCACCCGCCTCGTTTAGCCGCGTGATGTGCGGTGCATCCGCCTTGGCGGCGGGTGCGGTGCGGCGAATTTTGGAACCCGCCAGGGTCGGCAGCCCCATAATGTCGAACAGGTTTTTCACCGCGAAGGGCACGCCGGCCAGCGGGCCCGGGTCGCGGCCCGCCTGCACCTTGGCATCCACCAGCGCCGCTTCGGCGCGGGCGCGCTCGAAGGTTCGTGCGGTGAAGCAGTTGAAAATCGGGTCCAGAGCCTCGATGCGCGCGATATGCGCTGCCAGCACCTGGGACGCGGAAAGCTTGCCGGCACGCACGTGCGCGGCAATCTCGATGGCAGTCAGCTTATAAAGTTCCATAAAATCTCACGGACGGAAGCGCGGAGCTGCCTCGATTTCGGGCGGCAGCGGGAAGGACGTCACCAGCTCACCCTGCTGGCACAAGATCGCGAAGGCGGTTTCCACCGCCTCCCGATGCTCGGGCCGGATGGGCAGCCCGAGACATTGTTCCGCCGCCGCCAACCAGGCGGCCTGCGCGTCCTTCTCCATCAGGAGAGCGTGCCCTGGATCCCGGCCACCAGCGTCTGCAGGCCGGTCAAGGTGTTGTCGTCCATGGTCTGGCCGGCGGGCAGGAAGATCTTGCCGGTCTGGTCGGTCAGCGGGCCGGTGAAGATCTGGTTCTTGCCGGAGGCGATGTCCGCGACCGCGCTCTGCGCCACGGCGGCGAGGGAGGCCGGCATGTTGCGGTAAGGCGCCATGGCCAGCATGCCATCGGCAAAGCCGCCCCAGGTGTTGGTGCTGCTCCAGCTGCCGCCCATAGCCGCCTTGATGCGCTTGATGTAGTAGCCGCCCCATTCATTCACATCGGCGGTGAGCTGGGTCTTCGGCGCGAACTTGATCATGTCCGTCGCTTCGCCAAAGGCGGGGATGTTGCGGCTGGCGGCCACCTGCAGCGGGGCCGGGCTGTCTGTATGCTGGGTCAGCACGTCGCAACCCTGGTCGATCAGCGCTTTCGCCGCGTCGCCTTCCTTGCCGGGGTCGTACCAGCTATCCACCGTGATGAACTTCAGCTGCGCCTTCGGGTTCACGCTCTGCATGCCGAGCATCACGGCGTTCATGCCCTGCACCACCTCGGGGATGGGCACGGACGCGACATAGCCGATCTTCCCGGTCTTGGAGAGGTGCCCGGCGATCACGCCCTGTATATAACGGCCCTGGTAATAGCGGATATCGTAGATGGCGAGGTTCTTGGCCTGCTTATAGCCGGTGCAATGCTCGAACATCACATCCGGGTTCTGGCCGGCGACCTTCACCATATAGTTCATGTAGCCGAAGGAGGTGCCGAAGATCAGCTTATGGCCGGAGGCGGCCAGGCTTTCGAACACCGCCTGACATTCCGGCGCCTCGGGCACGTTCTCGACATAGGAGGTCTCGATGGCCGCACCCAGAGCGGCCTGCGCCTGCTTGCGGGCGACGTCGTGCTGGTAGGTCCAGCCAAAATCGCCGACCGGGCCGACATAGACGAAACCGACCTTCAGCGGCGCATCCGCGCGCGAGGCGCGCATGATGCCAGGGGCTGCCAGCGCCGATGCGCCGAGCATTGCGGTAAAACCGCGCCGTTTCAGTGAAGCCATGTTATTACTCCTTCTAACTTTTTGAGGATTTTAGGCAGTCGCGTGGAAATATTTGCCGAGGCAGGCAGGCTGGTTGAGCCTGATCCGCCGTGCATCACGCGATATGAGCACCAGCACCACCACCGTGCCGACATAAGGCAGCGCCGAAACCAAGGGCGATGGCACGGAAATGCCGAGCCCCTGCAGGTAGAGCGACAGGAAGGTGATTCCGCCGAACAGATAAGCCCCCACCAGCAGCCAGAGCGGCCGCCAGGCGGAGAACACCACCAGGGCCAGCGCGATCCAGCCGCGCCCGGCGGTGAGGTCCTGCGACCAGAGCGGTGAATAGAACAGCGAGAGATAGGCGCCCGCGATACCCGCCATGGCCCCGCCGAACGCCACCGCCGCATAGCGGATGCGGATGACCGGATAGCCCATGGCATGGGCGGCGTCGTGGCTGTCACCCACCGCGCGCAGGATGAGCCCGGCATGGGTCTTGTTCAGGAACCATGCGATGAGCGCCAGCATCACGAAGGAAAAATAGATCAGGATGTTCTGGTCGAACAACACAGGCCCCAGCAGCGGAATTCGCGAGAGCAGCGGAATGGGGACGGCCTGCAGTACCGGCGCGGAGATGCCGACATAGCCTGCCCCCAGCAGGGCCGCGAAGCCTTGGCCGAAGATGGTGAGCGCCAGACCCGTGGCGACCTGATTGGCCAGGAAGGTCAGGGTGAGCACGGCGAAGATCATCGCGATCAGCATGCCGGCCACAGCCGCCGCCAGCCACGCCCAAAGCCGCGCTGCCGGTGCCATGCGCGGTGGCGAACCCGGCGATGGCCCCCACCAGCATCATCCCCTCCACGCCCAAATTCAGCACGCCGGATTTCTCCGCCACCAGCTCGCCGGACGCCGCGATCAACAGCGGGGAGGACGCCGCGACAACGGAGATGGCGAGGCTGGAAATATAAGCGAGATTCATACGGCCTCCGGCGCCGGGGGGCGGACACGGCGAAAACGATGCAGGATCAGCACATCGGCACCCAGCAGATAGAAAAGAAGCACGCCCTGGAAAATGCCGGTGATGGCGTTGGGCATGTTGAGATTGATCTGCGCCGCATCGCCGCCGAGATAGGAAAGAGCGAGCAGCAGCCCGGCGAAAATCACCCCCACAGGATGCAGCCGCCCCAGAAACGCGACGATGACGGCGGAGAACCCATAGCCGGGCGTGATGGTGGTGGTGAGCTGGCCGATGGGGCCGGTGACCTCGATAATACCCGCCAGCCCCGAAAGCCCGCCGGAGACCAGCAGGGCAATCCAGGTGAGGCGCGCATTGGAGAATCCGGCGAAGCGCGCGGCGCGCGGCGCCTGGCCGACGACACGCAGCTGAAAGCCCAGCACGGAGCGCCCGAGCACCTGCCACAGCACCAGCGCCAACAGCGGCGCCAGCAAGCAGCCCAGATGGATGGAGGTGGAACCGAATGTCGGCGTGGTGGCGCCCGCGCCGAACATCGCCGATTGCGGAAAACCAAAGCCATGCGGGTCGCGCCACGGGCCGGTGACCAGCCAGACCAGGATGAACTGCGCGATATAGACCAGCATCAGCGAGGTCAGGATTTCATTGGCGTTGAATTTCAGCTTGAGCCAGGCGACGATCCCGCCCCAGAACATGCCGCCCAGAACGCCCAGAACCAGCACCAGCGGGTAACACCACCAGAAGGCGGCGTTAGGCAAGGCAAGCGCCACACCCGCCCCGGCCAGCGCGCCCATGGTGAACTGGCCGTCCCCGCCGATATTCCAGACATTGGCGCGGTAGCACAAAGCCAGCCCGGCGCCGATCATGATCAAGGGCGCCGCGCGCACCAGCAGGGAAGACAGGCCCGAGACGCTGTTGATGGGCGAGATCAGAAATGTCTCCACACCCTTCACCGGCGGCGCGCCAAGCAGGGCGAAGATGATCATCATGGTGATGATGGTCAGAATGATCGCCAGCACCGGCGACCCGTAAGACCAGAAGAGTGAGCGCTCGCCGCGCGGCTCAAGCCGGTAGAGCATGCACCAGCTCCTCTTTGCCCTCGTGCGGCGCCTCATGCGTGCCGCCCATCAGCAGGCCGATTGTCTCGATGGTCGCATCCTTCACATTCATGGCGTCCGACAATCTCCCCGCCGCGATCACGGCGATGCGGTCGCACAGAAGCAATATTTCGTCCAGATCCTGGGAGATCAGCACAATCGCCGTGCCTGCGGCGGCGAGCTGCACCAGGGCCTCATAAATCGCCGCGGCAGCGCCTGCATCCACACCCCAGGTGGGTTGGCTAATCACCAGCACGCCCGGCTGTTGCATCACCTCACGCCCGACCAGGAATTTTTGCAGATTGCCGCCGGAGAGCGAGCGCGCCTCCGCCAACGGGCCGGTGGTGCGGACATCGAAATGCGTGGATCACTTTCGCCGCGAATTCGCGCGTGCGTTTGGCATTGATCAGCCCAAAGCGCCCCAGCGCGCCGCGCACATGGGCGGAGAGAAAGCCGTTTTCCGCGAGCGTCATCTGCCCCACAGCGCCATGGCCGTTGCGCTCCTCCGGGAGGAAACAACCGCCACGCCGCCTGCGCGCACGCGGGCGCTCCTGCCCCACCGGTGCGGCATCCAGCAGGATATTGCCCGGCGAACCGGCGGGGATTTCGCCCGAAAGCGCATCCATCAGCTCGCCCTGGCCATTACCCGCAATACCAGCGATGCCGAAAATCTCGCCGCCCGCGACGGAGAAGGAGATCTCCTTCAAATCCGTGCCGAATTGCTGGTTGGAACGGATGGTAAGCTTGTTCACCACCAGGCGCGGCGGGCCGAGCTGGGCGACCTTGTTGGAGTAATCCTGCTGCTTCAGCTTGGCGCTGATCATCAGCTCCGCCAGTTCGCGCGCGGTTTTCTGAGCGGGCGCGCAATGCGCCACCACCTTGCCCAGCCGCATGATGGTGGCGCGCTCACACAAGGCGCGGATCTCCTCCAGCTTGTGGCTGATATAGAGAATCGAGCAGCCCTCATCGCGCAGCCGCCGCAGCGTGGCGAAGAGTTTCCGCACCTCCTGCGGCGTTAGAACCGATGTTGGTTCATCCATGATCAGCAGCTTGGGGTTCTGCAGCAGGCAGCGCACAATCTCGATGCGCTGGCGCTCGCCCACCGAGAGGTCATGCACCGCGCGGGCAGGGTCCAGCGGCAGGCCATAGCGGGTGGAGATTTCCGCAATCCGGCTGTCGAGATTTTCCCGATCCTTGGGGTCGTTGAGGCCGAGCGCGATATTCTCGGCCACGGTTAGCGCCTCAAACAGCGAGAAATGCTGGAACACCATGCCGATGCCAAGGCTGCGCGCCTGGGCGGGGCTGGCGATGCTCACGTGCTTGCCATTCCAGGCAATGCTGCCCGCATCCGGCTTCATCACCCCGTAGATGATCTTCACCAGCGTGCTTTTGCCGGCCCCATTCTCGCCCAGCAGAGCGTGAATCTCGCCACGGCCGATGGTCAGGTCCACATGGTCATTGGCCAGGCAGCCGGGAAATTGTTTGACGATCCCCCGCAATGCGAGGAGGGGCGGTGCGTCCGGAACAGACCTGTCCAACTCTGAATCCATGCACCCTCTCAAGCAATTCTAGGCAAGCCAAGCAAATCTTAGGCCAGCAAATCCAGGTTAACAAATCTCAGCCACCAGACGGTCAGCACTGGCGGCGCGGCACGCTGCCCTGCACAATGCGTAGCCAGAGCGTGCCGCAGCTGCAATAGAATTGACATCTGCCGTCTGGTGAAAAATGAGGCGATAAAGGAGGTTGCATGGGTCTGTGGATCAAAACACCGCTGGCGGGTATGCCGCGCGGCGCGGAAGGCGGGTTGGTGACCGCCAATGGCATGATCGCCGAGCTGGTGCCCCTGGGCGCCACGCCACGCACGGAGGTGACGGCGGTGTTCGACGCCAGCCAGCACGTGGTGCTGCCGGGGCTGATCAACACGCACCATCATTTCTACCAGACGCTCACCCGCGCCTTCCCCGGTGCGGTGGACCGTAAGCTGTTCGACTGGCTGGTGGCGCTCTATCCGGTCTGGGCGAACATCACGCCCGAGCAATTCCGCCTCGCCTGCCGGCTCGCGCTGTCAGAACTTCTGCTCT
>CAWHDE010000016.1:0-26896 GCA_963827925.1 uncultured Pseudomonadota bacterium | reverse complement strand
GCATCCGGACGGGTCGCGGCGACATGCATGCCGATCTGGCGGCCCAAGGTCTCCAGCGCCTCGTTGGCAGCGCCCTCGAGGCCGACGATCACGCCGATCTTGCCCAGGCCCGGCTTCAGCGCGCCATGGATATAGGCGGCGGCGGTGCCACCCGGCACCTCGATGACGGCCACACGGCGGACATTCATGTTCTCACCGATGGTGGCGACCAGATGCACGGCCTCTTCCGCAACGGTACGGCCAGTGCCGGGATAGGCGGCGGCCTTCAGAGCCTCCACATCCTCACCCACATCCAGCGCCAGCTTGGCGACGGTCTCAACGTAATTCTGGAACGCCTCGTTGCGGGCAACGAAGTCGGTCTCGGCATTGATCTCGACAATGGCGGCCTTGCCGGGCGCCAGGGCAACGCCCACCAGCCCCTCGGCGGCCACGCGGCCGGACTTCTTGGCGGCGGCGGAGAGGCCCTTCTTGCGCAGCCAGTCGATCGCGGCTTCCTTGTCGCCGTTGGTCTCGGTCAGCGCCTTTTTGCAGTCCATCATGCCGGCGCCGGTGGTCTCGCGCAGGTCTTTCACCAGGGCAGCGGTAATTTCGGCCATGTGTTCGCTCCTTAAGACATGTTTGCGCGCGAGGGCTCAACACCCCCGCGCGTCATTCGGTTTTAAGCGGACGCCAGATTGCGCCCGTGAAAAATCAGGCCTGAGCCTCGGACGGAACGTCGTCGATCACCGGCTCAGCGGCGGCACCCAGATCCACACCTGAGGCGCCAAGCTCGGCGGAGATACCATCCAGCACCGCACCGGCGACCAGGTCGCAATACAGGGTGATGGCGCGGATCGCGTCGTCATTGCCCGGGATCGGGAAGGTCACGCCCTCGGGATCGGAGTTGGAGTTGAGGATGGCAACGACCGGGATGCCGAGCTTGTTGGCTTCCTCGATGGCCAGCTTCTCCTTGTTGGTGTCGATCACGAACAGGATGTCCGGCAGGCCGCCCATGTCCTTGATGCCGCCCAGAGCGCGCTCCAGCTTCTCGCGGTCGCGGGTGAAGTTCAGGATTTCTTTCTTGGAATAGCCATGGGTCTCACCGGCCAGCATCTCGTCCATCTGGCGCAGGCGCTTGATGGAGCCGGTGATGGTCTTCCAGTTGGTGAGCATGCCGCCCAGCCAGCGGTGGTTCACATAATACTGGCCGCAACGCTGCGCGGCATCGGCCACGTAGTCAGCCGCGGCGCGCTTGGTGCCAACGAACAGCACGCGGCCACCGGCGGCGGTCACGTCGCGGATGGCCTTCAGCGCGCGCTCCGTCAGGGGAACGGTCTGCTGCAGGTCGATAATGTGAACCTGGTTGCGCACGCCGAACAGGTACGGCGCCATGCGCGGGTTCCAGCGGCGGGTGTTATGGCCAAAATGCACGCCGGCTTCGAGGAGCTGGCGCAGGGAAACGTCGGGAAGTGCCATTGGCAGTTCTCTTTCCTATAGTAATCCGGTTCTATCCTCCGTGGGGAAGTACCTTACGGCACCGGACCCTTGGCTCTCGCCAGGAAAGGCCCCCACGTGTGAATTTGCCCGCACCATGCGGACCCGCGCCGTATCGCGCATTTTCACGCCGATTTCAACCCAGACACTACTGCAGCCCTGCCACAATTTAGATTGTCCGAACAAGGGTACCGTCAGGCCCAGCTCTGTGTGGGCCGTGGCGAATGCCCCATGGTTCAAATGCACGGCGGTGTTGATGAACATCTGCTTCACGTCCAGGTCCACCGACCAGTTCCGACGCTCGACCTGCACGTCGAAACGGGCAGCATCCCGTGTCGGGGGAACGCAAAAATAGGTTGAACCTGCCGGTTCAACCATGTTGTAAACGCCCTGGAAGAGACCGTGCGGTTCTCCCTCGACACCGGCACGTTAAATCAGGCCAGAAGCGGACCCCAGGACGGGTCAGATGCATAGGTGGGGGTATTCACCAGCCGCTCATTGAATCCGTCCACGCCGATCGTCACCGAATTCGAGCTATGGCCCGAACCGGTGGGAGACTGGCGGTAGAACATGATCACGCGGCCATTCGGGCAGAAGGTGGCACCCTCCACCAGGAAGCCCTGGGAGAGGATGCGCTCGCCCGTGCCGTCCGGTGCCATTACGCCGATGGAGAATCCGCCCGAGCCCCAGAAGGTATAGGCGATGAGGTCCCCGCGCGGCGACCAGCAGGGTTCCGCATATTGGCCGGGACCGAAGGAGATGCGCTTCACGCCCGAGCCATCCGCGTTCATCACGAAAAGCTGCTGGTTGCCGTCGCGGTCGGAGTTGAAGACGATCTGTGAGCCATCCGGCGAATAGCAGGGGGTGACGTTGATGGAGCTGCTGTCGGTCAGCTCCGACGTTCCGCCGCCGCCAAGCCCGGCCTTCACGATCGCGGCACCGCCATTACGGGTGACGGACATCAGCAGCGAATTGCCGTCCGGCGAGAAGCGCGGGCCGATGGTCATCTCGCCGAAGCCGCCGACCATCTGGGTGGCGCCGGATTGCAGATCGAACAGATAAACGCGCGGGTTGGTGCCGCCGCGATAGCTGACGAAGGCAAGCTGCTGGCGCGCCGGGTTATATTGCGGCGAGAGCGCCATGTTGGCGCCGTCGGTCAGGAACTGCACGTTCGCGCCGTCATAATCCATGATGGCGAGGCGGCGGATGGGGCTGGTCACCGGCCCGGCATCGGAGATGAAGGCGACCCGGCTGTCGAAATAGCCCTTCTCGCCGACCATCTGCTGATAGACCGTATCGGCGATGATATGGGCGATGCGCCGCCAGTTATCCGGAGTGGTGGTGTAGGCCGTGCCCTGCACCTGCGCCTGCTGCTGCACGTTCCAGAGCCGGAACTCCACACGCAATTGGCCGCCGCCGGCATCCTGCACATCGCCCGTCACCAGCCCCTGGGCGCCGAGCAGAGTCCAGTTCTGCCAGACCGGCGTGCCGTTATTGATGGAGTTCGGCACGAAGCTGGAGGGGTCGATGGCGCGGAACAGGCCGGAATGGCCGAGATCGTCCGAGATCACCTGGGTAATCTGCGCGCCGACGCCCTGTGTGTCGAAGGGAGAAATGGCGATGGGGATGGGCGCGTTCTGCGCACCGCTGACATTGATGGCCGGGCCATTATTACTCGTCGGGCGCCGGGGCAGTCTGGGCATAGGCGGCCGGGGCCACCAGGCTCGCGGCACCTGCCGCGCCCAACAGGCGGCGGCGGGAGAATGGCGGCAGAAGGAGACGCGTCATCATCGAACCTCTTACGGGGTGAAGTTGAACAGGAAGGTTTGCACCTTACCCAGCATGTAGGACGGCAAGGGCAGCGTCGCACATTGATAATTCTCCACAGCCGCAATCGCGCGCTGGGCATAAGCACTATAGACCGGGTCGCCCATGTTGCCCTGCGAGGCGGGGGCGACCTGAGCATCGCGCACGGTGCCCGAGGCGTCGGTGGTTACCAGCAGCTGCACGGAGAAATTCTGCACGCCCGGCGCCCCGGCATCAATGCCCCAGCAGGGCCGCACATGCGCGCCGATGGCGTTGCGGTCAGCCTCGGACAGGCCGGAATTGGCCGTGCTGTTCGGGCTGCCACCGCCATTGGGCGCACCGCCCTGGTCGGGGTTGTACTGCGACGTCGGCGGCTTCTCCTGCGGCTGGTTCACGCGCAGCTGCGAGAGCGTGTTGAGCACGTTCTTGCTGAGCGGCAGCGGGTTCTTCACCTCATGCTGCTGATGCGTGGCCGATTGCGCGGGCGCCGGCGGCTTGGTCACCGGCTGCGGCTTCGGCGGCGGCTTTTGCGTGCTCGTCTGCTTCTGCGGCGGCCGCGGAGGAGGCGGCGGAGGCGGAGGTGTCGGCGCCACGGTCGGCGTTGGCGTGGGCGGCGGCGGAGGCGGCGCGGGGGTTGGCGGCGCGGGCGTGGGTTTCTGCTCCGGCGCCGGGGGCGGCGGAGGCGGCGGCGGAGGCGGCGCCACGATCGGCTGCGGCTTCGGCTGGGTGGGGTTCACCGGGCCTTGATGCGGCACCGGCGTGTTGCTGGGGGCGGCCACCTTGCCAGTATTTTGCGCCGTCTGCGGCTGGGTGGGGCCGACAAGGTCCACATCCACGCTCTCATCCGCCGAGGTGTTCAGCGGCTGCATGGGCAGCGTCACGATCGCGGCGATGATAATCGCCGCGTGGATGACAAACGAGATGATCCCGCTTCGGCGCAGATCCCGATCCAAATCAATAGCTCCCTTGCCCGGCCTTATTGTCCGGGCTGCTGGGCCAGCAGCGACACCTTGGTGAACCCGCCCTGCACAATATCCGCCATTACCTGGAGCATGGTGCCATAATCCACCTGCTTGTCACCGCGGATGAAGATACGCTGGTCTGCATTGTTCTGCGCGGCCTGTTGCAGCGTGCTGACCAGGTTGGAGAGCTGAATCTGGCTGTTGTTCAGATAGACATTACCCTTGCTGTCCACCGTGACGGTGATCGGCTTGGAATCAGCATTGGCAGGCTTGGCATTGGCCTGCGGCAGATTCACCTGCACGGAGGAGGTGATCATCGGCGCCGTGACCATGAAGATGATCAGCAGCACCAGCATCACGTCCACCAGCGGGGTGACGTTGATTTCCGCCATCGGGCGGTAACGGCGCCGGCCGTTGCCGCCGGGGCCGATCAGCCCGCCGGCCATTTACTTATGCTCCTCGGCCTGACGGGAGAGGATGGCAGAGAATTCCGTGCCGAACCCTTCCAGCCGCCCGGCGAAACGCGAAAGATCGTTGGAGAGCTTGTTATAGGCCAGCACCGAGGGAATGGCGGCGACAAGGCCGATGGCGGTGGCGAACAAGGCCTCCGCGATACCAGGCGCGACCACCGCAAGGTCGGTATTATGCATGGCGGCGATGGCCGAGAAGGAGTGCATGATGCCCCAGACCGTGCCGAACAGACCGATGAACGGGGCGGTGGCGCCGACGGAGGCCAGGAAGATCATGAACCGCTCCAGCCGGTCCATCTCGCGCATGATGGTCACGTTCATCGCCCGGTCCACGCGCTCCTTCACGCCGGTCTTGCCGATCTCGGTGCCGGCGATGCGGGCGGTGCGCTTCCATTCGCTCATCGCGGCGCCGAACACGGCGGCCATCGGGTTGGCGGGGTCGGCGCCCTCGCGCTCGTGAAGCTCATCCAGGCTGCCGCCGGACCAGAAATTGTCCTCGAACGCATCCGCCTCGCGGTTCACGCGGCGAATGGTCATGATCTTCTCGATGATGATCGTCCATACCCAGATGCTGGCGATCAGCAGGATAATCATAACCAGCTTCACCACCGCGTCCGCCTGCAGGAACAGACCGAGCAGCGAGAGATTCGCCTGCGGCGCGGCCATGGCCGCCTGAGACACCGTATCGTCCACTATCTTTCCCCGTTCAAAATTTCAGGCGCGCAACCCAGTCGCGCGGAATGCGCGTCGCCCGGCCATCGGACACGCGCGCGCAACCCAGCCCGACCTCAAGCATGACCAACGAGTCGCTGTCTCGCAGGAATTTCTGCCGCAATGTAACGCTCGCACCGTTCAATTCCGTGAATTCAGTTTCCACCGTCACCAGCTCATCGATCCTGGCGGGGCGCTGATAGAGCAAATTGACGCGATGCACCACAAACATGACCCCGTAAGTCGCAACCATTTCAGCATGCGGTGCGCCCATGTCGCGCAGCGCCTCGGTCCGCGCCCGCTCGGCGATGGCGAGATAATTGGCATGGTAGACAATGCCTCCGGCATCCGTGTCCTGATAATAGATGCGCGTGGTGTAACGATAGATCAAAATCCTGCTCCAACCCCATGATTAAGGCCGAAAACGGTTTTTTTGTGGCATAGCAGCAAAACTATTCCGGCCGCCGCTACGTCTGGTTGCGCCAGAGTTTTACTCGCCCAGTAGATCGAGCAGATCCGGCCCGCGCTGCGGCGGGCAAGGCCCAGATGCCGCCAGCCGGGATCGCCCAGCATGCGCCCGCGCGAGGTGCGCAGCAGCAGCCCCTCCTGGATCAGATAGGGCTCCACCACATCCTCCAGCGTGTCCCGCGCCTCGGCCAGGGCGGCGGCGAGCGTTTCGACACCCACCGGCCCGCCATTATGATGTTCGGCAAGACGTTTGAGATAGCGGATGTCCATGGCATCCAGCCCCTTCTGGTCCACATCCAGACGGGTGAGCGCGGCATCTGCCATCTCGCGTGAAATTTCCTCCACCCTGGCGGCGGTGGCGAAATCCCGCACGCGGCGGGTGAGCCGCCCGGCCACGCGAGGGCGTGCCGCGCGAGCGCCGGGCGATCTCCAGCGCGCCTTCATACGAAAGATTCATGCCCAGCTTCTGCGCCAGGCGGATGACGATGCCGGTGAGTTCATCGGGCGTGTAGAACACGAGGCGCAGCGGAATGCCGAAGCGGTCCCGCAAAGGGGTGGCCAGCAGCCCAGCGCGGGTGGTGGCGCCCACCAGGGTGAAGGGCGGCAGATCGATCCGCACCGTGCGCGCGCCCGGCCCCTCGCCGATGATGAGGTCGAGCTGGAAATCCTCCATGGCCGGGATAGAGGATTTCCTCGATCGCCGGCTGCAGGCGGTGGATCTCGTCGATGAACAGCACATCCTTGGGCTGCAAATTGGTGAGAATTGCGGCCAAATCACCAGATTTCTGGATCACCGGGCCGGAGGTGGCCTTGAACCCCACCCCCATCTCATGCGCCACGATCTGCGCCAGCGTGGTCTTGCCCAGCCCCGGCGGGCCGTGCAGCAGCACATGGTCCAGCGCCTCGCCACGCGTTCTGGCGGCGGCGACGAAGATTTTCAGATTCTCGCGACTGGCGGCCTGGCCGGTGAAATCCTCCAGGCTTTGCGGGCGCAGAGAGGTTTCGGCGTTATCGTCGGAAAGCCTCTCGCCGGACGTCAGTCTTTCGCTCATTTGGCCAAAGCCTTCAGCCCGGTACGGATCAGCACATCCAGCGAGGCGTCTTCACCATGCGCCTCGACGGCCCTGGCCAGAGCCGCCTCGGCCTCGGCGCGGCGATAGCCAAGATTGGTAAGCGCCGAAAGCGCATCCGCCACCGCACCCTTAGGCGCCGCAGCCATCGGCAACGCCGCCGCACCTCCGCCCGGCATCGCCCCAGCCTTATCGCGCAATTCGGTGAGGAGGCGGATGGCGAGCTTTGGCCCCACGCCCGGCGCGCGGGTGAGCGCGCCCTTATCCTGCCCGGCAATGGCGCCGATGAGCTGGTCTGGCGAGAGAGCCGATAAAATCCCCAGCGCCACTTTCGCCCCTACCCCCTGCACCGTGGTCAACAGCCTGAACCACTCCCGCTCGGCGGCAGTGAAAAAGCCGTAAAGCGAAATCGCATCCTCGCGCACCTGGGTCTCGATCAGCAAAGTGGCCAGCCCGTCCGGCAGCGCGCCCAAAGTGCGGCTGGAGCAGAACACCAGATAGCCCACGCCATTCACGTCGATGACGCAGCGCCCCTCATCGATCGAATCGACGATGCCCCGCAGCCGCGCGATCATGATACGGGTTTCCAGACATTGGTGGTGGAACGGTGATGAGCGTGGCAGATGGCAACGGCCAGCGCATCCGCCGCATCGGCCCGCTTCTGGGCGGCGCCGGGCAACAGGCGGCGCACCATCAGCCCCACCTGTTCCTTATCCGCCCCGCCGGTGCCGACCACCGCCATTTTTACCGTCTTGGCGCCGTATTCGAACACCGGAATCCCTGCCCGCGCCGGGGCGAGCAGCGCCACACCGCGGGCATAGCCCAGCTTCAACGTGGCGGTGGCGTTGCGGTTCACATAGGTCTCTTCCACCGCCGCCTCATCCGGGTTGTAGCGGGCGAGTAGATCCGCCAGCGCCTCGTCCAGCGCCTTCAACCGCAGGGGCACATCCTCCGCGCCATCCGTCGCGAACACGCCGTCCGCCACATGGCTCAGCCGGTTGCCTTCGGACTCCAGAACCCCCCAGCCGGTAAAACGCAGGCCGGGGTCGATTCCCAGAATTCTGAACCTTGCCCCGGGCTTGCAACATTATGCCGAGAGCTTCGCCAGAACGTCTTCCGACAGCTCGAAATTGGCATAAACGTTCTGCACGTCGTCATCATCCTCAAGCGTGTCGATCAGCTTCAGCACGGAAGCCGCCTTGTCCTCGTCCAACGCCACGGTCACGTTCGGCTGCCATTCAATGCCCGCTTCCGCCGGGTCGCCAAATTTCTGCGACAGCGCATCGCGCACCGCGAAGAAATTCTCCACCGCGGCCTGCACCTCGTGGCCTTCCTCGTCGCTCACCACGTCATCCGCGCCCGCCTCGATGGCCGCTTCCAGCATGTCATCCGCCGAGGCCGCGTTGGCCGGGTAACGGATCGCCGCCAGGCGGTTGAACATGAACGACACGGAATTGGTTTCCCCCAGCGCCCCGCCGGACTTGTTGAAGGCCGCTCGCACAACGGAGGCGGTGCGGTTGCGGTTATCCGTCAACGCCTCAATGATGATCGCCACCCCCGCCGGGCCATAGCCCTCGTAGCGCACGGATTCGTAATTCTCGGTCCCGCCCGCGCCGGAGGCTTTCTTGATCGCGCGGTCGATCGCATCGCGGGTCATGTTCTGCTTCAGTGCCGCCGCGATGCCCGCGCGCAAACGCGGATTGGCTGTGGGGTCCGGCAGTCCTTCCTTCGCCGCAACGGTGATCTCACGGATCAGCTTTGCATAGATCCGCGCGCGCTTGGCGTCCTGCGCACCCTTACGGTGCATGATGTTCTTAGCGTGTGAATGTCCAGCCATGGGCGGGCTTTAGCACCTGCCGTTCAGCGCCGGAAGCGTCGAAGCGCCGGGCCTATGGCCGTGCGTGGATGGTGCATGCCTGCTCCAGCCCACCGCTACTCGACCGGGAGCGGCAGGAAGGAAACATCACCACCCAGATTGCAACATTTCACCGGCTCTTTTGGCGCCTAAAAGGCGGGATCCCCAGGCAATTGCCCGATATTGCCTGCAAATTCACTCCCGGGAATCAGATTTTGGAGACCGCCATGCGATTCAACTCTGTTTCAGGCAATTGACAGCGCCCTCTGCCCAGCTTATCAGGCCGCCCACCGGGCGCGTAGCTCAGCGGTAGAGCATTCGCTTCACACGCGAAGGGTCACAGGTTCGATCCCTGTCGCGCCCACCAATCTTTTCAAAGACTTGCAAGACAAAATACGGACAGAACCACTGCCTTAAATGGCAGTCAGGGGACCAGCTGGGGGACCAAAATCAGCCTGAGAAGCCTCAATCACATTTGATATACGGGGAGAGCGGTCAGAGGCTCGACAGCCCTCAACCACTCTGAGCGCGCTCGGGGATACGGCGGCCATCAGACCTCGCCGCCCTGGACAGCCCTGATGGTGCAGGTAAATATCGCCTTCTGTGCCCAATCAGGCGCGACCGGCATCGAGAGAGCGTAATAGCTGTCGGCGTCGTCCGAGACGTCCGTCAGGGTGCGTGCCACCGAGCGCTTGAGCGGCGACCTCCTGAGCCATTGCTAAAGCGGGCGAACCTTGGTCGCGGCCGATAGCTGCGGTCGGTTCAGGTCACGTCAATTCTAGCACCCAGGCACACACTTTCCGAGCATCGGCCTTAGTTCGGTCAAGAAATGTATTGTATAACTTTTATACGGAGGTATAGTTGTTATACAAACTGCGCTGAAAGCGCTAGAATGGACAAGATTGTCTCATACATTCGAGTTAGCACCGGCAAGCAAGGCAAATCCGGTCTTGGGATCGAGGCCCAACGTGAGGCCATAGCCAGCTTTGCCGCCGCGCAGCGGGCAGAGATCGCCGGGGAATATGTCGAGGTTGAAACCGGCAAGGGGGCCGATGCACTAGACCGCCGCCCGAAACTCAATGCCGCCCTGGCGCAAGCACGCAAAGCCAAGGCGCCCGTCGTAGTGGCAAAGCTCTGTCGCCTTTCCCGCGACGTGGCTTTTATTTCCGGCCTCATGGCAAATCGCGTGCCGTTCATTGTGGTCGAGCTAGGAGCAGATGCGGATCCTTTTATGCTCCATGTCTATGCCGCTTTGGCAAAGAAGGAGCGCAACCTGATTGCCGATCGCACGCGCGCCGCTCTTGCCGCTAAGCGAGCGCAAGGTGCTACCCTAGGCAATAGGACAAATCTCCCGGAAGCCCGGGCAAAGGGAATTATCACCAATCAGGACAACGCGGACACCCATGCGGCTAATGTTCTGCCCATTATCCGGCAAATACAGGCCAGCGGTGCAAGTACGCTCCGGGCGGTGGCAAATGCGCTTAATGCTCGTGGCATTCATACTGCGCGTGGTGGTGTGTGGCACGCGGCAACCGTTAGAAATATTTTGGCCCGGTCAGGCGACTAACGTCCCACCGACGGACCTCATAGGGAGGTGGGGAGCGGTTTGGCATTTCCGCCGCCGACCGGCTCACCCCCGCGCGCAATTTTTTATAAATTTTGTCGGCCAACGGCGGTCGGTCGCTCCCGCTAAGTCGGTGTAACCTGCTGGTAAGTGTGGCCGTTACGCCAGCTTCACCCCGCCGAGCGCCATTCGGGCCTTGGTACGGGCGGTCAATCCGGTGCCGGACGTGGCGCCGAGCTGGAACATCGCGCCGAGCCAGCAAGCCATGGCAGTGCGGCGCCACCCCAAGACCGGCGAGCGACACCTCGATCTTTTGACATGGGGTTTCTTGCCGCATTGGGCGGTTGACCCGAGACGGTGGCGACAGCGCCCATGTTTCGAGCCGCCTTTGCCCACGCGCGCTGCCTGGTGCCGGTCGACGCCTATTATGAGTGGGCAGGCCGTGGAGGGCGGCAAGCGGCCCTACGCGTTCGCCAGGCGCTATGAGCAGCCGATGATGTTGGCCGGGTTGTGGGATATCTGGAAGGGAGCGGGCGGCGAAACTGTTAGGTCCTTCACGATCATCACCACGACCGCGAACGCCACCACGCGCGCGGTGCATGACCGAATGCCGGTACTTTTAGAGTCGAACAACTGGCCACTATGGCTTCGGGAAGGAGAAGGCATCCCGGCAGAGTTGTTACATTCATCTGCCGATGAGATGCTGCGGGCTTGGCCAGTAAGTCGGCGCGTCAACAGTCCACGAAATAATGGTGCCGGGTTGCTTGATGCTCTTTGAGCGGCCAAGCTGAAGCTCGCCGCCCGTTTAATGTTAGCTGTAGCTGTGCAAAACTGTAAAACGAAGGTGATCGGCGAAAGAAGGCGCTACCGCTGCAGAAGCCTTTATGGCTTGCAAAACTGTCACCTGAAGTTTAGTAATTACAGTATTTTTATCAGACGGCAATTTATGCTGCGCACTTTACGTCGCGAGGAAGCCGATAGCCCAGGAAGTCCATGTTGGTCAGGTTGAAGGGGTTTATACCCAAACCGGACGCTTATCAGGCTATGTCTTGAGCTTCGGCATCTAGGTCTTCATGAATACCGCCTCCTGAAGGCACCAAACCACTATGTCCTCAAAAACAAGGCAGATACACAGCTCGCTGCCTGGCATGACAAGTGGCAACGAATTACCTCAAAGGCCGCTATCCAGCAGAGCAAATCCTAGAGCAAGGAGACTGCAGATCTAATCAGTCAGGAGGCGCAAAAGGCGCTCGAAGAAGCACGAAATCTCCTGGTTGCAGCGGTCGGGAAGCGGCATGCTGTCCGCTGGAAAGCGATGGAAGATCGGAAGCTGTTCGTTTTCCTGCACGACGGCAGGTATCCTAACGTAAGGTTTAACGAGACCGACGGTAGCCCTGCCGGGCCCATCTACTCCGCGCCCCCCGGCGAGCCGCTACTCTCCCAATTTCGAATTACGCCCACTTTCTTCGATAAAATTATCCCGGGTCGCACGAAAAAACTCGATGCAGACGTAAACGCCCGCTTTGCGGCCGCACATGATCTTTGGAAGATTAAAGAAACTCAAAACGACGAGCTGAATCGAAGTTTTGATCTCGAATTTGAAGATGCAAAGCGGACCTATCATTCCGAGAAAGACATCTATGAGAGCGAGCAACGCACAACGAACGACCAGATTGCCGAACTAAAGGCGAGGTACGAAGCAAAGGAGACTTCGGCCGTAGTTACCGTAGTCGAGCTCATCCTAAATCAGTCCGGATACCCTGAATGGCACATCAAGGATTATCTCGCCGCCTATAACGCTGAGACCGGCACTCTAATTGTCGACTATACGCTGCCAAAACCGGAGGCGCTCCCCTCCATATTGAAAGCTGCTTATGTCGCATCTCGAAATGAGATGAAGACGACATATTTGTCGGAGGCTGAGCAAGGGCGTCTGTTTGATGCGGTTCTCTACCAGATTACACTCCGCACGGTATATGAGATTTTTAGCGGAGACACGGCGCAAACTATCGAAGCAATCGTCTTCAACGGCTGGCTTACGTGGACTAACAAAGGAACCGGCCTCGAAGAAACAGGCTGCCTTCTCTCGCTGCAGACAACGCGGGCTGAAACCGAGAAAGTCGATTTTACGAAGGTAGATCCGAAAGCTTGCTTCCGGGAACTGAAAGGTGTGTCTGCAGCAAAGTTGAGCGGAATCACACCGGTCGCTCCTATCGCAAAAATAAATATGGATGACCCTCGTTTTGTCGCTAGCCACGATGTCGCTGGACTCCTTGACGAAAGCATTAATCTTGCATCTATCGACTGGGAAGAGTTCGAACATCTAGTCCGGGAATTATTTGGACGGGAGTTTTCGAAGGACGGCGGAGACGTCAAAATTACCCGTGCGAGCGCAGACGGGGGCGTTGATGCAGTGGCCTTCGATCCGGACCCGATCCGTGGAGGAAAAATCGTCATACAGGCGAAGCGCTATACGTCCACAGTAGGGGTATCTGCAGTTCGAAACTTGTATGGGACAATGATGAACGAAGGGGCTATGAAGGGTATTCTCGTCACGACGAGCGACTACGGTCCCGATTCCTACATTCGCTAAGGATAAACCCATTACGCTGCTAAACGGCGGCAATCTTCTGCAACTGCTTCAGAAGCATGGCCACAAGGCTCGCATTGATCTTGCGGAAGCTCGCCGCGAGCGGACCATGAGCTAGCTGGTTTCATGGGTTACTATTCTTGTTGATTGGAACCAAACTCCGATCCGGTCATCAGTCCCTACGACAAACGGAGGATAAAAATGACGGGACAAAACTACCGGGACCGGCTGGCGATGACCCGGGGTGGAATTAGAACAACCTAACGCTAAGAGACTTTCAGCGGGACAGCATCAATCAAAGCCTGCAGGCTTCGACTGCCCCGTAATGTCTGCCCGCTTCGGTGGCGGGATCGGTATCAGTTATTGCTTGGCTTGGGTCGATATCGTTCAGGCCGAGCTTCTGGAAGAAGATCGCATTCCGCATCTTCGCATCGCTCAGCAACTTTGAATAGGAGATAACCTCGGCGAAGGCATCTGGATTTCGGAGGTAACCAGTTAGACCCTGACCATCTGGTGTGTCGGTGAAGGGGAAACCGTCCAGAGATTTGCGCAGGCTGTTTGTGATGTCTGCAACGACGTAGCAGTGGAAAGCGGCGTCTCTGAGTTCGAGGCGAGAAAACCCGGCCAGCTCAGACGGCAGGATCAGGCCGCATCAAGCCAGCCAACATAACTTAGCGCGAAACGATTTGCCACCCCATACGGAGGTGGGGAGCGGTTCGGCATTTCCGCCGCTGACCGGCTTACCCAGCCCCGGAATTTTTTATAAAAATTTTGCCGGGCGATAGCGGTGAACCATAAACCCCGTTCGACCGAACAGACACGCGCGTCGTCGCCGGCAGGCTTGTCGTAACCCGATCGAATGATCGCTTCGGCGCGCGTGGTGAATTCAAAGAACGGCGCTGATGGCCGATAGCGGCCCGTCCATTCTCAAGTGAAAATCTGAAGAAACCGGACGTTCGAGCCTCTGCTACACGACGGGCAGGCCTTTAGCGAAGCTGACTATCCTTGCTGCCCCGGCGATTGATGCCTGAGTTCACTGGTCTGGTATCGCGGGCCGATTGACATTCGACGCAGGTACGGACGCCTGGTACGGCGCGACGCCGACCTTCAGGTATTGGCTCGCCGCATTCCGTACAGTGCGTCTCGCTCTCACCAACAGGCATTCTCCCGCGCGCGATCATAACGGCGTCCGCTACCGTGTCATCGATTTGATCCTGAACCGCCCCGTCGGGAGCCCAGCCGCTGGCCATTCCTAAGTCCTCATTAGTGATCTCGACTGGATAAATGGGAAGCCGATGCGGTCTTTCAAAGTGCGAGCCCGCAGCCGAAACGCGGAACGTGGCAACTCCGCCTCCGCGCTAGAAGCGGCAAGAGCGGGCGCGAAGCAGAACGGCGGCATATGGCGGGACCGGGCCGAGAGTGGACGGTCCGCTCTTGGATTAAAAAACGAGCAAGCGGACGTTGCCTGACCCCAAAGCAATGCCGGCTGTCGGACCCAATTCGGCCATCAGATAATCGATTGGCGATGCCACGGAAACTGAATCCCAGAGCTCCTGTGTCAGCTCGGACACTGTCCAGCAAAATGCGGCCGAAGGCGCGGTATCCAACGACACCGTCCGTTTCCACCGGAAAGCCACAACACGCTTTCCATTAAGCAAGGTGGCTCTAACCACGGTGGCAACATGAGGCATATATACGTCCTGCACCTGCACCTGCACCTGCACCTGAACTTGCCATTTGCCGCCGTGCAACTCATTGGCCATCGTTCCAGGTGCCGGTACCTCGGCGACACATGTATTGGCCAACTGCGTCAGTCCGCTGTCGGTGTAACCAGGCACGAAGCCCTGAACTGTTACGGGAACGGATGCCTTTATTGTGGATGCAGCTGATGCCCCGCCGGCCGCGACAGAAAGGACAAAAATAACGGGGGCGAGCATGATGATGCCGCCCAGCTTCTTTATGAGCAACCTTAATTTCTTTCAATTCTATAAAAGCGGAGAATTATTGAAACCATTTGCAGGCGTGGCGAACGTATCAGTTGCTCGCCATCTGCGCGCCGGACGCTATCGGCGGGTTGGAGCGGTTCCACCAGCCACCGCCCAATGCCTGGAACAATGCCGCGGTATCGCAAAGGCGGGTAACTTCAGCCTGCACCAAAGCGAGCTGGGCCACCTGATAAATTTGTTCCGTATTGAGCACGGATAGATAAGAAGTTGATCCTGCCTTAAATTCTGTACGATTGATGTTCAGGCTTTGCGCCGCGACCTGATCGGATGTCTCGGCGGCCTGCAATTCGTTAGCGTCTGATTGCAACGCGCGCAGTGTATCGGACACGTTCTGAAACGCGTAGATTACCGTTTGACGATATTGCGCGGCCGCCAGATCAAACTGCGCTTCCGCAGCGCGCTGGTGATGCAGCAGCGTGCCGCCCTGGAAAATGGGAACCGCTAAACCGGCAATAACCGAGAAGAATTGGTTATACGGGGTGAACGCATTGGCAATGGCGGCTGGTGACGTGCCGAACGCTGCGGTCAGCGGGAATTGCGGCATCCGGTTGGCGATGGCAACGCCAATCTGTGCGCTCGCCGAATGCATGTTTGCTGCGGCAGCCAGGATATCTGGGCGTTGCGCCACCAGATTCGACGGTAGGCTGACCGGCAAGTTTTGCGGAAGATGAATTGAAGCAAGATCGAAATTCTGCGCGGGCACTTCGTTTGGATATCCCCCGGCAAGCGCGATCAGGGCGTTTTGCTCCAAAGCCAATTGCTTCTGCATCGGCGGCAGCATCTGTTGCGCCTGTGCCAGCACCGCCTCCTGTTGCAGAAGTACCGCCTGCGCCACTTCGCCCACGGCGACTTGGTGGGCGATGATGTCCCGCAACTGGCTCTCGGCCTGGATGGTCTGCTGCTGCGCTGTAATATCGGCCTGGAAGCCAGCTTCCAGCACGGCGGCGACGACCACATTGGAGGTAAGGGTCAGATATGCGGCTTCCAGTTGATAACGCTGGTTTTCAGCCTGGGCCGCCAGGGATTCGGTTGTTCTGCGGTTCAGCCCGAACACATCCGGGCTGTAGGAAATCGAGAGCTGGGCGGTATAGAGCGAATAGAACGGCTTACCATTGGCCGCGACAGGCGACAGGCTGGCGGTCGAAGTCTGGTTTTTGCTGGCACTGAGACCCAGGCCGATGCTTGGGTAGTAATAGCCATCTTGCGCCAGCACGTTCTCCTGGGCGACCCGCAGCGAGGCCTGAGCGGCGGCGATGGAAGGGTTTGCCTGCATCGCGCGCTGGATCAGTTGGTTCAGTTCCGGCGATTGGAACAAGGTCCACCATTGGCCGGGAATATCCATGTTCTGGATGAAGTTTTGCGCCCCGCCGAGGGAGCCGGATGCCGAGGCCGTTTTCGTCGGTAGCGCACCTGATGTGTAACCAGCAGCTTGTGGGGCCGCCGGTTGCTGGAAGTTGGGCCCGACGGAGCAACTGGCGAGCAGCGATGCCGTTAGCAGGCTGGCGGGGCGTTTGAAGGATTTTAATGAAATATGACGCATTTTATTCTGCTGCCTGGGGCTGGGAAGAGGGGTGTGGCGCGGCTTTCCGCGACGCGGCTTTCGCGCCGGCGAGCCAGGGATACACGGCGGGGATCACCAGCAAGGTGAGCAGGGTCGCAGTGATCAAGCCACCGATGACGACTGTGGCAAGTGGCCGCTGTACCTCGGCGCCGGAGCTGGTGGAGATGGCCATGGGTAGGAAGCCGAGGCTCGCCACAGTTGCCGTGGTCAGCACGGGCCGCAGCCGTGTCATGGCCGCGCGCTTGGCTGCGGCAATCAGACCGAGGCCCGACAGACGCTGTTCTTCGATGTAGCTTACCATCACAACACCGTTCAGCACCGCGATGCCGAACAATGCGATGAAGCCGATCGCAGCGGAGATGCTGAACGGCATGCCCCGGATCGACAGCGCGAAAATGCCGCCGATTGCCGCGAACGGCACGTTAAAGAAGATAAGCGCCGCGAGACGTGCACTGCCGAACATGAGGTAGAGCAGCGCGAAGATGACCGCGAGTGCCACCGGAACGACAATGGATAAGCGCGCCATCGCCTCCTGCAGATTCTGGAAACTACCGGCCCAGGAAATCGAATAGCCCGGCGGCAGATGCACGTTGGTGGTGACTGCCTGCTGCGCCGCGGCGACAAAGCTGGCCATATCGCGGCCACGCACATTGGCCTGCACCATGATCACGCGCTGGCCGTCCTGATGGTTGATCGTGGACGGACCCGGCTCCCAGCTGACGGTTGCGACTTCATTCAGCGGTACGGAGATGCCAGCACCATTGCTGACACGCAGATTGTTGATCGCGCTGACCGTATCGCGGTCCTGCGGTGCCAGGCGGACACGGATGTCGAAGCGGCCGACGCTATCGGTGATCGTCCCGACAGTCTGCCCGCCGAGCGACTGCACAAGGTCCAGCACGTCGCGGGCGTTCAGGCCGTAGCGGGCCACCGCCTGACGATTGACGATGACACGCAGATAAGGCTGGCCGATGGTCTGTTCCGCCGCGACATCGGCTGCACCCGGGACCTGCGAGATGGCGGCGGCAACCTGCTCGGCGGTGGTATGCAGCGTGTTGAGGTCGTTGCCATGGATCATCACGCCGACATCCGCCATCACGCCCTGTAGCAGATCGTCCATCCGCATCTCGATCGGCTGCGCCCAGTCCTGCGTAATGCCGGGAACATCCTGATTGAGCGCCGCCGAGTAGGCGGCAACTAGGCCGGCCTGCGTGTGCGCGGTTTTCCACTGCGAGCTCGGCTTGAGGATGATGAAGGTGTCGCTTTGCTCAACGCCCATGGGGTCGGTCGGAATTTCCGAGCTGCCGCCCAGCGTCACGGCCGACTGCACCTCAGGAAAGCTCATCAGCGTGCGTTCGACCATCGTCTGGGTCTGGATCGCAGATTGCAGCGAGATGCCCGGAAGCTTGGTGGTGGTGACGGTTAGCGAGCCTTCATCGAGGCGCGGGAGGAACACCGAGCCCAGATTCGAGCCCATTACCCCGGCTGTCACCAGCAATACAACCGCCAGCCCCATCGTGATAACGGGGTGCTTCTGGGTTTTGGCGAGCATCGGTCCATAAATCTGGCGTGCGCCGTGGATGATCGGGCTTTCCTTCTCGGCGACTTTCCCACGCAGCAGGAAACTCGCCAACACGGGCATCAAAGTCAGGGTGAGCACCAGCGAGGCGATGAGCGCGAAAATCACCGTCAGCGCCATCGGCCTGAACATTTTCCCTTCAACGCCCTGCAAACTCAGGATCGGCAGGTAGACGGCGGTGATGATGATGACGGCGAAAGTGACGGGCCGCGCCACCTCGCGGGCCGCTTCCTGCACCACCAGCCCCACCGGCCGGTTTGGGTTTTCCGCCCGCCGGCGCACGACATTCTCGATCATCACGACCGCACCATCGACCAGCAGGCCGAAATCGATCGCACCGAGGCTCATCAGATTGCCCGACAGTCCGGCGGCATACATGGCCGTGGCAGCTGCAAGCATCGAAAGTGGGATGGCCACCGCCACGATAAACCCGGCCCTTGCATTGCCGAGCAGTAAGAACAGCACGACCATGACGAGGATCGCGCCTTCAGCTAGATTATGCGCCACCGTATGCAGCACCCGGTCGATCAGATCGGCACGGTTGTAATAGGGCGCGATCTGGATGCCCGGCGGCAGGGTTTTGTTAATTTCCTGCACCGCGGCGGTGACACGCTGGGCAACCACGCGGGTATTCTGCCCCAGCCCCATCAGCACGACGCCGATGACGGCCTCACCTTGGCCATCGCGGGTCACAGCGCCGAGACGCGGCATCGGTGCCGTGACGACCTTGGCCACGTCGTGGACGTAAAGCGGCGCGCCGCCGCTGCTCGTGCGGAGCACGATATTTCCGATATCCGATGTAGTTTGCAGCAATCCTTCACCCCGGATGATGGCCTCTTCGCCATTCCGGTCGATCGTGGCGCCACCTGCGGCGCCGTTGTTCATTTGGACGGCGTTGTAGATATCGCCGATTGACAGGCCATAGCGCGTCAGAGCCTGGTCCGAGACCTGGACCTGATAGGTCTTAAGCTCGCCACCATTTACGTTGACGTCGACGACGCCCGGAACTTGCTTCAATTTAGGGGCAATCTGCCAGTTCAGCGCGGTACGCAGCGTCATCAGCGATTGCCCTTTGCCGCGAACCTGGAACTGGTAGATTTCGCTCAACCCATCCGAGAGCGGCCCGAGCTGCGGCGTGCTGGTTCCGGCCGGCAATGCCATCGTGCTCAGGCGTTGCGACACCAGATCGCGATCGGCATAGAGGTTGCTGCCATCGGCAAAGCGCACATAGACCACGGACAGGCCATAGCGCGAAACAGAACGCAGGCTCTGCATCCCCGGCAAGCCCTGCAATGCCAGTTCGACCGGCGAGCTCACCGAGCGCTCGACATCCAGCGGCGCCATACCCGGCGCCTGGGTCGTCACCAAAACCTGCTGAGGCGAGATATCCGGGTCGGCGTCGAAGGGCAGGCTTTGCATGCTAAACAAGCCGATCCCGATCAAAACCACGACCAGAATCAGTACGACCGCCCGGTTCCCGAGGGCCGCGTCAACAATTTTGGTAATCATTTTTCCGGCCTCTTATTCCTGGGGAATGGTTTGCGCGAGCAACGTGGCTTTCAGCCAGTAACTGCCGTCGGTGACGACCGGCGTGTTGGGCGCCAGACCGTCGCGAATTTCCGTGAAACCGTCGCTGCTGACGCCCAGATGCACAGCATGCCAGGTGAAATGGTCGGCGCCGTCGGGGCTAAAGATGGCTTTTTTGCCATCCACATCCTGCAAAGCCGAATTTGGCACCAGCACGGCATTGCGGCCAACCGGCGAGATGATGTCCGCGGTGACGAACATATTTACGCGCAGCGCCTCATCCGGGTTCGGCACCTCGCAGCGTACCGCGACTGTGCCGGTATTCGGATCAACTTGGTCGGCGATATAAGTAACCTTTCCATTGAACTGCCGCCCGGGATAGGCGTCGTCTTGAATCGCGACGGCCTCACCCACCTGAACCGCGCCCAATTCGCGTTCAGGAACTTGCACCTGAACCCAGACCGTCGAGAGGTCTGCCACCGTGAACATCTGGCGGGATCCGTCGACGATTTCGCCTGTTGACACCGCGACCGAGTTGACGACCCCGTCAAAGGGGGAGGCGATACCACCCTGGGAATCCCGGGGATCCCCGCCGGGGAGGTTGGTGTTGCCGCTGACGCTGCTGGAGCCGATAGGCATCAGCCGTTGCTCGGTGTCCTGCCATTGCCGTAGTTCGGCTTGGCGGGTTTGTAGCGCCGCTTGCATGCTGGCGACGTTGGCGCGGCGGGTCTCAAGCTCACTCTCCGCCATGCCCCCGGAGCGAACGAGGTCGGTGGCACGGACCAACGCCGCCTGTGCGGTAGCAGCTTGGGCCTGTGCCTGGGCAATCGCCGCCTGGGCGCTGGCCACTCCGCTGCGAGCCCCGCTCAGATCGAAATTATCAAGGATTGCGAGAAGCTGCCCCGCTTGCACATGCTCGCCCACCGCGGTTTCAATGGCCTCAACGCGGCCACGGGCCGGCGGCGTGATGTGCGCCACGCGCAGCTGGTCGAAACCGACCACGCCGGTTACCCGGACGTTCCGCATTAGGGGGCTAAACGTCGCCTTCGCGAATTGCAGGTTCATGTTACCCAGCGCGCCGGGCGACACGTTGATGCTCCCCGGCAGCGGCGGCGTGGCCGCTGCGGCGTTGGTAAGTTCAGGGGTCAGGGTGGCGGTTGGCGGTGGATTAGCCACGGCAGCATGTCGAACCTGGCCGACGAGGAAGCCGACCACGGCGGCCACCCCGATCGCCCCGACGGATATTAGCAGCCGGCGTTTCAGCATACCCGCCCCCCGCATGGTGCGTGTGGCACGGCGTTCTGGCTGCGCTGGACTACGTAGCGGGAATCCTCTGCCGCAATCTCAAGCCGGCCGCCAGATTCCTCTGCAAGATTGTGCCGACCGGTTGTAGTGTTTCCGCGCACGATCGCTACAACATGCCAACAGTGCTTGATATAATCTTCGATCAAGGCAAGCCCGAGGCCACGCGATGTGCCGATGAATTCGGAGGTCTTTTTGAAATGACTGAGCTGGCATCTCGAGTTCCTTTGAAAATCGTTCATTTAATGACGCGACGTCACCAATAAACGCGGTGTTTACAAGCGATCGGAGATGGCTCGGCTCAAACGCCGAGCTGTTCCCGAATAAAGCGCCGCTATTAACCCGCGCCCTGTGCGGTGTTGGCGTTCATAAGCGCATATTGCGAGGTCCCTTGGTCGTTCGGGCGCCATTGTTCGGGCACTCAGCTGCACGGCCAGTGCTGAACGATGCAGCTTGCTGCGGGCCAGAGACCAACACCGATTGCTGGACAATTACGGGATTCTCTAGCACTTTGACCTCGTTCCTTATGGTCAAAGCTAACACCGCGCAGTGGCGCAAAACCATTATGCACAAGGGGAATTTTCTCTTACGTGTGTAAGATTTACTGCATGTATAGCCTAATGAGATTAGCCCGAAGGACGACGCACCTAGTGCTTTGGTGCGCTTCGTGCGCCGTCTTTTTTTACCCAAAGCGCGGCGCTTGTCTACTGTGCAGCTAGGTATCGAGGAGGTCGCCGGACAAGGCTTTCAGCGCGCTATCGAAGACGGAAACGACCGCCGCCGGCTGTCGTAGACGCGGATTGGGAAATTTCAGGATGTCGCGGATGGTCATTGCGTGATATCTAGCCTGAAACCGCTGCAGCCTGAAGCTGCCCGGCTGCACTTTGGAATGCAAAAGTAAGTGCGCTGTTCCGCCCTACGCCGGATTGGAAGTCGCCAGCAGGGCCCCACCATTCCACTGTCCGCATGTGTCCACAACGCGAAACCGTGTGAAGGACGATCGGTCGACGACGCCTATCGATATGCGCTCATGCTGTCCGGCACTCAGCAGCGTGGCTTTTGCCGCGCTGCTGTTCGTGCGCCGACCGGTACCGCAGAAGATCGAAATCAAAACCTGAAGCAGGTCACTTCATGCTGAATCGTACTTTTGTCTAATGCGTATTTCTTGAATGTCGAAGACGCCAAGCATCCAGCACCAGGCCGTATGGAATATCGGCTTCCGAGATTGCCCGTTCCTTGCCCTGGGAACAGGCATGACGTGGCAAGGGACATGCCGAGAGGGCCTTCGCTCGGCGAAGAGATTTACCGGAACGGCGCCTTATCCGCCCGCCCATAGAAGGTCTTCGGCACCGCGCGGCCGCCATAGCAAGAAGGCCAGCGCATCTTCGGAGGGTTGCTCCACCTTGAATGAGAGCAATGCGTCGGCACGTGTCCGACCAAGATTAACTGCGGCAATGGGTTTTCTGGCGCGGGCGGCCGCTTGGACAAAGCGGAAGCCCGAATAAACCATGAGGGAAGACCCCACGATCAGCATTGCGTAAAGACGACATCCGGCTTGAGGACCCCGCCACAATGCGGGCATGGCGGGACATCGAACGATGCGAACTCGGCATTTTCAATATCGGCATCGCCGTCTGGGGCGGCGGCAGCATCCTGGCCAAGCCATGGCGGATTGAGCCGGTCGAGCTCGTGCTGAAACTCGGCACGGGGCATCCGCAGTTCGCACTCCATGCATCGGATCAGATCGAGACGACCGTGCAGGTCGATCACGCGGGTGCTGCCGGCGGCCTGATGAAGCCGGTCAACATTCTAGGTCAGCAGTACTTCGGTCTTGCCCACCGCCTCTAGATCGGCGAGCGCGCGGTGGGCATCGTTCGGCTGTGCACGGCCGAAACGCCGCCACCCGATCACGCTGCGCGCCCAATAACGTTGGCGCGTTGCCTGATCGCCCATGAAAGCCTGATAGGTAACCGGCTGCACGTGCTTCCAATTGCCGTCGGCATCGCGATAGTCGGGTATTCCCGATCTCGTGCTGCAGCCGGCGCCCGTCAAGACGAAGAGGCGCCGATGGCGTTCGACAAAGTCTTGAAGTCCATTGAGCGGCGTCATGACCGCAGCTTAGCCCTGCAAGATCTCTTCTTCCAGGGATCGGCGCCAAAGCCCCGGATGGGTAGGGCGCAAAACGGCAGTGGCGGGCCGTTACCGGGCCGGCCATCAGCTTGATGTGCAGGGTGTACGGATGACGCAAGCTCAGCACCCTTCGCCATTGTGTTCAGCGGGTTACCGGCTACGGGAAAAGCGACCGTCTCGAAGCCGCTCGCGGCTAAGGAAGACGAAGGCCGCAGAGCCTTGTTCTCCGTGGGTTTGAACGCCACCTTCACATAGTTCAAACTCGAGAATTATTTATGGCGGCCTCTAGTAAGAAAGTAGAGCATCATTCGGTCGAGCGGTTAGGATGGCTTCGAGCGGCTGTGCTTGGTGCTAATGACGGGTTGCTCTCGACATCGAGTTTGATCATCGGGGTTGCGAGCGCACATTCATCGCGCGAAAGCGTGCTGATCGCCGGCCTTGCTGGGCTAGTGGCCGGGGCAATGTCGATGGCGGCCGGCGAATATGTATCGGTCAGCTCTCAGGCTGATTTAGAGAAGTCGGATTTGGCGCGCGAGAGCCGTGAATTGCGGGAAGACCCGCGCGGGGAGGCCGATGAGCTAGCCAAAATTTACATGAAGCGCGGTCTCGAGGAGATCTTGGCACGGCAAGTTGCGGCCCAATTGATGGCGCGAGATGCTCTGGGTGCCCATGCGCGCGATGAGTTGGGTATTTCGGAGGAGATGGCGGCCCGCCCGGTGCAGGCGGCTGTTGCGTCGGCAGCATCCTTTGCAGTTGGAGCCCTCCCACCGGTCTTGATTGAGTTGTGGCTCCTGCGGGCACTCAGCCGCTGCTCGTCGGTGCCGCTTCTATTTTTTGTCTGGCGGTACTTGGCGCTATGGGAGCCAAAACCGGTGGATCCAACGTTCTCAAGGGTACGATCCGCGTGACATTCTGGGGAGCTGTGGCGATGGCTGTGACCGCTGGGATCGGCGCATTTTTTGGGACACACGTTTCATAGATCATTACGAAAAATCGACATATGCCGGCCAATCGAAACTGACCCGCGACTTGAAGGACAGTTCTTATTTCCTTGGTAGTTTATTTCTGAATTGCCACTTCGTCCTGACGAAGTTTCGTTACGCTCTTGGTAAAGAGATGTCCGTAAAGTCTATGACACGTGAACACGATCTTGAGATTTTTAGGTAACGTTTTTGCAAGAGCTTCCATTCCCGGTACGACATCCGTGCGCTGAAATCAGCCAACTCTCCTCTGACGGAAAAGCCATCGGCTGAGCATAAGCGTGGCTCAGATGCGGGCACAATTGTTGAGCTCGGCGAGCGCACGACAAATGTACTGGGGGTACGTTGCCTGCATATCGGGTCGATTCGTCCGGCATGATGACGAAGCCGCCGGACTCCTTTGGAAAAATATACCTGTCGCGCCGTGGTGTCGGCTTGCCGCAAACATGGCATAGGTGCTGGGCCATTCCCATCCGGTGACGGGTGATATGCAGAGTTGCAAATCGCGGGCTTCCAACAGCTTGACGTTGAATTTGTACCAAATCCACGAGCCCGGGGAAGTCTTCTGATAGCTGCAGGTGGTATGATTGCTCATCGGTCCAAGAAACTGACCATGGGACGTTTTTTCCAACGATCCACTCGGTTGACCGGCCGGTATTGGGACTTAATGATTGCCCCTCATGGGCGGAGAAACTTCCAGTCATCCACCCCCCTTCCTCACTTCGTCTCTACGTATGCGCGCGCCCAAGGCAGCCTAAAGTCGATTTCCATCACCATCGCACAGAACATTCTAAATTGTTAACCAATTTGTCGTTTTTGGAGCGTTCTGACCTGGGGGAGGCGCGTTGCCTTTTATCGCGTGCGCAGGTAGGCATTTCTACAAATGGTCCTTCGTCGGGATTGTCGTTATGCAAAATACGTAATATCCTGATTGGGCTACATGCCTCGTTGTCCAGAATTAAAAACAAATCAGGAAACCGGTATCATAATGAAAAGGCTTTTTTTTGCATCATGCGCGGTGCTTGGGCTGGCGGCTGTAATTGTGCAACCGGCCAAGGCCGATAACACGCCAGGGACCGCCTCAGCGGTAGCTTCCGCTTTCGGCGGTGTTACAAGTCAGAATTACACGGTGTACGTCCTGCCGGGCGGCATGGGCTTCATGGGGCCGGACAACAGGCATCATGATACCATTGCTCCATCGAACTTCGTCCTCAAGGTCGGCGTGCCCGTCACCTTTACAGTTATCAACTTCGACGACGGCGGTCACTCGATCACGTCTACTGGATTGGGTCTGAACATCATGATCAATCCTGGCATTGATGAAGCCGATGGCAGCATCAAGCCGGTTGTGACCACCTATACCTTTACCCCAACCAAGAAAGGCGAGTTCCACTGGAATTGCATGGTAATGTGCGATGGTGGTCCGACGGATCATTGGGCGATGTCCACCGCCGCTGACGGGCAGCCAGGCCGCGATGGCTTTATGGGCGGCTGGTTCCAGGTTCTCTGATCTGCTACCCTTTGTTATGACAGGGCCCCGCTTTGTGGCTCCTGTCGTGGCGGAAATACGCCACTCGTTGCATATCTCCACACGCTCCACTCATAACGGGCCTCGTCGCGAGGGGGGGGGCGGCACACTTCAGTCGGGAACAGCTGCCATATTCATCTAAATCATCTTTCGCTGCAAAATCACGGAGTACAACGATTGGCTGGCATGGAAGAAGCCCCGGACCTGCAATCCATTTTTGCCTTCAAGGTTGCTCTTCTGGCCGGCACCATGGACCCACGGGTTTTCCAGGCATTTGCTACGATCAAGCGGGAAGAGTTTCTCGGGCCTCCGCCCTGGTACCGATGGAGGAGCGCCGATCCGGATGAGACCAGCGATGGGCGCGACCAGGAAATCTCTGCCAGTGATCTGGCATTCATCTACGAGGATGACCTCGTTGCCATCGACCGGACGCGCGCCATCAATAATGGGACACCCAGCCTGCATGCCCGCTGCCTGGCTGCACTGAGCATCCAAGAGCGGCAGGATATCCTTCATATCGGGGCAGGCACCGGCTATTATTCCGCCATACTCGCTGAACTGACCGGCCCGGGCGGCCATGTATTCGCCTTCGAGATAGATCCGGTCCTGGCCGGCCGTGCCAAGAAAAATCTTGCGCCTTGGCCGCAGGTGGGCGTTCAGGCCCGCTCCGGGACATCCAGTAGCTTGCCCGCCGCCGATATCATTTATGTCAATGCCGGAGCGACGCATCCGTGTAAGGCATGGATCGAAGCCCTACGCCCGGGTGGGAAATTGCTATTTCCTTTCCAGTTCGCGGCGGGCTTTAGCGGCATTCTATTCATCGAAAAACCTACAGACCGAGCCAACTGGATAAGGCAGCTTATCCGGCGTCCCGAGCCTTGGGAGGCGCGATTATCATCCGAGCTAATTTCATTCACAGCCAAGATTTGCCACCGTCAACCGACCGCAGCCGGGAGTTCGTGACAGCGTTCGAAGGTGACTGCTGGACCAAAGTGAGACGCCTCTATTTCGACGACAAACCGGACAAAAAATGCTGGTTCATGCTCGTCGATCGGACGCCGGTTGATATAGTTGACCAACGGTCTCAGCAGGGTGTTGCCGGCCAGGATAAAGCGGTCAATGCGGTTCCTTCTGCCGGAAAGCCGCAGCCGCAGAAGGCGCCGACGGCTGCCGAACACCAGAGCGTTCCGGCGGTGTTCAGGCCGCGGATATTCATTCCATCTTTTAGGATAACGCCGGCGCCCAGGAAGCCGATGCCGGACACGACATAGGCGACAATCCTTGCAGCACCGTCGGCACCACCGAGGCGGATGC
>CAWHDE010000015.1:0-454463 GCA_963827925.1 uncultured Pseudomonadota bacterium | reverse complement strand
CCTTTTTTGCGCGGAACCAATTTTTAAGTGGGTTTTTCTGTCCAGTGCGCCACGCTTCTAGCATATGCTTCCTCGACACGAGCTATCAGCTCCATCTCCCGGTGCCGGATTTCCTTGATCCAATAGTCGTGTCCTGGGCCAGCCTTCCCGTGTGCCTTGGCCGCGCCGGCTTTGAGCTCGAGCTTCCGGAGTTTCATGGCGATGAATGCTGGGCGCGCCCAGGCGTAGTCTGTCTGCTTCGTGAGCATGTGCCAGATCAGTGTCGCCATTTTGCGGGCCGTTGCCACTGCCGCAACAGCACCACCACTTTTGGCCTGGACGCGGCGAAAGAAGGAACGCAGCGGCCCCGGAGTTTTCGACGCCGACCAGGCAGCTTCGACAAGCATATGGCGGGCGATCGAGTTACCGCATTTGGTAATGCGCCCATGCGTTGCGGGCCTATCACCCGACTGGCGTACTTTCGGCGTCAGTCCGAGATAGCTCGCAAGTTTTGCTGGGCTGCGGAACCGATCGATCTCACCTATTGCAGCGAGAACCGAGGTTGCGATGATCGAGCTGATCCCCGCAATCGTCATCAGGCGACGGGCGCGTGGATCGTTGAGAGCCCGGCCGGCCAAGCGTTGATCAAACTCTTCCATGGCGCTGTGAAGTTGCTCAAACTGCTGGACCTGCCGACGCAACATAGCGCGCTCCGCGTCTGGCAAAGGCTGCTGCTCAAGCCACTTGCGTCCAGTTTTGCTGAACAGATGTCCTTCGTAAGGCGGCAGCAGGTTTGCGTGAAGGATCGCTTGGATGCGGCTCTTTACTCGCATGCTCTGCCGCAGCAACGCCGCCCGCTCGAGGCAAGGCGTCGCTGCTCCAATGTCGCCTCGTCGGCAATCCAAACCTCTGGCAAGAAACCCGATGCTTGGATGCGCGCGAGCATCGCTGCATCGATTTTGTCGGTTTTTACCCGAGCATATGCAATCGCTCGCAATTGCACGGGGTTGGCGATTGCTACTTGGCTGACGTGAGGTCGCACAAGCCGTACGACCGCCGCCGTGTTACCCGTCGCCTCGAGCACCACTTCGTCGTCCGGCTTAAGCGTCTGGGCAAACGCAATGACCGCGTCCCGCGTCAGCTCAAGCCGTCGTTCTTCCTTGATCACGCCACCTTCCAGAAAGGCGACTTGCGCAAAGGATCTGTGGATATCCATTCCAATGGTTCGCATCTATCCCTCCAACATGGTTCAACGTGAGAGCAGGCGGGATTGCACGACAACTACGGATCCGCGCTCGCAGCGCAACCGGGCAAGTCGCAGGGGCAGCCATATAACAACGCGAGCTCACAGCTCATTGTCAATTTCGGCCTGCCCGCCCTTCTTGTGCTCTCGACGCCCCTGTCCCGGTGCTCTCTTTTACACCAAGACCATGGTGAAAGCGCTGCCGGAAAGCGGCGTCATCGCTTACATGCCCGATAACAACCCTGCCGAACGTGCCTTGCGCACCATCGCCATCACCAGGAAAAACTTCTTATTCCTGGGCTCCGACGCCGGCGGCGAACGCGCCGCGGTGATCTATACCGTGCTCCAAACCGCCTTATGCCGCGCGCGGCATAAGGCGCTTTATGCCGCCCGCCGAACTATGCCGAACGGTTTCGTTTTTTCGATAAATGGCCATGATCTGGATTTGATTGGCTCGGCATAGTTCATCCCCTGCCTCCGCTATCAACAGCGGAGAATGGGTAGATGGAATGTGAAGAGTATTTGCATAGAAGCCGACTGTTCCGGCGTCTCAAGAGCGGGCCGCACGGTCAGCTTGTCGAGCGCTACGCAATGCGTCTCGTTGGAGACGGCCTCGTTGGCCATGGCGTTTGGCGATGTTTCAATGTGGTCGGCGGGCTCCTGAATTGGATCGCAAGTCATGATGGCGCGCTGGCCGAACTCGATGAGCACGCGGTCGAACAGTATCTCCGTCATCGGGCCGGGAAGCAGTCCATCCAGCCTGGCGACCGATCTGCGCTGAAGCGATGGCTATCGGTGCTGCGCGAGGAGGGTGCGATCGCACCAGCGGTGCTGCCGCCTCTCACCTCACAAGATCGGATATTCAACGAGTTCGGTGCCTATCTGCGGACAGAGCGCGGCTTGACGCCGAAGTCCATCGTTCGTCATCTCCCGACGATCCGCAGGTTCCTGCACGAGGTGTGCCCCGCCGGTGACGGCGACCTCTGCAAGATCAGCCAAGAGGAGGTGATCCGCTATATCGAGCGCCATGCCCAGGATTGGAGCCCGGACACCGGGAAGGCGATGTGCTCGTCGCTGCGAACTTTCCTTCGTTACCTCCACCATCACGGGCTAAACCCGCGCGCGTTGGCCGATTGCGTGCCTTCCATACGACGATGGAAGCTCGCGACACTGCCAACTTTTCTGACCGCCGCCCAAGTACAGAGGGCGCTCGATGGTTGCGAGCGGGGAACCCCTATGGGGCGGCGAGACTACGCCATTCTGATGATGCTGGCCAAGCTCGGCCTGCGGGCCGGCGAGGTGGCGACGCTCACCCTCGATGATATCGACTGGCGTACCGGCGAGATTCTCGTTCGTGCCAAGGGCCGACAGCGCGCACGGATGCCGATCCCGCCGGACGTTGGCGCGGCCATCGTTGCATATCTGCGCAATGGCCGCCCAACGTCGTCGTGTCGGCAATTGTTCATTCGCACGCTCGCGCCGCATGTCGGCTTTGCTTCTGGGTGTGCGATCACGATGATCGCCAAGATGGCTCTTGATCGCGTCGGAATTGGGGGTTGCGCACACCGCGGCGCCCATATCTTCCGCCACAGCCTCGCCACCGAGCTTCTTCGCTCCGGCGCAACCTTGACGCAGATTGGTCAGCTGCTTCGACACAAGAGCCACGATACCACCCGGATATACGCGAAGGTCGACATCGAGGCGCTGCGGACATTGAGTCTGCCCTGGCCGGGAGGCGCGCAATGATCGATCTGCGCTCTGCACTCGAAAAATACCTAAGCATGCGCAAGGGACTCGGATACAAGTACGACCACCAGACCCGCCGGCTTGGCGACTTCGTTGACTTCATGGAGAAGCGCAAGGCTAAGACCATCACGACGAAGCTAGCGATGGAATGGGCGACGCTGCCGCCTGATCGGCACGCGTCTTGGGCTTTGCGGCTGAGCGACGTGCGCGGGTTCGCGCGCCATGTCTTCAACTTCGATCCGACAACAGAGGTACCGCCCGCCGGTGTCCTGCCGGGATGGAAGCGTGCTAAGCCCCATGTTTACAGCGACGCGCAGATCGATGCTCTGCTGGTGGCGGCGCTGGCCTTGCCGCCAGAGAGTGGACTGCGGCGATGGACCTACCACACACTGTTCGGCCTGATCGCGGTCACCGGAATGCGTTTGTCTGAGGCGATGGGGCTCGAGCGTGACGACGTCGACCTCGACACAGGTGTGCTGACGGTGCGGCTAACCAAATTCGGCAAATCGCGGCTCTTGCCATTGCATCCGACGACCAGCGCCGCGCTGCGCAGCTACGTCGAGCGGCGCGATGCGCATCTCGGGCCACGTTGCAGCTCGACCTTCTTCGTTGCCGAGCAGGGCGGTCGCCTACTGCACCAGTACGTCCATCGCGTCTTCTGGCGCCTGTCCCGAGAGATCGGGCTGCGGCGCCCTGGCGATCATACCGGGCCGCGCGTGCACGACTTCCGGCACCGCTTCGCCATCCGGACCCTGCTCGATTGGCATCGCGAAGGTAAAAACGTTGAACAGCAACTTCCGGCGCTCTCCACCTATCTCGGCCACGCCTGTGTACGAGACACGTACTGGTATCTCTCGGCCTGCCCAGAGTTGATGGAGGAAGCGGCGCGGCGTCTCGATCGGCGATGGGAGGCGACGCCATGAAGCCAGCTTGCAATATCGCCACGTTGATCGAGAGCTACTTTACCGAGCGGCTCATACGCCAGCGCAACGTCAGCCCCAACACGATCGCATCCTACAGGGATACGTTCCGGCTGCTGTTCACGTTCGCACAGGCGCGGCTTCATAAGTCCCCTTCGGATTTGGCACTCGGCGACCTGGATGCACCATTTATCGGTGAATTCCTGATCGATCTTGAGACGAACCGCGGTGCCAGCGTCAAAACTCGCAACCTGCGCCTTACAGCCATCCGCGCCTTCTTCCGGTTCGTGTCGTTCGAGGAGCCAGCACACAGCGCGCTGATCCAGCGCGTGCTCGCCATACCGAGCAAGCGCCACGACAAGCGACAGGTGCACTTCCTGACGCGTCCCGAGATCGAGGCAATCCTCGCCGCGACTGATCGGACGACGTGGCTCGGCCGCCGCGATCACACCTTGCTGCTGCTCGCGGTCCAGACGGGCTTGCGTCTCTCCGAGCTGATCAGCCTCGACAGGGACGCAGTCCGCCTCGGCGTCGGCGCTCATGTCCGGTGTGTCGGCAAGGGGCGGAAGGAACGGGCCACGCCGCTGACCACCCTCGCTCGAAGCGCGCTCCAGGAATGGCTCAAGGAGCTGGCACGAAGGGGAGGAACTGCTTTGTTCCCCAACGTGCACGGTGGACGACTCAGCGCCGACAGCGTCCAATCGCTACTGGCGAAGCATGTGAAGGCCGCTGCCGAGAGTTGCGCGTCGTTGAAGTCGAAGCGGGTGTCGCCGCACGTGCTGAGGCACAGCGCGGCAATGGAGTTACTGCAGGCGGGCGTCGACTGCTCCGTGATCGCGCTGTGGCTCGGTCATGAATCGATCGAGACGACGCAGACTTATCTGCACGCGCATCTCGCACTAAAGGAGGCCGCATTGGCCAAGCTCACGCCATACCAAGGCGGCAAGCGAACCCGCTTCCGCCCCAACGACCGATTGCTCGCCTTCCTCGAGGCCCTCTGAGCGACTAAACTATGCCGAATGGAACGGACCCAACAGTCACGGGAAAGCCGAGAGTACCTCGACAAACGTGCGTTATTCCGAAACCGTTCGGCATAGTTCGGCGGGCGGCATAATCCGCCAAGCTCAACGGTCTCGATCCCGAAGCCTATCTCGCAGACGTCATCGACCGAATGGCGAAGGGGCATCCGATCAACAGGCTCAGCGAATTGCTGCCCTGGAACTGGACAAAAGCCGAAATCATGCTCGCAGCATAGGACGGTGCGGCCTTGGGCTGACGCTTACCTTTATAATCGCGATGTTAAATTAAAAATCAAATCCAGCTCGTGCGAGGGCCATCGTTTAAACCGTATTCTGAGCCATAAGTGATTGTATGAACGACCTATCCTATGCCCGCCATGCGGGACGTCCCTCTAAGCTCACCAGCGAGCGTCTTAAGCGTTTGACGGATACCTTGCGGGCTGGGCACACACGGGCAACAGCCGCCGCACTGGCTGGCATTGGTGAATCTACGCTATACGCGTGGCTGCAAGCAGCAAATCAACGCGACGCCGCTCCCGAATTAGTGGATTTCTTAGGGGCTGTTAAAAAGGCCGAGGTTGAAGCCGAAGCTGCCCTTGTGGGCATCATCCGCAATTCGGCGGAACGAACATGGCAAGCCGCCGCTTGGATTTTGGAGCGTCGCCACCCGGATAAATGGGCTAGGCGCCTTAAGACAGAGTTGACTGCCACACCGCCGCCGCCCACGGTGAGCAAGAGTGCTGTCGAACGAAATGTGGCCGAAGCTGCGGAGAAGGCAAACCGTACCATGGAGGTCACCCAATTCGCAAGAAAGCTGATTCCATTCGAAGAATGGCCGGACCACGTTAAGCAGTGGGCTCTCAATCCTGATTAATTGGAGGATATGAACTCCACGCACCGTTGGAACGGCGAGAAACAGATCGCATGTCTTCCGATCAGCGCCCGATTCTGCGCCGCTCATGGCAGCCTCAGTGGCACGGCGGCGGTGGTTCCTATTTGTCAGAACGGTAACACGCGCTGGGTTAAGTGGGGACCGGGCGGCGGCGTGTATCCGCAATCGCGCGAAGACGCGTGAAAAGGTACCCTCATTGCCTCGGATTTTATTCAAAATTTTTATATTCCGACCTATGGGCATGAATACTTGACATAATAGTACAAGTTGAGATCTCGGTCACGGGCCACACCTCATGCGTGGTCGTCTGCATATCGCGCCGCTGACTGGATCAACCGTATGTCGCCGGTTTGATCGGCAATGCAGCGAATTCGGAATCCATATTGACCGCCGACATTCGTCTTGCGCACTTCAATTAAAATCTGCCGTGCCATTTCCGGCGTGAACGGACCGGCGGCAGATAATTTATCGGGATTAACGACGGTCGTCTTCATGGTGAAATCCTCGTGCAATTTTGTTTTGTTACATAGATTTATTGTTGTGACGTTGGAGTCCGCGCCTCGGTAATTTTAATTGCGGAGCGATAGACGCGCGCGCGAGGCTCAGACGGTGCGCGGGCATTTTTCATTCATTTATTTACGGCTCTGCCAACTGAGTAACCCGGAAATTCCGGGTAGCTGTATTTAATTCCCGATGTTGGAATTCTTACATCGGAACAATATCAACGTTTATTCACGATATGGGAATTCCCATATCGGAAATTACGTAGTTGGAATTCCAGCCACGGAACAATATCAAAGGCTTAAATTCAACTATCCGGAAATTCCGGATAGTTCGCCGTTATCGTATTTTCGCGGCGGTCGGAACACCGACCGCGAAACTCTGCATAACAAGGCCACGGTTCATCGGGCATCAGCAGGCCCCATTGTCAGCGGGTGGACAGCGGGCAGCGCAAGTTCGCCGCTCCGTTTAAACTCATCGTCCTCATAACCGTCGCTCTCAGGCTCCGTGTCAGCCTCAGCGCGCTCAACATAGTCGCGTAAACCAAGCAGCCTTATGTGGACGGCTATCGTCGTTAGGCTCTCCCCCATCTGCGCCGCAATCTTGCGATAGGGAATGTTCTGTTCCCGTTCGGCGCGGATCGCGTCGTCCTGCTCTTTAGACCATATGCGTTTTTGGAATTGCTCATTGATGCCCCTTGGAGTCCCCCAATGGGTGGCCGGGTTTTGGCTATTATTCATTAAATTTTTCGGCGAATGGACTTAGCCCGCCCTATTCAGGGGAGCGCAGCGACCCCTGATAAGGGCTTTAGTCCATTCCCCGGCTGCCAGCTTGCACGGAAGATGCACGGAACATGACCACCCAAATTGTTAGCATTTCGTGACGTCCCGTCAATTTTGCTATTGCGCACGGAACCCAGTTCTGTTATGTCTGGCGACATATTAGGCCATCTTCCGTGCAAATGCTCCGAACCCCGCAGAAAGCCTGGGTTTTTGAGCCTAGGCTTTCTCCGGTTTGTACGGAAGATGCACGGGAGGCTGGTGTCGTAACGATCTTCCGTGCAGATGTCATTTCCACCCCTTGTATGCCTTCCTGGCGTGGTACTTCCGCTGCATCGTGCCCCGCAGGGTTTCACGGTGCTCAGGGCACGTCCGCGCCAGTTTGGCGGGCCAGATTCCCCCCTTGTCCTGGTACGTCGCCGCGCAGGTATCACACCGGCTTTCCCAGTAAACTATAGCGCTTTCCTCACCTTTTCGGTTGATGCAGGGCGCGGCAGACGCCACCTGATACGCTTGGTATGCCTGACGCCCCTTTACCGGCAGCCCCCTAGTCTTACTGTGTCATAAATGGATCGACGTGTGAGTTCGTTGGCAGCATGGGCATCGAGGGAGTGTGCGAGCGATGGCGCGGGCGATGGCGATGCGGACAGAGGTGATTGAGTTTGGGACGTGACGTTCAGGTCGGATCGGGGGATCCGCGGGGTCGATAACCGTCGGGAAGGCGATGTTCTTTGATGAGAGAGGCGTGGCGTGGTCCTGAGGGGGGAATCGCTCCCCTTTCGGAGATCAGGAATCCGTAGGCGGCGATGCACAGCGTGGCGTGATGGTGAAAGCCACGCCATCCTCGCCCCTCGTAGTGACCAAGCCCGAGTTCCTGCTTGAGGTCCTGGTAGTCGCGCTCGATCCGCCAACGCAGCTTGGCGGTGTTCACCAGTGCACGGCGGCTGATGGTCGCGGGCAGCGTGGAGAGAAAGTATTTCGTCGGCTCGGGTTCGTCCGCGGGCCATTCGATCAGGCACCATTCCTCGGGCCGCGGCGTGGAGCGGTGATAATCGCGATGCGCGGGGCGGACACGCACGGCGGCGAAACGCGAGGCGAGCTTGGTGTTGGTCCCTTCGCGCCAGGTGACCCGCCGCCAGGCCCTTTTGGGAAGCCCAGCGCCAGTTGCTTGGCCGAGATCGGCTGATGCTCGGCTGTCGCGGCGGATCGCGGACGTCGGGCGGCCACGGCCGCTCCATGGCTTCGGCGGCAGCGGCTCGCACGCCAGGCGGCCACAGGCTGGTGGAGGACTGGATGCCGACGACATAGGGCAGGCCCATCTCGGTGATGCCGTCGCGCAAGTCGGTATCGTTGCCGTATCCCGCATCGAGCCAACACGACCTCGGCTTCGATCCCGGCCGCGAGGGCGGCACGGAGCTGGTCGAGTGCGATCTGCGGCTTGGTCTGGAAGACGACATCGTCAGGCACGCCCGCCTGGGCGCGCCGGTCAGGGTCATCAGCCCACTCATGCGGCAGATACAGGCGATAGGCGATCGGCAGGCTGGCGTGATCGTTGGCAGCCGACAGGCTCACCGCGACCTGGCAATTGTCCTGCTTGCCGAGTTGCCCGCAATACTGCCGCGCCACGCCGACCGAGTGCTTGCCCTTCTTCGGGATGCCGGTGTCGTCGATGATCAACGCCCGGATCGGGCCGCGCCGCTCGATGATGGGCAGGACACGGGCGCGCACCGCCGCGAAGCACCGCTCATCGGACCATTCGGACTTCGCCACGAAGTGATGCAGCGACTGATGCGCCGCCTGCACGCGCCCCGGCTGCACGCGCGCCGCCATCGGCTCGACGCTCTTGCGATCGCCCGGCAGCAGCAATCCCGCGCAATACGATCGGAACGGCGCCGCGCGATCGGCATGGCCCAGCGCCGACGTGATCGCCTCGACATAGGCGATAAACCGTGATTCGCTGCCGCGCCGCCTTGGATTCGAGACCCACAACCCGCCTCCACGAGTGAGAATCTCCATCCACTGACAAACCAACGTCCGAATCGGGCAAGAGTTTATGACACAGTAAGACTAGGCACCCTTACAGCGATGTCTGTCAGCGGCTCATCACACGCCACCCGCCGCACAATCTCCGCCCGCAACACGGCCGCCTCGTTCCACCTTGTATCGAAACGAGTTTCTGCGCCCTTTTCGCCGCCGGCCGGTGCCGTGCTTTCATCTGCACGGATATTGCACGGAAGATGCACGGATTCTGCACGGATTATCGTATTGGCTGTTTTAGTCATTTTTCGCGGTGTCCTCTTGGAAGGGGCCTGTCCAATTGGCGCTCGGCCCGTCGCTTGTTCGCAGTCCGTACCTGATTGAGCGGTTCGCGCCGCCCTTGTATTCGCAATTCTTAACCGTGCCGCTGGCCAGCAATTGATTCAGCATTTTTGCATGATCTTTGGCGGGGACGTTCAGCATCTCCATCGCGCGCTTAATGCTGCGCTGGTCGCCGGATAATTTCGCCGCATAAGGCTCCATTCCGGTTCCCCGCTCAATATGGAATATGAGCTGCTCCGTCGCAGTCACAGTCTGCGCGTGCTCGGCAAACACCGGCGTCCATGGAATAGCAGCGGCAACATATTCACCGTTCTCCAGCGTGTATTCGATGCGTTTGAACCAATCGGCACCCTCTTTGCGGGAGTAGTTCGATTTGCCTGCATCGACGCGAAAATAATCGCCCCGGTCGTCAGCGGAGATTTTGAATTCGGTCGCTTCCTTTTCCGTCATCGCGCAGAGCGTCATCACAAGGCGGGCGGCATTGACGATATCGGTTGCGCCGCGAGAACTATCGGGATCACCCGCGACTGAGCCGCCCTTTTTCGTATGATGCGCAATCACGACACCCATCGCGTACCGGACGGCTAATGCGCGCAACCAGGCCATGACGCGCCTAAGCGCGGGGTTGTCGTTTTCGTCGGCGTTGTGCAAGGCGATCAAGGGATCCAGAAACACTACATCCGGCCGGCACGCCGCAATGTACGCCTCCAGTTCGACCATGGCGGCGGTGCTCTCAAACGACTTGCCCTCATTTGTTGTTGTGAGGAGCGTCCCCACGTCTGTTGGTCCTATTAACTGAACATGAGATCCCATAACATCGTCCGGGGTGATGCTTGCCGCCCGGCAGGCCGCAGAGACGCGGAGCTTCTGTTCATTCGCGTCGTCCTCGACGTTATAACAGAGCACTTTATACTGCTGCCGTGGCCGGAACTTCCCGAAGGCCGCGCCGCGCGCCATGGACACGGCCCAGCCGAGCATCAGCGACGACTTTGCCGCCGCCGCCTGGTGCCACGATAGCCGTGACGGAGCCGCGCAGCATATGACCTTTGACGATCCAGGGCCGCTGGGGAATATCCGCCTCGTTCCACCCTTTCTCAAGCACCCATAGCTTGCTGAGCGCATCGCCTATCTTTGGCATCACGTATGGCGTGCCGTCCGGGTTCGGCCCAAATACCTTGGAGGCGGTGGCGATATCCACCTGCGGCGCGTACGACGCCACAAAGCCATGTTCCTTCGCCATGCGAATCAACGATCCAGCCCCAACGGAAGTGGGTGGCAATTCGCCCATCTGTCCGCGCATGCGGAGTCAGAATGCAGGTTGCCGATTTTCTCTGACCAAGCGCACCACGCGTCCAGCCCCTCCTGCGAACCGCCTGACGACGCGTAGACGACCATGCCCATGCGATTCCATTCGGGCCATGTCGATGCACCGTCCGCCTTCGGCTCATTCGGGATGACGGCGAGAGCGGCCACGATGCGTTCGATGGGGGCCTGCCGGTCGTCTGCGTCGTCTGGTGTGCCGCCGACCGTGCCGTCGAACTGTGGCGTGCGGTTGCCCTGCGTGCGCGTCTTTCGCATCCCCTTTTCCGGCTCAATCCAGACGATTGCACCGCGCGCCAGTTGCGCATTCACGTCCGCCAGCTCGTCCGCCATCTTATCAGCGGGGACATCGGCGCAGCGTACCAGCCGCACCATCGAGTCATATAGATTGACTTCATTATCAACGTTGCCGCCGATGATGCCGCTGAGCGCCGGATTATTTGGGTCTTTCAAATGCCAACTGCCCGGCCACCGCAGCGGGTGGCAAGGCGACGCAGCAGTGACATCCCCACCCACGATGCGCGCCGCCGCGTGCCGTGTGCGCCGTAACATGTCGTGCTCTGCGCGCGTGCGTGCCGGTCGCTCCAGCCTCCAATGCAGATGGACCTTTTGCTGAATGATGCAGGTGTCCATATCGAGCAGATGGCCGCCCGACCACGTCACCACCGTCGGTGTCCCCAAGATGCCCTCAATCCGCGCTCGTGCCGCGCCGATGTCGCCGTTGTCGATGTCAACGCTGATCGCTACGCCGTCCGCAAGGTTCTCCATGGATGCTGGATGAGCGGATTTGAAGGTGCAGACGGGCGGCGAGAAAACGGCAACGGGCGTCTCGGTAGCGGCCCGCAATGCGCCATTCGCAGCCAGATCAATTAGGTTGTCCATGCCTTCGGACAGCGGAACGGGGACGATGAAGGATGGCGGCTTGCCCCGGTCATGCTGCGGGAACGCGCGCAGTGAAATGAAGCTCTCAGTGTCGGCATAACGGAACATCGCGTTGACAAATGTTTTGATATCTGGCTTATATGGGATTGGTGACGTTGCTGCCCTGTTCATGGTTTATTTTGAACTCCTCGTTGCAGCAAAAACTGGATAGTCCGGACGCCGCATCGCGAGTGCAACGTCCGGAATCAATTAGTCAGCGGTGCTGATGCCGCCGCAGGCGCGGCCGGATGAGCATCCATTTAGTTCGTAGAATGATTGACCACTGGAGCCGCGATCCGCGACGGCAGCGCCGGACAGGCGTCGAAAAATCGCCGAATTTCGCTCTCGCGCACACAGGTTTTGCAGCCGACCTTAATGGCTTGGAGCCGTCCTTGACTGATGTATCGGTAGAATGTCGCGCCGGAAATTTTGAGGACTTTTTGTGCTTCTTTACGGGACAAGAATGCTTCGGCGGTGCGTAGGTCTGAATTTGTCGGGGTCATACGGGTGTACTCCTTGCCTAGAGAAATTCACCCTTGACGATGTTTTTGCGTCGGATCAAGCGCGCTCATTGCACATCTTGCGACTTCAAGAGATTTCAAAATACGCGGCTATAAAGCCAAGTATTTAAAATATGTACGCTAATTGCGTATAGATAGTGGCCCGTACGGTTGCCTAATGTTGCGGTATTTTAACTTATGACGCGAATACGTCATCAGGCTGCCAGTTGTGTCAGTCCGCGCCGCTTTTTCGCCTTCGTGATCAGCCGCCCTATGTGCTGGGACCAAGCCGCTAACGCGTTCATTTTTTCTTCAAGCCGGTCCGTCTGAATGTATACACGGCCTGTCACGCCAGCGCGCGCGTGATTCAATACGTCCGAGATAACCTGTTCGCGCACGCGGAGAGAATCCAGACCAGCTCGCGCAAGTGCGGCGCAGATCGTGAAAACGCCACTCGTCAATCGGTTTCGGCTGACCGTTCACCTCCTGCTGCTTCGCAATTTCCTCGTCCAGCTTGATCTTTATTTTGCTGAAGCCGGATATTTGATGCCGATGGTCGTTGGTGAACACGAATTCGCACTCGTCTACGCGCGGCTGCGCATTGATGATCGCGAGCGCCAACGGCGGCAACGGCACAAGATGCGCGCGCTTCGGTTTCGTCTGCTCGGCAGAAAGCCGCCATATGGGACAGACGATCTCACGCTCTGCCTCGCCCACGCCGACGCGCAGCCTGTAATCCAGATCAAGATCGGCCCATCGCATCCCGGCGACCTCGCCCCGGCGCTGGCCGGTCAGGGCTAAAACTTTGATCAGTGCGCCGTTGGCACCACCAACCACATCGGCGGCACGCATGATCAGCACGATCTCGTTATTTTCAAGCACCCGGTCGCGGATAACCTCCGTGCCCGTAGCCCGAACTGACTTAGCCGGGTTGACCGTCAATAACTCTTCTTCACCAGCCCAAACGTACAGGCGCTTCACCATGGCGAGCACTCAATTCGCCTGCACCGATGCCCCGGCGTCGATCATACCCTGGTGAATGGCTTTGAGCTGGTCGCGGGTTACCGCCTCGGCGGCCTGGGTGCCCAGAACTGGCACCACATGCTTTCTTTCTTAACTGCTGCCCGATCACGTGAGCCGTCCGATTCCTGGGTGTCGCCCACTCTTTAATATAACGGTCTACCAACTGCTCTATTGTCATGGGAGCCGGGGGCGACTCGAGGATCGGCTCTGGTGTGCGGAGCGCTGCAACTATATCGGTGCCCGCCTTGGCCCCCTGGACGATCTCCCCTGCCAGTTTCCGGGCGACCTCTACGGGCATCACCCCCGGCACACCTAACTTTGCCTTCTTCTGCTGGCCGCCAAGTCGGTACTTCAGCATCCATGCTTTTGCGCCGGTAGAGCTGACCCGTAGGCACATAGCCAGGCATGATTATGTCCCATGCCTCCCGCCGCCCCGCTTTTGGAGGCGTCGTGCGCTCGGCAGTCAGGTCCGTGAGGGTGACGGTTTTACCTTTTTGGACCTTTTCGTTTCCCACCGAATGCTCTCCCCGTTTTGTTTCCAGGGGACCACCAGGAGACCAAAATTTAAATTCCATGGCGATACCCGCTGCACGCCAATGATACGCTTCGCGAGAGACAGAATCAAGACAATTCATGTAAAATACAGGAGATTTCTTTAGAGCTATGATAAGCTCTGATAAGCCTTGCGCCCCCTGATAGGGGGACCCGCTCGCTTCACACGCGAAGGGTCACAGGTTCAATCCCTGTCGCGCCCACCATTTCCTGAAAATTCAGAGTTTTAAGACAAAGCCCTCAGGGGCTTCTTTTGCGTTCGCGCATAAAAAAGCCGCCACCTTTTTTGAAAAAAGGTGGCGCCAAAAAACTTCCAAAACTTGGGTCCGGGGCACGGCGTGAACCGTGCCCCGGGAGCAAAAATCAAGCGGCCTTGGCCATGCCACGCAGCACGTACTGCAGAATGCCGCCATGCTTGTAGTACTCGACCTCGTCCGCCGTATCGACACGGCAGAGCAGCTCGACCTCCTCGCTTGGAGCCATCCGGGCGGGTGATCACCGCCTTGATGTCCATGCGCGGGGAGAGATGGTCGAGACCGACGATATCCACGATCTCCTCACCGGTCAGGCCCAGAGACTTACGGGTCTGGCCGTTCTTGAACAGCAGCGGCAGCACGCCCATGCCAACCAGGTTGGAACGGTGGATGCGCTCGAAGCTCTCCGCGATCACCGCCTTCACGCCCAGCAGCGCGGTACCCTTGGCCGCCCAGTCACGCGACGAGCCGGTGCCGTATTCCTGCCCGGCGAACACCACCAGCGGCACGCCCTCGGCTTTGTACTTCTGTGCGGCCTCGTAGATGGAAAGCTCCTGGCCGCCCGGATAATGCTTGGTGTTGCCACCCTCGGCGCCACCCAGCATCTCGTTCTTGATGCGGATGTTCGCGAAGGTACCTCGCACCATCACATCATCATTGCCACGGCGCGAACCGTAGGAATTGAAGTCCTTCTGCGCGACCTGATGTTCGGAGAGGAATTCGCCCGCCGGAGACGACTTCTTGATGTTGCCGGCCGGGGAGATGTGGTCGGTGGTGATCGAGTCGCCCAGCAGCGCCATGATGCGCGCGCCCGTGATGTCGGAGACCGGCTTCGGCTCCGGCGTGATGTCCTGGAAGTAGGGCGGGTTCTTCACGTAGGTGGAACCGGTCGGCCAGGTATAGGTGTCGGTACCGCCGGTGACCTCAATGGCCTGCCACTCGGCCGGGCCTTTGAATACGTCCGAATAGCGTTCCATGAACATCTCGCGGGTCAGAACCTGGCCCACGATCTCCTGGATCTCCTTATTGGTCGGCCAGATATCCTTCAGGAACACTTCCTTGCCATCCTTGGAGACGCCGAGCTTCGCGGTGGTGATGTCCTCGCGCATATTGCCGAAGATCGAGTAGGCGACCACCAGCGGCGGGGAGGCCAGGTAGTTGGCGCGCACATTCGGGTGCACGCGGCCCTCGAAGTTACGGTTGCCCGAGAGCACGGAGACCGCCACCAGCTTGTTGCTCTCGATGGCATCGGCGATCGCTTCCGCCAGCGGGCCGGAATTGCCGATGCAGGTGGTGCAACCATAGCCCACGGTTTCGAAGCCGAGCGCATCCAGGTCCGCCGAGAGGTTGGACTTGTTCAGATACTCGGTGACCACCTGCGAGCCAGGGGCCAGCGAGGTCTTCACCCAGGGCTTCGGCGCGAGGCCAAGGGCGCGGGCCTTGCGGGCAACGAGGCCGGCGGCCACCAGCACGTAAGGGTTGGAGGTGTTGGTGCAGGAGGTGATGGCGGCAATCACCACGTCGCCATGGGTGATCTCATAATTGGTGCCAGCCACAGCGCCCTTGGCGGAGACGGCATCAGCGGGCACGCCCAGGCTCTTGGTCAGCTCGGTCTTGAAAGCCGGGCCGGCATCCTTCAGCAGCACGCGGTCCTGCGGGCGCTTCGGCCCCGCCAGGCTCGGCAGCACGGTGGAGAGATCGAGCTCCAGCGTGTCTGTGAAGACCGGCTCAATTTCGGTGCGCCACAGCCCCTGCTCCTTGGCATAAGCCTCGACCAGCTTGATACGATGCTCGTCACGGCCGGAAAGGCGCAGATAATCCAGCGTCACTTCGTCAACCGGGAAGAAGCCGCAGGTGGCGCCATATTCCGGGGCCATGTTGGCGATGGTGGCGCGGTCCGCCAGCGCCATATCGGCCATGCCCTCGCCGTAGAACTCGACGAACTTGCCGACGACCTTCTTGGCGCGCAGCATCTGGGTCACGGTCAGCACCAGGTCGGTGGCGGTGACACCCTCGGGGAGCTTGCCGGTCAGCTTAAAGCCGACCACGTCCGGGATCAGCATGGCGATCGGCTGGCCGAGCATCGCGGCCTCGGCCTCGATGCCGCCCACGCCCCAGCCCAGCACGCCCAGGCCGTTGACCATGGTGGTGTGGCTGTCGGTACCGTACAGCGTGTCAGGGTAGACGTAGGTCTTGCCGCCGTTCTCGGAGGTCCAGGCGACCTGCGCCAGATATTCCAGGTTCACCTGATGGCAGATGCCAGTGCCGGGCGGCACGACGCGGAAATTATTGAACGCCTCCTGGCCCCAGCGCAGGAAGCGGTAACGCTCGCCATTGCGCTCGAATTCCAAGTCGATGTTCTTCTGCAGCGAGTTCGTGGGTGGCGGAGTAATCCACCATCACGGAGTGGTCGATGACCAGATCGACCGGGATCAGCGGGTTCACCTTCTCGGGCGCCGCACCCAGCTTGCCGATGCCATCGCGCATCGCGGCCAGGTCCACCACGGCGGGCACGCCGGTGAAGTCCTGCATCAGGATGCGGGCGGGCTTGAAGGGCACTTCCTTGGTGGAGCTGGCTTTCTCAAGCCAAGCGATGATCGCCTTGGCGTCATTGGTGGTGTAGCTGCCGCCATTCTCGAAGCGCAGCACGTTCTCCAGCAGCACCTTCAGTGTCTTGGGGAGCTTGGAGATGTCGCCCAACTTGGCGGCGGCCGCCGGCAGCGAGAAATACTCATACGACTTGCCGTCAACGGTCAGGGTTTTCTTGGTTTCCAGGCTATCGTGGCCGATGGCTGTCATGAGGCAAAACCTTTCGCATGTTGCCGCTTGTGATTGGCTCGGCTTAAACCATAGCCGTACCGGCCCGTCCATTGCGCGTTCAAGGATTTTTGCACCTGCTCACGGCTCAGAAACTCTCGATTTTCCGCGGAGAACGGCTGGTTTTGAGCGGCGTTAGCCTATCGCTACGCCCTGGCGGCATCCTGCTCCTGCGTGGCGCGAATGGCACGGGCAAATCCAGCCTTCTGCGCGCCTTGGCCGGGCTGACGCCCTTGGCCGCCGGTGAGCTGTTTTGGGACAATCTTCCTGCCTTTGAGGACCGTGAGGCGCATGCTGCGCGGATTGGCTGGCTGGGGCATCAGGATGCGGTGAAGCCCGCCCTCACCCCGGCGGAGCAAGTGCCGGAATCCGCCCTGGCCACGGTGGGGCTAGAGAAATTCGCACATCTGCCATCCCGTTTTCTCTCGGCCGGGCAAAAGCGGCGCTTGGCCATCGCCCGGGTGGTGGCGGCGGAGAAACCGCTCTGGCTTCTGGACGAGCCCACCACCGGGCTGGATGCCGCCTCCATCGAGCGTTTTCTGGTGCTGTGCGCCGCTCAGCTTCAGCGCGGCGGCATGATCATCGCCAGCACCCACACACCGATTGATCTGCCTGACACCCAGGTGTTAGCGCTATGATCAGCCTGATCAGCCGGGAGTTGCGCCTCTCTGTACGCCATGGCGCGGAAAGCATGGCGGCTTTACTGTTCTTCGTCATAGCGGGCACCTTGTTTGCCTTCGGCGCCGGGCCTGACCCGGCCATTCTCTCGCGCATTGCCCCCGGCGTGGTGTGGGTGACGGCCCTGCTGGCCGCATTGCTGCCGCTGGAACGCCTGTTCGGGCCGGATTTCGAGGATGGCACGCTAGATTTATTGCTGCTCTCGGGCTGGCCCGCTTATGCCATCGCCGCCGCCAAGGCCGCGGTGCATTGGCTCACCACCGGCCTGCCGCTGCTCATCATCGCCGGACCGTTGGCGGTGATGCTGCGCCTGCCCGGCGAAAAACTGCCGTTGCTGCTGCTCTCTCTGCTGCCAGGCACACTCATTTTTTCTCTGCTTGGCACGCTGGCGGCGGCTCTCACCACCGGGGCGCGGCGTGGTGCCATATTGATGCCGTTGATCACGCTGCCGCTGATGATCCCGAGCCTGATCTTCGGCACAGCCGCTGCCACCAGCCCACACCCTGCGGCGCCCTTTTATATGATCTTCGCGATGCTGCTGGCGGCACTTCCGCTGGCGCCGATCGGCACCGGACTCGCCCTGCGCGCCGCCGCCGAATAGGCCGGTTCAATCAGCGGCGGGAAAGGCGAGGCCCGAGCCGGGATCGACAAAAACCATCTCGTCCTTCACGTCTTTCACGCCCGGCGCATTCTCGGCGATGGTGATTACGGCACGGCGTTCTTCATCGGAGAAGATCGTGCCCTCAAGCGTCACCACCTTGTCCTTCACCGCCACGCGCATGCCGGATTTAGGCGCCCAGCGGGCTTTTTCAATTTCACCCTTGATGTAGGCCAGGATGTCGTCATCGCTGCCATCCTCCTTGGTCTGGATGAGCTTGGAGGTTAGCGCCTTCAGCAAATCGGCACGGCTGATTACGCCTATCAGCTTGTTATTTTCAAGAACCGGCAGGCGCTTGATGCGCTTGCGCAGCATCATCTGCACCACCTCGGCCAGCGAGGTATCCGGGGTCACAAAAATGGGGTTATGCGTCATTACGCCGGTAACATGCCGAGAATGGGTGGCCACGTAATCCGCCGCCACGGCGGCTGGCTGCAGCAGGGCCTTCAGCCAGCCCGCCTGTTCGCCCTCGGTGCCGATCTCAGCCCGGCGGAGAAGATCACCCTCGGTCACCACGCCCACCAGCGCGCCCGACTCGTCAATAACCGGCAGGCCACTGACATGGTTGGCGAGCATGATCCGGGCCGCATCGGTCACCGAGGTCCGAGGCTGCACAGAAATCGCGTTGCGGGTCATAACATCGGAGACGTTCATGTTCTCCTCCTTTCATCCTGGCATGTTTCTGCCAGCCTGCGGCTGCTTACGCCTTGATGCGCATCAATTAGGCGGCCCCAGATAATCCGCAGCGAGGCAATCGTCAGCCAGATAATCCGCAGCGGCAATTGGACACTGCTTATCCTTAGAGCCGCAATGATCCAAATGAAAAGGCAAGGAACACGGGCGAAGAAACAGGAACATGGCCCCGGCCACCAGCAACTCCACCGCCAAGCTGAAAAGGCTGCCCTCCGGTCCCGTCATGCCGCCAGAGAGCCATGCTGCGCCGCGCGGCAGCGTATCCAGCAGCGCCCCGGCGCAGGACTGGCCGCTATCATGCGTGCCATAGAGAAAATTCTCCGAGAAATCCCACCCGGCATGAAAGCCGATGGACCACCAGAGCGACCCGGTGCGCCTGAGCGCCAGGCACAGAATAAGTCCGGCGCCGCAGACGTTGGCAATGCCGATCACGCTCTCGTGGGAATTGGTGATGTGCAGCAGCCCGAAGATCAGGCTGGTCACCAAAGCCGCGGGCCAGAAACCCAAACCCCGAGACAGCACCTGCTGAAGGTAGCCGCGAAAGGCCAGTTCCTCCGTCAGACCAATCAACAGGCAGGCGCTGAGCCAGGCCAGCAGGTTGATGGCCGCTGCCAAAGGAGAGAGCCCGCGCCAGCTCGATTCGGCCAGGCCGCCGGCCAGCAGCAAAGCCATGAGCAGCGACAAAGACCCAATACCCGCGAACAGGCCGCCAGCCAGTCCCTCGACCGGGACGGGGCCCCGCCAGGCCACAGGATAGGACGGAACGGCCTTCGAGGCTCGTCATCGCCGCGGTCGCCGCAAAAACGGGGATCAGGAGCATCAGTTCGTTAAGCGCGATAAAGCTCGCACTTAGTTGGGCTTCCGGCCGCAGCCAAGGAGGCCGCAGCCGTGCGAGCAGCCAGATCTCTCCCACGATCAGCGCCGCCACCAGCGCTGCATAGATAGACCGCGCGCCAGCCTGGCCGCACGCCTTCCGGCCCGCGCCACCACCCCGCTCCAGGCCGCTTCAGCCAGCCGTGCATCGCCTCTCCACAGAAACAAAAAACCAGGGGACAGTCCCTCCCCGCCGCTGATCCGGCCGGAAGAGGCTATCCCCTGGTCTCATAACCTGCCTTGGCCGGGTTCGCACCCGGCCTGCGGCCGGAGAGCGGCTTACTCCTGTGTTGCCTGCGCCATGGAGACGTTGCGAGCCTCCGGACCGAAGATCATCAAGATGATGAGCAGAACGGAAACGATGCCGGCGACCAGCGCAAGCGCATAGCCATAGTCGCCACCATGGCCCATCGCGAGGGAGACCTGGATGGGCGCGTTGAAGGAAGCCACGAAATTACCCAGCTGATAAACGAAGCCGGGGAACGTACCGCGGATCTCGGAGGGCGACAGCTCGTTCAGATGCACCGGCACCACGCCCCAGGCCCCTTGCACGCCGATCTGCATGAAGAAGGCAGCGATGGCGATGGTGGTGAAATCCGTGCCATGCGACCAGGGCCACAGCGCCAGCAACGCCACGATGCAGGCCGCGATGATGGCATAGCGGCGGCCGATCTTCTGGCTCAGATAGCCAAACAGGATGCCGCCGATGATCGCGCCGACGTTGAAGATCAGACCGGCATTGGCCATCTGGCTGTGCGTGAAGTGAAGCTGTTTGCCAAGGAACAGCTTGACGTAGATGTCCTGCGTGCCGTGAGAGAAGAAGTTGAACGCGGCCATCATCACCACGCCATAGACCACCAGCTTCGCGTTCTTGCGCAGCACGGTGCCGATCGACACCTTGGTGGGGCGGTGCTTCATGGCTTCGTAGGCCGGGCTCTCCTCCACCTGGGTGGCGATGAAGAACACCAGCAGCGCCGGCACAGCGCCGACGAAGAACATGCCGCGCCAGCCTAGCGGCCCCAGGCCGAAATCGAACAGCAACGTCGCCAGGAAGAAGCCGAACGGATAGCCCGCCTGCAGCAGGCCCGAGACCCAGCCGCGCCAACGGTCCGGAATCGACTCCATGGCCAGCGAGGAGCCGATGCCCCACTCGCCGCCCATGGCGATACCGAACAGGGTGCGGATGACCATGAATGATATGAACGACCAGGCGAAGCCGGTCATCGCCTCGAAGAAAGAATAGAGCAGGACCACCAGCATCAGAATCGGCTTGCGGCCATATTTGTCGGCCAAGCGGCCAAAGATGAAGGCGCCAATCGCGCGCGTCGCCAGGGTCAAGGTGATCGAGAACGCCACCGAGGTAATGCTGACGCCGAACTCTTTAGAAACATTATCGAGAGTCAAAATCAGAATGAAAAAATCGAACGCATCCAGCGTCCAGCCCAAAAATGCGGCAACGACGGCGTTTCGTGCCCGCTTTATTTCAACGGCTGATGTTCCCGACATGTCCTTCCCTTTCAAACTATCATCTGGCCACAACCGGCAAGATAAATCCGGTGCGGGTTACACACCTGAATAATGTGTCATCTTATGGGTCAGACATGCTGCCTGGGCAATCGATTAGAGAAAGTTTTTTATGAATTTTAACGCCATAGGCGCATTATATTGCAGCGCACAATAAAACGCAGGACGCAATTCGCCGTTTGAAATCTTTGTAAGATTAAATTTTTGGGAAATTAAATGGTCGGAGTGAGAGGATTCGAACCTCCGGCCCCTGCGTTCCGAACACAGTACTCTAACCAGGCTGAGCTACACTCCGATGCGGCGAGCCTATAGCCGAAGCCGGATAGGTTCCGCAAGGCCCGTGGCAAAACTCTTCTTCCCCCGTCTGCCGCCACAAAGAAACGCGGCGGCGGACATAATCCCGTTACCTTTTGCAGGCTAAATCCTGGGCATATCAGTGAGTCCTAGCCAGGGATGAAAGCAGCATGGTAGAAATTATCGTATGTGTTTGAATTGCGACGCAACACGGCGCGGCTTTCTGCGCCTCGGCCTTGGCGCAGCGGGTCTCGCCGCCCTGCCCCGCCGCTCCAGCGCCGCATTCCAGAAACCGCTGATCATGCTCGATCCCGGCCATGGCGGACATGACCCAGGCGCCATCGCGCCGGATGGCTATTATGAAAAGACCATCGCGCTGGAGGCTGGGCTGGAGCTGCACCGCTCCCTGCTGAACACGGGACGCTACAGAGTAGCAATGACACGCTCAACGGATAACTTCATCTCGCTGGAAGGGCGCGTTAACATCGCACTTGAGCATAAGGCTGATCTGTTCCTGTCCATGCATTGCGACCATCTGCCCGAGTCAGATCTGCGCGGCGCCTCGGTGTTCACCTTGTCTAACAAAGCCTCCGACAAGCTTGCCGCTGCCGTGGCGCAGGATGAAAACAGCGCCGATGGCCCCAGCGCCGCCCCCTCCGGCGTTTCGCCGCAGGTGGCGAATATTCTGGCCAGCCTGGAGACCCGCGCGACCAAGATCGGCTCGGCGACGCTGGCCGACGACATTGCCTCATCCTTCTCGGCCTCCATCCCGCTGCTGCCCGACCCCAAGCGTAGCGCCAATTTCGCGGTACTGCGTGACCCCTCAATTCCCTCCGCGCTGCTGGAGATGGGCTGCCTCAGCAACGCGGAGGATGAAAGGCGCCTGCGCGACCCCAGGCAGCGCTACCTGCTGGTGGCGCGGCTCACCCGCGCCATCGACAGCTATTTCAATGACCCGGCGAATGGCCGGGTGGCCGGCTGAATTGCGAAGCTGTCATTTCCGCCGTCTCGCGGCCACAGGAACGAGATGCTAAGAGCCCGGCATGTCTGATCAGAATGACGATTTTTCCGCCGGCGAACGTCTGGCGCGCACCAGCCGCAACGCGCCGCCGCCGCGCCGCCAGCCCCCGCGTGAACCGCGCGGGCAAAAGCCCCAGAAGCACCGCAGCCTGATCGGACGGATTTTCGGCTTCTGCATCGCCAGCCTTTACCGGCTGGTGTTTCTTGCCATCATCGCCGGTATCGTCGTGGCGGGCGGCGCGTTCCTGTATTTCTCGGCCGGGCTGCCAAGCATCGACAGCCTGAAGACCTACAAGCCGCCTTTGGAGTCGCGCGTCTATACGTCAGACTTCCGACTGCTGGCGGAAATGGGCAGCCAGCACAGCATCTATGTAACCTATGATCAGATCCCACCGATCGTGGGCCAGGCCTTCATCTCGGCGGAAGACCGGCTGTTCTGGGTGGAGCCCGGCATCAACCCGGCCGCCATGGTGCGCGCCGCGCTGACAGACATCACGCTGATCGGCTCCGGCCGCCGGCCCATCGGCGCCTCCACCATCACCCAGCAGGTGGTGAAGAATATGCTGCTGGACAACCACATCACCTTCGCGACCAAGATCAAGGAAGCGCTGCTGGCGATGCGCGTCTCGCAGGCGATGAGCAAGCAGCAGGTGCTCACGCTGTACCTGAACGAGGTTGATCTCGGACATAATTCCTTCGGCGTCGCCGCGGCGGCGCAGACCTATTTCGACAAGCCGCTCTCCCAGCTCGACATCGCCCAGGCCGCGACGCTGGCGTCCCTGCCGAAGGCGCCCACCAATTACGACCCCTTCCTGCACCCGCAGGATGCCCTGCAGCGGCGCAATTTCGTCATCGGCCGCATGCTGGCCGATGGCGCCATCACCCAGGCGGAGGCCAGCGCCGCGCAGGCCGAGCCGCTGCTGCCGAAGGCCGGCACCGCCAGCCAGGGCGTGCCGGATGGCGGCTATTTCGCCGATGCGGTGCGCGCCCAGCTGATCCAGAAATTCGGCGCTGATGCGGTGAATAGCGGCGGGCTGATCGTGCGCACCAGCCTGAACCCCGACCTTCAGCAGGCCGCCACCAATGCGGTGCGCGACGGGTTGGAGGATTATGACCATGAGTATGCCGGCTGGCACGGGCTGGTGAATCATATCTCGGACCCTGACCTCGCCACCGACTGGCAGGCCCTGCTGGCCAAGCAGCCCAACCCGGCCGGGCTGCGGCCCGGCTGGCACCTTGGCATCGTGCTCGCGGCTTCGGGCCAGGAAGCGCGCATCGGCACCATCGACCCCACCTCCGGCAACCCGGCAACCGGCACGCTGCCGCTGGCCAATATGCGCTGGGCCCGCCCGCAGTTTGACGGACACCCCGGTGCGCGCCCCAGCTCCACTGCGGAGGTGCTGCATCCGGGCGATGTCGTCATGGTCTCGGGCGATCTAAAATCCCTCTCTCTGGAGCAGATCCCGAACCTACAGGGTGCGCTGATCTCCATGGACCCGCGCACTGGCCGCGTCGTCGCCATGGTGGGCGGCTGGAGCCATAATGTCAGCCCGTTCAACCGGGCCATCCAGGCGCAGCGCCAGCCAGGCTCCTCGGTGAAGCCGCTGGTCTATCTCACCGCCATGGAACAGGGCATTCAGCCCGATGCGCAGGTGCTGGATGGCCCCTTCGTGCAGGTTCTGGCCGATGGCTCCGTCTACCGGCCCGGGCAATTACGAGAACACCTTCCAGGGCCCGGTGCCGATCTTCCACGCGCTGGAGGATTCGCTGAACCTCGCCACGCTGCATCTGGCGCGCCAGATCGGGCTTGCCGGCGATCGCCAAGACCTTCCAGAATTTCGGCGTCGTGGACCAGATGCCGCCTTATTACCCTTCGGCCATCGGCGCCATCGACACGACCCTGTGGAAGATGACCGCCGCATACGCGACGCTGGACCAATATGGCAGGCTCGTCACGCCAAGCCTGATCGACAGCGTGACCAACCCGGACGGCACGGTGCTCTACCAGGCGCCCGAGGAACAATGCGCCAATTGCGTGAATGGTGACCCTAGCCAGCCGCCGCAGCTTTCCTCCACCGGCCAGCAGGTTGCGGATGCGGATTCCGTCTATCAGATGCTCATCATGATGAAGGGGGTGGTGGAGCGCGGCACCGGCGTTCCGGCGATGAACGGCATCTCCCAGCCCGCCGCTGGCAAAACGGGCACCACCAACAACTTCAACGATGCCTGGTTTATCGGCTTCACCCCCGGCCTGGTCACAGGCTGTTGGGTTGGCTTCGACACGCCTTCCAGCCTCGGCAATAACGAGACGGGCGGCAATGTCTGCGGCCCGATCTGGAACGAGTACATGAAGGTAGCTCTGAAGGGCCAGCCTGACATTGATTTCGCGGCGCCGCAGGGCATGACACTACAGCAGACGCCCGAACCGGACGGCCAGATGGTGACTGAAGCCTTCAAGCCCACCCAGGCCCCCGGCGCGCAGAATGCCAACGGATTGCTGGGCGGTGGCATGGGCAGCCTGGGCGGCTCCAGCGATAATGGCGGTGCCCTGACCGCGCCCGGAAACGGCACTCCCGGCGCGCCGGGTACGCCCCCAGCGCCTTCCACGATCGACAAATCCCTCGGCGGACTTTACTGACCAAAAAACCGCCCGTGAGAACGGGCGGTTTTTTTAATGCACCGGCTTGGCGCCAGCTTAGCGTGCGGCGAGCCCCAGCACCGTGCCATCCGCGGCTTGCAAAATCACCGCGACGTGCTGCCCAGCCGGACGGGGAGCCTGCAGCGTCAGTGCCGTTCCGGTCCAATTCCCCAACGGCACCATGGCGCGCACCACATTCACTTCAGTGATGGTGGCGCCGCCATTTTCGCCCGCCTGCACACCGGTGCTGTGCTTGTCGTCATACCCCACCAGCAGCACGCTGCCCGCCTCCGCTCCGCTGCCGATGGTGACAGCCAGCTTGTCCTGTCCCGAAATACTCACCGGCACATCGGCCGCCGGGGCCGCCTTCGCGGCGGCTATGGCGGCGCGCATCTCCCCTTCATGGCTGCCGACAAATTGCGCGTGACCGTCCACCACGGCTTCAGGCGTGTAGACTTCAGTGCTGTGACGCAGGCTGGCGTACCAATCCTGCCGGTCCGTCGCGGCGGAGAGCGAGTCGGTGTCCTTCCATCCAAGGCCGTTCCAGTAGGTAACGTCGAAGCTCAGCGGCAGAATGTCATGATCCTGTGCTTTTAGCCTTTGCAGCAACGCATTGGCCGGCGGGCAGGAGGAACAGGATTGCGAGGTGAACAGCTCCACCAGCACCGGGCGGGCCAAAGCGGGCGGAGCGGTCAGCACCAGGGCGGCGGTTAAAGCCAGGGCATGTCTCATGATCCGCTGAACCAGTTATAGCCCTGGTCCTCCCAATAGCCGCCTGGGTAAATGTTCGTGACGGCGAGCTGGGTAATGGATTTCGGGTTCTTGAACCCGAGCTTAGTGGGGATGCGCAGCCGCACCGGCGCGCCGAAAGGCGGGGGGAGCGGCTGACCCAGGAAATCCAGCGCCAGGATCGTTTGCGGATGCAGGGCGGAGGGCATGTCGATGGAGCTGTAATAGCCATCCGCGCATTTGAAGGAGACGTATTTGCAGCTTGTGTCTGCCCCCACCCGGCGCAGGAAGTCTCCCAGCGGCACGCCCCCCCACTGGCCGATAACGCGCCAGCCCTCCACACAGATGAGTCGCGTAATCTGGCTCTCCTGCGGCAAGACACGGAGCTGTTGCAGGCTCCAGGGTGTCTGGTCCTGGATCTGCCCGCTCAACTCCAGTCTGTAGCTCGTCTCGTCCACCACCGGCACCTGGTCGATGGTGTAGAAGGCGTTGAAGCGGGGCGGGTTGGTAATCTGGTCCGGCCGGAAGGTCGGTGCCAGCGTGTGCGGGTTGAACAAGGCCGCCTGCACCCTGTCGTTCCAGGCGGACATGGCGTGCAGGAATTTATCCGCCAGATCAGGATGGTCCGGGTCTTCGTAATTGCAGCCGCCCAGAGGAGCGGCAGCCCCCAGCGCCATGGCGCGGAGCAAAAGGGAGCGGCGCTTGATCACGGCAGGTGGCCTCCCGTGATCATGGGCGGAAGCACCTTCGGCACCAGAGCCACCAGCAGCAGATGGACGAAGATGAAACAGCAGATGCCGGTCATTGCGAAGAAATGCACATAGCGCGCGGCGAAATAGCCGCCGCACAGATTGCACAGAAACCAGAGCTGCACCGGCTTCCAAATGGCGAGGCCCGAGAGCACCGCGACGATCCCGGCCAGCAGCACGCCGACATAAAGCAGTTTCTGGACCGCATTATAAATTCCGGTTTCGTGCTTCAGATGAAAGGTGAACGCGGCGCGGATATCCCCCCACACCTCGCGCGGGCGAATGGGAAAGAGTTTTTTGTAATGGCCGCTGGCGAAAGTCCAGACAAGATAGACGAGCCCGTTGAACACGAGCAGCCACATCGCCGCCAGATGCCAGGCGATGGCCGCCCCCAGCCAGTGCCCGAAGGAGATGGGAAAGTAGAAACCAAACAAAGGCGAGGCATCATAGATCTGCCAGCCACTGCCGATCATTACAGCCATGGCAATGACATTGAGCCAGTGCGTGACCCGCAAGGGCCAGGGATGGATAACGCGCGCGCGCATGCTCTGCACTCCCTTTCCAGTTAAAGCGAGCCGTTACGGGCTCGGATTACCCACCGAAAATGACGCGCCGGACGCATTCGCCGCAAGGCATGAATTCGATACCCAAACAGCATTGGCGGTGGAGAAACGCTGGGCGCCATATCCGCCTCATCCGGAGCATCCCGGATTGTAACACAGGAGTTCATCACATGTCCCGCATTCTTACCGTTGCCGCCTGCCTTCTCTCCCTGGCCAGCGCGAGCGCCGCCTTCGCGCAAACCTCAGACAGCATGGGCAACAACAGCATGAGCCATGATTCAATGGGCAACGGCTCCACCGCCAACCAAAACGGCCCGAACGGCAAGTCCTCGACGAGCCATGACTCCATGGGCAATAGCGGCTCCATGGGCAACAGTGGTGCCATGGGCAATGGCGGCGCCATGGGCAGTAGCGGCACCATGGGCAACGGTGGCACCATGGGCAATGGCAGCTCCATGGGACATTCCTCCAACGCCCAGTAATTGCCAGCACGGCGCCGTGCCGCCTAAGCTCATGGCGTGGCGCCCATCGCCGCAGGCAAGGAGGCCAAGATCGGCAATCTGACCACGAAGCTGGAGGCGTTGCGTACCAGCAGGCGCGAAAATGCCCGCTGGGATGACGCCTATCTGCAGATCATCGACACGCTGCAGCGCGATGGGTTTTACGAAGGCATCCTGCGCGAGGGCGACTATTTCCCGGATTTCATGCTGCCAAGTGCGGCGGGAAGGCTGGTGACGCTCACCGAACGCCTGGCCCGTGGTCCGGTGGTGCTGGGGTTTTTCCGCGGTACTTGGTGCCCGTTCTGCAAGCTGATGCTGGAAGCCCTGGCCGAGGCGACGCCGCGCATCGACGCCGCAGGCGCCACGCTCCTCGCACTCACCCCCGAAACCGGCGCCCTGCCCGCCGCCTTGCAGGCACAGCATGGCAACCGGTTCGAGGTGCTGTGCGATGTGGATTTCGGCGTCGGGCTCCAGGCCGGGGTGGTTTACAAAGTTCCGCCGCTCTACCGCGCCACTCTCATCGCCGCCAAGCTCGATCTCGCGCTGCGCCAGGGCAATGCCGCCTGGTGCCTGCCGGTGCCCGCCATCTTCCTGATCCAGCCGGACGGGCGCATCGTAAAGCGCTTCGTGGATGTGGATTTCACCAAATGGCCGGAGCCTGAGCAGATCATCGCCACGCTGGAAAGCTTGCGCTGATGGAACTGGCGCAGATCCGCTATTTCCTCGCCCTCTGCCGCACATTGAATTTCTCGCGCGCCGCGGAGGAATGCAACGTCACCCAGCCCGCTTTCTCGCGCGCCATCCAGCGGCTTGAGGAAGAGCTTGGCGGCGCCTTGATCTTCCGTGAACGCAACCTCACACGCCTGACATCTCTAGGGCGCGAGATTCGCCCGCATTTCGAAACCATGCTGGAAGCCGCCGAGGCGGCGCGTGCCCTGGCGGCGGCAAGGCGGCAGAATATGCCGCGCTCTTTACGTATCGGGCTCGGCCCTGGTATTCCCGTCACGCCCATCACCGGTGCGGTGGCGGAAACACTGCGTGTGCTGCCCGGCACTGAAATTCATTTCACCGAGGCTCCATCTGGAACGTTGATCGACTCAATGCTGGCGGACGGGCTGGATTGCGCGCTGCTGCCCGATGATGCCGCGCTGCCAGAACGCCTCAACCGCTGGTCCATTTTCACCGACAGCGCCATGCTTATCTGCCCGGAGACACACCGCCTTGCCCGGCACAACCAGTGCACCCTGCCGGATCTGGAGGGCGAAACGCTGCTGCTGGGCGATGCCTGCGGCAATTTCGGCGACCGGCTGGCGCAAATGGCGGAGATGCCGCTGCGCACTCAGCGCGTGCGCGCCACCGCCGCGCAGATGCAGGATCTGGTGCGCGCCGGGCTGGGTCTGGCCCTGCTTTCCAACCGCGCGTCCATTTCGCCCCCACTCGCCGCGCGCGCCTTCGTGGAGCCGGAGCTGCAACGGCAGATATTGCTCACCGCTGTAGCCGGGCGGCCTTTGAACGATGCCGCCGCCGGGTTCATCCGGCTCTGCCGGGCGCAGGCGTTCAACTAAGGGACGCGCAGCAAATCCGTGCCGATGAAGGTGGGAATGAGCAGCAACACGCTGCCATGGTCCATCACCGTCAGTACCGGGCCGGGCTTGAAGCTGGCGAAATCAGGCGCGAAGCGGTTCCAGGTCTCGGTGGTGCTGCCGGGCATGGCGATGACCAGGATGGTCTTGCCGATCAAACTCGCGGGCGGTGTGGTGAAGGCGAATTGGTGCGGCTCGCTCCCGAACACCGTCATCGGCGTATCAATATCGTCGCGCAGCAGCGCGTAGCCGATCTTGCCTGCATCGTACCAGCGTTGCGCGGCGACGGCATCGATGCCGGGCGGCATGCTCTTGCCGATGCTCGTCCAGTCCACCGCCTGTAACATCGGGGATTTTCCGGGCTTGAAGGAATTGGCGAGCAAAGGCGGCAGGCCGAATTGCACCAAAGCCACGATCAGCAGTGCGGCGATGCCAAGCAAGGCGCCCGATACCCCCGCCACGGTACCGATAAGCCGCCGGGAGCGGCGCGTCGCCCAATCCCCCAGCAGCGGGAAGAGCATCAGATAACCAGGCGCCGCCCAATGGAAGAGAATATGCGTGCTGGACCACAGCCCCACCAAGGCGAAGAGCAGGATAGGAATGATGGACGCCCACGCCAGCAGCCAGGAGGTGCGCGCTCTTGGCCCGGCGCGGAAAGCCCGGACCAGGAGCCAGACCATCGGCAACCAAAGCCAGGGCAGCACATAAAGCGCCTCCCCGCCCCAGACGGAAAGCGGCATCAGCGGCCGCAGCCGTAAGCCCGTGGCACGTCCGCCCTGGTAATTGAAGCTGGCCCAGTGATGCTGGGCATTCCAGACCAGCACGGGCGAGAACAACGCGAGCGCCAGCAGCACCGCGAGCCACGGCCATGGGCGCAAAAGCTCTTTCCGCCCCGCAGGGTCCAGCAGCACGCCCAAAGCAGCCCCCGTCAGCACCAGGGCAGCGCTGTATTTGGAGAGCATGGCCAGCCCCGCGAACAGCCCCGCCGCCAGCCACCAGCCTGGAGCCGGGCGCTCATCCGGCAGCCCCAGCGCGCGGATGAGCGCGTAGAGAAAGGCCAGCAGGGCCGTATTCAGCGGCCCGTCCGGCAGCACCCAGCTGCCAAAGGCCAGGGAGAAAACCGGCGCGATGGAATAGGCCACCACCGCCCAGAACCCCGCCCGCGCACCGAACAGCCGCCTGGTGATGAGGTAAAGCAGCCATGAGGAAAGCCCCGAGAGCAGCACGAACGGCAGCCGCACGACGATAGGCGCCGCCGAGCCGAACAATTGGCGCGACGCCAGCTCCAGCCACCAGGAGGCGAGCGGATGATCGAAATAGGACGCCGCGAAATGCCGGCTGGCCGCCGCCATATAGCTCTCATCGATGCCAAGGCCGGAGCCGCCGGCAAGAATGAGCCGGAAGCAAAGCGCGATCAGGACAACCAGGAGGGTGGCGTTCATGCGCGCCTGCATCGCAATCCGCTCCTGGCTTGGCAAGCGCGGGGCGCGTAAATGCCCCTACCAATTGCAGCGCGGTGCGCGTATATCGCCCGAATGTCCGCTGAATCCGACCAACTGAATGAGCAGATCGGCCGCTCGGTCGCCCTGCTGAGGAGGCATCTTTGACTGGGATGCCGCTGTTCTCAAGCTCGCTGAGCTGAACCACCGGGCCGAAGACCCAAATCTCTGGAACGACGCCGAGGCCGCGCAGGCGGTGATGCGCGAGCGCAACCGGCTGGCCTCAATGGTCGATGGCGTCAACGCCATTGAGACCGAGACCAAGGACACACTCGAGCTGATCGAGATGGCCGAGGCCGAGGCCGATGAGGCGATGGTGAAAGACGGCCTCGCCACGCTGGAGCGTCTGGCCGCCACCGCCAAGGAGAAGGAGATCGAATCGCTCCTCTCCGGCGAGGCTGACAGCCGGGACGCCTTCGTGGAAATCAATGCCGGCGCGGGCGGTACCGAGGCGCAGGACTGGGCGCAGATGCTGGCGCGCATGTATTTGCGCTGGGCCGAGCGTAAGGGCTTCAAGTCCGAGATCATGGAAGAGTCCGAGGGTGAGCAGGCGGGCATCAAATCCATGACCATCCAGATTTCCGGCACCAACGCCTATGGCTGGCTGAAGACCGAGGCGGGCGTGCACCGGCTGGTGCGCATCTCGCCGTTCGACGCGAACGCCCGCCGCCAGACCAGCTTTGCTTCCATCTGGGTCTATCCGGTGGTCGACGACACGATCGAAATCGAGATCAACCCGGCGGATTTGAAGGTGGATACGTTCCGCGCGTCAGGCGCTGGCGGCCAGCACGTGAACAAGACCGAATCGGCCATCCGCATCACCCACGTGCCCACCGGCATCATCGTCGCCTGCCAGACGGACCGCTCTCAGCACCGCAACCGCGCCACCGCGATGAACATGCTGAAGGCGCGCATGTATGAGCAAGAGTTGCAGAAGCGCGAGGCGGCCTCCGCCGCGACGGAAGCGGCCAAGACCGATATCGGCTGGGGGCATCAGATCCGTTCTTACGTGCTGGCGCCGTATCAGCTGGTGAAGGATCTGCGCAGCAACCATGAGAGCGGCAACCCCGCCGCGGTGCTGGATGGCGCGTTGGACCCGTTCCTGGCCTCCTCGCTCGCGGCGCGCGTCGGCGCCACGCGCTCCGAAGCCTCTGCGATGGCGGAGTAAGCGCGCGGGAATGGTGGGACTGCCGCGCGCAAAGCAAAAGAAAAAAGGGGGCCTTGCGGCCCCCTTCCCTGTTCAAGACCACGCGAAAATCACGCGGCCTGCGGCACCTCCGGCTGCGGCGCTGCCTCGATGGTCTTGGCCGTCTGCTTGGTGATCTCGATTCGGCGCGGCTTGGCGCTTTCCGGCACCACGCGGCGGATGCTTACATTCAGCATCCCGTTCACCAGCTCAGCGCCGTCCACCACCATATGCTCGGCCAGCACGAAACGGCGCTGGAAGGCCCGGGCGGCGATGCCACGATGCAGGAACTCGCCCTTGCTGGCTTCCTCGGCCACATGGCCGGAAACCAGCAGCGCATTGTCCTTCACCGTGAGCTCGATATCCTCCGGCGCGAAACCCGCGACGGCGAGGCTGACACGGTAAGTATCCTCACCGGTCTTCTCGATATTATAGGGCGGATAGCTGGCGGCCTCCTGTGGCAGCGAATCCACGAGCCTGGCAAGCCGGTCGAAACCAACAGCGGTACGGAAAAGTGGCGCGAAATCATACGTCATGATGTAACCCCCTTTAAAAGCAAGGTATGTCAACGTGTTTTAAAAGCTCCTGCGGCTCCCGTTCTGGCGAACCGCGTGAGCGCCCGGCCCCTCGTCGAGGCAACCAGGCAATGAATATTATGGGAGCTTTTTCGTAGGCTTCAAGAAAAAAACGCCTCGGCTATGATGAGGCGCAACAGCTTACCCGTAACAGACATGAAGGGCCGCCATGCTCAGTTTCCTGATCGCGCTTCTGGCGGCTTTCTTTTTGTGGGAAGTAGCCGCCATCAAGGTCAATGTCCGGCTGGTGCCGGCGGCGCGCAAGCGGCTGTTCAAGCTCGGCGGGCGTTTCGCCATCGTGGCACTCATCGTCGAATTCGTGGAATCCATGATACCTAACGCTGGCCTCTCACCCATCGCCCGCGCCGCCGGACATGCCTTGTTGATGGCGGCCATCCCGGAGGAATTTATCAAATTCCTGGCCGTCAACCGCTTCGGCAAGCGGGAGCTGAGTGAGATCGGCCCCGGCATCGCCGTTCTGCTGGCGGTTGGCACGTCGCTCGGTTTCGGCGTGCTGGAAAGTCAGTTTTTCGATGGCGGAAGCGGCGCCGGCCAATGGGCCCTGCATGCCTTCACGGCCCTGCCCATGGATGCCATTTTCGGCTTCACCATGGGCGGCTTCATGGCGCTGGCCTGGCAGAACCCGGGCAAAACCAACGAGACGATGCTGCTGCTGGCACTGCTCGTGCCGATGGGGTTTCATTTTCTCTTCACGTTTCTGCTGGTGCTGCACCAATCGGCGCCATCGCTCACCTGGCCGCTCATCGCGCTGCCAGCCGTCATGCTGCTGGAAGGCGGGTTCGCTCTTATTCTCACCAACCATGCCGTAAACCGGCAGACCGCCTTTCACGCGGAGCGCCAGCCAGTGGATCCCTCCGGCAACCGCGCCGTCCGGTTCGCTGCCCTCTCCCTGGCACTGACATTCGCCGCCATCGGCGCCGCGGCGGATGATCCAAGCCTGCGTGCGCTCGCCCTTTGCGCTGCCCTGCCCTTGGTCTTCACGCTGGATCTGGGCTTGGTCGCCCTGGCTCGCTCGAGGGGCTACGCTTAGAGCGCCTTGTTTGAGCGATCAATTTCATGCGTTTGGAGTAAATCTGACGGTTCACTCAAACGCATATTGCTCTAGCCGGCGGCGGCCACCAGCGTGCCGCCGGTGAAGCGCCAGATCCGGTCCAGATATTCCACGCCGGTCAGACGGTGCAGAATCAAGAGTACCGTGCGTCCTTCCGTTGCGGCTTTAAAGACGCGGAAAAATTCCTGCTCGGTTGCTGAATCCAGCCCGGCACAAGGTTCGTCCAGCAGGATGATCGGCGCGTTCATCAACAACGTGCGCGCCAGAGCTAGGCGCCGCCCCTGCCCGCCAGAAAGCGTGGCCCCGCCCTCGCCCAGCCAGCTATCCAGCCCGTCCGGCAAGTCCTGAACCACATCCGCGACCTGCGCGGCCTCCAGCGCCGTCCAGAGCCGCGTCTCATCCGCCGCCGGGTCGCCCAGCAGCAGGTTGTTGCGGATGGTGTCAGCGAAGAGATGCGTCGTCTGCCCCAGATAGGCGATGCGGTGGCGCAGCGCCTCGGCGGGCAGCTGCGCGATATCCGTGCCGCCGAAGCGGATCTGCCCACTCACCGGCTGGATCAACTTGAGCATCAGCCCTGCGATGGTGGATTTGCCCGCGCCTGAAGGCCCGAGAATCGCGGTGCGCGACCCCTCCGGCAATTGCAAAGAGAGATTTTCGAACACGAAAGGCCGGTCGGGCGCGTAGCGGAAGCTCACATGCTCGAAGGCGATGGCGTTGCGGCTCGGCATCGGCGCCGGGGTTGCCGGATCGGGCACGGGCGGGCCGGCCTCGGCCGCCTGGATCACCCGTGCAGCCGCTTTCTTGGCCTGGCCATAGAGCAGCCCGGCGCGTGGCAGACCCAACACCGCCTCGAATGCGGCGGTGAGCACCAGAACGGCGGCCACGGCGGCGATGGGCAGGCCAAAGAAGCCCAGGATGATAGCGAGCAATATCCCGCCCTGCGCGGCGATGAAGGCGATGGCGTTCAGTTTCGCCCCTTCCGCCGCCAGCTCACGCTGCGCGGCCAGAAGCTGTGCCTCACGCGCCTGAACCTCGGCCAGCATGCGGCCCTCGGCGGCAAAGATCTTCACCTCCCGCAAGCCATGCAGCGCATCCAGGGCCGCCGTGCGCAGCCCCGCCATGGCGAGGCCCGCCTTGCCCGCATTCTCCTCCGCCGCGCGGGCGGCGCGCAGCGGCAGAAAGAAGGCGACGAAGCAGAAAGGCAGTAGCACCAGCAGAGCGAGCCCGTGCTCTTGCCCGAGCGTCCAGACCAGCATGGGCAGTAGCAGAACAGCCCCCAGCAACGGCACGAAGATGCGCAGGAACAGGCCATCCAGCGTGTCGACATCATTCACCAGCCGGGTCAGCGCATCGCCCGCGCGGCGCAGGCCCAGCCCACCGGCAGCACTGCGCGCCAGGCCACGGAACATCCAGATGCGCAAATCCGCCAGCGCCCGGAAGATGGCCTCATGGCCGACCACACGCTCGCCATAACGCAGCACCACGCGGGCCGTGCCGGTCCATTGCAGCAGAGCGGGCACGAACAGCACGCCGCCGCCGATGGCCAGAGCCAGATAATGGCCGGAGAGTCCCATCAGCACCACGCCGGACGCCAACGCGCCGAGCGAGAGCAGCACGGCCAGCAGCAGCCAGCCCGGATGCCGCAGCCAGAGCGAGACGATGCGCGTAATCGGGCTCATGCCACCACTCCCCGCCAGCTTGCGTAGCGCAGCGCGTCGAGATCCACGCGCTTGGCGCCAATGGTTTTGGCGAAATCCATCGCCTGGGTGGAATGGGTGGCCAGCACCACCGTGCGCCCAGCGGCGAGATGTTTCAGGCTTTCCAGAATGTCGCGCTCCACGGCGGGGTCGAGATGCGCGGTTGGCTCATCCAGCAGCAGCAAGGGCGCGTCCTTCAGGAAGGCGCGGGCGATGGCGATGCGCTGCGCCTGCCCGCCGGAAACGCCGAAGCCACCTTCCCCCAACGGCGTCTTGATGCCTTGCGGCAGCGAGGCGATCAGCTCCTCCAGATGCGCGTTGCGGATGGCGTCTCTCAGCTCATCCTCACTCGCCGCCGGGTTGGCGAAGCGGATATTTTCCTCGATCGTGCCCGCGAAAATCACCGGCTTCTGGCCGATCCAGCCCAGCATGCGGGTGCGCGCGGCGGGTACGAGAATATCCAGCTCCGCGCCATTGATGGTGATGCGCCCAGAACCAGGTGCCAGAGAAGCCGAGAATGAGATCGATGATGGTGGATTTGCCAGTGCCGGACGCGCCGGTGAGCAGCAGCATCTCCCCGCTCCCGATTTTGAAGGAGAGATTTTCCAGCACAGGGCGCGGTCTTGTCCCAGCCGAAGGTCACATGCTCGAAGGCCAGGGTCACGCCATGCGCGGCAACGGAGCGTATATCGGCGGGCGGCACGGCGGCGGGCGCTTCGGGCAGCGCCTGAAACTCGTCCGCCACCGCCTCAACCGCCATGCGGTCGCCATAGACCGCCGCAAAACCGCGCAGCGGGGCGAAGAACTCCGGCACCAGCAGCACCAGGAACAAAGCGGTGGGCGCCAGCTCATACGCACCGTGCAGCACCGGGGTGAAGCGGATAACGATCAGCACCAAAGAAGCCGCCGCCGCGAGGTCCAGCGCGGTAGAGGAGAGGAAGGCCACGCGCAGCACGCGCATGGTGCGCTGCCGCAGCTCCTTGGCCGCTTCGCCAAGGGCTTTTGCCTCGTCATCCGCGCGCCCGGCCAGGACGATGGTGGAAATGCCCCGTATACGGTCCAGGAACCGCACCTGCAGGCGGGTCATCGCCAAAAACTGTTTCTTGGCGGCGATTTCGGCGCCGATGCCCGCCACCGCCATGGCAAAAGGCACGAATAACCCGGCGATCGTTAGAATTAACCCGCTGCGCCAATCCACCAGCAGCGCGATCAGCCCGATCAGCACCGGGCCGATGATGGCAAGCCCCGTGGCGGGCACCCAGCGGGCATGGAAACCCTCCATCGCCTCCACCCTGTCCACCGCCGTGGCGGCGAGCTCCGCGGAATGGCGCCCGCGCAAGCCGGCCGGGCCCAGCGCCAGCAGTGCGCTCAGCACCTGACCGCGCAAACGCCGCCGCGCCGCCGCGCCCAGCTCGAAATTCCCGCGCTCGTTACGCAATTGCAGCCCCGCGCGTGCCAGCACGGCGAGGATGAACACAAACGCACTAACCCATACCGCCAGCCCGCCCTTCTGCACATGCAGCAGCGAAGCCAGCAGCCGCGCCGCAGCGCCCGCCTGAATGATTCCGCAGATGATCCCGGCCGCGCCGAAAAGAAGAGAGCGTCTTGCCGCCCGAAACCCGAGCTTCTGTTCAGATTTTATCCAGGGTTTTGCGGCTCTGCTCATGCTGTCTTACTTAACCGCCCCCTCCGCCCTTGCCCAGGGCTGGACGGATGCAGAAAAATGATGAAAAGCCGCGCCAAATGATAATCGCCAGAACACATAATGAACTCGCCGCCGCCCGCGCCACGCTGGGGGCCACCGGCTTCATCCCCACCATGGGGGCGCTGCATGAAGGGCATCTGTCCCTGGTGGAGGCGGCCAAGCAGGAAGGCCTCACGCCCGTGGCCAGCATATTCGTGAATCCCACCCAGTTTGGCCCGAAGGAAGATTTCGCCCGCTATCCGCGTGACGAGGCAGGGGACATCGCCAAGCTGGAGGCGGCGGGTTGTGCCCTGGTCTGGATGCCGGGCGTGGATGAAATGTATCCCGCGGGCGAGGCTACGACCATTCATGTCGGCGGCCCCAGCCAACATTGGGAGGGCACACACCGCCCCGGCCATTTCAACGGCGTGGCCACGGTGGTGGCGAAGCTGTTCGGGCAGATCCGGCCTGAGGCCGCGTTTTTCGGCGAGAAGGACTGGCAGCAGGTGCAGGTGGTGCGGCGGATGGTGGAAGATTTGCGCCTGCCGGTGCGCGTGGTGCCGGTGCCGACGGTGCGCGAGACGGATGGCCTCGCCATGTCCTCACGCAACCGCTATCTCAGCGCGGAGGAGCGCAAGGCCGCGCCGAAGCTCTACGCCGCCTTGAAGCACGCCGCGCAATATCTGCTGGCTGGCAAGGAACCCGCCGCCACGTTGCATAATGCCCGCCATGAGCTGGCCGCCGCCGGCATGGTGCCGGATTACGTGGCGCTAGTGCATGCCGAAACGCTGGAGCCCCTGGCCACGCTTCAGCCCCCCGCCCGGCTGCTCGCCGCCGCCCGGCTGGGGCATGTGCGGCTCCTGGATAATCTGGCGGTCAGTTAACCTATCCCTGCCGCCGCCAGCGGGTGCGGTGCTGCAATTAGCCAGGCGGCCAGCGCCCAGAGGCTGCTAACGGACACCCCCAGCACCAGCCCGAGCAGCGTGCCATTCTGGCTTTTGCCAAAGCCCGCGCGGCTGAGCGGGACAGGCAAACGCCGCCCGAGCGCAAGATTGCTGGCCAGCACGCCCGCCATACATGGCACCAATACCCCAAATAGACCCGGCGCGCGGGCCAACACCGCCAAAACCGGCAGCGCCACCACCAGCAAGGCAGCCTGGGCCGAGGCCGCCAGCGCAGCGCGCGGCGGGGCAGACGCCGCCACCGGGGCTGAGGCAACGAGCTGGGGTATACCGTCCATTGCCGCCAACACGGAGATGAAGAACAAGGCTAACTGCCCGGACAGGAACACCAGCAACGGCACCGTGACCGCCACGCCCAAAGCCACCTTGCCGAGCAGAATGGCCACCACCGGCACCAACGTGAGGGAGCGGTAGATGATCTGCGTAACCAGCCCAGGAAACCGCGCCAGCAGCCGCATATCTTTCGCCAGCAATGTTGAGAAAGCGCTCGCGCGGAAGCGCGCCTGTTGCGCCCCGGCGCGCCCGCCCGGCCGGTAGCTGGCAGCACTTATGGCCCCGCGCGCAAACGGCCCGGCCAGAAACACCCAGACCAGTATGAATACCAAGGACGCACAGGCGAGGCTCCCCAGCAAAGGAGCCCCCTGCCCCAGCAGCCCGCGCGCGAAGAGGTAAGCAGGCCCGCCGCCATCTGGCCCCGGCAGTAACCCGGCCCAGAAGGCTGCCAGGATTTGCTGCGGCACGAAGCGCGGCGTCTGCCCCAGGATGAAAATGCCAACGCCGGTGAACAACGCCAGGGAATGCCCAGCCCGGCGCGCTGCCATCGGGCCGATGCGCCCCACTAAAACCACCACCAGCGCGAAGGCCAGGGCAGCGACGATCAACGCCTCACCCGCCAGCATCGGGTAAACCGCAAGCGCCCAGACCTGCCCAAACACCGCTAGCCCATTGGCCAACATGCCCGCCAGCAACATCCAGGGGGCCACGATGCTGCACGCCACCCCCAGCATGCGCACCGCCAGCACGCGGTTGGGCGGGATAGGCGATGCCAGCAGAAAATCCGCATCGCCCCGGGCATAGATCACGTCGATGGCCGCCATCATCGCGCGTGAGAGCATCAGTATGAACAGGAAGACGAGATTAATGTTCGCCGCCAGCAACATGATATTTTCCGTCACTGGATGCTGCACGATCAGCCGCGCCACCAAGAGCCCGATGGCCTTAAACACCACACCTACAACGAATGCCGGAAGCAGCACGTAACGGTGTGTACGCACCAGAATGGAGCCTCGCCAGAGCACGCGTAGCTCGTGCCGAAGCAACCAGAAAAATCCGGGAGGATTGAACATCAGCCTGCCGTCAGCTGCAAGAACACATCCTCGAGCGTGCCGGTCTTAAAGCCGGTGCGCCCGCGAAGCTCCTCCAGCCCGCCCTCGGCCACCAGCTTCCCGCCGGAGAGAATGCCGATGCGGCTGGCCAGACGCTCCGCCACCTCCAGAATATGGGTGGTGAGGATGATGGCCGCGCCATTCTCCACATGTTTGGTGAGCAAGCCTTTCACGAGGCGCGCGGAGGCGGCATCCAGCCCGGTGAAAGGCTCGTCCAGGAGCAGAAATTTCGGATCATGGATCAGGGCGCCGGCCAGCACGGTTTTCTGTTTCATGCCGCGGGAAAAGCCCTCGCAGCGCTCGGCCCGGTGAGGCCAGAGGCCGAGCAACTCCAGCAACTCCTCCGCCCGGCTGCGGGCCAGCTCCGGCGGCACGCGCCAAAGACCCGCAATGAATTCCAGATATTCCAGCGGGCTCAGCTTGTCATAGAGCAGCGGCTCATCCGGCAGCCAGGCCATGATCGCTTTCGCCCCCAGCGGGTCGCGCGCGACATCCCGGCCGAACACCTCGATCCGCCCCGCGTCCGGCGGCGTGAGCCCCGCGATCATGCGCAGGGTTGTCGTCTTGCCCGCGCCATTGGCGCCGAGCAACGCGTAGAACTCGCCAGGGCGGATGGTCAGGTGGAGACCATCCACCACCTTGCGCCCGAACGATTTGACCAAACCCTGCGCACTGAGCGCCAATACGACTTCCATGCGCCGAGCCTATCCAGCACGGCGCATATTCACCAGGGGTGCACCGCACCAAGAATTGCTGGCGGCGTTCCCTTACATGCTCAGCTCTGGCGCATTGCTGGATAGGATCTGCTGGATCGTCGCCGAAGCACCCTGGTTATCATGGTGGCCGATCTGCTGGCGTGCCTGTTCAATCTGCGCCACCACTGGGTTGGTACTCGGATTATTGGCATTCGCTGCGATAACGCTGCGCTGCAAAATGTTGGTCTCAGCCCTCTCCAGCGCCTCATCGGCCGTACCGGTCTGGTTCTGGGCAAGGGACTGATCCGCACTCTTCAGCAACGCGCCGACAGACGCATCGTCCGGCAGATTCGGCGCCGGTGGCGTGGGCGCGATGGTTGATTTCATGTCGCTGCCATTGATATTGCTCGCCGCCGGTGAAAGCGGCAGCGAAGAGCGCGTGCCGATTTCATTACCGGGTCGGGCACCGGATTCGGTCTGTGGTGCGGTCTGCGCCATGGCCAGCGGTGCCGCCAGCAGCATGACACCGAAAATTAGCTTTCCGGTAAAGCGCATTTCAACTCTCCTTTAGCTTGTACGCCAGGCGGTGCTCCCGCCTGGCGTTTACTAACGTCACGTTATTGCGCTGGAACGGTTTCACTATGCGTGGTCTGTGTTGTCACCGTGCCCGGCATGCCGGGCTGCATCGGTACCGGAGCGGTCGCTTGAACCGGCGTAGTTGGCTGTACCGTTTCGGTCGTCGTGGTTGTCGTCTGCGGCGGATTATCTCCACAGGCGCTCAGCGCAAAAGCCCCAACGATCATGGGAATTGCAAGAAGACAATTAAACCTTTTCATTTTATTTACCTCGCTCAATCACCGCTGCCGGATGTCGTTGTCGTGGTCGTCTTCTTTTCGGAATAATAGTCCACAGGCGGCGGCGCCGTGGTTGTGGTGGTCGTGCTGTCAGATGCAGCACCATCGCCGTTGCCATATGTGGTCTTGCTGGATTCATAGGAATTACCATTGCCATCAATGGCCTTGGTGGTTTGCGTGGTGCTCAGCGTACCGGGAGGCGGCGGCACAACCGGAGCGGGCGGGGCCATCGCCGGCGCCTCGGTGGTTGTGGTTGTTGAATAGGTCGAAGTCTGCGCAAGAGCTGCTCCGCCGATCAGGATCAGCGCAACGCCGGTCGCCATAAATCCATATTTCATGGTCCTCACTCCTTTATTTTCTGCGGGCCTCCTCGCCCGTGTCCGCACCAGAATTTTTGCTGCGGACAGATTAGATCGGAATCGCGATCTTTTGGTCAACGATATAATTGTGGGTATCGAGTGGGGCGGAAAAAGGGCGCCTCAATTAAACGTAAGCAAGCTGAATGTTAGAGCATAAAGACTAAACTCGCGTTTTAAAGGATTATTATGAACCTTCAAAACCAGTTCTAGATCTTTGAGTATGAAGCGTATTCCAGGAATTAGTGCAGTTGCGAACACGCTGACACTAATCTTATTCGCTTGAAATATGTGCGCTCCAGCCTTCATGAAACACTCTCCATGAGTGTACGCAGAAGGGAGCCAAGATCAGCTTACATGTTTTCCGATGACAAAGCGGCGCATCCGCAAAGTCTGAAGCTGGATATAACTGGATATAAAGAGAATGCCGCCTCTTTTGCAAAAGGGCGGCATTCAAAAAACTTGTTTATTCTTGGAACTTTTTAAAACAACTCCTTAGAAAACCAGGATTTTACAAGGTTTACCCTTCCTGGCGGTAGTTCGGTGCCTCACGGGTGATGGCCACGTCATGCACATGGCTCTCGCGCAGCCCCGCCCCGGTGATGCGGCGGAATTTCGTCGTTGTCTGCAAAGCTTCGATATCAGCGCTGCCGGTATAGCCCATGCCCGCCCGCAGGCCACCCACAAGCTGATGCACCACGGCGGCCATTGGCCCCTTATAGCCCACCCGCCCTTCGATACCCTCTGGCACCAGCTTCAGGCTGTCCTTGATTTCCTGCTGGAAATAGCGGTCCGCCGAACCTCGCGCCATGGCGCCCAGAGAGCCCATGCCGCGGTAGGATTTATAGGAGCGGCCCTGATACAGGAACACCTCGCCGGGCGCCTCGTCGGTGCCGGCCAGCATGGAGCCGACCATCACCGCATCAGCCCCCGCGGCCAGCGCCTTCACCATATCGCCGGACGCGCGGACGCCGCCATCGGCAATGGCGGGCACGCCGGCCGCACGGCAAGCGGCGGCGGTTTCCATCACAGCGGTGAATTGCGGCACGCCCACACCGGCCACCACGCGGGTGGTGCAAATGGAGCCCGGCCCGATGCCGATCTTGATCGCATCCGCCCCGGCGTCGATTAGCGCCTGCGCGCCCTCCGGTGTCGCCACGTTTCCGGCGATGATCTGCACATCGTTGGAGGTCTGCTTTATCTTCGCCACGGCCTTCAACACGCCGTCCGAATGGCCATGGGCAGTGTCCACCACCACCACGTCAACCCCGGCTTCAATCAGCGCTTCGGCACGCTCAATGCCATCCTTGCCCACGCCGGTGGCGGCGGCCACGCGCAGGCGGCCCAGTTCATCCTTGTTGGCGAGCGGATGCGCCTGCGCCTTGTCCATGTCCTTCACCGTCATCAGCCCGACGCAGTGAAATCTCTCGTCCACCACCAGCAGCTTCTCGAGCCGGCGCTTATGCAGCAGCGCCCGCGCCTCTTCCGGCAACACCCCGGCCGTGACCACGGCGAGATTCTCGCGGGTCATCAGCTCGTAAACCTTGGTGTTCAGAGTCGGTCGCGAAGCGCATATCGCGGTGGGTGAGAATACCGACCAGCTTGCCGTCATGCTCCACCACCGGAAAGCCTGAGATATTATGCTGCTTCATCAGCGCGCGGGCATCTTCCAGGGTCTGCTCGGGGAAAATTGTGAGCGGGTTCACCACCATGCCGCTCTCGAATTTCTTCACGCGCCGGACCTGGGCGGCCTGCTCCTCGATGGTGAAATTCTTATGAATTACGCCGATGCCGCCCTGTTGGGCCATGGCGATGGCCATCTCGGCCTCGGTTACCGTGTCCATGGCCGCAGAGATCAGCGGAATGTTCAGGGAAATCCGGCGGGTCAGGCGGGTGCTGGTTTTCACCGTGGCAGGCAGCACCTGGGAATAGCCGGGGACCAGCAACACATCGTCAAAGGCTAGCGCCTCCGCGATCCGGTCCGAGAAATTCAACTTGTCCGAAATATCCGATGCCATGGCCACGCCTACCAATTAAGACCTTGGCGGTTCCCAATAACCGCCAAGGTCCACCCGCGCAAGTCAGGTGGGCCATGCGTTGGAAGCACAGGTAGGCAAGGTGCCGCTTATGGGACGAAGCGCCGCCGCAGCACCCGCCGCACCCGCGCCCAGGTAACACGCACACCCGCCTGGCGCAGGGAGATCCAGCCGATCCGTACATAATCGCGCCAGCGGGTGACGCCCGCCTGTTTGATATAGGCGGCATTATGATCCGGTACGCGCCAGAACGTGCCGATGGTCGCGAAATCGGATTTTCCGAATTCACGGTTATGCGGCAGCCCGGCCAGCTCGTGATATTCGAACAAGGTAGGATGATTCACCAATGAATCGAATAGAATATAAAGGACCTCACGGAATTCCTCGAGCGTGACAGCGCCCAGGAAAGGCTGGATGAAATCCGCAAACGCCTCGGTCTGGCGGTGCATGCGTTTCACGAAAACCTCGCGCACCATTTCATATTGCGGCTCATGGTCGATGGGGATGGGCTGAACCTTGCCATCTTGCCCTAGATCGAAGCGGCAGATCTGCGCCTCCAGCGAGGAGAATGGAAGCTCCAGCAGCTCCACAGACCGCTCGGCGACATTCACCCAGCCTTTGTCAGTCCCCTTATGAAACAGGAAGGATTTGATGCCGTCATGCATGTAGGCATGTTCGAGCGAGCCGACGTAATAGCCTCGGAATTTTTTACCGACGAACTGTTCCATGCGCCGCTGCGACGAGAGCGCCCAACCGCAATCCGCCACGGCATCTATCTGTGAATCAAAGTTTTCCTGCCTGAGATAGGCCTGGTAGCCCTCAAGCTCTTCCGCGGCGATGCGCTGGATCATGGATTTACAATCGCGCAGCGCTTTCAGCGCCGCCTCAACCTGGCGCGGCCCGTCGATCGGCCGGTCGATGAGGGTGATTTTGGCCAGCATCTCGAGCAGTTCGCCGTCATGGGCGAGATTCAGGCGCCGGATACAATCCGTGAGTGTCACCTTTGTGCTGGCCATGAGCAGGGAGGGCGCTTCCTTTTCGAACCCCGTCACCAAGGCTGGCATCAAAGTCAGCCGGCGGGAGGTGTGGAAGATCGAGGCCTGACCCGGCAGACCCAGGCGCTGCCAGATGGCTTCGGTAATGTAGCCATCACGGGTCGCAAGGCGCAGATGCTTCACCTTATCGGCCTTCGCCACAACGCTCAGCCAGTAGGCAAACCCCACCACCAGTGGCCCGGCATACATGGCGCCAAATAGCGCGGCCATGCTCGGCGCCGGGTTGGCGGCCTTGAACATCGATGCATACGCCAACAGGGCCGAGGCCAGCAGATTATGCTCCGCCCCCTTGCCGCGCGTGGCGGCCGCCGTGAGTTGATCGATGGCACGCTGATTGAAGCGGGTATCTCTGCGCAACTGCTCGCGCAGTGCCGGCAGATGATAGCCTGCCACACCCGCCTGTAGCGCGGCGGCGCAATCCGCCTTAAAATTATCGCCGAAATGCAGGATCTCTTCTGGCCGCACGTTCAGCGCCTCAGCCACGTCTCCATAAAGCGAGCCTTCATGCTTTGACTTCCTGTAGGCGCCGGAGACGAACACGCGGTCCACCGGCAGGTGATTCGCGATAAGCAGCCCCTGCACGAAATCCGGTGGCAGATACATGTCAGACACGGCAACGACCGGCTTTCCGGAATTCACCGCGAGGTCATAAATCGCTTCAATGCCGGGGGAGCGGGTCAGCACGCGCTGCTCGGCCGCAAGTTCGAGTTGCCTCAGCCGCTCGGTCGACCAGCCGGCGGGCAGGTCATTCGGCAGACGCAGCGCATCATAGATCTCGGCCTGCGTGACCTCGTACGAGCCGGTCTTCTCAGCAAGCTTTTCCCGCGCCTCCGCCTCGGCTTTAATCCGCGCATCATGGAATCCGGCCACGCCGGACTCACGCTCGACGATCACGAACACATCCGTCGCGTTCAGCACCGTACGGACAAGCAGAGTATCGAATACGTCGAAAGAGACGATTTTGGCCTTCAACATTAATTCGTGAAGTTCGTCAGGATACCGAGACGATGCGGTCAACGAAACCGGCAGCGGCTGATTATTAGGCTTCAAAAGCTGTTCGGATTCCGCATGATTCATAAGACTAAACCAACCCTCGATAACTCAGACTGGAACATTTCCGGTCTGACAGACAGGGACTGCCCTATTAGGCAGACCTTACCGCAATATCTATCAACTTAGATTAATGCCATCCAAAAATCGGACACAACCCTAAATCGCCCACACTATTGAGCCACTTCCACGAAAAACCGCAGTAAGGTTCGGCTCTCCTGTTCGACTTTCTAGAATTTTAGACAGCCCGGGGTGGATAAAAAATTAAATACCGGTAACATCCCGGTCCCGATCCGCACAATAAACCATCCGCCCATGCCACGCCTTCATGGCGAAACTTTGGCGCTCAGCTTGGCCGGAAGCCGGTGGCCACCACGTACATTTCCTTCGAATCCTTGCGGCTGGCCGGGGGCTTGGCATGCCGCACCTGGGTGAAGCGCAGCTTCAGCGTATTCAGCATATCCTTCTCCGCCCCGCCCTGGAACAGCTTGGCCACAAATGCGCCGCCGGGGGCCAGAATGTCGCAGGAGAAGGCGAGCGCCGTCTCCGCCAGCGCCATGATGCGCAAATGGTCCGTGGCGACATGGCCGGAGGTATTGGGCGCCATATCCGACATCACCAGATCCGCCTTGCCGCCCAGCATTTCGGTCAACCGCGCCTCCATGCCCTCTTCCAGGAAATCGCCCTGAATGAATTCCGCCCCGGCGACAGGCAGGATCTCCAGCAGGTCGATCCCCACCACCGTGGCAGCCCCCCGGGCCAGCGCAACCTGGCTCCAGCCGCCGGGGGCAGCGCCGAGGTCCAGCACCCGCGCCCCTTTGCCGATGAGCTTGTATTTCTCGTCCAGCTCGATGAGCTTGAAGGCCGCGCGCGAGCGCCAGCCCTGCGCCTTGGCCGCCGTCACATAGGGGTCGTTGAGCTGCCTTTGCAGCCAACGCTGCGAGGAGGTGGAGAGTTTGCGTGCGTTTTTCAGCCGCACCGCCTCACGGCGCGGCGGCAGCTTGGAATTCTCGATCATGCGTTTAGGCGGTGCTTCTGGGGTGGCATGTCGCGCATCAGCCTCATTAACATGCCTTCGCGCAAGCCCCTGTCGGCCACCATCAGCCGGGGCACCTGCCATAATTCATGAATTGCGGCGAAAATCGCGCAGCCCGGCAGTACAAATTCCACCCGCTCCTGCCCGATGCAGGGATGGCGGGAGAGCCCATCCCGCCCCAACGCCCTTGCTTCGGCCAACGCCTCATCCACCGCCCGGCGGGTGAGCGAGACTCCATCCACAAGCCCACGGCGGTAGCGGTCCAGCTTCAGCGACACGCCAGCCAGCGTGGTGACGGTGCCGGAGGTGCCGACCATGACCACCCCGCCCCTGCGAATCTCCTCACCAATGCGATGCACCGCCTCAAAGGGGCTCAGCATGGCGACGATTTTCTCCGCCAGGCGGGAGAAACCCTCATTTTGGTAGCAGGAACCGGCACAGCGCTCGGAGAGCGTCACCACCCCCACCGGCAAGGAGAGATAGCCGATCAGCTCCGGTCTGGCCCCGCCATCCAGCCGCACCCAGGCGATCTCGGTCGAGCCGCCGCCGATATCGAACAGCAACGCCCGGCGTCCGGCCTTGCGCAGCAGTGGCGCGCAGCTTTCCACCGCCAGCTCCGCCTCCTCACGCGGGTTGATGATCTCCAGCGGCAGCCCCGTGGCCTCACGGGCACGGCGGACAAACTCCCCGCCATTTTCTGCCTGCCGGCAGGCTTCGGTGGCGATGGCGCGCAGCTTGATGGGGCCGTTGAACTCATCCCCGGCCCAACGCCGCGCCCGCTCCGCGCAGACGGAGAGCGAGGCAATTGCCCTGTCCATGGCCGAGGCGGAAAGCTGCCCGGTCTCGTACAGCCCCTCTCCCAACCGCACAACTCGTGAAAAACTGTCCAATATATAAAAGCCATGGGCCGCCGGGGTGGCGACCAGCATGCGGCAATTATTGGTGCCGAGATCGATACCCCCGAACACGGCACGGCGCCCCCCCGCCGGTTTGATACCGGCCGCGTCTGCTGCGCGAGGGAGAACTGACTGGCCATAACTTATATATTCGCGGATTACACCGCCTGAGCAAGCAGCAAACGCAGCCCAGACAGACAAGATCCGAATATTTTATGATCGCATGATGACAGCAGACGCTTGCCCCACCCGCGCAGCGATGCTAGACGCCCGCCACCGACACCGCTTGGGGGATAGTTTAGCGGTAGAACTCCCGGCTCTGACCCGGGCAGCCTTGGTTCGAATCCAGGTCCCCCAGCCATCTCAGCATTTCCCAAAACAATCAAACCACTTAGCAACATGGGCCTCGCCTTAGCAGCTTACCTCGCCGCGCGAGTGACGTGCCCTCACAAGGCAGCCGACAACCCAGGCAGCGACATATGACGTATGCGCCTCCCATATAATTGCAAATAATTGTCATTAACTATAGATGAAGCCCGAATTGACCGCTTACGGATTGGAGTTCCAGTGTCATCCAGAAGTTGGCTTACGCGTTGCCTGACCCTCTCGTTGACATTGATGAGCCTGGCAAACTTCGCCCTCTTACGGCCGGCGCAGGCGGCACCGGTCACGATCACCGACATGGCGGGCCGCACCGTGACCATCCCCGCGCCGCCACAGCGCATCGCCTTGGAGGATGGGCGCGTGGGCATGGATCTGGCGTTGCTGGACCGCGCCAACCCGTTCCAGCGCGTTGTGGTATGGAACAACCTGATCAGGCGCTCCCAGCCCGACCTCTGGGCCATATTGGATAAAAAATGGCCCAACGCCGCGAAAATCCCGGACATGGGCTTCGACGATAATGGCGCCGTCAATCTAGAACAGCTGATCGCCAGCAAACCGCAGCTATTGATCGCGGAGCTGCGGGCTGAGCCTGTCCTGGAGCAAGACGGCGCGATGAAGGCCCTGGCTTCCCTCGGCATTCCCGTGGTGTTCGTCGACGATTCCGAGCATCCGGTGCCAAATGCGGCGAAAAGCGTTCTGCTGCTCGGCCAGATTCTGGGCCGCCAGCCGGAGGCCCAGTCCTACTACGATTTTTACCAGGCGCATTTGCAGGCGCTGCAATCGGTCATCGCCAGCCAGCCGCAACCCAGGCCGGATGTGTTCGTGGAGGCTTTGGCCGGGCAGAGTGACGCCAATGATTGCTGCTTCACCCATGGTGATTTCGGCTGGGGCCTACTGGTGCAGGCGGTGGGGGCGCGCAATCTCGGTTCCAGCGTGCTGCATACGCCCTCCGGCCAGGTGCCGCTTGAAACTCTCCTCTCCCAGCAACCCGATGTCATCGTGATGACCGGCCGCGGCCCAGGCACCGCCGGTCCGGGCTTCGGCTACAACGCCGACCCGGAAGCCGTTGGCCAGCGCATGGAAGCACTGGAAGCCCGCCTTGGCTTCGCGGAACTGAATGCCGTCCAGAAGGGCCGGGTCTATGGCATTTATCATCCATTTTATTCGAGCGTTCTGAATATCATAGCCCTCGAATATCTCGCCAAATTCATCTACCCAACGGCCTTTCCCGACCTGGACCCGGCCAAAACCTATTCATCGCTGATCACTCAATTCACCGATATTCCGGCCACGCCAGCTCTGCTCGCCATGCAGGCACCGTCTCATGGATAGCGGCCTGGATCTTGCGCTCACGGATACGGCCCTCGCCCGCCGCTATCGCCGGGCCGTTCAGCGCCGGGCTCTGATGCTCATCCTGCTTGGGCTGGGGTGCGTGGTCATGTTTCTCGCGTACCTGCTTATCGGCGGCGGCACGCTCAGCCTCAAGGACGTGCTGCTGGGGCTTTTCCACCCGCAGGCTGCCTCCCCGGCAACGCGGGTGATCCTCTGGCAATTGCGCCTGCCCGTGGCCTGCACCGCGGCTCTGGCCGGGGCGGGGCTCGCCATCGCCGGCACGCTGATGCAGCTCGCCCTCAACAACCCGCTGGCGGAACCTTTCACTTTGGGGCTTTCCTCCGCCGCCGGTTTTGGCGCCGCGTTGGCCCTGACAATGGGGCCCATGCTGATGGCTGCCTTCGGCGGCCTGTCCTTGGGATTAACGACCTCCCTTTCCGCCTTTCTCTGGACGGTACTGGTGGTCGTGCTGATTGGTGCCATTGGCCATTACCGGCAGATGCGCGCGGAGACCATCGCTCTCATCGGCATCGCCATCCATTTCACCTTCTCCTCCCTGCTGGCCTTCACGCAGTACATCGCCAATGCCGACCAGCTGCAGAGCCTGGTGTTCTGGCTGCTCGGCTCCGTGCAGCGCACGAGCTGGACGCAGGTCTCGATCGACGCCGCCATACTCGCCATTATCCTGCCGCTTCTGCTCAGCCGTGCCTGGCTTTTGACGAGCATGGCGAGCTTCGGCGATCTTGCGGCCGCCATGGGCATCCGCGTCGCCAGAACGCGGTTTCTCATTCTCCTGGCGGCAGCCCTGCTTGCCGGCTCCGTCACGGCAACGGTCGGCGTTGTCGGCTTTGTCGGGCTGGTTGCGCCGCATATCGCCCGGCTGCTGGTGGGAGAGGATCAGCGCTTCTGCCTCTGCGCCTCGGCCGCCTGCGGCGTGCTGATCATGATGACAGCCGCCATCGCCAGCCAGACTTTGGTGCCCGGGGCCATTCTGCCCATCGGCATGCTCACCGCCCTGCTCGGCGTGCCCTTCTTCCTTTGGCAAATTTTGAGGAAGCAGAATGGCTTTGCTTGAGGTCGGCCATTGTGCCGTCGCGCTAGGCGGGCGCCAGATCTTGTCGGACATCAGCTTCCAGGCGGAGCCCGGCCAGCTTGTCGGCCTGCTCGGCCGCAATGGGGCCGGCAAAACCACTTTGGTACGCGCCCTGGCGGGGTTCATCCCCTTCTCTGGTAGCGTTCGGCTCGGTGGCACGGAGATCACCAGCCTGAAACCCGTAGAGCGTAGCCGGTTGGTCGGCTATGTCGCGCAGGACATCTCCGCCACCCCTGCCAGGCTTTCGGTGCTGGAATTGCTGGTCACGGCGCAGAGCACGCACCAGGCCGGATGGCGCACGCCGAAAACCGCCCTGCGCGAAGCCTCCGCCATTCTGGCAGCGCTGGATCTGACATCATTCTCCCACCGGCTTCTCTCAGAACTGTCCGGCGGCCAGCGGCAAATGGTCTCTCTTGCTTTGGCCCTGGTCAGGCAGCCGAAATTGCTGCTGCTCGACGAGCCGACCTCGGCACTCGATATCGCCAACCAGATCCATATCCTGGATTTCGTGCGGCAATATACCAAGCAGCACCGCATCGCCACCTTGATGATCCTGCACGATCCAAATCTGGTGACGCGCTTCGCGGACCAGGCGCTTCTGCTGAAGGATCGAAAGATCATGGCCGCGGGCCCGCTGGATCAGGTGCTCAACCATGAAAACCTCGCTGGTATTTACGGGCTGGAATGCCACATCGCCCAGCTCCCGTCCGGCCACACCATGATTTACCCGCTGGGGTTCCGCTAACCGCGCTCAACCAGAACCCACGGGGCGTAGAGCATGCCCAAACCTAAAACGACTGGACTCTTATAAACCAATCAGTCTATACAAAACTCATCATTACATTTCTTGGACGAGGAGCCAAAAGATGAGCGCGCTGATACCTCCCTTTCACCGCAGAAACCGCCGCCGCCAAAGTCCGTCTGGCGGAAGATGGCTGGAACAGCCGTAACCCTGAGAAGGTCTCGCTCGTCTACACGCCTGACAGCCAATGGCGGAACCGGGCCGAATTCGTCACCGGCCGCGAGGAGATTGTCGCCTTCCTCACCCGCAAATGGGCGAAAGAACTTGATTACCGGCTGATCAAGGAGCTCTGGGCCTTCACCGGCAACCGGATCGCTGTTCGCTTCGCCTATGAATGGCATGACGACAGCGGCAACTGGTTTCGTTCCTACGGCAATGAGAATTGGGAATTCGACGCTCAAGGGCTGATGCAGAGGCGCTTCGCCTGCATCAACGATTTGCCGATCAAAGAGACAGACCGCAAATTCCACTGGCCGCTGGGGCGCCGGCCGGATGATCATCCCGGCCTCAGCGATTTGGGCCTGTAAACGAACCGGCGTTGAAAGCCAGTGGCCCGATTCATCAATGAAAAATCCGATGTGCTGCCACTCGTCGCCGAGATCTTCAGGGAGCTCGGCTATGAAGGCGCTTCGTTCGGGCAGATCACCAGCCGGACCAGGATCAGCAAGGGCAGCCTTTATCATTTCTTTCCGGGCGGCAAAGAACAGATGGCCTGCTGAAGTGCTGGCCGAAATTGACGGCTGGTTTACCGAAAACATCTACAAGAAACTGGAAACCGGCGACCCGGCATTGGCCATCGGCAAAATGTGGACGGAGGTTGAGCGTTATTTCCGCTCCGGCCGCCGCGTCTGTCTGGTGGGCGCCTTCGCGCTGGATGCGACGCGCGACCGTTTCGCCGCCACGATTCATGATTATTTCAAACGCTGGATCAGTGCCCTCGCAAACTGCCTCATACGGGCAGGTGTTGAGCCCGCACGCGCGGCGGCAAAGGCGGAAGAGGCCGTGCTGGGCATTCAGGGTGCCCTGGTGCTGGCCCGTGCCCTGAATGATGAGGCCGTGTTCAGGAGATCCATCCAGCGGCTTTGCGCAGAGACAAATGAACTTATACCGGTTGCCTGATAGGCTGCTCCGCCCTGCCCAGCCGCGCTTGCCAAAGCCTGCGGCACTGATATTGCTGGCGCTGATATTGTTCGGTGGTGGAGAAGACGCGGACATGCTGAAAGCCTATGCCTGCCGCAATGGGCGGCTGCATTGCCTTGCCCCGGAGGAAACCGCCGAGGCGGTCTGGTTCGACCTGGAAAAGCCCGACCCTGAGGAATTTGCCTTCGTCACCCGGATCACCGGCTTCTCGCTGCCGCATTATGCCGACCTGTCCGAGATCGAGAACTCCTCCCGCCTCTCTGTGGATGGCGATGTCCTTACCCTCTCCATGCCCATCATCACCCGCGCCAACGGGGTACTGGAGGCCGGCGTCTGTGGCTTCGTGCTCTCTCCCACATGCTTGGTCACGCTGCGTTTCGCCCCCAGCTTACTGTTCAACCATTTCACCACCTCCGCCCCCCGGAGAGCGTACCGGGCAGCGCCCATATCTTCGCCGGGCTGCTGGAAGGCGTGTCGACCGGCTGGCCGACTCGCTGGAGAAGCTACGCGAAGAGCTGGACGAGCTGAGCCATAAGATCTTCCATCACCGCCTCGGCAGCCGCACGCCGGCCCGCAATGCCGAGCGCGAGCTGCAGGCCATCTTGGTGACGCTGGGGCGCGATTATGACGCTATTTCCTATCTGCGTGACTCACAGCTTGGCGTGGCGCGCATTGCTCCTTACGCAGTCGCGGCGGTGAACTGGATGCCCAAACCGTCCGTGATCGGCTGAAATCCATGCAAAGGGACGTCTCCTCCCTCAACGAATTCTCCACCCATCTGACCGACAAGGTTCAGTTCCTGCTGGATTCGACACTGGGTTTCATCAACATCGCCCAGAACAGCCTGATCAAGGTGCTGACCATCGTCTCCATCATGGGCATTCCACCCACGCTCGTCGCCGGCATTTACGGCATGAATTTCCAGATCATTCCCGAGCTGAGCTGGAAATACGGCTATGGCGTATGCCTGGGCGGTGATGATCATTTCCGCAGTTGCGCCGCTGATCTGGTTCCGTAAAAGGGGCTGGATATGACCGCTTTCTATACGCCTGAAGAGGCCAGCGCCGCAGAAGCCATCGAGGCCATCGGGGCAGAACTCACAATGTTCGATGACTGGATGGACCGCTACGAGTTCATCATCGAGCTTGGCCGCAAGCTACCCGCCTTCCCGGCCGAATGGCAGGATGAGGCGCACCGCGTGCGCGGCTGCCAATCTCAGGTCTGGCTGGCCTCAGAGGAACAGGATGGCAAGCTCTGCTTCACCGGCGCCTCGGATGCCGCCATCGTCTCCGGGCTGGTGGCGCTGGTGCTGCGGGTCTATTCCGGCCGGAGCCGGGCGGAAATCCTCGCCACCCCGGCGAAATTCCTGCATGATCTCGGGTTGATCGGCGCGCTCTCCACCAATCGCGGCAATGGCGTCGCGGCGATGGTCGAGCGCATTCACGACATCGCGAAAACCGCCTGAACCGGATTATCCGGCCCCGGAAACCCAGGGCCGGACTAACTCATCAGTCCCAGCGGCCCGGCACCCAGCGCCAATCACCGCCAATCACCGCCCAATGGCCGCCAACCCAGCGATGCCAGCCATGCCCACGGCGGACATAATGGCCGCCGACCCAGCGATAATGGTAGCCAGTCCACACCCAATGGCCAGGCGTCCAGATGAAGCCCCGGCCAGGCGGCGGCGGGACTGGCTCCGGGCGAAGCGGTGGCATTGGCCGGTACTGCGGCGGATAAGGCGGCATGGGCTGCGCCTGGGCCGGAGCGCTCAGTGCCCCTAAAGCCGCGGGCGCTGCGAGAACCGCCCCCAGGAAAAGCCTGGAAAGCGAACGGCGTGTCGTCATTGGCATCTCCATCCTTGTGACAAGGCCTGGAATTAATTGCCAAAAATGGCGAAGCCGGGGCGCTTTCTATAAAAAACGGTTAACCGAACGCCACGTCTGACAGGCGCCGCCGGTTGGCACGCACCTTCTTGCGATAGAGTTGTACGTATCTCCGGCACGTTCAGATGCTGCTTTCCGTCCAGTGCCGCGCTCAGCAGCAGTGCCCCGCTTTCCTGCAGGGCCTGCATTTTCTCGGTCACCATCAGCGCCGCCTCATGCGGCGCGTCCGGCCCGCCCTGCGCCAGCCTGGCCAGCCGCAAGGCCATAACCTGCTGCGCCTCCAGCGCCAGCATGGTGCCCTGCGCTGTCAAATTCGCCAGTGTGAGGTCCGGCCAGCCGAACAGAGTTTTCTCATACATCCCCGAATATCCTTGTTATCATTCCGCTAATATGGGATTTATTGCAGTGCAGCAAAAGCAAAAACACGCAATCCTGGCCTGTCAGCCGGTCATCAGCTCCACTTGCCGGGCCAAACGCTGCAAATCCTGCGCCCCGAGGCCAATCGGCAGGGCCGGGCGCGGCACGGGGGTGCCCTGCTCCAAAACCGCGCGCATCCAAACGGGCCAAGCCTGCCAGACCGCTGCCTCCTGCGGAGCAACGGGGGGGCGTTCCACCGCCAGCAAGGATAGCCGCCCGGCCATGCGCCGCAGCGCCGCATCCACCGCCGCCGCCTTCACCAGCGCCTGTTCATGCCCCGCATGCGGCTCCGCCAGCGCGCGGGAAAGGGCTGCCTCAAGATTATTGCTGACAAGACCCGCCGCCCGGCGCGCGGCATCCGCGGCGGGCCAGCCCCCCTGCCCCAGCAAAGCCGCAATCACCGCCTCCGCATAGGTCACATGGGCGCGCTTGGCTGCGGCTATATTGCTCTCCAGCTTCGGCGCCTCGAAGCCCGGCCAGAGCAGCGCACTGCCCAGCACCGCCAGCGCCCCGCCCAGCAGTGACCACAGCACGCGTGACATCGCTACATAAAGCTCGCCCTCGCCACTGGGGTGGATCTGCTCGACCAGCAGCACGACCATCGGCGTCAGCACGGCGATATAGAGACTGAAATTCACCGCCCTGAGCGCGAAGGCGCAGAGGCTGAGCGGCAGCATGGCGATCACAAGCTGCAAATCCGAATGTACGAACAGCCCGATGATCGCCGCCAGCACGCCCCCCAGCACCGTGCCGGCGGAACGCTCGGCCGTGCGCGCCCAGGTGGCGGCGAAATAAGGCTGTAAGCAGAAGACCAGCGCGATCGTCGCCCAATGCGAATAGGGGCCGCCATAGCGGGACGTAACAGCCAGCACCGGCAGGGCGATCACCGCGACGCGCAGCGCATGGCGGAAGGCGGCGGAGGAGGCGGTGAAATTCTGCCTGATGGGCGAGAGCAGCCGCAGGCGCATGTTCGCGGGGCTTGGCGGCGGCTGCGGCACGCCGGATGGCGGCGCGACAGCGATCAGCACCGCGAAATGCTCCCCTATGGCGGCCAGCACATGCCGTTCCGCCGCATCCGGCAAGGCCCGTAGCGTCTGGCGCAGCCGCTTCAGGCTGGCGCGCTTGCGCGGTGTGTCCAGCGGCCTGTCCGCCTCGATCTCCGGCACCATCGCCGCCAGCCAGCCGGTGATAAGCCGCAGCGGCTTCACACAGTCCGCCCTGACGGAGGAAACATGCTCCAACTGCTCCGAAAGCGCGATCAACGCGCCGAAAATCCGGTCAAAAGTCTCCAGACGCAGCGAAAGCTGCGCCCCGCGCGGCGAGACCAGCCCCCGGCGGCGGAAGGTCTCATAGGCCACGCCGCGGGCGGTCTCGATCGCCTCGCGCACCTGGCCGCGATACTCAAGCGCATGAGCGGAAAAAGCCGCCTCGCCCTCGGCATTGCGGGCGAAAACAACCAGTTCGTTGCTCAACCTGGCCAGCCGGCGCGCCGCCTCTGCCAGCGCCCGGCGGGATTCCGCGTAAGGGTGCGTCTCCCAGATGACCAGCGTCAATATCGCCGCCCAGGTGGCCCCGGCCCAGAAATTGGCGCCATGCAAGGCAGCTTGCCGCATTGACGGCTCCGGCGCGCCCAGCGCCAGCACCGTCGCCACACTGAGCAGATTGCCGACCTGCATGGCGCTCTGGCCAAAAATCCGCGCGAAACTGGCACAGAAGATCACCAAAGCCGCGAGCGGCGCCGAAATAAAAGGGCTTTGCCCCGCCAGCCAGGTAAAAAGCCCGTATAGCGTGCCCCCCGCCAGCGCGAAGGTGATCACGGCGGGGGCGCGCCGGGCCGCTGGGCCGCCGGGGTCTGAATAGCAGGTGAGCAGCGCGCCCAAAGCCGCCAGCCCAAGCTGCGGCACCCCGAACAACTCGCCCAGAAGCAGCGGCAGCGCCACCGCACAGAAGGCACGCAGCCCCTCCGAGAGCGAAAGCCCCCGCATATTCAAAGCCCAGTTGGGCAGAACCGGCTTCATGCCCCCCGCGCGTCAGCTGAATTTGTTGGATTTTGGGAAGCCGCTGGGCGGCAAGCCGCCCGGCGGAGGCCCGCGCCCCCAGCCATTCGGTCAGTTTTTGCTCCGTGCGCACGCGCTCACCAATGGCCCAGCTCAGCCCCTCGGCCATAACAAACACCTTGGCATCGGAGAGCCCGCCATCCTTGTATTTCTGCAGCTGCACGCCCGTACCGCGCGGCATCTCCGGCAGCTGCTCCAGCGGGAAGACCAGCAACTTGCGGTTCTGCCCCATCACTGCGACATGGTCGCCATTGGCGGGCACACACACCGCCCATTCCTCGCCGGGCTTCAGCGTCAGGATCGTCTTGCCTGCGCGCCGTTCCGAGGTCAGTTCCACCCCCGGCAGCACGAAACCCCGCCCGGTGGAGGATGCCACCAGATATTTCTGCGCCGTGTCGGGCACGAACAACATCAGCACGTCATCCTCGTTGGCCAGCTCCACCATCAGCCGGATCGCCTGGCCATCCCCGCGCCCGCGCGGCATATCGGCGGCCTTGAGGGTATAGACGCGCCCATTGGTGCCCAGCAGCGCGATCTTGTCCGTCGACTGGCAGGGCAGCAGCGCATGCAGCTTGTCACCCTCCTTGAATTTCAGCTCCGCTCCATCGGCCAGATGCCCCTTCTGTGCGCGGATCCAGCCCTTCTCGGAAAGGATCACGGTAATCGGCTCGCGCTCCACCAGCGCCTCGGCAACAATTTCGACCACCGGCGCGGCTGCGGAAATTTTCGTCCGCCGCGCCCCCAGCGCGCCGGCGCCGAATTTTTCGCGGACTTCGGAAATCTCCTCGGAAATCTTCACCCAGCGCCTGGCTTCATCCTTCAGCAGCGCCTGCAAGCCCTTCTGCTCCGCCGTGAGCTTCTTATGCTCGTTGCGGATTTCCATCTCCTCGAGTTTCCGCAAGGCACGCAGCCGCATGTTCAGGATTGCCTCGGCCTGCACATCGCTCAGCTCGAACACTTCGATGAGCTTTTCCTTCGGCTTATCCTCGTAGCGAATGATCCGGATCACCTCATCAAGGTTCAAAAACACCTTGATATAGCCATCAAGAATCTCAAGCCGCCTGGCGATTGCCTCCAGCCTGTGGTTGGAGCGGCGCACCAGCACCTCGTGCCGGTGGTCCAGCCAGGCGCGCAGCAGCGCCTTTAGCCCCATCACTTTCGGCGTCCGCCCGCCATCCAGCACATTCATGTTCAGCGAGAAGCGGGATTCCAGCTGCGTGGCGCGGAAGAGAGAGGCCATGAGCATGTCCGCATCCACCGTGCGGCTCTTCGGCTCCAGCACCAGGCGAATATTTTCCGCGCTCTCGTCGCGGATATCGCCCAGCATCGGCAGCTTTTTCTCCGTCAGCAGCAGCGCGATCTGCTCGACGAGGCGGGATTTCTGCACCTGATACGGGATTTCGGTGACCACGATCACCCAGGTGCCGTGCTTGCCCTCCTCCTTCTGCCACACCGCGCGGGTGCGCAAGGAACCGCGCCCGGTCTCGTAGGCATTGAGAATGGTCGCCTCATCCTCCACCAGCTCGCCGCCGGTCGGAAAATCCGGGCCCTTCATATGCGTCAGCAGGTCCGCCGTGCTGGCTTGCGGCTTTGCGATGAGATGCAAGGCCGCCGCGCAGACCTCACCGGCATTATGCGGCGGGATGGAAGTCGCCATGCCCACCGCGATGCCCGCCGCGCCATTGGCCAGCAGATTCGGAAAGGCGCCGGGCAGCACCACCGGCTCCTGTTCCTCGCCATCATAGGTCGGGCGGAAATCCACCGCGTTTTCGTCAATGCCGCGCAGCAGATACTCCGCGATCTCGGTCAGGCGCGATTCGGTGTAGCGCATCGCCGCGGCGTTATCGCCGTCGACATTGCCGAAATTGCCCTGGCCCTCGATCAGCGGGTAGCGCGAGGAAAAATCCTGCGCCAGACGCACCAGCGCCTCGTAGATGGAGCTGTCGCCGTGCGGATGGAACTTACCCATCACGTCACCCACCACGCGGGCGCATTTCTTGAAGCCGGAGCGCGGGTCCAGCTTGAGCTGGTGCATGGCGTAGATCAGCCGGCGATGCACCGGCTTCAGCCCGTCGCGCACATCCGGCAGCGAGCGGGACATGATGGTGGACAGCGCATAGGCCAGATAACGCTCAGAGAGCGCACTCCCCAGCGCCAGATCCTCCACCTGCCCGAAATCATCCGGCATTGCCGCTATCCTTATTCTCAAGCCTCAGGGAGAGTTGCTCATAAAGAGCCTGCCGCGCCGGCGGAAGGGGGCGATGGCGCGCACCGAACACATCGCGGGCCAGAAAATGCCCGGTCAGGCGCAGCGCCGCCACGCAATCCTTGAGGTCGCCCGCCCCTTCGCCCAGCAGAAATTCAGGTAATGGTAATAGCCTGTCCACCCATTCCCCAGCCTCGGAGAGGGTCACCGCCCGCCCCGTGCGCGGGGAAACATAAGCCAGCCTGTCATTGCCGCCGGCGGAGGAAGAAAAATCCAGTCCAAATCCCAGCTCCCGCAGGAGCACAAGCTCCCAGCGGCACAGCTCCGGCAAAGCGAAATCCTTGATCTCGATTCCGGCCAGCAGCCGCAGCAACCCGTTGAAGCTCTCCGGCATCTCCTCGCGCTCCGGCAGCGCCCCTGCTGCCAGCTGGCAAGCGGCGCGCAGAATGGCAAGGCTGTCAGGTGCTTCCATGGCCAAGCGCCGCCGCCGGGCGCACCAACTCAGCACTATAAGCGCCCAGCTGCTCGGGCAGCCGCGCCGTCCAGCGCGCGGAGAGAATATTGCCGGTCTCCCAGATGCCCGTCTGCCTGCGCGAGGCCCCGCCCTTGGCCAGCCCTCGCCACAGCCCCTCCGGCGTCAGCAGGGCAACAACAAAATCGCCCTCGCCATGCAGGGCGCGCTCGACAACGATGCCCGGCCCCTCAATTTCCACGCCGTCCCTCATCTGGCACGGCTTTCACCCTCACCGGAGCGCCGCCTTGGCGCTTTCCGCCAGAAACCGCGCCGCAACGGGCAGGATCGCGTCATTATAATCATAGGCGGGGTTGTGCAGCCCGGCGCTGTCGCCATTGCCGATCCAGGCATAGGCGCCGGGAATGTCCGCCAGGAATCGGCCAAAATCCTCCGCGCCCATGGTGGGCTCCATGTCCCGCCGTACGGTGAGCCCCGCCGCCTTAGCCGCCGCCGCCGCCAGCGCGGCCTCGTCAGGTGAATTCGCTGTTGGCGCCAGATCCCCGCCGATCCAGATATCTGCTGTCAGCCCCATCGCGGCGGCGATGCCCTCGGCGGTCTCGGTCAGGCGGCGCTTGAGCAGATCCATCGCCGCCGTGGAAAATGCGCGGATCGTCCCGCCCATGGCGGCACTGTCCGGCACCTGATTATGCGCCTCACCCGCCCGCAAGGTGCAGGTGGAGATCACCCCGGCCTCAAGCGGCGGCAGATTGCGCGCCACGATGGCATTCACCGCCACGATCAGCTGGGCGAGGCCCTGCACCGGGTCCACGCAGAGATGCGGCATACCCGCATGTCCGGCCTTGCCCTTCAGCGTGATCTCGAAATTCGCCGCCCCCGCCATCACCGGCCCAGGATGCAGCATCACCGTGCCCGCCTCCAGCCCCGGCCAGTTATGATAGCCAAAGATGCGCTCCATCGGGAACCGCTCGAACAGCCCGTCCTCGACCATGGCATGCGCGCCCTTGAACCCCTCCTCCGCCGGCTGGAACACCAGATGCACCTGGCCGGACCAGTCCGGGTCGTCCCGCAGCAAAAGCGCGGCGCCGAGAAGGGAGGTCGTATGCCCATCATGCCCGCAGGCATGCATCACGCCCTGGTTCTGCGAGGCATAGGGCTTGCCGGTGGCTTCCAGGATCGGCAGCGCGTCCATATCCGCCCGCAATCCCACCGACCGGTTGGAGCCGCCGCGCTTCAGGCTGGCCACCACCCCATGCCCGCCGATCCCGGCCTCATAGGGGATGCCGAACTCCTCCAAACGGGCACAGACAAAGGCAGCCGTGGCCCTCTCCTGGCGGGAAAGCTCCGGGTGCGTGTGCAGATAATGCCGCCAGGCGGCCAGCTGCGTTGCGAATTCATCCTGCATGGCGTCGCTCCCTCCAGGTCCGGCGTTATGTATATTTAGGGAGCGCCCGCCTGCTTTGTCGATATGAAGTGCTAATCCGCGACGGCCATCGCGATGTAATTGATCGACAGATCCCGGCTCACCTTAAAGCTCCTCGCCAGTGGCGCGTAGCTGAGCCCCGCCGTATCGGCCAGACGTAATCCCGTCTCCCGGCACAGCGCCCCCAGTTCCACGGGGGTGATGAACTTTTTCCAGTCATGCGTGCCAACGGGGAGCAGCCGCAGCAGATATTCCGCCCCGATTTTCGCCACGGCGTAGGATTTCGGCGTGCGGTTGAGGGTGGAGAGAAACAGCAAGCCCCCCGGCGCCAGCAGCGCCTTCAAGCTGGCGAGAAATTCCGCCGGATCAGCCACATGCTCGATGATCTCCAGTGCTGTTACGACGGGGAATTTCGCCCCCTCCGCCGCCAGCGCCTCGGCCGTACCCTGGCGGTAGGTCAAATTCAGCCCCTGCCCCTCGGCATGAGCCCGCGCCGCGCTGATCACCTCCGGTCCGGCATCCAGCCCCGTCACCGCGAATCCGTCCTTCGCCAGCGCCTCGGCCAGCAGCCCGGCCCCGCAGCCGACATCGAGAATCGACACCCCAGCCCCCAGATGCCGCCGTACCCGCGCCGCCACCCAGGCGGCACGCGGCGGATTCATCATGTGCAGAGGCCGCATCGGGCCATCCGGGTCCCACCAATGGCCGGCCAGCGCGTCGAACCGCGCAATTTCTTCTCCGATGACTGACCCCTGGCTCATTGCTCAAACCTTGCTCCGCCGCTATGTGACGCCCCTGCCCGTTTTCCACAAGGTTTACAGTACTCAGGGTTTGTCCATGGCGCGTATCGTGATGAAATTTGGCGGCACCTCCGTCGCCGACCTCGACCGGATCAGAAATGTTGCGAGGCGGGTCAAAGCCGAAGCAGACAAAGGCAATGAGGTTGCCGTTGTCGTCTCCGCCATGGCGGGCGTCACCAACCAGCTGGTCGGCTATTGCCAGTCTCTCTCGCCTTTGTTCGACGCGCGGGAATATGACGCCGTGGTCGCCACCGGCGAGCAGGTCACCTCCGGCCTCACCGCCATCGCGCTGCAGGAGCTGGGGCAGGATGCCCGCTCCTGGCAGGGCTGGCAGGTGGCCGTGGAAACCAATGGCGAGCACGGCAAGGCCCGCATTGAGAGCATCGACGGCGAGGAGCTGATCGAGCGTATGCAGCGGGGCCAGATCCCGGTCATGGCCGGGTTCCAGGGTGTGGGGCCGGATAACCGCGTCACCACGCTGGGGCGCGGCGGATCGGACACTTCAGCCGTGGCGCTGGCCGCGGCGCTGAAGGCCGACCAGTGCGATATCTATACGGACGTGGACGGCATCTACACCACCGATCCGCGAATCGTTCCCAATGCGAAGAAACTGAGTAAGATCACCTACGAGGAAATGCTGGAACTCGCCTCCGTGGGGGCGAAAGTGTTGCAAACCCGCTCCGTGGAATTGGCGATGAAGGAGCGCGTGCGCGTGCAGGTGCTCTCCAGCTTCGCCGATATCCCGGGCACCATGGTTGTTGATGAGGAAGAGGTTGTGGAAAAGGAAATTGTCGCCGGCATCGCCTATTCGCGGGACGAGGCCAAGATCACCGTCCGCCGCGTGCCGGACCGCCCCGGCATCGCCGCCGCCGTGTTCGTGCCGCTGACGGAAGCGAACATTAACGTCGATATGATCGTGCAGAACGTCGCCGCCGACGGCACCACGGACATGACCTTCACCGTCGGCAAGACCGACATGGCCCGCGCCCTGCAATCGCTGGAGCTGGCCAAGGCGGAGATCGGCTTTGCCGAGATCACCTCCGACCCGAACGTGGCCAAGCTCTCCGTGGTCGGCGTCGGCATGCGCTCCCATGCGGGTGTCGCGGGCACGATGTTCAAGACGCTCGCGGAGCGCGGCATCAACATCCAGGCCATCACCACCTCTGAGATCAAGGTCTCGGTGTTGGTTGCGGCCGAGTACACCGAGCTTGCGGTGCGCGCCCTGCATACGGCTTATGGTCTCGATGCCTGACGCCATGGACCAGACCGCCGCCGCCGCCCTACGGCTCGACGCCCTGCAGAAGCGCGGCGCCGATTTCCTCGGCACGCGCCACGCCATCCTTGGCGGGGCGATGAGCTGGGTGTCCGAGCGGCATCTGGTCTCGGCCATCTCCAATGCCGGCGGGTTCGGTGTCATCGCCTGCGGCGCGATGCCACCCGCTTTGCTGGAAAAAGAGATCGAGGCGACCAAGGCGCTGACGGACAAGCCCTTCGGCGTGAATCTGATCACCATGCATCCGCAGCTGGATGAGCTGGTGGCGGTTTGCGTGCGCCAGAAAGTTGGCCATGTGGTGTTCGCGGGCGGTATCCCGTCCTCGGCCAGCATCAAGGCGGCCAAGGAGGGCGGCGCCAAGGTCATCGCCTTCTCGCCGGCTCTCGTGCTGGCCAAGCGCCTTATCAAGTCCGGCGCCGATGCGCTGGTGATCGAGGGCTCCGAGGCTGGCGGGCATATCGGCCCGGTCTCGCTCACCGTGCTGGCCCAGGAAATTCTGCCCAACATCACCGAGGTTCCGGTGTTCGTGGCGGGTGGCATCGGGCGTGGCGAGGCGATCCTCGCCTATCTTGAGATGGGCGCGGCGGGCGTGCAGCTCGGCACCCTCTTCGCGGCAGCCGAGGAAAGCATCGCGCACGAGAATTTCAAGAAAGCCTTCATCCGGGCGGCGGCACGCGACGCCGTGCCCAGCGTGCAGCTTGATGACCGCTTCCCCGTCATCCCCGTCCGCGGGCTGGTGAATGAGGGCACCAAGCGCTTCATGCGCCATCAGGCCGAAGTGGTGCACAAATTCCAGGGCGGCGAGCTGGATAAGACCGCCGCACAACTGGAGATCGAGCATTTCTGGGCCGGCGCTCTGCGCCGCGCGGTCATCGAGGGAGATGTCGAGGGCGGCTCCGTCATGGCTGGTCAATCGGTCGGCATGGTCACTGCGGTGCAGCCCGTGGCGGAGATCATCGCGGCGTTGCGGGCGCAAGCCATCGCCGCATTGGTGGCGCGTGGCACAAGAGCCTAACATTCCAGCCCCGCCGCAGCGCCGGCGCAAGAAACCGAAATTCGGCGACACGCGGCATCTTTTTGCCGCGCTCCGCGAGCATCTGGCCGCCGGCACCGCCTCCCTGCCTGACTTCGCCAAGCTGGTGGCGGAAGGCCTCATCGCCGATGCCTCCGTCATCTACGTCACCCGGGCGGGAGAGATACTCGAACTCGCCGCGACCCATGGGCTGAATGTCTCCGCCGTCGGCCGCACCAAGCTGCGCGTTGGCGAAGGCATTGTCGGCCTCGCGGCGGCCTCCGGCGATGCGCTGAACCTGCCGGACGCGCAAAACCATCCACGCTTCGTCTACCGCGCCGAAACCGGCGAGCAGGACATGGCCTCGATGCTCGCCGTGCCGGTCAAGCGCGCCGGGCGCACTTTGGGCGTGATCGCGGTGATGTCCAGGGAGGTCCGCACCTATGCGCCGGTCGAGGTGGAGTCGCTCGCCACCGTGGCCATGCTGCTGGCCGAAATCCTGGCCCGCGCCGGGGCCACGGATGTCGGCGAGGAAGGCTTCTCCGAAACCTTGCCCCGCCGCTATGGCGGGCATGTGCTCTCCGCCGGCATTACCCGCGGCCAGGTTCTGGCCTATGGCGCCGCGGCCCCCATCGCCAAGCTGCTGACTGAGGACACCGAGGCCGAGCTCACCCGCCTTGATGCGGCAGTGGAAGACGCGAATAAGACGCTCGACGGGCTGATCACCGCCAACATGCCCGGCGGCAACGCCTCGCGCGATGTGCTGGACGCCTACCGCATGGTGGCGCAAAGTTCCGGTTGGCTCACCCAGGTCCGCGCCGCGATCGCTGATGGCCTGACCGCCGAAACCGCCGTGGACAAGGTAGCCCGTCAGCTGCGTGAACGCATGCGCCGGGTGGCCGACCCCTATCTACGCGAGCGCCTGGCCGATATTGAGGACATGGTCGGGCGGCTGATGGTTGCCCTGGGTGGCAAAGCGCCCAAGCCCGAGCGGGCGGATGGCATGATCCTGATCGTGCGCCGCCTCGGTCCCGCCGATCTGCTGGACTGGCACACGCGCGGCATCGCCGGTATCGCCATCGAGGAAGCCAGCGCCTCCGGCCATGCCGCCATTCTGGCCCGCGCGCTTTCCATACCTGCCCTGCAGATCGAACGCGGAGCGGTTGAAGCCGCGGTGGAAGGCGAACTCGCTTTGCTGGATGCCGAGGAAGGCACTCTGGTGCTGCGCCCGGAACCGGAAGTCATCCAGGTTTATGACCGTGCCCTGGCCGCACGTAATGAACGCGCCGCGGCGCTGACCAGCTATCGCGACGTGCCCACCATTACCAAGGACGGCACCGAGCTGAAGCTGATGCTGAATGTCGGGCTGGCGCTGGAGCTGGACCAGCTTGACCGCACCGGCGCTGACGGTATCGGGCTCTACCGCACGGAAATTGCCGCCCTGGCTGCGGGGGGCATACCGGATGTGGCGGGCCAGGCTGCGGAATATGGCCGCGTGATGGACCGCGCCAAGGGCCGCCCGGTGCAGTTCCGCACGCTGGACCTCGGCGCCGACAAGCTGCTGCCCGGTGAAACCGCGCAGGCCGAGGAAAACCCCGCCATGGGCTGGCGGTCTTTGCGTATCGGGCTGGACCGCCCGGCCATTCTGCGCCGGCAGCTTCGCGCGCTTCTGCTCGGCGCGCAGGGTCGGCCCTTGCAGGTAATGTTCCCGATGGTCGCCACGGTTGAGGAATTCCGCGCCGCGCGCGACCTGCTGGAGGCCGAGGCCGGACGCATCCGCCCCGCGCCTGAACGGCTGGAAGCTGGCACGATGCTGGAGGTACCCTCCCTGCTGTTCCAGCTGCCCGGCCTGCTGGCGGAGGCGGATTTCATCTCCGTCGGCACTAACGACCTCATGCAGTTCCTCTTCGCGGCTGATCGCGGCACGCCGGAGCTGGCGGACAGGTACGACACGCTCTCCGCCCCAGTGCTGGAGATGCTGGAAAAGCTGGTCACCTATTGCCAGGAAGCAGGGGTGCCACTCTCCGTCTGCGGTGAAGCCGCCGGGCGGCCGCTGGATGCGCTGGCCTTCGCGGCGCTGGGCATCACCACGCTTTCGATGTCCGGAAGCTCCATATTGCCGGTGAAAGCCGTGCTGGTGGAGGCCGATCTCAACGCCCTGCGCCCTGTACTGCGTGAATTGCGCCGCGCGGGGGCCGCGGGCGGTAGCATCCGCGAGCCGCTGGCGGTGTGGGCGCGCGAACATAATCTCGCAATTTGAGGGATACAGCCGTTCCGGGGTAAAAGGGTGCCGCATGCCAGATAATCTGACCGGAACCGAGACTTTCGATACCGATTCGATCTCCCCAGCCGCGCGCGTTGGCGCCGGGCTACGGGAGGTGCGTGAGCGACTGGGCTGGAAATTGCCGGAGGTCGCAGAGAGCCTGCGCATCCGCGCGGAATTCCTCTCCGCCATGGAGCGCGGCGATCTCTCCTCCCTGCCGGGCCCGGCTTATCGCGCCGGGTTCGTACGCTCCTACGCCCAGGCGCTGGGGCTGGATGGCGAGGAGATATTGCGCCGCTTCCGCGAGGCGGGGCAGATGGGCGAAGCGCCGAAGACCGAAATCCAGTTTCTGGCCCCGGTGCCGGACCGTGGCGTGCCCAAGGGCGCCATTGTGCTGATCGGCATTGTGGTTGTGTTGGCCGGGTACGGGCTCTGGTACCATCACACAGAACAGGAGCGCCGCCTCGCGCAAGCCGTGCCGCAGGTTCCGGCGGAGCTCGCCCCTGCTGGCCACCCCTCCGAAAGTGGTTCCGCCCCCTGCCCCAGCCCAAAGCCCCGCGCAGCCGGACCAGGCCAAACCCAACCTGGCCCAAGCGCAACCCAGCCAGCCGCCAGCCGGGACACAACCCGGCCAAAGCCAACCCACCGCTGGCAGCGCCGCCCTGGCCGCCGTGCCCGCGCCATCCGCCTCGACCTCGCCGCCGCAGGCCAATGGCACCAACGCAGCCGCCGTGCCTGCTGCCGCCACACCCGCCGCCCCGGCCGCTCCCGGTGCGGGCATGGTGATCAGCGCCACGCAGGATGCCTGGGTCCAGGTTACGGATTCCAGCGGCAATATATTGTTCAGCAAAGTGCTCCACCCCGGCGATAGCTGGCCTGTACCGCAAGAAGCCGGGTTGAAAATGACCACCGGCAATGCCGGCGGCACCATCATCACCACAAATGGCAAGCCGGGCCAGCCGCTCGGCACCACCGGCGTGGTGCTACACAACTACCAACTCACCCCGGCCGCAGGCGGTAACGCCACGGCACCTGCCACCTCATCCACAACCGGGACCGCCCCGTAAAGGAACCACATGAACTACCGCGAATATCAGCAGATCGACCGCCGCAAATCCCGGCAGATCAGCGTCGGCAATGTGAAGGTGGGCGGCGATGCGCCGATCTCGGTGCAGACCATGACCAACACGCTGACCACCGATGTGGACGCCACGGTCGCGCAAATTTTGCGCTCCGAGAAGGCGGGCGTGGATATCGTGCGCGTCTCCTGCCCGGATGAGGAAAGCACCGCCGCGCTCAAGCACATCATCAAGCGCGTGAATGTTCCCGTCGTCGCGGATATTCACTTCCACTATAAACGTGGCATCGAGGCCGCCGAGGCCGGCGCCGCCTGCCTGCGCATCAACCCCGGCAATATCGGCTCGCCGGAGCGCGTGAAGGAAGTCATCAAGGCCGCGCGCGACCATAATTGCTCCATGCGCATCGGCGTGAACGCGGGCTCGCTTGAGAAGCATCTGTTGGAAAAATACGGCGAACCCAACCCTGACGCGCTGGTGGAATCCGCCCTGGAACACGCGAAGATCCTGCAGGATCACGATTTCCATGAATTCAAGATTTCCGTGAAAGCGTCTGACGTGTTCATGGCTGTCGCGGCCTATCAGCAGCTCGCCGAGCAATGCGACCACCCGCTGCATATCGGCATCACCGAGGCGGGCGGTAAGCGCGCCGGTACGGTGAAATCCTCCATCGGCCTCGGCTCGCTGCTCTGGGCGGGCATTGGCGATACGATGCGCGTCTCCCTCTCCGCCGAGCCGGAAGAGGAAGTGCTTGTCGGCTGGGATATCCTGAAGTCTCTCGGCATCCGCCATCGTGGCGTGCGCATCATTTCCTGCCCCTCCTGCGCGCGCCAGGGCTTCAACGTCATCAAGACCGTCGAGACGCTGGAAGAGCGCCTGGCGCATATCGAGACGCCTGTTACGCTTTCCATCATCGGCTGCGTGGTGAACGGCCCCGGCGAAGCGCTGATGACCGATCTCGGCCTCACCGGCGGCGGCGGCGGGCGTCACATGATCTACGCCGCCGGCAAGACCGACCACACCATCTCCGACGAAGAGATGGTCGAGCATCTGGTCGAGCTGGTCGAGACCAAGGCCGCGAAGATTGAGGCGGAGAAGGCGGCGGCGAAAATCGCCGCTGAATAGCTTCGCCTTTTTGAAATTCTGATCCCTCCGGGGCGGGCATCCGCTCCGGAGTTTTGTTTTGATGGTAGGACGGATATGGCAACTCAACTGCAACCTGTGCGCGGCACACGTGACTTGATCGGCGAGGACGCGGCACGGCATTTCCATGTGGTCGAGACCGCGCGGCGCGTGACCAGCCTGTACGGGTTCTCCGAGTGGCAGACGCCGATCTTCGAGGATACGCGAGTCTTCTCCCGCACGCTGGGCGAAACCTCGGACGTTGTGACCAAGGAGATGTACAGTTTCGAGGATCGCGGCGGGGATTCCGTGACTCTGCGGCCCGAGGGCACGGCGGGTGTGTGCCGCGCGCTGATCACCGGTGGCCTGACGCAGACCCTGCCGCAGAAAGTCTTTTATGCCGGGCCGATGTTCCGTTACGAGCGCCCGCAGAAAGGCCGCTACCGGCAATTCCACCAGATCGGCGTGGAGCTTCTCGGCGCCGCCTCCCCGCTTGCCGATGCCGAGGTGATCTCCGCCGGTTGGCGTATCCTGAACGAGCTGGGCATCGCCAAAGATGTCGTGCTGAACATCAACACGCTGGGCGACGCGCAGAGCCGCGCCAATTACCGCGACGCGCTGGTTTCCTATTTCTCCGCCCATGCGGACAAGCTTTCCGAAGACAGCAAGCTGCGGCTTGAGAAAAACCCGCTGCGCATCCTGGATTCCAAGGATGAGGGCGACAAGGCACTGGTTGAAAACGCCCCGCTGATCTACGCGCACCTCACCGAAGAGGCCGCCGCCTTTTATAACGGTTTGAAAGCCACCCTCACCGCCTTCGGGGTGCCGTTCGAGGAAAATCCCCGTATCGTGCGCGGCCTCGACTACTATAATCACACCGCCTTTGAATTCGTCACCACCGCCCTGGGCGCTCAAGGCACGGTGATGGCGGGCGGGCGCTATGATGGCCTGGTGGAACAGATGGGCGGCCCCAACGTGCCAGGCATCGGCTGGGGGGCGGGCATTGAGCGTCTTTCCATGCTGATTGCAGCACCTCCCATCGCAGCCGTTCCTGTCACCGTGATTCCCATGGGCGGCGACTCCGAAGTCCGAGCCTTGGAGATTCTCAACCTGCTACGGAGCCAAAACATCGCGGCCGAGATCGGCTATTCCGGCAACGCCAAGAAGCGGCTGGAGCGAGCCAACAAATCCGGCGCCACCTTCGCGGTGCTGGTGGGCGAGGACATCAAGCTAAAAAACCTTAGCGACGGCACGCAGGACGATGTTACGGCGGAAACGCTCGTGGAGCGCCTTTCCGCATGAGTTCCTCGCTGGAAAGCAAGCTGGACCGGATCATGGCCAGGGCCGAGGAGCTGCGTTTCATGCTCTCTGGCTCCCTCTCGGGCGAAGACTTCGTGAAAGCCTCCAAGGAGCTATCGGAACTCACCCCGGTGGAGGAGCAGATCTCCGCCCTGCGCGGCGCCGAGAAGCAGGCCAAGGAGGTCGAAGCGCTGCTCGCCGACCCGGACATGAAGGAGCTGGCCGAGGCTGAGCTGCACGACCTGAAAAAGCAGCTGCCGGACCTCGAAATGGCCGTGCGTCTGGCGCTCCTGCCCAAGGACGAGGCGGATGACCGTTCCGCCATTCTGGAAATCCGCCCCGCCGCGGGCGGGGACGAAGCCGGTCTCTTCGCCGCCGAGCTCTTCACCGCCTACCAGAAATATGCCGCCCTGCAGGGTTGGCGCTTCGAGGTGATGGATTACGAGGAAAACGAGCTGGGCGGCGTGAAGAGCGCGATGGCCGAGATCACCGGCAAATCCGTCTTCGCCAAGCTGAAATTCGAGTCCGGCGTGCACCGCGTGCAGCGCGTGCCCGCCACCGAGACGCAGGGGCGCATCCATACCTCCACCATCACCGTTGCGGTGCTGCCGGAAGCCCAAGAGGTGGATGTGGACATTAACGAGGGCGATCTGCGCATCGATGTCTACCGTGCCTCCGGTGCGGGCGGCCAGCATGTGAACAAGACCGAGTCGGCCGTGCGCATCACCCATATCCCCACCGGCATCGTGGTGGCGATGCAGGAGGAGCGCAGCCAGCACAAGAACCGCGCGAAGGCCATGAAGATCCTGCGCTCGCGCATGTACGACCAGCAGCGCGCCAGCGTTAACGCCACCCGCGCGGCAGACCGCAAGGGTCAGGTCGGCACCGGGGACCGTTCGGAACGAATCCGCACCTATAATTTCCCGCAAGGCCGCGTCACGGACCATCGTATCAACCTCACCCTCCACAAAATCGACCGGGTGATGCTGGGCGAGTTCGACGATGTCATCGATGCGCTGATCGCCGAGGACCAAGCGGCCCGGCTGGCCGAACAGACGTGATCGCCACTGCCCAGGCGCTGGCGGAGATCACCAACCGGCTGAAACTGTCCGGAATCGAGGAGCCGCGCCGGGAAGCCCGGCTGCTGCTGGCCTTCGCCCTGGGCACCAACGCCGCCGGACTGTTGGCACGCGATGCGGTGGACCCGCAATGTTATGCCGAAGCCCTGGCCCGCCGCGCCGCGCGCGAGCCGCTGGCCTATATCACCGGCCGCAAGGAATTCTGGGGGCTCGATTTTTACACCTCTCCCGCCACCCTCATCCCTAGGCCGGACACGGAAACGCTGGTGGAGGCCGTGCTGGACTCCGGCCTTACCCCGCGCACAATTCTTGACCTCGGCACCGGCACGGGCTGCCTGCTTCTGGCTTGCCTGCATGAGTTCCCCGCCGCCTTCGGCGTGGGCGTGGATCTGAACCAGGACGCCGCCCAACTCGCCCGCAAGAACGCCCAGCATCTTGGCCTGGCTAACCGCGCCGCCTTTCTCGCCGGCAGCTGGGCCAACGCCCTGGAGCATAAATTCGACCTCGTGCTCTCCAACCCGCCTTACATTGAAAGCGCTGATATTCCTGGCCTCATGCCGGAAGTGGCCGCGCATGAACCGGCCTCGGCGCTGGATGGCGGAGCAGACGGACTGGCCGCCTATGATGCGATTATCAAAGATTTGCCGCGTATTTTAGCCCCAGTTGGGCTTGCGGTGCTTGAACTTGGCGCCGGACAGGCTAAATCAGTAGGCGAGCTGGCGCGTCAGGCTGGGTTTGACTATGCCCTGCGCCGCGATCTTTCCGGCATAGACCGCGCCATAATGCTCAAATTCTGCAAATAAGCGATTGGCAGGATGGAATTTTACAGCTAAGCACAGGCAGCGCGGGCCGTTTTGCCCACGAGTCTCCGGCAAATACCGGGGCCAAAAAGGGCGATGCATTTATATGCCGCACCGCGCAAGCCAGCAGACGAGGATAGACACGAGCCTATGAATATGAAGCGCATGCGTGGACGCAACCACCGTTCGGGCGGTGGTGGCGGTGGCGGGTTTCGCAACCAGCAGAACGGCATCCCGCTCAACCGAAATCACGTATTCGACAGTTCCGGTCCGGAAATGCGGGTGCGTGGTACGGCCCAGCAGCTTTATGACAAATATACGCAGATGGCGCGCGATGCCTCCTCCTCGGCTGACCGCGTGCTGGGCGAAGCCTATTATCAGCATGCCGAGCATTATTTCCGGATTATAAGCGCCATTAACGCTGCCCAGGGCCTGCCCCCGCCGGGCCAGAACAGCGAACAACGCTACAACACCAGCCCCAGGGCGAGTTCCAGCGTCGTGAGCCGGCCGCCGAGGGCGAGGCACAGGAAGTCCGCGAGCCGCGCCAGGAAGCCCGGCAGGAGAACCGTGAAGGCCGGGAATTCCGCGAGAACCGCGAATTTCGCGAGAACCGCCCGGAGCGCCGGTTCGAGCAGCGCCCGCGCCAGGAATTCCAGCCCCGCGAACGGCAAGAACGGCAGGAGCGTCCCTACCGTCCCGCCGCCCCTATCGCTGACACGCCGATCGACATCAGCTCCGCTCTGGAAGCCGAGCTGCGCGCCGCCAGCAATGAGGGACCCGCTGGCCTCGGTGATCAGCCCGAGGTGACGAAGACCGAGGCCCCCGCCCAAGCCGCCGCCGAGCCGCGTGCGATTCCCATCATCCCGGACGCCCCCCCGGCGGCACCTGAACTCACCTTGACCGAACCGACCCCCGCGCCCAAACGCCGCGGCCGGCCGCCCCGCGCCAAAACGACTGAGCCCTCCAAGGCCGAATAACCGGCCCCTCAATCTGCTGCATAAACAAAAAGCCCGGCCAAAAGCCGGGCTTTTTCATGCTCTGGAGAGATTCAGGCGCCTTATTTCGGCGACAGCACCATCACCATCTGGCGATTTTCCATTTTCGGCATCTGCTCGACCTTGGTATCGGCCTCCATATCGGCGCGAATACGCTCCAGCACCTTCACGCCCAGTTCCTGGTGGGCCATCTCGCGGCCGCGAAAGCGCAGCGTGACCTTCACCTTGTCGCCTTCGCCGATGAAGCTCTTCATGGCGCGCATCTTCACCTGATAATCATTCTCGTCGATATTGGGGCGAACCTTCACCTCCTTGATCTCGACCACTTTCTGCTTCTTGCGCGCCTCGTTACGCTTCTTCTGCTGTTCGTACTTGAACTTGCCGTAATCGAGGATCTTCGCCACCGGCGGCTCGGCGTTGGGGCTGATCTCGACCAGGTCGAGCCCCACGGCGTACGCGCGCGCAATGGCGTCCCGGGTGCTAAGCACCCCGATCATTTCACCTTCCTGATCGATCAGACGAACCTGCGGGATTCTGATTTCTTCGTTGACCCGAGGGCCCTCACGGGAGGGAGGAGCGGGTGGCGCTGGCGGTCTGGCTATAGGAAAGTCTCCTGTTTCAGTTAACTGGCCTCCGGCTTAAGCCGAATTTGTCACGAAATGCAATGCGCCACAGGGCATGGCCGAGCCCAAGACCCCAGAGATGGCCTCGCGGCCCCTCTTTTCAACATATATTCCGTCAGAAAAGGAAGTCCCGCCGCGCGTTTCCCCCTCCACCAGCGCACGGGCCTGGGGCGATTCATCCATCAGCCGCCCATGCTGCCTGGCGAGCTGCTCAGCGCTTGGCAAATAACACGCTAGGCGGGAAGAAAAGACATGATCCTCACCATCCGCCCCGCGACCCCGGCCGATACAGAGTCCATCTGGCAGATCCTCGCCCCTATGATTGCCGCCGGAGACACCTATGCCCTGCCGCGGGACTTGAGCCGCGACCAAGCGCTTGCCTACTGGCTGGCACCTGAGAAGCAAACCTTCGTCGCTGAATTCGAAAGCCGCATCGCCGGAACTTATTATCTGCGGGCCAATCAGGCGGGGGGCGGCGCGCATGTCGCCAATTGCGGCTATGTCACCGCCGCCTGGGCGACAGGGCGCGGCGTGGCGCGGGCCATGTGCACCCACTCGCTCGATGCCGCACGGGCGGGCGGCTTCCGCGCCATGCAGTTCAACCTCGTGGTCAGCACCAATCTGCGCGCCGTCAGGCTCTGGCAGCATATGGGCTTCACCATCATCGGGCGCCTGCCCGGCGCCTTCCTGCATCCGGAACAAGGCTATGTGGATGCACTCGTGATGCACCAGCATCTCTAACTCATCTGGGCACCCTCGCATAATTTGCAAATAGTTCTTAATTGCATATAAGCGTTGTAACCAATCTCGCCATCTCGCGGCGAAGCGGCTTAGTAACGGCACGGCAATGAGGTACAGAGAGGAGTAACAATGGGAGTCTTCAATTCCTGGCGCGATGCCACCCTTTACGCTCTACTGAACGCTCTACTGACCTCCCTGGCCGCCCCGGCTATGGCTCAACAAGACGATAATACCGGCCTTCTGGGTAATTGGGGCGGGCTACGCCCAGCCCTTGCGGCGCATGGGGTGAGCATCAGCATCACCGATTCCGAAAATCTTCTCGGAAATGTCTCCGGCGGCGTAAAGACCGGCGCCACCATGCAGGGTGTCACCACCATGGCCATGGATGTGGATACCGGCAAGGCATTCGGCCTACAGGGTGGCGCTTTCCATGTCTCAGCCTTGCAGATTCATGGCCGGCCTCTCAGCGAATATTATCTGGACGATCTGCAGGCTGCCAATGGCAATGAGGGCGAGAACGCAACCCGCCTCTGGGAACTCTGGTACGACCAGACCGCCCTGAACGGGAGGTTCGACCTAAAGCTCGGTCAACAAAGCATCGATAACGAGTTCATGATCAGCACCTATTCCGGCCTGTTCGTGAACACCATGGCGGGCTGGCCGATTATCCCTTCCGTTGATCTCTATGGCGGCGGCCCGGCCTATCCGCTCAGCTCGCTCGGCGCACGCGGCCAGTTCAAGCCCAATAACAATGTCGCCATCCTGGCCGGCGTGTTCGATGATGATCCGGGGGCCGGCGGCTTCAATGACGACCAGCAGGCGCTGGACCCGTCCGGCGGGCGCTTCAGCCTGAAGAACGGCGCGCTCTGGATCGCCGAGTTGCAATACAGCACCAAGCTTCTAGGCCTGCCCGGCACCTATAAACTCGGCGGCTGGTACGATTCCGCGACGTTCGCGGACCAGCTATATGACTATCAGCATCGCGGCAATTACAGCCTGTATGCGGTGGTGGACCAGACTGTCTGGCAATCGCCCAAGAACAGCAACCGCACGCTGAACCTCTTCGGCAGGATCATGGGCGCGCCGAACGATCAGAATCTCGTCGATTTCGGCTTCAATGGCGGCGTAACCCTCACCGCGCCGCTACCCGGCCGCGACAATGACCAGGCGGGGCTGGATTTCGGCGTCGCCCACGTCTCCTCCCGCGCCGCAGATGCAGCCGTGGCCTCCGGCACGCGCCGGCCAGGCACAGAGACGCTGATCGAGGCCACCTACCAGGCCCAGGCGACAACCTGGCTCGTGCTGCAGCCTGACGTTCAATATGTCATCAACCCCGGCGGCGGCATCGACGATCCGATGACACCAGCAAGAAGCTAGGCAATGAGCTGGTGATCGGCCTGCGCGGCATCGTTAGCTTCTAAGCCGGGCAGACGCTTCAGCTAAGGGGGAAGCCGGAAACGGCTTCATATTATCCGGGCAGCAACGAGAGATGCTCATGCACCGCCAGCCATGTCCCGTCCTGGCGCGTAAAAACGATGGTCTCACGCTCATGATAGGTACTCTCCCCGGCATGCGTCTGCACCCTGGTAAAGGTCTCGTGGGTGAATACGGCATTATCCCCGAACACATCGGCATGCTGGTGCGTGCTGATGCATTCCAGCACCTTGAAACCCTCCTCACGCACCCAGCGGTCATATTCCACCTCATAGGCGGCGCGGCTTTCCATCACGAAGGGCACGGCATGGAAAATGAAACTCGCCCGTGGGGTGAAAAAGCTGAAATACCCTTCCCTGTCATTCGCCTCAAAAGCGGCGATCAACGCCGCCGCCGCCCCGCATACCTCGTCCCTCATCTCTGTCATTCCTTATTTTGCCCTCCCACGCAAGGCGCGGGGATAGGTTTTGCACAACCCTATACCCACGCCTATGCTCGCCCCATGGCCAAGGAACAAAGCTACGAAAAACAGCTCCGCCACCTGCAGATCGAACTCGTCAAGCTGCAGCGCCATGTCATCTCCGAAGGGCGTAAGCTGCTGATCATCCTGGAAGGGCGGGATGGTGCCGGTAAGGATGGCACAATTAAACGCATCACCGAGCATCTCTCCCCGCGCGACATCCGCGTCGTCGCCCTGCCCAAGCCCTCGGATGTCCAATCCACGCAATGGTATTTCCAGCGCTATGTGGAACATCTGCCCGCGGCCGGGGAGATCGTGTTCTTCAACCGCTCCTGGTACAACCGCGCCGGGGTGGAGAAGGTAATGGGCTTCTGCACCGAGACCCAGTACCATGAATTCATGCGCACCGTGCCGGTGTTCGAGGCCATGCTGGCCGATGCCGGTATCACCTTGGTGAAATATTATCTCGACATCGACCGTAAGGAGCAGAAAAAGCGGCTGGAGGAGCGGCGGAAGGACCCGCTGAAACAATGGAAGATCAGCCCGATCGACGAAAAGGCGCTGAAGCATTTCGACGATTATACCCAGGCCCGCAACGCCATGCTGCTGGCCACGGACAGCACCGTCGCCCCCTGGCTGGTGGTCCGCGCCGATGACAAGAAGGCCGCCCGGCTTGCGATCATTGCCGATCTGATCACCCGCATCGACTACAAGGATGCCTTTCCGCATGAGGTGGACAGGCAAGTGCTTTGCCGGTTCGAAGAAACCTGCCTGACCAACGGCATGTTAGCGGGCTGAGACGGCCTCCCGCGGTCAGGGAATCAGGCGATCCTCACGCAGGCGGGAAAAGAGAGCGAACAATGCCGCATCGGTCGGCTGATAGACCGTAAAGCCCAGGCGGCGGCTCTTTGACATATCGGTAACGACCTCGATGGGACGCCCGAGATCCGCATCAGTGTGCCAGGGCGATATTAGACGGTCCAAATCCGCCTCCGCCAGCCCCTCGCGTTCCGCGATCCGCCGCCAAATCCCGGCATCCGCCGCCATCTGCTCCTGCAACGGGCGTATCACGCCCTCGAAAGGGGCTGGCGCAAGCCCGAACCATTCCGCAACCCGCTCCCACATCCATGACCAGCGGAACACATCGCCATTCACGACATTGAAGGCTTCGTTGGCGGCGGCCGGCGTCTGTGCCGCCCAAAGCAGATGTTCCGCCAATAGTCGCGCATCGGTCATGTCGGTCAGGCTGTTCCATTGCACGGGCGATCCGGGGAAATAAAAAGGCCGCCCCGTCTCGCGGCAGATGGTGGCGTAGACCGCCAATGTCGTGCCCATGTTCATGGCGTTGCCGACGGCCTTGCCGATCACGGTATGCGGGCGATGGACGCTCCAGGAAAACCCGTCCCTGGCCGCGGCGGCGAAAACCTCATCCTCCTGCGCGTAATAGAAATTTTCCACATCCAGCCGGGGCTGTTCCTCCCTGAACGGCGTTTGCGGCAGTTTGCCTTTCCCGTACGCCTCGAATGGGCCGAGATAATGTTTAAGCCCCGTCACCAGCGCCACGTGCCGCACGCTCCCTGCCGGGCGCAGCGCATCGAGAAGATTGCGGACCATCGCGGCATTGACGCGGATATTCTCCGCCTCGCTCGCCTGGCGCAGCCAGGTGGTGATGAACACGGCGTCCGGCTTGATCCCGGACAGCGCCTCCAGCCGTCCCCTTGGCATCCAGCAGATCGGCGGCCACCGGCCGGATCCCTGGCTGGTCCTGCGGGCGGCGCGCCAAGCCATGCACGGTCCAACCCTGAGCGGCGAGAAGCCCCGCCGCCGCACTGCCGACAATCCCGCTCGCCCCAACCACCAGTGCCGTACCCGTCATCATAAAACCCCGTGTCAAAATTTCTGTACAGTTGGGAACGCACCCGCCAGACTTCCAGCTATCCCGCGCCACTTGACGCCCTGGTCCGCTCCGCCATTGATGCCGGCATGACCGAAAACACCTCTTCCCCTGCCCTCTCCGCCATCAGCTTCAACGCGGATGGCCTCGTCGCCGCCATCGCCCAGCAGCACGATACCGGCGAGGTTCTGATGATGGCCTGGATGAACGCCGAATCGGTCGAGGAAACACTGCGCACCGGCCAGGTCTGCTATTTCTCCCGCTCCCGCCAGAAGCTGTGGCGCAAGGGCGAAACCTCCGGCCAGGCCCAGAAGCTGGTGGAGATGCGCATCGATTGCGATGGCGACACGCTGCTGCTGCTCGTGGACCAGCACGGCGTGGCCTGCCACACCGGGCGGCGCAGCTGCTTTTATACCGCCGTGCGGGAGGGAAAACTGGCCGAAATCGCCGCGCCCCAAATCAATCCTGACACACTCTACCGTCAGACTTGATCCGGAGACGGAATTTCGGCGAAATAGCCCTATAACAAAAAAGTTCTAGGGAAATGTTTCATGCCAGCCAGACTGCCGAGACTGCCCGTCCTGCGCCCGTTGCTTGCCGCCGCTGCTCTGGGCCTCGGCCTCATGGCCATTATCGCCAGCCGCATGGCCACTGCCGAGGATACCGCCAACTACCCCGCCGCCTCGCTCTCCGCCCCCACTGACCAGACGGCGCTGATCGCGCGGGGCAAATATCTGGCCACCGCGGCGGATTGCGCCCCCTGCCACACCGGCCCCGGCCGCGCGCCCTATTCCGGCGGGCTGGTGATCGCCACGCCGTTCGGCGGGCTCACCATCACCCAACATCACGCCGGACAAGGCAACCGGCATCGGCAACTGGACGGACAAGCAATTCTACGATGCCGTGCATGACGGCATCGCCCCGGGCCATGAATTCCTGGTGTTCCCGAAATATCTCTACCCGGCGATGCCTTTCACTTCTTACACCAAGCTTTCTTATGCGGATGTGATGGCCATCAAGGCCTATATCTTCTCGCTGCCGCCGGTGCAGGCCGCCCCCGTTGCCAACACGCTCAGCTTCCCCTTCAGCCAGCGCCCGGTGCTGCTCGGCTGGCGAATGCTGTTCTTCACATCCGGGCCGATGAAAATGGACCCGTCCTGGGATGAGCATATGAAGAACGGCGCCTATCTCACCGAGGCGCTTGGCCATTGCGGCGAATGCCATACCCCGCGCAACCTGATGCAGGCGACCATGGCCAGCAAGGCCTACGCTGGCGCGCCCATCGACAACCTCTTTGCCCCCAACATCTCGTCGGACAAAACCTATGGCGTCGGCGGTTGGGCTAAGGCGGATCTCGTCGCCTATCTGCATGATGACGGCAATCTGGTGAAAGGCTCGCCCTATGGCGCCATGGGCGACATGACGGATCATTCCACCAGCCTGCTGCCGGTCTCGGATGTCGAGGATATTGCCGATTACCTGCAAACCGCCACCAAGCCGCAATCCACCCCGCCGGCGACCGGCCATTGCGGGTGCCGATGCCTCCATCGCGCGCGGACAGAAGCTCTACACCGCCAATTGCGCGAGCTGCCATGGCGCCACCGGCGGCGGCCTGCCAGCCGCATTTCGTGCCCAATCTGGCAGGCAATGATTCCGTGACGGCCGAGCAGCCCTATAATGTCATCGGCGCCGTACTAGGCGGGCTGGATAGCTGGGCGAATCCCGGCCCGGTGATGCCGGCTTTTGGGTCGAAACTCTCCGACCAGGAGATTGCCGACATCACCAACTATGTCCGCACCGCCTGGGGCAACAAGGGCAGCGCGGACGCCACCTCGGCACAAGTGTTTAAGCTGCGCAGCGTTGGCGATCTGCCGCCCATCGCCGCCAGGCAGCAGATGCGCTGGGCTGCCCCCAAATCTCCCCTTCGGGCGGGCCGACCAATGTGGCCGACCCCGGCAATGGCCTCTTGAACATCTATCAGGGCGCCACAGCGGCCACATTGCCCAACCGCACACGCGAGTTGATCACCGCCGTGCGGGCGAATAACAGCTCCATCAGCGATGCCGACCTCACCAACACGCTGGTGGCAGCCTATTGCCCGGTTCTGGCGCAAACCCCCGGCATAAGCATCTCCGACAAGCAGAACGCGTTGAAGGATTTCATCGCCGCCGCGCAGCCTTTGCTCAGCACGCACTGAAACAAGACGGGGCTTGGCAGGCGGACGCCGGGCAGACATTCTGCCCGGCAGATGAACACGCACACACCACCCGCCTCCTCCGGCCTGACCATCGAAACGGTCTCCGGCCCTGATGCCGAAACCGCCCTGCCCGCCCTGGCGCGCTTAAGGATCGAGGTTTTCCACGCCTTTCCCTATCTCTATGAGGGGAACGAGGCCCATGAGCGGGACTATCTGCGCATCTATGTGAACGTGCCGGGGGCGGCCATCGTGCTGGCGAAGGAGGGGGAGCGAATCGTCGGCGCCTCCACCTGCCTGCCGCTCGCCGCCGAAACGCAGAATGTCCAGAAGCCCTTTCTTGAGGCGGGGCATGGATGTCTCGCGCATCTTCTATTTCGGCGAAAGCGTGCTGCTGCCCGCCTATCGTGGGCGGGGCATCGGCGTCGCGTTCTTCAAGGCGCGCGAGGCCCAGGCGGCGGGTTTCGAGACACTGCTGTTTCTGCGCGGTACAACGCCCGGCGGACCATCCCTTGCGCCCGAAGGATTATGTGCCGCTGGATGAATTCTGGCATCATCGGGGCTATCAGCGCCGGGATGATCTGTTCTGCTTCATGTCCTGGCGGGATATTGGCGAAGCGGCGGAAACGGAAAAGAAACTCATCTTCTGGACGAAAAACCTATGAAACTCGCCCTCGCCCCGTTCGGCGTCTCGCCGCCTTCCAGCTTCAAGGCTTTTCTGCTCCGCATCGAGCGTCTGGCCGCCGAGGCCGCTCTGGCTGGCGCCGATATTCTGGTCCTGCCGGAATATGCCGCCATGGTCTGCGCGGGGGCGCAGATTAAAACGCCGGATATCGAGGCCGAGCTGCTTTGCGCCGTCGGCAAGGCCGATGAAATTCTGGCCGAGCTGGTGGAAATGGCCAAGCGCCACAAAATCTTCATCCTCGGCGGCTCACTGCCCATGCGGGATGCTGACGGCAAGATCCGCAACCGCGCCCCCTTCATCGCCCCCTCCGGCCAGCTCGAATTCCAGGACAAGCAATCCATGACCCGCTTCGAGGATGAGGATTGGGGCGTGGTTGGCGGCGCGGCGCCGAAAGTGTTCGAAACGCCTTTCGGGCGCATCGGCGTGTCCATCTGCTATGATTCGGAATTCCCCCTGCATGTGCGCCCGCAGGTGGCAGCCGGGCGCAAAGCTCATCCTGGTGCCCTGCTGCACCGCCTCGCCCGCCGGGTTCAACCGCGTGCGGCTGTCGGCGCGCGCCCGCGCGGTGGAAAACCAATGCTACACCGCCGTTGTGCCACTGGTGGGCGAGGCCGCCTGGTCCGGCTCCATCGACGTAAATGTCGGCCACGCCGCCCTCTTCACACCCTGCGATGTGGGCTTCCCGGATGATGGCGTGGCCGCCGCCGGGGCGCTGAACGAGCCGAAACTGGTCTTCGCCGAGGTGGATTTCGCCGCCATCGACAAGGTGCGCCAGGACGGCGCGGTGCTTAACCATCGCGACTGGGCGGACATCGCCGCGGCCCCGGTCGTGCCTTTGGCATGACCAAAATCTTCATCATCGCCGGTGAGGCCAGCGGCGATGTGCTTGGCTTCCGGCTGATGCAGGCACTGCGCGCCTTGCAGCCGGACATCGATTTTCTCCGGCATTGGCGGCGCGCGCATGGCGGAAGCCGGGCTCACCTCACTGTTCCCGATGCAGGAGCTGGCGGTGATGGGCCTGGCCGAGATTCTGCCGAAAGTGCTGCATCTCAAGAAGCGCCTCGCCCAGACCATCGAGGCCATCCGCTCGCAAAAGCCGGATATTCTGCTGACCATCGACAGCCCCGGCTTCTGTTTACGGGTGCTGAAAGCCATCGGCCCCAGCGGGCCAAAGCGCGTGCATTATGTCGCCCCTCAGGTCTGGGCCTGGCGGCAGGAGCGTGTGAAGCATTTCCCCGGATTATGGGAGGAACTGCTCTGCCTGCTGCCCTTCGAGCCGGAATTTTTCGCCCCGCACGGGCTGCACCCGGTTTTCACCGGCCATCCTGTGCTGGAATCAGGCGCCGACAAGGGCGACGCCGCACGCTTCTTCGCCACCCATAACCTCACACCAGGCACCGTGCCGCTGGTGCTGATGCCCGGCTCCCGCGTGACCGAAACCAAACGCCTGCTGCCTGTGTTCAAGGAAACGCTGACGCGCCTGCAACCGCAAATCCCTGGGCTGGTGCCGGTGGTGGCCGCGGCCTCCGGCATTGCCGATGCCGTAACCGCCCACACGGCGGACTGGCCAATGAAGCCCATCATCGTGCGAGATGTTTCGGAACGCTATGACGCCTTCGCGGCAGCGAAAGCGGCGCTAACCAAATCCGGCACCTCGACGCTCGAACTCGCCATGGCCGGCGTGCCGATGGCCGTCACCTACCGGGTGAACCCGCTTTCGGCCGCCATCGGGCGGCGGCTGATCAAGGTGCCCTATGTCGCGATGATCAATCTGCTCGCGGGCCGGGCCCTGGTGCCGGAATTGCTGCAGGAGGATTGCCGGGCGGGCCGGCTGGCCGAAACCATCCTCGGCCTGCTGCGTGACCCCACGAAAGCAGACGCCCAGCGCGCCGGTTTCGCTGCCGCCTTGGCCAGCCTGCGGGCGCCTGAGGGGGCACCCTCCGATGCCGCCGCCAAGGCGATCCTCGGCCTGCTGGATCCGGCATCAGCAAAACAACCCTGACGAACGCAAAAAGGCTGAACCTTCCGGTTCAGCCTTTGCACGGGCAATTCTGCCTGGATCTGATTACTTCGCGCTGAGCAGCGCTGCCTCCATCGCCGCGACGGCGGAGAGGTTGATGATACCGCGCGCCGTGGTGCTTGGCACCGCGATATGCAACGGCTTCTCCAGACCCAGCAGCATCGGCCCCACTGTCACACCCTCGCCTGTCGCCTTCACGAGATTAAAGGCGATATTAGCCGAATCGATGTTGGGGAAGATCAGCAGGTTGGCCGTGCCGGTCAGCGTCGAATCCGGCAGCGCCTGATGGCGAATCTGCTCGGCCAACGCAGCGTCGGCATGCATTTCACCATCCACCTCCAGTTCCGGGCTCATCGAACGGATCAGCCCCAGCGCGTTGCGCATCTTGCGTGCCGAAGGTGAGTTCGAGGCGCCGAAATTAGAGTGCGAGAGCAGCGCCACCTTCGGCGTCATGCCAAAATGCCGCACCGCTTGCGCGGCCATCAGCGTCATCTCGGCGACTTCCTCGCAGGTCGGGTCCACGTTCACATGCGTATCGCAGAAGAACAGAGGACCGGCCTGCAGGATCAGCGCCGACATCACATAGACGCGCCCGGAGTTGGATTTGCGCGGTACGATCGGCAGCGCGTACTGGAAATGCCGCCACCAATCGCCCGTGCCACCGCAAATGGCGGCATCCGCCTCGCCCTGCTCCATCAGCATCGCAGCCGTCACGGTAAGGCGCCTGCGCACATGGCGCGCCGCCGCGTCAGGTGGGATGCCTCGCCGGCCAACGCGCTTGGAATAGGCCGCGAGCAGACGCTCAAAAAGCTCGGGCTCACGGTCCAGATCGAGGATCCGCACATCCGCACCCGGCCTCAACCGCAGCCCAAGCGACTGGATCTTGGCCGTCACCGCCTCGGTATTGCCGAGCAGGATGGGCCGGGCCATGCCGTCATCCACCACGCTCTGCACCGCGCGCAACGTGCGCTCATCCTCACCCTCGGCATAGACGATGCGCGGGCGCACTGTGCGCGCCACCTCGATGACAGGGCGCAGAAGCTGGCCGGAGCGAAACACGAAGCGCTCCAGCTCATGCATATAGGCCTCGAAATCGGCGATCGGCTTGCGGGCAACCCCCTCATCCATCGCCGCCTGGGCCACGGCCGGGGCCACATGCAGGATCAGCCGCGGGTCGAACGGCTTGGGAATGATATAATCCTGCCCGAAGACCGGCGCCTGCCCGCCATAAGCGGCGGCCACGGTATCGGACGCCTCGACATGGGCGAGATTGGCAATGGCACGCACCGCCGCCAGCTTCATCCCCTCGGTGATCGCGGTGGCGCGGACATCCAGGGCGCCACGGAAGATGAAGGGGAAGCAGAGCACGTTGTTCACCTGGTTCGGGAAATCCGAACGGCCGGTGGCCATGATCGCATCCGGGCGCACACGCCGGACGATATCAGGCATGATTTCGGGGTCCGGATTGGCCAGCGCCAGAATCAGCGGATTCGGCGCCAGCAGTTCCAGCCACTCCTCCTTCAGCACGCGCGGTGCGGAAAGGCCGAGGAAGATATCAGTACCCTGCAGCACTTCGGGCAGCGTGCGTGCATCGGTCTTGCGCGCCACATCCATAAGGGTGGGGTCGAGATTCGGGCGGCCCTGATACACCACACCGTCCTTGTCGGTCATGGTGATGTTTTCTGGGTTGGCACCCAGCGCCCGCAGGGTGTTCACGCAGGACAGAGCGGCGGCACCAGCACCAGAGGTGACAATCTTCACCTCCTCGATCTTCTTGTTCTGCACGATCAGCGCGTTCAACACCGCTGCGCCCACGATGATGGCGGTGCCGTGCTGGTCGTCATGGAAGACGGGAATATTCATCTGCGCGCGGAGGGTCTGCTCGATCTTGAAGCATTCCGGCGCCTTGATGTCTTCCAGATTGATGCCACCAAAGCTGGGCTCAAGGCGCGCCACCGTCTCGATGAATTTATCCGGATCCTGCTCGTTGATCTCGATATCGAAGGAATCGATCCCGGCGAATTTCTTGAACAGAACCGCCTTGCCCTCCATCACCGGCTTACCGGCGAGCGCGCCGATATTGCCTAGCCCGAGCACCGCCGTGCCGTTGGTGATAACCGCGACAAGATTGGCACGGGAGGTCAGGTCGAAGGAGGCATCGGGGTCCTCCTTGATCGCCTCGCAGGCCGCCGCCACGCCGGGCGAGTAGGCCAGCGACAGATCGCGCGAGGTTTCCATGCGCTTAGTCGCGACAATGGCGAGCTTTCCGGGCCGGGGGGAGCGGTGGTATTCCAGTGCGTCCTTGCGTAAACCCTCATCCATGGCTCAATTACTCTCCCTAATTCAAGGTTCTAAGAGTTCATGGCGCAATGGGGGCGAGGTGGCAACATGCCCCGCCATGAGTTTTCTGAAAGCCAGATTTTCAAAGAAGAGAAATTGGTGCGGTCGAGAAGACTCGAACTTCCACGAGGTTTCCCCCACAAGCACCTCAAGCTTGCGCGTCTACCATTCCGCCACGACCGCATCGAGGCCGGGAGCCTATAGACTATGATCCCGACGCCTGCAACAGGGGAAAAGATGATGAAAAACCAAGTGGCCTGGGAAGTTTCCCCGGGCCTGACCGATTATGACGCGGCACTCGCCAGGATGCAGGAGCGGGTGGCTGCCGTCCGCGAGGGCAAAGCGGAAGAGCTGGTCTGGCTCGTTCAGCACCCGCCTCTTTACACGGAAGGCACGTCCGCCAAGCCAGCCGACCTCCAAGACCCCACGCGCTTTCCCACCTATCGGGCCGGGCGCGGCGGACAATGGACCTATCACGGCCCCGGCCAGCGCGTGGCCTATGTGATGCTGGACCTGTCCCGCCCCCATGGCGGCGTGCCCGCCAGGGACGTGCGCTGCTATGTTGCCGGGCTGGAGCGCTGGGTGATCGAAACGCTGAAGGAATTCGGCATCAAGGGCGAGATCCGCGAGGGGCGAGTCGGCATCTGGGTGGTTCGTCCGGACGGGCGGGAGGAAAAAATCGGTGCCATCGGGGTGCGGGTCTCGCACTGGGTCACCTGGCACGGTCTGGCGTTGAACGTGGCGCCTGATCTTTCCCACTTTACCGGCATTGTGCCTTGCGGCATCAGCGAGCACGGCGTGACCAGCCTCCAAGTGCTTGGCGTGGGGGCAGACATGGCGCAGGTTGACGCGGCGCTGCAGCGCAATTGGGATAAGATTTTTGGATGAAGATTTTTGTCTATGGCACGCTAACGGATAAGGACGCTTTCGGGCGCTGCGCTGGAAAACCGGTGAAGCACGCCCCCCAACCCGCCCGGCTGTACGGCTTTACCCGCGTGTTGCTGCGCGGCGCGCGCTACCCCACTCTGCGCCGCGCGCCGGGCGCCCAAGTTCCGGGTGTGATGATACGGGTGAATGCGGACATGCTGGTGCGGCTGTGCAATTACGAATCCGTCCGCTACCGGTTGATACATGTGCGGCTGCACAGTGAGACCGGGCCACACCTGGCCAGAGTGTTCATCGGCGATGCTCCCACCCAAGTTGCCTGGGCGCCAAATAAGCGGCTGATGACACTACGTTCAAGGAGTTTCTGAGCACACGCTCCGCTTGTGAATTGGACATCATCGCATTACCATTCGGTAACAAAATCTTCTGCGAAAGTGTCCGAATGAAGCCGCTATTTGTAGCTACCGCGATCCTGGCGGCTTTTGCTCTGACCGGCTGCGCAACGCCTTATTCACCGCCGCCGCCCAGTTCCAGCACGGCGACGCTGAACGTCATGGTCCACAATTTGTTTGGCCCAGCCTCGCTGGACATCGACACCGAACTCTGCAGAAGCAAACTCTCTTGAACACCAAGACCACCGGCAAAACGGTGACGGTGAGAACGCTTATCGAAACAAGTTCGGCCGTACGGCTAACCTACTCTGAACTCGTGGGCGGCGGGCAATGCGCTCTGGATTTCAACTTCGCCGCGCAACCGGCCCAGGATTATACCCTGTTCCTGGGCGATATAGGCCCCAAACCAGCCACTACAACTCTCGGGAAATTTGGCCAATGGCTTTTCCCGCTGGTTGGCAAGGCTTGTTTCGCCAAGCTATGGCAAACACAAGCCGATAGTGCCCCTTCAGAGATCCCCCTCCATCGGCCAGTGCTATAAGCCGGATTAACGCCAGCCCAGCGCCGGGGCCACATGCTTAAGGATCGTCTCGATCACATGGGCATTGTACTCAACGCCCAGCTGGTTCGGCACGGTCAGTAGCAGCGTATCCGCCTCGGCAATCGCCTCGTCCTCGCGCAACTGCTCGATCAGCTCATCCGGCTCGGCGGCGTAGCAGCGGCCGAAAATCGCGCGGGTGTTTTCGTCGATGAACCCGATGCTGTCCTGCTCCTTGCCGCCGCGCCCGAAAAACATCCGGTCCTCATCGTTCACCAGCGCAAAGATACTTCGGCTGACGGAAACGCGCGGCGTGCGCGCATGTCCAGCCTCTTTCCACGCCTCCCGAAAGGCGCGGATCTGCTTAGCCTGCTGGATATGGAAAGGCTCGCCAGTCTCGTCATCCTTCAGCGTCGAGCTTTGCAGATTCATCCCCATCTTCGCCGCCCACACCGCCGTAGCGTTGGAGCCCGCCCCCCACCAGATGCGCTCGCGCAAGCCCTCGGCATGCGGCTCCAGCCGCAAGCAGCCCCGGCGGGTTGGCAAACATCGGCCGCGGATTCGGCTGGGCGAATCCTTCGCCGCGCAGCACATCCAGCAGCACCTCGGCATGGCGCCGGCCCATCTCCGCATCGCTCTCGCCCTCGCCCGGCGGTAGCCGAAATACCGCCAGCCATCGATCACCTGCTCCGGCGACCCGCGGCTTATGCCCAGCTGCAACCGCCCACGGGAAATCAGATCCGCCGCCCCGGCATCCTCGGCCATATAAAGCGGATTCTCATAGCGCATATCGATCACCGCCGTGCCGATCTCGATGCGCTTCGTCCGCGCGCCGACAGCCGCCAGCAATGGAAAGGGCGAGGCCAATTGCCGGGCGAAATGATGCACCCGGAAATAGGCGCCATCGGCCCCCAGCTCCTCCGCCGCCACGGCGAGGTCGATCGATTGCAGCAGCGCATCCCCGGCCGAGCGCGTTCCTGATTGCGGCGAGGGCGTCCAATGTCCGAAGGAGAGGAAGCCGATTTTTTTCATGAGCCAGACAATCTTTTCACTGTGAACTCTCCGCCCCTACTTGGCCGCTATGCAGGCGCTTGCCAACCGCGCAGGAACGCATGGCGGGCCGCCAGCCTATGCTGGCGTAGCGGGCATTGCGCCCTATATGAGCGGAATGAAACTTTCCGTCCTTGATCAGTCCCCCATCCGCACCAACGCCTCGCCGGACGTCTCGATCCGGGAATCGATCGCCCTGGCCCAGGCCTGCGAGGGGTTTGGCTATCACCGCTACTGGCTCTCGGAGCATCACAGCTCAGGCTCGGTCGCGGGTTCGGCACCTGAGGTTCTGGCCGCCGCCATCGCCGCCACCACAAGCCGCATCCGGGTGGGGGCAGCCGGCATCATGCTGCCGCATTATTCGGCGCTGAAAGTGGCGGAGCAGTTCCGGGTGCTGGAGGCCATCGCCCCGGGGCGGATTGATCTCGGGCTCGGCCGCGCCCCCGGCTCCGATGGCCGCACGGCTCTGGCGCTCAACCCCAATTCCCGCACCGCGGCGGACATGTTCCCCACCCAGGTACGAGATGTGGCGGCCTGGGTTTCGGGCCAGCCCTTGCCCGTTGACCATCCCTTCCGCACCATCGTCGCCGAGCCGCGCGGCCCAAACGCGCCGGAAATCTGGATTCTCGGCAGTTCGCTCTATGGCGCGCAGCTCGCGGCCTGGTTCGGCCTGCCCTATGCCTTCGCCTATTTCTTCTCCGACGGCGCCGGGGCAGCCGAGGCGATGCATGCTTATCAGACGCAATTCAAACAGCACGAGCCCGCCGAAGCCAAGCCGCGCTCCGCCGTCACAGTTTTCGCACTCGCGGCAGAGACGGAGGAGGAAGCCAATTACTGGGGCAAGTCACGCGGCGCTTTCTGGGGCATGCGCAACCGCGGGCAATATATTCCCCTGCCCTCGCCGGACGAAGCCGACCATTTCGATTTCTCCGAGCATGAGAGAGCACAAATTCAACTCTCCATGCAACGCAACTTCATAGGCACCGCAGCACAGGTGGCGGATCGGCTGCGCGCTCTGGCCCAGGAGCTGCAACTTGACGAAATCGCTGTTACCACAGCGGTTTATGATCCGGCGGTAAGAACGCGATCCTATGAGCTTCTGGCAAAAGAATTCGGCATGATCTGAAAAAAACATGTCAGACAGGACATGACATCAACTTTTCAAATTTTAAACATTTACGGTTCTGCATTGAAGATTTTCAAACCTATCACCACATCCATTTAATAAGGGGAGCGCTATCGTGGATAGCACCACAAAAACACAAGGATATCTGGAAATGGTTTCAAGGTCTCGGTTGGCATTCGCCATGACGGCGATGCTTGGCTTGGCGGTCGGACTGGCCGCCTGCCATACTACAGCTGGCGTCGGGCAAGATATCTCGCAGGGTGGCCATGCGTTAACCAACAGCGCCAACTCTAACGCGCCGAGCTCACCAAGCCCCTGATTCTTGGGCGCGAGCTTTTGCCGGCAAACTTATTCTGAAGGAGAAATTCGATGGATAAAGATCGTATCCATGGCGCTGCCAAGCAGGTCAAAGGCACTGTGAAGGAGGTGGCCGGCAAGATTACCGGCGACGCCAAGCTGAAGGCCGAAGGCAAGGCCGACAAGGTTGAAGGCAAGGTGCAAAATGCTGCTGGTGGGGTGAAGGACGCTGTAAAGAAGTAACTTTTCCGCACTAAAACGCGGGCGGCGGGGGCAACCCACCGCTCTTTTTGCGCAAACCTGCTAACGGCGCATGCCATTCAGCGCGCGCTGCAATTTCGCGCGTTGCCGACAATCTCAGCGCACCGGACCACTGAGCCGGCTTCGTGCCCGTCTGGCCGTGGAATAGCTCCCATCCAACATCGCCAGTACGGCAATAGCTGTCACCTCGGCGGTTTATGATCCGCATGTAATCCGATGAGTTTCTGGCGCGTGAATTGGGCTTTGAATTTTGCGCCGCATAGCGCCAAATAGGGCATAGAATTCGACCCCGCTTGGAGCCGTTTACATGTATCGCCTCGTCTGCCGGGCCTTGCCCCTGGCCGTTTTGCTGCCCCTTGCCGCCTGTAATGCGAATGGAGCCAGGGCACAGAATGATTTCAACGCCGCCGGGACCAATCTCGGTAACGGCAAGATCGGCAGCGGCGCCAACGATATTGGGCGCGGCTTTAGCGATGGCGCCAATGCCACAGGCGATGCCATCACCAGCACGGCGCACAAAGTCGGCGAGGCGTTCCAGCAATAGCCGTTACCTATCGCGGCGCTTCCAGAGCCCGCTGCAGAATTTCCGCCGCCGCCAGCTTGTCCACGATCTCGGCGCGCCGAGCCCGTGAGAGCCCGGCCGCAATCAGCCGCTCATGCGTCTCCGATGTTGAATAGCTCTCATCCACCATCGCCACCGGCAGGCCCGTGGCCTCGCTCATGCCGTGCGCCCAGTCCCGCGCCGCCTGGGCGCGCGGCCCCAGCTTCTGCCCGTCGTCCAACGGCAGGCCGACGATCAGCCCTCCCACCCCTTCCCTGGCCGCAATCGCCGCCACCTCGGCGGCATTCTGCTTCATCTTGGTGCGGAGCAGCGTCGTATAGGGGCTGGCGACCGTCCGGTTCACATCGGACAGCGCCACCCCAATGCGCTTGGAGCCGGGGTCCAGCCCCAGCAGCCGGGCACCGGGGGGCAAAAGGCTTAAAAATTCGGGCAGGTTGTAGAGCGCCATGCCCGCCTGTATGGTCCGCCCGGATTTTTTAGCCAAGGGATTTGGGTATGTCGCTGGACGCCGCAACGGTACGCCGGATTGCGAAACTAGCCCGCATAAGGGTGAATGACGAAGAGGTTACCACGCTCCAGAACGAGCTGAACGCCATTCTGGGCTATGTGGAGCAGCTTTCCGAGGTGAATGTGGACGGTGTGGAACCGCTCTCCGGCGGCGCGCAGATGGCGCTGCGCCAACGTGAGGACCAACTCACCGACGGGGATATCGCGGAAAAAATCCTGGCCAACGCGCCGGACCGCATCGGAAACTTCTTTGCCGTGCCGAAAGTGGTGGAATGAGCATTTTTGACCTGACAATCGCCGGTGCCGCCAAGGCACTGAAAGCGAAAGAGATTTCGGCCGTCGAGCTGACCGAAGCCTATAATAAGGCGGTGGGCGAGCTGAACCCGCGTTTGAACGCCTATATCACCACCACGCCGGAGCTGGCGCTGGAGCAGGCGAAGGCGGCCGACAAGCGCCGTGGCGGATGGCACCGCCACCCCGCTCACCGGCATTCCCATCGCCATGAAGGATCTGTTCTGCACCGAGGGTGTGCGCACCACGGCGGCGAGCAAGATCCTGGAGCCCTTCGTGCCGCCTTATGAGAGCACGGTGTCCGCCAAGCTCAAATCAGCCGGCGCGGTGATGCTGGGCAAAGCCAATCTGGACGAGTTCGCCATGGGCTCGGCCAACATCACCTCCGGCTACGGCCCGGTGGAGAATCCCTGGAAGCGCGCGGGCTCAGAGCAAAAACTGGTCCCCGGCGGCTCCTCCGGCGGGTCCGCCGCCGCCGTGGCCGCGCGCATCGCGCTCGCCGCCACCGGCACGGATACCGGCGGCTCCATCCGCCAGCCCGCCGCCTTCACCGGCCTCGCGGGCATCAAGCCCACCTATGGGCGCTGCTCGCGCTGGGGCGTGGTGGCCTTTGCCTCCTCGCTCGACCAGCCCGGCCCGATGGCGCGCAATGTGGAAGACAACGCCCTGCTGCTGAACGCCATGGCGGGGTTCGATGAGAAGGATTCCACCAGCGCCGCGCGGGAGGTTCCTGACTTCACCGCGGCGCTGAGCCGTGGCGTGAAGGGCCTGAAAATCGGCATCCCCGCCGAGTACCGGCTGGAGGGCACCAACCCTGAAATCCTGGCACTCTGGGACAAGGGCATCGAATGGCTGAAGGCCCAGGGCGCGGAGATCGTCGATATCTCGCTCCCCCACACCAAATACGGCCTGCCAGTCTATTACATCGTCGCCCCTGCCGAGGCCTCCTCCAACCTCGCCCGCTATGACGGTGTGCGCTTTGGCAAGCGTGTCGATGGCGAGGATCTGATCGACCTTTATGAGCGCACCCGCGCCGCCGGGTTCGGCGCCGAGGTGAAGCGCCGCATCATGATCGGCACCTATGTGCTGAGCCATGGCTATTACGACGCCTATTACCTCAAGGCGCAGAAGGTGCGGAACCTGATCCTGAAGGACTTCACCGACGCTTTCGCCAAGGTGGACGCCATCCTCACCCCCACCGCGCCCTCTGCCGCGTTCGCGCACGGAGAGAAGATGGACGACCCGGTGACGATGTATCTGAACGACGTGTTCACCGTGCCCGCCTCTCTGGCCGGTGTGCCCGCCATGAGCGTGCCCGCTGGCTTGTCTGCCGAAGGGCTGCCGCTCGGCCTGCAGGTGATCGGCAAGCATTTTGACGAGGAGACGGTGTTTGCCGTTTCCGCGGCCATTGAAAGCGCGGCGGGTTTTTCGGCCCTGCCTGAAGTGCGAGCAAAATAATGGGTTATTCTCTGGAAGGGCGCACAGGCGCCTGGGAAGTCGTCGTCGGGCTGGAAGTGCACGCCCAGGTGATTTCTGAATCAAAACTCTTCTCCGGCGCCTCCGCCACCTATGGCGGCGCGCCCAACGCGCATGTCTCCTTCGTGGATGCGGGATTTCCCGGCATGCTGCCCGTCATCAACAAGGAATGCGTGGCCCAGGCGGTACGCACCGGTCTGGGGCTGCGCGCGCAGATCAATCTGTTCTCCCGCTTCGACCGCAAGAATTATTTCTACGCGGACCTGCCGCAGGGCTATCAGATCAGCCAGTTCGCGCACCCCGATCGTCGGCACCGGCGATGTCGAGATCGAGCTGCAGGACGGCACGATCAAGCATATCGGCATCACCCGCCTGCATCTTGAGCAGGATGCCGGTAAATCCATGCATGACCAGCATCCCGCGAAATCGGTCATCGACCTCAACCGCGCGGGTGTGGGGCTGATGGAGATCGTCTCCGAGCCTGATATCCGCAGCCCGGAAGAGGCCGGTGCTTATCTGCGCAAGATCCGCCAGATCGTGCGCTATCTCGGCACCTGCGACGGCAACATGGAGGAAGGCTCCATGCGCGCGGACGTGAATGTGTCCGTCCGCAAGGCTGGCGAAGAGTTCCGGACCCGCTGCGAGATCAAGAACGTCAACTCCATCCGCTTCGTCATGCACGCGGTGGAGGCCGAGGCGCTGCGCCAGATCGAGGTCTGGGAATCCGGCGGCGAGGTGGTGCAGGAAACCCGCCTGTACGATCCCTCCAAGGGCGAGACACGCTCCATGCGCTCCAAGGAAGACGCGCATGATTACCGCTATTTCCCCGAGCCGGACCTGCTGCCGCTGATCCTGGACCAGGATTGGGTGGATGAGCTGAAAAGCAAGCTCCCCGAGCTGCCGGACGAAAAGCGCGCCCGCTTCTGCGAGGATTACGGCATTCCCTTCTACGATGCCGGCGTGCTGGTGGCCGAGCAGGCGACGGCGGATTTCTACGAGACCGTGGCCAAGGGCCGCGACGGCAAGCTCGCCGCCAACTGGATCACCGGCGATTTCTTCGCCGCCATGAACCGCACCGGCAAGAGCATCGAGAACCCGCCCGTCACCGTCGAAGCGCTGGGCCAGTTGCTCGACCTGATCACCGACAAGACCATCAATGGCCGCATCGCCAAGGATGTGTTCGAGGAGATGGTGGAAACCGGCAAGATGCCCGCCGCCATCGTCGAGGAAAAAGGCCTGAAGCAGGTGACGGATACCGGCGCCATCGACGAAGCCGTGACCAAGGTTCTGGCCGATAACACGGACAAGGTGGCGGAATATAAGTCCGGCAAGGACAAGCTGTTCGGCTTCTTCGTCGGCCAGGTGATGAAGGCCATGCAGGGCAAGGGCAACCCGGCCTTGGTGAATGAGGCCGTGAAGAAGCAGCTCGGGTAAGGCGCATATCAGCCCCGCGCTTTGCCAGCGCGGGGCTTGATCCGGATCAAACCCCGCCCCCAGGCGGGGTTTATTTATGCGCCATGCTGAAGGAACTCCCCCTCGCCAAGGTCTATCAGTTCATCGAACCCGGCCCGGTGGCCCTGGTCACCACCCAGGCGCCAGGGGAGAAGCCGAATGTCATGACCATGTCCTGGCATATGATGCTGGATTTCGAACCGCCGCTGATCGGCTGTGTGGTTGCGGAAGGTAATTACAGCTTCGCGGCCCTGCGCAAGACACGCGAATGCGTCATCGCCGTGCCGCCCGCCAGCCTCGCGAAGATCGTTACAGATATCGGCAATTGCACCGGCGGCGATACGGATAAATTCGCGAGTCTTCGACCTAACCCCCCTGCCCGCCAAACATGTCGTCGCGCCCTTGATTGGCGAAGCCATCGTCAATCTCGAATGCCGGGTCAAAAACACCACGCTCGTGAAAAGCTATAATTTCTTCGTGCTGGAATGCGTGACGGCCTGGGAAAATTCAAAAGCCTGAGGGATGCCCCCACTTTGCATCATCACGGCTATGGCGCCTTCACCCTGGATGGCGAGCAGATAAAGATCAAATCCAGGATGCGTTAAATTTCCGGGAATTTTGGAATCAGCCCGCTCGCCTCGGCCATCGCCCGGCTCTCGCTGATGGATTTGCTCACCATCAGCGCCGCCGCCAAGGCCTGCTTGCCAGCCTGGCCATCCACCACCACGGGCGCACCATCCAGGCAGGCGGCGAAAAACGCCTCGTGCTCGGCGGAAAGCGCGTCATGGTCCTGCCAGCCCGCCTGCTCGATCCCGAATTCCGGAAAGCCCGGCACTTTCGTTCCGATCCCCCGCCCCACCAACGTGAGTTTCCGCGCCGAGAAATCCACGGTCAGATAACCGGTCTGCGAGAAAATCCGCATCTTGCGCTCGGTCTTCAGCGAAATACGGCTGGCGGTGATCGTCGCCACCGCGCCCGAGGCAAACCGGATGCGGGCATTGGCGATATCATCGAACGTGCTGGCCACCGGCGCGCCCACGGCATCCACGCTCACCACCTCCGAGTCGGCGAGGGTGAGGATCAGATCCAGATCATGGATCATCAGATCGAGAATCACCGAAACATCCGTGCCGCGCGGCTTGAAGGGGGCAATGCGCACCGCCTCGATATAAAGCGGCCGGCCCATGCGGCTGGCTCACCGCCCCATGCGCGGCGGAAAATCGCTCCAGATGCCCCACCTGCAAAACAACGCCAGCATCACGCGCCAGGGCAATCAGCTCATCCGCCTGTTCCAGCGTCGCGGCGATCGGCTTTTCCACCAGCACATGCTTGCCCGCCTTCAGCGCCAAGGCGGCATGCTCGTAATGAAACTCCGCCGGGGCGGCGATGATCACCGCCTGCGCCTGCGCCAGAATTTCCTCAACGGTTTTCACCGGACAGCCCGCTTCCCAGGCCACTTCCTTGGCGCGGGCATGGTTGGGGTCCGCCAGCCCAATGAGCTGCGCGCGGGTCGCACCCGCCAGTTTCAACGCGTGGTAGCGGCCAAAATGCCCCGCCCCGATCAGCCCCACCTGCAAACGCTTGCTCATGTCTTTAGCGCTCTATTCCGCTCCGGGGTTGCGCGCAACGCTCCGCCCCGCCATACGGCAAGCGGTTTGGCATTTTTCGGAGCCCGCGTTGCTTTACTTCAGCCGTGCGAAGACATTCGGTATCCTACTCCTCTGCGGGCTGGGAATACTGCTCAGCCTGCCCAATCTCTGGGCCCGGCCCGGCTGGCTGCCCGGCTTCATGCCCTGGACTCAGGTGCATCTGGGGCTGGATCTGAAAGGCGGCTCCTATCTGCTGTTGCAAATCGACACAAATGCGATCCAAAAGCAGGACCTCAATTCGCTGGTCGGCCAGGCGCGGCAAACGCTGGTCAAGGCGGGACTTGGCTATAAGGACCTGCATGCCGACCTGAACACCCACCAGGTCATGCTCACCCCGCTGGACGGCCAGGCCCAGCAAGCGCTGACGGCCCTGCAAGGGCTGATCACCTACCCGGCCAATTCCGCCACCCCAAGCCTTGCCGTCACGCCAGCTTCAGGATGGCAGCATCGCGCTCGCCATCCCCGCCCAGGCGCAGGTTCAGCGCGACACCCAGGCGGTGGACCAGGCCATCACCATCATCCAACGCCGTATCGACGGTTCGGGCGTGCTGAACCCGATCATCCAGCGCCAGGGCCAGAACCAGATCGTGGTGCAGCTCCCCGGCATCTCGGACCCTGAGCGGGTGAAGACCCTCATCGGCACCACCGCGCACATGACCTTCCAGATGGTCGATTCCACCGCCGTGCCCGGCCAGCCCGCGCCGCTGGGCGATGAATGGCTGCCGATGTCCGACAATCCGCAGCAACAGCTCGCGGTACAGACCGATGTGGCCGTGGACGGTGCCGATCTGCAGAACGCCCAGGCCAGCACCGACCCGCAAAGCGGCCAATGGGTGGTGAATTTCACGCTGAACGCCGTCGGCGCGCGGGAATTCGCTGATACCACCACCGCCAATGTCGGCAAATTGTTCGCCATTGTGCTGGACGGCAAGATCATCGAGGCGCCGGTCATCCGCGAGCCGATCACCGGTGGCTCGGGTCAGATCTCCGGCAATTTCACCCCGCAATCCGCCACGGACTTGGCCTTGCTGCTGCGCGCCGGTGCCCTGCCCGCGCCACTGAACATCGTCGAGGAGCAGAGCGTGGGGCCGGAGCTGGGGGCTGATGCCATCCGCGCCGGCGCCATCTCGCTGGCGGTCGGCTTCGTGCTCGTGCTGTTCTTCATGGCTCTGTTCTATGGGCTGTTCGGCTGGTTCGCGAATATCGCGCTGGTCGCCAACCTGGTGCTGATGCTGGCCATCCTCTCGGTCATGGGTGCCACGCTCACTCTGCCCGGCATGGCAGGTATCCTGCTCACGCTCGGCATGGCGGTGGATGCGAACATCCTGATCAATGAGCGTGTGCGCGAGGAGGTGAAGAACGGCCGCAAGCCGCTCGCCGCGCTTGGAAGCCGGTTACAAGCGCGCCTACGGCACCATCATCGATTCCAACGTGACCACGCTGCTGGCGCACGTCACGCTGTTCATCTTCGGCTCGCCCCCGGTGCGCGGCTTCGCCGTGACGATCTGCGCCGGCATCATCACCACCATGTTCACCGCCACGGTGCTGGTGCGTCTCATCACCTCGCGCTGGTACGCCGCGCGCCGCCCTGCCTCCCTGCCCGTCTAGGACCCGCCCCATGTTCACCAAACCGGCTTTCCGCTTCGTCCCGGACGGAACAAAAATCCGCTTCATGAATGGCCGCTTCGCCGGGCTCATCACCTCGGCGGTGCTGTCCCTGGCCTCGGTCATCCTGTTCTTCCACCCCGGCCTGAATATGGGGCTGGACTTCAAGGGCGGCGTGGTGTTGCAGGTGCAAACCCCGCAGGCGGCCAACTTCCCCGCCCTGCGTTCCGCCCTGGCCAGTGCGGGGCTGGGCGATGCCGCGCTGCAATCGGTCGGCAATCAGGGCAATCAGGTGCTCATCAGCCTGGAAAGCCGCGCCAATGCCGCCGCCACCCAAACCGCCATCGGCGAGGTGCAGACGGCGCTGAACACGGCCGCCCCCGGCGCAAAAATCCAGTCCACCCAGGCGGTCGGCGCCTCGGTCAGCAACCAGCTCTTCACCCAGGGTCTGGAGGCGCTGGGCCTCTCCTTCGTGATGATCCTGGTCTATATCTGGTTCCGGTTCGAGTGGCAGTTCGCCGTCGGCGCCGTGGCCACGCTGATTCTGGACACCACCAAGACCATCGGCTTCATGGTCATCACCCGCATCCCGTTCGACCTTGTCACCATTGCCGCCATCCTCACCATCATCGGCTACTCCACCAACGACAAGGTGGTGGTCTATGACCGGGTCCGGGAAAATCTGCGCAAATACAAGACCATGAACCTGCGGGACCTGATCGATCTCTCGATCAACGAGACGCTGAACCGAACGCTTGGCACCTCCGGCACGGTGTTCCTGGCGGCGCTGCCGCTCGCGCTGTTCGGCGGTTCCGCGCTCTCGGGCTTTGCCTGGATCATGCTGTTCGGCATCGTGGTCGGCACATCTTCGTCTATTTTCATCGCGGCCCCCATTCTGCTCTTCCTAGGCGAACACAGGCTGCGCCGCTCCGCCGCGGCACCAAAGAAAGCAACAAACTAGATAACCGACTGATTTTTTCTGTCGCGTCTGCTGACCAAAGCTGATACACGAAACAAGTGAGATTTTTGCACAAACTTCGGTAATTTAGACGATGCATATGAAGGCGTCCGAATCCGTAGCTCGCCGCCACGCTACGTCTGCGCTATCAGCCGATTATCCGTCTGACGGATGGCGGGCTTTGCCATGTGGAAGTGCTGGCCCGCACCTTGGGGCAAGATGGACATCTGCTCGGGCCGCAGGGCATTGTAGAAGCCATGAACAACCCTGAGCTGGCGCTCAGCCTTACCCGCGCGATCATGGAGCGGGCCCTGTCGGAATATCAGGCCCAAGGCCTCTCCGCCTACCAATTGCCGCTGGCCTTCAACCTGCCCCTCAATGTGCTGGTCCATCCCGGTATACCGGAACGCATCGAGGCGCTGCGCAACCGCCACGGCCTGCCGGCGGGGCTTCTGCGCTTCGAGCTGACGGAGACCCAGCCAGTACAAAATCTCAGCCTGGCGGAGGACAGCATCGCAGCCCTGCGCGATGCCGGATATCTGCTGGCACTCGACGATGTCGTCCCGAGCACCCCCTTCCTGATGGCACTGATGAACACGCCGGTCGACGCCATAAAACTGGACCGCTCCGTGGTCACCGATAACAGCCCGGCCTCGCAGGATTTCATCCGTAAGGTCACGCACCTCGCAGCGAATTACCGGCAGGATATCGTGGCGGAAGGTATCGAGACGAAAGAGCAACTGAGCCAGATGCAGACGCATGGCGTCACGCACGGCCAGGGCTTCCTGTTCTCCAGGCCGCTGGCGGCGGAGGAACTGGCCACCTGGCTGCCGGCAGGTTAGATCCCGTTCGAGGTTAGTTGGGCCGCGCTGCGACTTGATGTCATTGCGCTCTAAGCCGCCAGCCCGAAACGCCGCTTGGCATCGGCCTGCATGCGCGTTACGCGCCCGCGCCAGCTCTCATTGCGCTCGGCCATGGCCGCCAAGGCCAGATTGTCCGGATGCGCGGCGGTTTCGGGCTCCATCTCCTTAACCGCCCCTTCCGCCTTCAGCTTCAACAGATGCGCCAGCACATTGCGCTGCGCCGCCGCCTTCAGGAAGAGATCCGCCTTGCCATAGAGCTGCGCCGCCAGCCCGGCCACGCTCCAATCCTGCCGCGCCAGCGCCGCCAGCACCGCATTCTCCCGCTTTTGCCGGTGGGCCAGCAATTGGGCCGTAAGGTCGCGGGGCTGGCGCAACAAGGGGCCATGACCGGGCAAAAACACATCGTCATCGCGCCCCAGCAAAAGCTCCAGCGAGCGGTAATAATCCCCCATATCCCCTTCCGGCGGGCTGACGATTGAGGAGGACCAGGACATCACGTGATCCCCGCTGAACAGGATTTTCGCGCCGTCCCGCCCCTTGAAGGCAAAGCAGAGATGGTCCGCCGCATGGCCCGGCGTGTGCACGGCGGTGAAGCCACGCACCTCATCCCCATCCGCCAGCGTTATATCAGGTGCAAAACCGGGCCTGGCCGGGGCCTCATACCCCGCCACCGGCGCGCCACTGGCCGCCTTCAGTTCGGGCACCGCGCCAAAATGGTCGGCATGTGTATGGGTAAGCAGGATAAGGCTGATCGGCCTCTGCCCAGCGGCGGTGAGGATATCGCGCACATGCGCTTCATCCTCCGGCCCTGGGTCGATCACCACCAGCCCGTCAGCCCCCTCAACAAGATAGCTATTGGTGCCGTGATAGGTCATCACGCCCGGATTATTGGCGACAATCCTGGTGATACCCGGCAATACATCAAGTTGGGCGCCACGCGGCGGCACCGGTTCGGTCAGAAATCCCATAACCGCATCATGCAATGCGTTCCACGGTTTGGGCAAACCCGCCGGGCCGCAACGCCTCAGCCGAAAGTGTAAGCCAGCCAGAGCGCGCCCAGCACAGCCGCCACGCAAAACAGCCCCAGCACCACGGGAAGCAGGGTGTTGCTCGCGGGCGCTCGGCTCAGCCCATGCGGCACATGTCGCCGATGGCGGACAGAGTTGTGGGGAAAATCTTTTACATTCATTTTCTTAAACCTCCATCTTACGATGGTGTCGCGGCGTTTCAGGGCTTGGCGCCCGCTATTTTCCTAATGTTGCAATTATGCGCTTCAGCCCTCTTTAAATGCAACAAAAACGCGCGGAAAGATGTTGCCCGCACCCGCGATGACCGCCATTTTAAGCGTGCAAATGGAGGAACAATGCCATGGCACAGCGGACTGTATGGCTGGCTTGTATCCTGTTCGCCTGGGCTGGCCTTGCCCATGCCTTGGTTCCTACCCAAACGGATTCCACGCCAGCGCAGTATTCCCCGCTGATCACGGTGCAGGATCAGTTGCAGAACAATCTTTCCGGGCCTGATGAAAGCCCGGCCTGCGCTGCCGTCGGTGGTATCGGCTCAGACACGGATTGCCGCCGCAACGGCGTGCAGATCGACCCCAATTCTGGACAAGCGCTGAGCGCGGACGATCAATGCACCTCAGTGGGCGGCACCGTCGATGGTGAGGCCTGCTTTCGCGACGGCACGCAGATCGATCCCGATACTGGCAATGACCTCCAGCCCAGCGACCCCGGCTATGTGCCGCAACAGAACGACGACCAGAACCAGCAGGACCAGGCCGCGCCCGACCAGGACCAAGGCAGCCAGGACGAGATGGCACCCCAGGGTGAGGGCAGCCTTTCCGGCGAGCAGAACAGCGCCCCGCCGGAAGCGCCGTCTTCCTCCTCTTCTGACGACAACCAGTAGCCCCGGGTCGACTTGGCGGCGCAGGCGGGTAATCTATCCGCCATGGCCCCGCCGCAAGATCCCGATTCCGCCCTGCGCGCCACTCTCCGCCGCCATAAGCTGTTCGCCTCGGCCTTGCTGGTGCTGATGGCTGCCCTGGCGTTCGGTACCTATTGGCTGCCCCCGTCCTCCTGGACTTTACTGCTGCGCGACGCCGCCAAGGCCGGCTTTATCGGCGGCGTGGCGGACTGGTTCGCCGTCACCGCCCTGTTCCGGCACCCGCTCGGCCTGCCAATTCCGCATACCGCCATTCTGCCCGCGCAGAAGCAGCGCCTGGGCGATGCGCTGGGGCGATTCGTGGCCAACCATGTGTTCACGGAGGCCGATATCAGGCCGCTGCTCAACAATCTCGATTCCGCCGCCGTCCTGCGCCATTTCCTGGCTGATGCGACCATTACCCGTCCGCTGGCCCAGGCCCTGGCCGGTATGCTGCCCAAGCTGCTCGCCACCATCGAGGACGGCCGCGCCCGGCGGCTTTTGAACAAGCTGCTGCCCAAGCTCATCGGCGGACGCGCCGCAGGCCTGGTGGTGGCCCGCGCCCTCGCCGGGCTGGTGGAGGGCGGTAAGCATCAGGAAATGTTCTCCTTCATCCTGACGCAAGTAAAGGAAACGTTGGCGGCGCGGGAGGATGGCCTGCGCGACGCGATCAAAGAGCGGGTGGCCGAACAGGGCGGCAAGCTCGTCGGCTGGGCGGTGGGGGCCACCATCGCCAAGCGCGTGCTCTCCGCCGTCAATCAGGAGCTGGACAAGATCAGCCCGGATTCCTCTGAAATACGCGACGCCTTCGATGAATGGGTGCGCGCCGAGATCGCCAAGCTGGAGACCGACCCTGAACGCGCCGCGGAACTCGGCCAGGCGCTGAAGGGCGTACTGGCGCATGAGACGGTGCAGGCCTGGATCTGGGATGTCTGGGCACGGATGCGCCGGGCGTTGGAGATGGACGCCGCCAACCCGCATGGCCGCTCCGTAGCGGTGATCGAAGCCGCACTCGGCAATCTGGCGGATGTTCTGGGGCATGACGAAGTGGCGCAGGCACGGCTGAACAACGCCGTGCAGGGTGCGGTGCTGCGCATGCTGCCCAGCGCCCAGGTGGAGGGCGCGAAATTCATCGGCCATGTCATCGGCGCCTGGGACGCGAAAACCGTCAGCGAGAAGCTGGAACTGCGCGTCGGCAAGGATCTGCAATATATCCGGGTTAACGGCACGCTGGTCGGCTTCCTGCTTGGCGCCGTGCTCAATCTGCTGTTCCGCCTCGCGTCGATGCATCCGTAAGGAAAAGCTCAGAAGTTTTTTGGGCGAAGGCGGCCAAGTTTCCAGCGCCGCAACATGGGCATGCATCAAATCATCCCCGCCGTACCTTGGATGCGCAAGGCGGGTGGTTTATGGTGGGGTTTATGAAATCACTGCTTGCATCCTCTATCCTTGCCCTTCTTCCTGCCGCCGCCCTGGCCGCCGGCCCTAGCGCGCTGGGGCCCAATGGCGGCAAGTACGGAGACTGGACCGCCGCCACCTATGGCAGTGGCGATGCGAAAATCTGCTATGCCTTCACCGACCCGCAAAGCTCCCAACCCGATTGGAAGTCCCGCGGCAAGGTGATGCTGACGGTGACCGACCGCAAAGGCTCGCATGACGAAGTCTCCATCACCGCCGGATATGACTACCTGAAGGACGCCAAGGTCACGCTGGCCGTGGGCAGCAAGAACTTCGATTTCTTCACCCAGAAGAACATCGCCTTCACCAGCAGCGGTACCGATGCGGTCGCGGCCTTCAAGGTGGGCGACAGCGCCACCTCCACCGGCCCTGGCCCGCACGGCCACCCGGTCGTGGACCAGTTCTCCCTCTCCGGCTTCTCCGGGGCCTATAAGGCGATCTCAGACGCATGTCCGTAAATCTCGACCTCACCGCCGCCGAGCGCGAGCGGATCCTGGCCAAGGCGGCGCATTTCTCGCCGCCCGCGCATATCCTGCCCGATGGACGGCGGGATCTGGTCGGCCTCTCGCGCGAGGAGCTGCTGGAAGAGGTGGAAGCCTTCGGCGAAAAACCCTTCCGCGCCAAGCAGCTCTGGCACTGGATCTACCACCAGGGCGTGCGGGATTTCTCGGCGATGTCCAGCATCGCCAAGCCCTTGCAGGAGAAGTTGGCGGAGCGCTTCGTCATCGGCAGGCCGGAGGTCGCGACCGACCAGCTCTCCAAGGACGAGACCCGTAAGTTCCTGTTCCGCTTCCGCGACCATGAGGCGGTGGAGACCGTTTACATCCCTGACCGCCAGGAGGATCGCGGCGCTGTCTGCCTCTCCTCCCAGGTTGGCTGCACCCTCTCCTGCCGTTTCTGCCATACCGGCACGCAGCGCCTGGCGCGCAATCTCTCAGCGGCGGAAATCGTCGGCCAGTTCATGGCCGCGCGCGATGCCTATGGCGAATGGCCAAGCCCGAGGGGCGAAACGCCGCGCCTGCTCTCCACCATCGTGCTGATGGGCATGGGCGAGCCGCTCTATAATTACGAGAACGTCGCCAAAGCCATGAAGATCATCATGGATGGCGAGGGCATCGCCCTCTCGCGCCGGCGCATCACCCTTTCCACCTCCGGCGTGGTGCCGATGATGGACCGCGCTGGCGAGGAGCTGGGGGTCAATCTCGCTGTCTCCCTGCATGCGGTGCGGGATGATCTGCGCGACGAGCTGGTGCCGCTCAACCGCAAATACCCCATTAAGGACCTCATCGAGGCCTGCCGCCGCTATCCCGGCGCCTCCAACGCACGGCGCATCACCTTCGAATATGTCATGCTGAAAGGCATCAATGATTCCGAGGCTGACGCGCACGAGCTGGTGCGGCTTATCGCGGGCCTGCCCGCCAAGGTGAATCTCATTCCCTTCAACCCCTGGCCTGGCTCATCCTACGAGCCTTCAACGCCGGAGGCTTTGAAGAAATTCGCCGCCATCGTAATGAAGGCGGGCTATGCCTCGCCCATCCGCACGCCGCGCGGGCAGGATATTCTCGCCGCCTGCGGCCAGTTGAAGAGTGCCGTGGAACAGGCGGCCGAGTAACCCGCCTTATTTCCAACAAAAACCGGCCCTTATGGCCGGTTTTTTTCATATTCCAGCCACAAATCTGCCCGCAGCACTTCTTTACTCTGTGTGTACAGCCAAACTGCTTGAACCACGCCCCGCGAGGGTGGAAAGTCAGGCACGGACCGGCAATGACAGAGCGAGAGAGTCAAAACCATGGGCGTGTATCTGATCAGCGGCGGCGCGCAGGGCATTGGGGCGGGCATCGCCGCCCAGTTGCTTAAGGATCGCCATCGCGTGGTCGTGGCCGACAAGGTCAGGCCTGCCGAAACCAAGGCTCGCGCGGTCATCTGCGACGTGTCGGACCCCGCCCAGGTCGCCAGCCTGATCACCGGCATCGAACAGTTGGAGGAACGGCTGGACGGCATCGTCTGCAATGCCGGTTTCATGATCCGCAAGCCACTGGAGGCACTGACCCCGGAGGAATGGAACAGCGTGCTGGCCACCAACCTCACCAGCGCCTTTCTGCTGGTACGGGCGGGGGCCAAGATGCTGCGCGCCGCCAAAGGGGCTGTGGTCACCATCGCCTCTACCCGCGCCCATATGTCGGAGCCCGGCACGGAATCCTACGCCGCCTCCAAGGGCGGGCTACTGGCGCTCACCCATGCGCTCGCCATCAGCCTGGGGCCGGATGTGCGGGTGAACTGCATCTCGCCGGGCTGGATCGACACCGGCCATTACCCGATCAGCGAGGAGGATCACGCCCAGCACCCGGCCGGACGTGTCGGCAAAACCCAGGATATCGCCGAGCTGACGGCCTTTCTGCTCGGCCCAAAGGCCGGGTTCGTCACCGGCACGGAGTTCATCGCCGATGGCGGCATGACGAGGAAAATGATCTATGCCGAATGAGACAAACAAAAGGCCGTTGGACTCAAGACTGTATTTAGATATATCTAAATAGCATCTAAATACAAAAAAGAAGGCTTTGCCTCACCATGAGATCCAAACATTTTTTCAAAACCATGTGCGCCGAACGCATACGCCAGGGCCGCCGTTTCATGCGTCTTGAATGCGGGCACAGGCATCACGGCCCCGGCGGACGCGGGCGCCTGCTGGAGCACGGCGACCTGCGGCTGCTCGTTCTGCATCTGATCAATGAAACGCCGCGCCACGGCTATGAACTGATCAAAGCCATCGAAGATCTGACCGGTGGCGCCTATGCGCCCAGCCCCGGCGTGATCTACCCGACCCTGACCATGCTGGAAGATTTCGGCCATGTCTCCGCCGAGACAGACGGCACCAAACGGCTGTTCAGCATCACCGATGCCGGGCGGGAAACACTCGGCCAAGCCCGCCCCGCCTTGGATGCCATGCTGGCGCGGCTCTCCAATGCCCCGTCCCGCGACGCCATCATGCCCGTGAAACGCGCGATGGAAAATCTCAGGACCGCCTTGCGCATGAAACTGGGCAGCCGCACGGCCAACCCGGAGGCCATGAGCAAGGTCACGGACATGATCGACGAACTCGTCCGCAAGATCGAGGCACTTTGACACCTGACAATCATCCCACAGCCCAAAGGAGACTGTAGCGTGAACGCCACGGCAATCATCCCCACCGCAAGCGCAAGGCGCTATCTCGGCCAGTTCGTCAACCATTTCGCGCATAAGCTTCCGGCGGTGCGCGAGCTGGATAACAGCCAGGGCGAGGTCAGTTTCTCGACCGGTCTCTGCACGCTGGACGCTGATGCCCAAAAACTCTCCATTATCGTCAACGCCGCCAATGAGGACGACCTGACCCGGCTGAAGGATGTGGTGGACCAGCATCTGCTGCGCTTCGCCTTCCGGGAGGAGCTGCAGATCGCGTGGCGGTAGGAAGCTGCTAAACCGTGCCTTTCGGCCAGCGCCGATGCAGCCACAACCAATCGCCGGGCTTCTCCCTGATCCAGCCCTCCAGGGTCCGGTTCATCTCATTCGTCAAAGTCAGCGCGTCCGCCTGCTTGTCGCCGGTATTGGGTACAGGGAGCGCCGGGTCGCACACCACCTCAAGCCGCGCCGGGCCGAGGCGCCTGACATGGATGGGGAAAACCGGACAGCGGAATTTCAACGCGAAGCTGGCCAGCGCGTCCATGGTCATGGCCGTCTTGCCGAAAAAGGGCACCGCCACGCCGGTATCCAGCTTCTGGTCCACCAACAGCCCCAGCGCGCCGCCCTGGCGCAGATGCGCGTAAGCAGTCCTCGCCCCCGCCGCGCCTTTTGGAAACATCTGAACATTGTGCAGATAGTTTTGCCGCCGCAGCCGCGTCAGCATCTCATCCACCAGCTTGTTGGAGGGGGCACGGTACATGAAGCCGAAATCCACCCCGTACGCATCGGCCATGAGCGGCATCACCTCCCAATTGCCGATATGGCCGGTGAAGAACAGCACCGGCTTGCCCCGCTCCAGCAGCGGCGCGACATTCTCAGCCCAACCCTTGATGCTATAGCCGGGCCCCGGCGTACCGGGCGGCACCTCGCGGATGTCCTTGAGCCGCACCAGCTCGGTGATGGTCTGGCCCAGATTTTCCCAGACCTGCAGGATGATCTTCTTCCGCTCCTCCGCCGAGAGTTCCGGCATGGCGAGGCGCAGATTGGCATCCCCCACCTTTTTTGAAACCGGCAGTAACGGCCCGATGGTCCGTGTCACCGCCCCACCCAGGCGCGCCGCCGCGACAGGCGGCAGCAGCGACAACAGCCGGATCAGCGCACCGACCAGCAGAGCCTCGGCGCGCTGGGCAAAAGGGGGCTCCGGCGCGCTCATGCGTTCAGCAGCATCTCCAGCGCCACCTCATCCTCCCAGACCAGACGCGCCTGTACCACCACGCAAGCGGCACGCAGTTCGGGCGGCAGTTTGACGAAATCCTTGGCGGTGGTCACCAGCCGCGCCCCGGTATTGGCGGCCTCGGCCAGCAGGGCGGAGGCCTCCCGCGGCGCGTAAACATGATGGTCGGGATAGGCATGGCTGTTCACCAGCTCCGCCCCCAGCGAGATCACGGAGCGGAAGAATTTCTCCGGCCGGCCTATCCCGGCAAAGGCAATCACCGGGCGACGTCCCAGCGGCTCCACGCAATCCGGCATCAGGCTGGCGCGCAGCACCGGCAAGGCAGGCGGCAATTGCGCCAGCGCGCCGGTCTCGTCATCGCCGATCAGCACCGCGGCATGGCAGCGCCGCGCCGCACTTCAGCACCGGCTCGCGCAGCGGCCCGGCGGGCAGCAGCAGCCCATTGCCAAAGCCATAGCCGCCATCGATCACCAACAGAGAAAGATCCTTGCGCAAGGAAGGATTCTGCAAACCGTCATCCATCACGATGGCGCTTGCCCCTTCCGCCAGAGCCAGCCGCGCCCCCGCCGCGCGGTCTCTGGCTTTCACGGTGGGCGCGGCATCGGCCAGCAGCAGCGCCTCATCTCCCACCTCCTCGGCGGTATGGACCCCGCGCTCCACCAGCACCGGCCCCTTCAAGGTGCCGCCATAGCCGCGCGTCAGCGCGAAGGGATGGCCCGGCAGGCGGCTCAGCAAATCCAGCGCCACCACTGTCTTGCCGGCGCCGCCCACGCCCGCATTGCCGACACAGATGGTCTTGATGCCGACAGACAGCCCGGCCCGCCGCACCCGCCTGGCGGTGGCAAGGCGGGTGATCAGGCCGAAGGGCCTCAAGAGCTGGGCGGCGGGGCCGCGCCTGGTCCAGAATTCGGGGGCTTTCATGACACACCATCCAAGATGAGCCCTGCGAGCCGTTCCGGCAATCGCTCCGCATCCGCAAAAATTGCCGCCGCGCGCGCGCCCGCTGCATGCGAAGCCGCCAGGTCGCTCAGCCACCCCCGCGCGGCCCCGGCCAGCCCTTCTGCATCGCTCACCTCAAGCAGCGCCTGGGCGGAACGCAGCCGGGCGGCGGCCTCCTCGAAATTCTCCAGATGCGGGCCGCAGATCACCGGCCGGGCCAAAAGCGCGGGCTCCACGATGTTATGTCCGCCAAACCCCACCAGCGAATTGCCGATGAAGGAGAAAGGCGCCAGACGGAAGAATAGCCCCAGCTCGCCCAGCGTATCCGCCACATAAACCTGCCCGGGCGCGAGGGGCTGGCCCAGAGACCGGCGCGGCGCGGCGCCACAAATCGCCGCCACCTCCGCCCCACGCTCTGGATGGCGCGGGACCAATAATGTGACGAGGCCGGGAAACTCCGGCAGCAACGCCTTGTGCGCGGCGAACACTAGCTCCTCCTCACCCGGGTGGGTGCTGGCCGCCAGCCAGGCTGGGCCAGGAATGGCGGCCTGCAGCGCGGCCAATGCCACCTCGTCATATGGCAGGGGAGCGGCAAAGAATTTCAGATTGCCCCACTCCAGCACACGCACCGCACCCAGAGCACGGAAATTCGCGGCATCACCAGGCGGATTGCGCATGGATAGCATTAAACCCGCCCAGCAGGCACCGCCGCCGTTCCGGGCGCACGCTTCCAGTTGCGGGTGGAGGCGGCGGAAAGCCTGCCATTGATCAGAAACCGCTTGATCCCCCGTTCATCGCAGGCGCGCAGCAGGTTCGGCCAGATCTCGCTTTCCAGAAACACCGCCCCATCGGGCCGCCAATGATCCAGAAACCGCGCCACCCAGCCAGGCACATCGAGCGGCACGAATTGATGCCCCGCCCCTTCCGGCAAACGCTCCGCCGCCAGCTTGGCCGAAGTTACAGTGCCAGTGGTCAGCAGCACGGCGCCGCGCGCCGCCAGCAGCCGGATCAGCGGCAGGGCGGACATCGTCTCCCCCACACTGGCGGCATGCACCCAGACAAGCCGCCCCGCCGGGCGCGGCAGAGAGGCAAACCCTTCCCGTTCAGCCAATCTTTCCTGGATTTCCTTGCCTCTGGCGGCCCTGCGTTTGAGCATGCGGCGGAGCGCCGGGGCGGCGAGGCTCGTGGCACTGGCATAAAGCCCCAGAATCATGGAGCAGCCCGCGCCTGCGCTTCATTCAGCGCGGCCTCGATCCTTGGCAGCGCGGCCCGCCAATCCTCACGCGGCACTTCCAGCGGTTCGCCGCATATCAACACCAGCCGCCCGAACGGCAGCGGGATTCGCATGCCATCCCAACTATTTTTCAACTTGATGGAAAAGCTCGCCGTCACCCCGCAGGGCATGATCTTGGTGCCCGTGATCCCGGCCAAGGCCGCCACCCCCGCCGCCGCGTGCCTGGCCGGACCACGCGGGCCGTCCGGCGTGATCGCAACATTGCTGCCGGCATTGATGGCGCGTACCAGCTCCTGCATCCCGGCCACACCACCCTTTGAGCTGGAACCCGAGACCAGCCCCATGCCCAAGTTACACATGATATGGCCGATCAACTGCCCATCCTTGTGGCGGCTGGCCAGCACCACGGCAGGGCGTGTCATCCCCGCCTTGCGGGCCTCACGCCAAAGCAACGGGCTCGCCGGCAACGTCTCATGCCAGAAGGCGGCAATCATCGGCTCACCGTCGACCAGCAGGCGGATATGCTCCCGCCCCTCGATTCGCAGCCCGAACTGCAGCCGCAGAACAGCGCGGATATACCAGGCCAGGAGCCACGCCAGAAGAACCTGCACGGGCCCGGATTTCAGGAAGGCGCTCATCCCGCGCGGGTAGCATCAACCAGCGCCAGCGCCAACCGGGCGCGGTTGCCAGTACGCCCCTCTATCGATAACGAACGCCAATGTTTCACCTCGCCCTCACCCATGGTCTCCTCTGGCCCACCCTGCAACATCTGCCCGCGCGGAACTGGCTGCTGGTGGTGGTGGCCCTATTCCTGGGCGGACTTGTGAAGGGGGTGGTGAGTATTGGCGTGCCGCTGATCGCCATCCCGCTGCTTACCGGGCTGCTCTCGGTCAAGCAGGCCGTGCTGCTGCTCTCCATGCCGATCATCCTCGGCAATATCCCGCAGGCGCTGGAAGGCGGCAAAACCTGGCCCGCGCTCAAGAGCATCGGGCCCCTGGTTATTGGTGCCGTCATCGGCATCGCGCTGGGGGTCAAAATCCTGTTCGCGATTCCCGCCCATCTGGCCGTTTTCATCGCCGGGCTGATCCTGCTCGCCGCCGCCATCATGCTGCTGTTTGCACCGAAATTCAGCCTGCCGACGAAATCCGCTGGTCCCATCGGGCTTCTCGCCGGGTTTTTCAGCGGCCTCATGGAGGGTGTCTCCGCCATTCCGGGCCCGCTTCTGGCCACCTATCTCATCGCCACAGGCGCCACCGGCAAGCGCTTCACCAAGGAGATCGCGCTGGTGCTGGTCATCTCGGTGGCGGTGCTGATCGCGGTGTTCGGCCAGTCCCGTCATGCCAGCGGGGCGGATCTCGTCATCTCGGCGCTCGCCTCCATTCCGGTCATCGCCGGCATTATCGCTGGCCGGCCGCTGCGCGACGCGCTGCCGCCGAAACTTTTCCGCGCCATCGTGCTGGGTTTCATCATCGTGGCGGCGGTGCAGATGGTGCTGCGCTCAGGTCTGCTGCATTTCTGAGCCGCCGTGCCCTGAGCGCTTGCGCCATTCCCTGTCCAAAGCCGCGTTGAACTCCGCCCCGAATAGAACAACGTAAGCCGAGATATAGAACCACATCATCAGGCCGATGATCGTCGCCAACGGGCCATAGGTGGCGCTGTAGGCTGCGAAACGGCCGACATAGAGCCCAAACGCCCAGCTCGCCGCCAACCAGGCCACCGTGGCGATGGCCGCGCCCGGCGCGTAGAATGTGCGATTCCTGCCCGCCGGGCCGAAGCGGTAGAGTAGCCCGAGCGCCGCGATCATGAAAATGATCATCGCCACGAAGCTGATCAGCCCGACCAGAAATTCCATACTCCCTGGCAGGCCGAGAAAAGCGAACGCGATGGGCAAAAACACCAGAAAGCCGATGGCCAGAATGGTGCCGATCACGGCGATGAAGGTCATGCTGAGTGCCACGAGCTGGAACCTGACCAGCCCGCGCGTCTCGCGTTCATGATAAGCCAGCGTCAGCGCGTTGAGCACGGATTTGGTGCCGGTGGACGAGGACCAGAGCGAGAGCGCCAGCGACACGGCGAAAGACAGCCCCAGCCCCTTGGCGGGCTGCGACACCAGGCTCTGAATGCGCTGAGAGATCAGCATATACACATCCGGCGGCATGAAGCCTTCCAGATAGTGAAGCTGCGGCTGCACCGTGTCCGGATTGAACACCAGCCCATAAAGCGAGATGAGCATGGTAATGGTGGGGAACAAAGCCAGCGTGGCGTAGAACGCGCAGCCCGCCGCCACCAGCGACACGCGCTGCGAGGCCGTGGCCTGCGCGGCGGAGATCACGGCTTTCTTCACCAGCGGCAGATGTGCAAAGTCGAATATTTTATCCACCATGGGGTGAATTTAAAAATTTCGGCAACGCGATCAACAGCGAAATAAATTCGTAAGCCGCCGGTTAGATCAATATGCGTTAATTAAATCCCGCTCGTAAAACAGGATTGACGCTAGTCGGCGTTCAGCCGCCCAGCAGAAACGCCTTGATCCGCGCCCGGCTCTCATGATCCATCAGTGCCGGGGCGTGGCCGGCATCCGGCACCACATAACCCTCCGCCCCTTCCGCCTGCATGCGATCAAAGGTATCCGCCAGCAGCAGATCGCTCGTAGCGCCGCGGATGACCAGGCGCGGCATGATGAATAAGCTCCCAAGCCGGCCACATATCGACATCCAACGGCCCGGTGACGCGCAGAGGCTCCACGATCTTGGGGTCGTAATGCATGGCGATGTTGTTGCCCTCGCCGGTCGGGTCCAGCACCTGCCGGGCGGAGAAGCGGGCCAGATGCGCCCATTCCGCGTCCGAGAGTAAGCCGAAGGGCGCATGCACCTCCCGCAGATGCTTGGTCAGCGCCGCCATGGACGAAAAGCGCTCCGGCGCAGAGACCATATAATCGCGGATGCGCTGCAACGCTCCGGCCGGGATATGCGGGCCGATATCGTTCAGCACCAGCTTTGTCACAGGCGTGTTCTGCGCGGCGGCGACCATCATGCCGCAAATACCGCCCAGCGAGGTGCCGACCCAGGACACCGGCTTGTTGATCTGCGCCAGCAGATGCGCCAGCGCCACCACATAGGTGGGCGGCTGATAAGCGAGGCCATCCGGCAACCAGTCGGACTTTCCGCGCCCAGGCAGATCCGGGCAGATCACGTGGAAACGGTCAGACAGCGCATCCGCCAGCGCGTCGAAATCCCGCCCCGTGCGCGTCAGCCCGTGCACGCACACCACGGAAGGCGCCGCCGGATTGCCGAACTCCACATAGGCCATCTTGTAGAAGCGCGTGCCCAACAGATAATTGACCGACCCCGCCCGCGCCATGAGCTGCTCCTTCTCTCGACCATTCGCTGAAATCCTGGCTTATGGCCATAGATGATGCCGCCGCCCGCCACAACCAGCCCGGCCAGCCGGATTATCACCATACTGGTGGCAGCCGGCCTGGCGCTCAACCTGGCGCTGCTGGCGGCTTTGCTCGCCGCCCATGCCAGGCTCAACAGCGATTTCATGGCGTTCTGGTCTTTCCCGCGCTTCATCGCGGCGCACAAACCCGAGACTCTTTACGATGCGACCGCCCTCACCGCCTTCCAGCAGCAGCTTTATCCGGGCTTTCACAGCTTCTACCCCTATCTCTACCCACCGACGCTGCTGCTGCCGCTCTCATGGCTAAAATTTCTAAGCTTCGGGCCAGCGGAACTGCTCTGGACCTTCCTGGGGCTAGCCGCCCTTGCCCTGAGCGTCCGCGCCTTGTTTCCCGCGCGCCCCTGGGCCGTGCTGGCGGGTCTGCTGGCGAGCCCGGCGGCTCTGATCTGCGCCGCAACCGGAGAAACCGCCTTTTTCACCACCGCCCTGCTGCTGGCGGGCTTCGCCTGCTTGCCCCGCCGTCCGGTTCTGGCGGGGCTGTGGTTCGGGCTGCTGACGCTCAAACCCCAGCTCGGCGTGCTGATTCCGTTCTTCCTTCTGGCCCGGGGCGATTGGCGAGCAATCTTCACCGCCTGCGCCACCGCACTGGCACTTATCGCGCTTTCCTGTGTGGTTCTGCCGCCTGACCTGTGGGCCCTATGGTGGCACACGCTGCCCGCCTATCAGAGTAGCTATTTCAACAGCGTGAAGGCGCTGAATCTCAACATCATCGTCACCCCGGCCGCCAATCTGGTCATATTGGGGGCGAGCGAGAAAACCGCCTGGATCGTGCAGGCGCTGTGCGGGCTAGCGATGATCCTTCTCACCATCTGGGCGGCCAGGCGCGTTCCCGTACCGGCTGGCGGTGGCCATTGTGCTTATTGCCACCTTCCTCGCCCAGCCTCACGCCTACGCCTACGACAGTGTCGCCGTCATCGCCGCCATGGCCCTGGGGCTGGAAGCCGAGCCTCGCCCGCTTATGCTGGCGCTGGGCGTGGCAAGCTATGTCGCGCCGCTGCTGCTACTCTCACCGCTCTCACACTGGTTCCTCTACGCCCCCTTGCTGACAGCATGCCTGCTAGCGCTGCTTGCCCTTGCACTTGCGGCACGAAAAAGCGCAAAGTTTGGCCATGAGCCAAACTCTGTTCTACCGCCCGCCGCCACCTGACCAGGCCATCTCTCGGGGTGTCATTTTGCGCCGCTGCGCCGCCTTGGTGCTGGATGTCATCGGCATGGCTTTGTTCGGCTGGGCCATGGTTTTCGCCATCGCCATTTTCGGCGTGCTCACGCTGGGTTTCGGCTGGATCGCCTTTCACATCCTGCCCTGGTTGCCTTTTGTTTATTACACGCTGCTGATCGGCGGCACCGGCGCCACGCCGGGCCAGCGCCTGGCCGGGCTCGCCGTGCGGCAGGACACCACGCTGGAGCCCCCCACCCTCGCCCAGGCCTTTGTCTGGACGCTGCTGCTCTGGCTCAGCTTCGCCCTGGCGGGGCTGCCTTTCCTGCTCGCCTTCCTAAATCCGCGCCGCCGCGCCGCGCATGATATTCTCTCAGGCCTGACACTCGTGCGCTCCACGCAATTTCCTTATTGACGCGGGGCGTCCGAGTCCCAAACATAGAGCTTATAATGAGCTTCAAGCCCGCCAGGAGACCGCATTTCTTCTACACCACCGCGCCCCTGCCCTGTCCCTATGTGCCAGGGCGGACGGAACGGAAGGTGGTTACTGAACTCGCGGGTGTCTCCGCCGAAACAATGCATGACCGCCTCTCTCGCGGGGGCTTCCGGCGCAGCCACAACATCGCCTATGCGCCCGTCTGCCCCAACTGCAACGCCTGCGTGCCCATCCGCATCCGCGCGCATGATTTCGCGCCGGACCGCACCCAGCGGCGCATTGAGCGGCGTAATACCGATCTGATCGTGCAGGAGATGCCACCCCGCGCCACGGCTGAGCAATTCGCGCTGTTCCAAGCCTATCAGCAGACCCGCCATGGCGATGGCGACATGTCCACCATGAGCTTCTACGATTACCGCGCCATGGTGGAGGACACGCCGATCGAAACCTCGGTGGTGGAGTTCCGCCTGCCGAGCGGCCGGCTGATCGGGGCTTGTTTGACAGACCGGCTGGGGGACGGGCTTTCCGCCGTCTACAGCTTCTTCGAGACCAGCCTGAGCCAGCGTTCCCTCGGCACCTACGCGATCATCTGGCTGGTGCGCCGGGCGGTAGAGCTAGGGCTTGAGAATGTCTATCTCGGCTATTGGGTCGAGGAGAGCCGGAAGATGGCCTATAAGGCGAAATTCCACCCCAGCGAGATCCTACGCGGCGGCCAGTGGCGGCCGCTGGGCGAACAAGCGGCCAGCCTGCCCGACCTGCTCACCCACCCCGCCTGAAGGCGCTGCTGGACGCGCCGCCCCCGCGCTCGGCTACAACACAAAAAACCGGCGCCCTCTCGGACGCCGGCCTGTTTTGCGTTGCGGGACGTTGCAACAACATCACGCACCGCTACCTCACGCTTCGTGAAGCGTGCAGCGTCACACCAATCAGAAGCCGAACATATGGTCGAGCGAGAACCCGCCCGCCTCATTCTCCAGCCCGTGGAAGCCAAAGAGCCGGCAGGTCGCATCACGGATCAGCACATACCCCGCCTCACCCGCCACCTTCAGCGCGGATGGCGAAAAATAGCTCACAGGCCTGACGATCTGCGACCCAGAACAGGCGATATGGATCCGCACCGTCTCCAGCAGCACACCCTGCGCATCGTAGAGTTCCAGATCCGTGCTGGATTTTTCAATCCACGCCGCGGACGCCGGATAGAGCAGCGCGCAGAAGCTCTCCCGCCCGCCAAAGCCCAGCTTCAGGAACAGCCTCGTGGAAAGCCCAGGCGGCTTGCCCGTGTAGCTCTGCGGCTCGTTCTTATAAACCATCAGCGTGTTGAAGATATGCGCACCGAAGCTGTTCTCCGCCGCATGGCCGTTGGCCCGATCCTCGAAGCGGAACAAGGCATGCATCCAGCCATCGGCCTCGCCGCCTTCACGGAAATCGTAAACCAGCTCCGCATGCCCGCCGTCCGGCAGCGCATCCGGCGGCAGCACATCGTCGAGATCGACCGCGCAATCGTGATTCCTCGGCAGCAGGCCAAGGAATTTTTCCGCGACCTTGGTGCCGTCCGGCGCGAACACGTCCAAACGCAACGGCAGGCTGCGCTCCGTCTCCACCATCGGCGTTGGCAGCGCGATGGTCTTGAACCGCCCCCGCGGCAGCACCGGAAACGGCAGCAGATAGCCGCGCCCCATAGCGGGGTGCAAATCCCGGATGCCGGGGTCGGGCTGCAGATCCGCGCGCTCGACATTCACATGCGCGATGTGCGTGCGCCCATCCCGCACCACCTCGTAGCGCGGCCGCACCACATGGCGCCCGGCCAGCACCTCAAGCTGCGCCGGCCAGCGCAAATCCGGGAACAGCTCTGCCACATCAAGCGCACGGGTCGCGAAGGCGGGGATCTCCTCCTCCAGCGCCACTGGCGCCTCTGCACCCATGCGGTCCAAAGCCAGCGCCCCGGCGGGAATGGGCACGGCGTGGCTGTTCTGGACCCAGAGCAGCACCCGCTCATTCTCACGCGGCGCGGGCAGCCCGGCAAAGCGCGCCGAGGGCCAGGCATTGGCGTCATGCGTGCAGGAGAGCGAGGCGCCATTATCCGTGGCGTAGGTGTCCACCGCATATTTCACCACGTCATGGCCCGCGACGCCGATGGCGTGGATGAAGAGCTGACCCGTGAAAGGCTTCAGCCCGAAGCGCGCACGCACTTCACGGCTGTCCAGCAGATAGCCGCCGGCACCAGCGGGTGCCTTCTGCGCCCATTCCGCCAGAACCTGCCCGCCCTGGCCGAAGAGAATATGCTGGAACAGCACCTCCTTCGCCCCATAGCCCGCCCAGTAATTGGCGGTGGTCAGGCGCGTGGCGAAATGGTCGTCATCGCGGAAGAAAGCGAAATTGGTGGCGAAATTCCGCGCCTCCAGATAGCGCCCCGGCACGGTCAGCCAGGATTCCGGCAGCTTCACCGCATCCAGCGTCACCAGCTCCGCCCCAGGCGGCAGCAAGCTCTGCAAACGCTGCGCCGCCCGCCCGGCATCGAAGGCGGCCATCAGCACAGTCTGCGCCCGGGCCTGCGGCAGATCAGTCAGCGCGCGGGCGACATGCCCGGCCCTGATCTGCCCCAAGGCCTGCGTGTCCTGCACATAAAGCCCCTCGATCTCAAAATCCGGGCACAAGGCCAGCAGCGGCCCGGCAATACCGTCCGGGTCGAACAACGCCACCGGCCCGGTGCGCTCAGCCAGCGACGCCAGGGCGCGTGCCACCAGCGGGTGGGACAGCGCCTTGTACACAACATTGCCGCCGCGCTTATTATCAAACGTTTCGATATCCAGCATGCGCTTTCATAGTCCTAAACAACGGCGAAGCTCCTGCCCCGCCCATTCCGTGTCGTCCAGCGGGGCTGTATCCCACAGCTCCAATGTGCCGGCAAAATCCCGCACCCGGCCATCTTCCACCAGCGCCTCCATAAAGGCGCCGATGCGCGCGGATTTGCCCGGCAGCCGCGCCAGAAATACCGGCGCGCTGGTCGCCACCGCCTCGGAAACCATGGAGACGGAATCCGCCGTGGCGATGATGGCATCCGCGCAGGCCAGCATGCCGAAATATGGGTTCCCTCCGGTGAAATCCCAGATCCATGCGCCCATCGGTTCCAGCGTTTCGCGCAGGATGGCCATCACCTCCGGCGCCGTGCGGCGCGAGGGTGTGATCATCAGCCCCGCCCCTTGCCGCGCCACATTCGCCAGCTGCGCGGCCAGGGTTTTCGCCTCCGCCGCCTCAAACCGGTAGCGCCCGTTGGAGCCACCCAGCAGCACCGCCACCAACGGCCGCTTCAAATGCGCGAAACGCGGCGCCCAGAGCTCCCGCTCCGCCTTCAGCCGCGCCTGCGTCACGCGGTGCAGCGCCGTGCGGGTGACGATCACGTTCGGCCCCTCGATGCCGTCATGCCGCCCGGCCAGAATTGCGTCAAAGCGCGACAGCGCCATGCGCGGATGCTGGATCGCCACCGCCTTCACGTCCATGCTCCGCAACGCCGCCGCCACGCGCGCGCCCGCCCCGCCCGCACCGATCACCACCTGCGGCAAGGGAGCCTCGAACAGCTCCGCCCCCGCCGCCCAGCGCGGGTTGAACCAGAAATTGGTGGGAATATGCCGCCAAGGCGTGCGAAAACTCAGCGGCCGGAAATCCGGTGTCAGGCCAGCGGCTTCCGCCAGTCCCAACGCCTGGGACTTCAGCCCCGCCAGATCGGTGCAGATGATACGGGCTTCAACCATGATGGCGCGGCTTTGCGGCGCGCGGCGCACAACGTCAACCCGCCGCATTGCGTGCAAGCACGGGAAGCTAGAGTGGCCGCCATGAGTTCCGGCCCAACGCCCGCCGCGCCACCCGATGTCCCGCCGCAAGGGCTGCCGGTGTTCGCCGTGGAGATCGCGCCGCCGGATGTCACACCCTACGCCAAGGGCAATACGGGCATCCACGGTTTCACCTGCATCGATTCCGGCCTGCCGGGGCCGCATGTGGTGCTGGTCTCACTGGTCCACGGCAATGAGTTCGCGGGCGCCATCGTGCTGGTTGAGCTACTGGCGGGCGGCTTTCCAGCCCGTGCGCGGCAAACTCACGCTGGGCTTCGCCAACCTTACAGCTTACGCAAGCTTCGACGCACAAAATCCCATCGCCTCGCGCTATGTGGAAGAGGATATGAACCGCGTCTGGGATGATTTCGCCCTGTTCGGCGTGCGGCGCTCCGCTGGAGCTGGACCGGGCACGCGAGATCAAACCCATCATCGATTCCGCGGACATGCTGCTCGACCTGCACACCATGCTCTGGCCCTCCGATCCGGTTCTGCTTTGCGGCGCCGGGCCACGCGGGCGCGCACTTGGCCTAGCGGTGGGCACGCCGGAGCTGGTGGTGGCCGATACCGGCCATGCCGGCGGCAAAAGGCTAATCGATTACGGGCGCTTCACCGAAGGCTCGCCCCAGGGTGCGGCCTGCCTGCTGGTGGAGGCCGGACCGCATTGGCAACAGGCAGCCGTGGACCAAAGCCGCGCCACCGTGCGCACCTTGCTGCGCCAAGCCGGGATGCTGAACGCCCCCGCCCGCGCCACGGCCAGCCGTTTCGCCGAGGTGGTTTCGGTCATCACCGCCCGCACCAACCGTTTTGTATTCGAGCGGAATTTTCGCGGCGGCGAGATCATTCCGCGAAGCAGGCACATTGATCGCCCATGACGGCAATGAGGAAATCCGCACACCGGAGGATAATCTCATCATGATCATGCCGAGCTTGAAGGTTGGCTTCGGCCATACGGCGGTGCGGCTGGCAAGACCCGCAGCCGCAGCTTAGCATCGGCAAACAACACGAATCGTTTTTTAATCAGAACAGAATTTCTGCTGACTTCGCCAGGCAATACACTGTGTCGCACACATCCTAAATTGCAGGGAAGCTGCGCTTCCGGATGGGCCTGCAATGGCGTTCCTCCGGCCGACCATCTAAGATGACGCTCATGAAAATCACGACGCCAAGCATCTGGTCTGAAGCTGAAAAACAGCCCTTCCACGTGAGCGATTTGTTGACCGATCAGATCTTCGGGTTGAATGGTCTGATCAATCTCGCGAATGTCGCGTTTCTATTGGCCTTCGCGCTGCGGGACGTTCTCATATTGCGCGTTCTCGCGCTCGTGTCAGATGTCCTGATAATTCCGTACTACTATTTTCAGCATAACCCGCTCTGGCCGCCGATCTTCTGGGGATTGGCATTCGCCATCGTCAACGGGGCTCAGATTGTGGCTCTGATTTCGGAGAGGCGGCCCGTAATCCTTAACGAGAAGGAAGAAGAACTGCACCGCGTGGCATTCGCCAGCGTTGACAAGCGTGAGTTTTTAAAAATGGCGAGCCTTGCCCGTTGGATTGAGCTCCCGCCTGGCATGTTGATCTTCAGAAAAGATCATCGGATATCTGACGCGATCATCCTTCTTTCCGGTGAAATTGACGCGGTTCTGGATGGCAAGGTCATTTGGGTGTACCGTCCCGGACAGCTCATCGGGAATGTGAGTGCGTTTAGCGGGCTTGTCAGCCCGGTGGACGTGGTGACGCGGGAGCCGACCAGGCTCGCCATGTGGGATATGGAGCAGATGGCAGAGTTCGCCTCAAACAAGCCAGAACTCCGCGCCCAACTTCTGCATATTATGAGCACTGACCTTGCGGCAAAATTGCACGAGACTCTTATCAATCGGTAGCGGTTTGTAGATGTCCGGCGCGAGATTTCTCGCTCCGGCCCAAATTCTTAGGGCCTTCGCCAGTCGCAAAACTTCGTCTCAAGCAGGCGACCAAATCGCCCTCAAACCTCACCGCAGCAACGCGTCCGCCAGTTCATTCCAACTCGCCTCATTCGGTGCCAGCAGCAACCCGCCGCCGGTTGCCGAGGGGCGGTATTCCGACCCGTCGAATTGCCGCGCATAGCCGCCCGCCTCGCGGTGCAACAGCACGCCCGCGGCATGGTCCCAGGGCAGCAGCTTGCGGAACATCTGCACATGGCAATGCCCGCCTGACAGCATCCGGTACTGGTGCGCGGCGCAGCGATAATCCGTTACGGCGGCAAGCCTATCCAGCCGGTGCAGCACGTGGGAGCGCAAAGGCTCCTGCATAAAGCGCCAGGACATGGAGCCCACCATCTGGCTCACCGGCACCGGCTCCGCCACGCGCATCCGCCGGCGCGCACCATCCGCCGCCACCAGCCAAGCTCCCTGGCCCTTCAGCGCCACCGCGCAATCATCCCCAAACGGGTCGAAGATGAAGCCTGCGAGAACCTCATCTTCCTCAACCAAAGCCGCCATCACGCCAAACAGAGGCAGCTCGGCGGCGAAATTGGCGGTGCCGTCGATCGGGTCCAGAATCCAAACCCGCCCTGGCTCTGAAAGCCGTTCGAGGCGCGCGGCACCGCTGGAAACCGCTTCCTCGCCGATCACATCATCGCCTGGAAACAGCTTGTTCAGCCCCGCCTTCAGCGCCTTCTCCGCCGCCTCGTCCGCCACCGTCACCGGGTCCAGCGGCCCGGCCTTGGTGCGTACATCCTCAGGCGCCAACTTCTTGAACCGGGTCAAAATCTCCGTCCGCGCCACATGCCGCAGCAGATCGATGACGGATTGTACCTCGCTCTCGTTCATAGCGCCTCAAACCTCGCTTTATCGGCGGCGGAAAGCCGGACCTGCAACGCCACATGGCTCTCGCCATCCTCACGGGCCAGCACCTCGCCATGGCGGTACAGCCAGGCAAGCCGTGCCCCGTCCGAAACCGCCACCCGCAACGCAAACACTTCCTGCGCCGCCGCAAGCCGTGCATCGATCTCTGCCAGCAGGTGCGACAATCCCTCGCCGGTCAGCGCGGAAACGGCAATGCCGTCCCCCTGCACCACATGCGCAACGCCGCCCAGCATATCCGCCTTATTCAGCACCTCCAAAGTGCGGGCGGGCCAGTCCTCGTCCAATGCGCCGTCCTTGGCGATGCGGTTCAGCACGGCGCGCACATCTTTCGCCTGCGCCTCGGTGTCTGGGTGAGAGACATCGCGCACATGCAGCAGCAAGTCGGCCTCAGCCACCTCCTCCAGCGTGGCGCGGAAGGCGGCCACAAGCTCGGTCGGCAGCTCTGAGATAAAGCCGACAGTGTCAGAGAGAATGATGTTACGGCCGGACGGCAGTGCGAGCCCGCGCATGGTCGGGTCCAAAGTGGCGAAGAGCTGATCCTCCGCCATCACCGTGGCGCCGGTCAGCGCATTGAACAAAGTGGATTTGCCGGCGTTGGTGTAGCCCACCAAAGCCACCACCGGGTACGGCACCTTTTTACGCGCGCCGCGATGCAGGCCGCGCGTGCGCCGCACATCCTCCAGCTCCGCCTTCAGCCGCACGATCCGGTCGCCGATCAAGCGCCTGTCAGCCTCAATCTGCGTTTCACCCGGACCACCTAGAAAGCCGAAGCCGCCGCGCTGACGCTCAAGGTGGGTCCAGGAGCGCACAAGCCGTGAGCGCTGATATTCCAGATGCGCCAGCTCCACCTGCAATGAACCCTCACGGGTGCGGGCGCGCGCTCCGAAAATATCCAGGATCAGCCCCGTCCGGTCGATAACCTTGGTGCCCCAGGCTCTTTCCAGATTGCGCTGCTGCACGGGGGTGAGGGTGGCATCCACCACCGCCACATCCACCTGGGCGGCACGCAGCGCGGCTGCAGCCACCTCCGTCTGCCCCTTGCCGAGCAAGGTTGCGGGCGTAAGGGAGCGGAGCTGGAAGATCTGCTCATGCACGATCACCAGCCCGATCGACGCAGCCAACCCCACCGCCTCCGCGAGGCGTGCCTCGGCGGAGCGGTTCTGGCCAGCAGCGAAGGCCGCCTGTTTATCCCACGGCAGCAAAATCGCCGCCCGGCTTGGCGGGGGCGCTGTGTCTTTCATCACGACGTCCGGAGCATCAGTCCTCGGTTTCCGGGTCGTATTGCGGTTCCGGCGTGCGAGGCAGCTTCAGTGTGCCCGGGCCACCCTCGGAGCCCGAAGTAGGTGCGGCACCTTCAGCACGGGTGGCATCGAACAGCATGATCGGCGCACCAGGCATCACGGTGCTGATGGCGTGCTTATAGACAAGCTGTGTATGCCCGTCCCGGCGCAGCAGGACAGAGAAATTGTCGAACCAGGTGATGACGCCCTGCAGCTTCACGCCGTTGACCAGGAACACCGTGACCGGCGTCTTGCTCTTGCGGACATGATTCAGGAAAACGTCCTGCACGTTTTGCGATTTTTCGTTGGCCACGGTGGTGCCCCTTAATGTTTTTGTCGTCCGCTTTTCCGAACGAGTGATTGAATCCATTGCAAAAAGTTCAAGTTCCGACGGCTGCGTGGCGCAACCGCACGGGCCCCGACTATAGCAAAATTGTGCAACGCGACAACAGCGATCATCGCCCTTGCCAGCATGGGCCATTTCCCGCAAAGCATGGCCTGATATTTGGAGTCAGCCATAAAATGGCCGAAAACAACGAGCCCGCCGCCTTACCAACAGAGCCAACGCAAGCACGGCGCTTTGGCAAGACCCGCGCTGCGCAATCCAGCGCTGTGCTCGAGGACTATGCAGAGTTGATCGACGATCTGCTGACCAGCACTGGCAGCGCCAGGCCCACGGACATCGCCCGGCGGCTCGGCATTTCGCACGCCACCGCCATCAAGACCATCGGCCGGCTAAAGCGCGAAGGGCTGGCGACCTCCGTTCCCTATCATGGCGTGTCTCTTACAAAAGCTGGCGAAAAGCTGGCGGCGAAAAGCCGGGAGCGTCACCGGGTTGTGGTGGAGGTTCTCACCGCCATTGGCGTGCCGCGCGAGGCGGCCGAAGAGGACGCAGAGGGAATGGAGCATTATATCTCCCCCACGACACTCGCCGCCTTCCGCGACTTTCTGAAGCGCGGCTAAGCCACGTCCCGCTTAACAGCGCGGCAATAGGTTGAGCCGGCGGGCTCAACCTATCCATAAATGAGAGCGCGATTCACGTTCGAGCTCCACGCAAGATGCGCGAACCTAAAACGATCGCACTCTAAGCCCCTGCCACGGCTCAAATAGCACGACATCAGGTTTGCGCGCAAGGCGGCGTCAACCTTAGGCGATCAGGCTTTAGAACATGCCGGAAATGGCAAAGGACCCGAATTCATGGAGGCCGTTGCCTTGCTGGCCATCGTACGTGTCGGTCTGGAAAACTTGCGTGTAACTGAAACGCAGACCGTGCCAAATGATCGCCCCGCCCACTTCAAAAGTGCCGACGACGTGTTTGATCGGCACGCCGCGGCTGCTCTGGAAATCAGCGCCTTGCAGGAACTCGTCATGTGCGACGAATTTCGCGGCGCTGCCGGCGAATAGATACCAGGCCAGCGGCTGCACCGGCGTATAGGCATCGCCGCCGGTTGGGGACTGGGTCAGCAGCGGCGGGCCGTAATCGCTGGCCAGCCCGCTGCCGATGCGAAACCCGATGGCCGGCTGCACATAATCCTGCGTCAGCCCCGCCATGCCTGAGATCTGCGGCAGCGTGTCCGTTTCCAGCCCGGCGACTGACGGCAGACGGATCCGCCAGATGCGCGCGGCCTCGAAATCGATCGCAGGCTCGTTCGGGAGCTGATAGGCCCAGCCATGCGTGCCCTTCTGGCCGATAATGCTGTGAAAATCGTTCTGCACGAGCTCGCCCCCGGCATACGAGCCAATCACGCCGAGATCGGCACCCAGCATGGAGCGCGTGTTCTCGCCATCCTGGATCATCCCCAGATTGAGGGCGAGATAGCCGGCATAAGGCTCGTCATTCTCCGGCGGATTGATCGCCGTGGTGTCATCGGGGGTAAAGAGCTGCTGGGTCAGGCCAATGCTGACGCGCGTCGTGCCCTTGCCAAACAACGCATTCCCCAGGCTGGAGATGGCTGCCGGTGCAACGCCGGCAGGCGAGGTCCAACCCACATGAAACCCGTTGACATAATAGCGATCCGACGGAGAACTCGTGGAGATCGACGCATTCTCATCCTGCAAAGTCCAGATGCCTGATTGTTGAGGCGTCTGCGCGGCGGCAGGAAATGAAATGAGCGCAGCCGCGCCCAGCGCGGCAAGACAAGAAGCAGTCGCGGGATTCTTCACGTAAAGCAGACCTTACAAGCGGGACAAGAGCGGAGTAGTGCAGTTACGTGATGTAGCGCAGCCGCACAAAAATGAAACCCGGCCCGCCCTGTTAGCGCTCCCGGTTGGTGCTCAACGCCAGATCCATCAGCCGCTCCAGTACCTCGCTCTCTTGTGCCCCGGCGATCGCATGCTCCCCGTCAATCAGAAAGCAGGGCACGCCATTTATGCCGAGTCGATGTGCATGCAGGTTCTCCGCATGCACAAATTCCGACCCCTCGCCGGAGGCCAGGAAGCGCTCGACCACGCCTGCATCCATCCCGAGCTGCCCGGCCAGCGTTGCAAGCACGGCATGACTGCCAATATCCAGCCCCTCCACGAAATGCGCCGCGAAGATGCGTGCCACCAGCTTGTCCGCCAGCCCTGACCTCGCCGCCTCGCGCACCAGCCTGTGCGCATCCACGCTGTTGGGGGTGCGGCGGATGGCGGCGAAATTGAACTCAATCCCCTCCGCCGCGCCCAGCTCGGCTATGGAGGCGTAAAGCCGCTTTGCCCTGTCCTCCGCGCCGAATTTGCGGATCATGTAATCAGCCCGCGCCATGCCGCCCCGGGGCATGTCCGGGTTCAAGAGAAAGGGGCGCCAGTTCAGCTCCACATCCAGCTCCTGCCTGCGGGCGAGCAGGAAGGACAGCCGCTTCACCCCCAGATAGCACCAAGGGCAGACGAAATCGAAGACGATCTCGATCACTAGCCGCGCCGGCATGGGGGCCAGGATATTCATGGAATGATCATAGCTTCGTTTCACCTCCCGTGCGAGAGGGAATAGCGCCGCCCACGCATGGGCTTCGCGGCTGCACGAAGCCAGAGATTTCCGCTACGATTTACAGGGCCCGCAACTTGTTTGAAACGAGATTATCCCCTAATTCCGCGCCATGACCGAAAACGAGAATACGACGCCCGAAGAGGCGGTACCTCAGGACGAGAAGCTGCTGGAAGCGCCGGATGAGCGCATCATCCAGCTTGAGCAGGAATTGCAGGAGATGCGCGACAAATGGCTGCGCTCCGAGGCCGAGATGGCCAACCTGCGCGCCCGCACCAAGCGCGAGGTCGAGGATGCGCGCCTCTACGCCGTGCAGAAATTCGCCCGCGATGTCGTCGAAGCCGCCGAGAACCTGAAGCGCGGCATCGACAGCCTGCCGAAACAGGCTGAAGGCGAGGCCGAACTCGTCACCAAGCTGCGCGAAGGGTTCGAGGGGATCGAGCGTTCCTTCATCGGCATCCTGGAGCGCAACGGCATTACCCGCTCAGACCCCACCGGCGCGCCCTTCGATGCCAATCTCCACCAGGCCATGGCCGAGCAGGAGAGCGCCGAGCATCCCGCCGGCACCGTGCTCCAGGCCTGGAGCCAGACCTGGCAGCTGAATGGCCGCCTGCTGCGCCCGGCGATGGTCGTCGTCTCTAAGGCTCCGGCGCAAAACTAAGCTTCCTTATTTTACCGGCGGAGAGGCCGTGGTCTTGGGCCCGGCCCCTTCCAACCCAAAAATCCCACGCAAAAAGCCCGGCGTCAGCGCCGAGAGCGGGTTCACATGCACCTCCGGGCTATCCATCGGCCCTTGCACATGGGCCCGCATGGCGAATAGCCCGCCACCTTTCTCCGCCGAGAACAGATGCCCGAGCAGCGGGATCCTCCCCGGCAGCGCGTTAAGCGCGTAGGCGGGTATGATGGTGGTATCGAGATTGCAAATCCCCGTATCGGTATCCACCGTACCGCTGGCAGTAAAACCCAAAGATTCCGAATAGGCATCGGCCCCTTGCAGGCCCAGCACGCCGCCATCCAACGTGAAAGGAACGATGGCATGGTTGATCAGCAGTCCGGGGCCGGAAACTGCCTCCGCCACGCCATAGAGCGTGGCAGACTGCAGCACCTTGATAAAGCCGGGCGCATGCACCAGCCGTGCGTCGGTCAGTTTCAGCGTGCCCTTGGCCGGGCCACCGCCATACTCCGCCTGCAAGTCGAGCTTGCCGCCACGCATGCCGTCATAAGCCCCCATTACCCGCAGCAACGTGCCCGCATCATCGCCCTGAATTGTCAGGCTACGGCGCGCGCCTGACAGAGGCGTCACCGTCACACTCACCCCATCCGCCGTTCCGCTGGCTTGGCGCAGCTCATAACCCTGCCCCGACGCGGTAAGACTGACATTCGTGAGCCCCGGCGCGGGCGGCTTGGTGACATAAACGTTCTGGAACGAAAGCGCCGCTTGCCAGAACGGGCCGGACGCGGCTGGCCTGGACGCGGCTTTGCCCCCCTTGCCAGAAGCGCTGCCGGAAGCGCTTTTCTGGTCCCCATGGCGCAGATCCAGCGCCGCGCCCGAGGCCCGCAGCACCCAGGGCGCGCCAGGGCTGGCCGGGGCGGTCAGCGTGCCGCTGGCAGAGGTCCGGCCGATACGCGCCTGCGCCAGCGTGAATGTTCCACCCTGGCTATGGCCGTGTACCGAAAGCGAGGGCGCCTGCATGTCCAGGGCCTGGATATCGGCCAGATCCCCATCCAGCAGCATGAAGCGCGCGGAAAGGCTTCCGGTGCTACCCGGTGTCTTCGCCCAGCCCAGCAGCGGCAAGGCTAGCCCGGCGGGTGTCAGGTCGACATTCACACTGGCCTGTTGCAGCCCGTCCGGCGGGCCGCTCAGGGTAAAATCGAACGGCGCGAAGCCCTGCGCGGCGGAGCTGACATTGCTTGGCGTATCCAGCCCGAACGCACGCCAGATCGGCGCCCCGGCGGTACCCTTTATCGCCAGTGTCTCGCCGGCCTCCTCACCGGAGAAAATCTGGTCCACCACCACGCTCGCAGGCGCCCCAGCGAATTCCGCCTTGGCGGTGGCGTGCAGTGTGTGGCCGTCCGTCGTCAGCCACACCCGCCCGTTGCTGAAGCCAATGCCGGGGATCGGCGTTGCCATCCGCACATCGGTCAGGCTGGCCTGCACGTTCAACCCCACATCCGCCATCGCCAACTTCTTCTTGAAGGGGATGTTGGCGATCAGCGTGCCGCGCGCCTGCCCGGTGGCGCGGGTGATCTCCGGTGGCATGCTATCAAGCAGATTGAGCGGCGGCGCTCCCAATATCGCCAGCACATCCTGCACCCGGCCGGAGAGATCGAGCTTCAGATCCCCGAACTGGTCCTTGGCCATCAGGTCGGTGATGACGAGGCTGCCGCCCTTCAGGCTCACCCCGCCGGTGCCACCGCTGCTGGCTGTGATCACCGCGGTATCCATACCCGGCATGGTGAACACGCCGTTCAAATGCTCAACCGGCGCCGCGCCGGCCAGCCAGGTCAATGTCAGATCATCGCCGCTGAACTGACCCTGCGCATTCTCGACCCGAAAATGCGAGAGATCGCCATTCGCCGCCATGTCGAAGGTGAAATGCGCATCCCGCGCCGTTCCGCCGGTGATGTTGCGCGTTACCCAGTGGCGCGTATCCGGCAGCACGCCCGGCGGCCAGAGCAAGGGCAGGTCATGCGCCTGCACCGCATCCACTCTGGCATCCAGCTGGCCGAGCCAGAGCCCGTCGCGATGGGCATGGAAACTGAAGCTCAGGCGCGGCGCGCTCTGCCCGCGCTGGGCGAGCTGCGCCATGCCATTGCTGACATCCACCGCCCCATCCGGCGAGACGGTCAGCACGAAGGAGGCGGCGCTCAGTGCCACGCTATTCTCCCCGCTGCCGATGCTCCCGGCGCCGATGGTCACGTAAACCGCGCCGTGCGACAGGGTAAAGCCGGGGCCAGGCCAGAGATTGGCGTACCAGGAGACCGGCACATCGCCGCCAGGAAAGGTGGCGCCCGCGCCATTCAGCAATATCGGGTCACGCCCGCCGAACAGATCCGCCACCGGCAAAGAAAGATCGGCGGAGGGAATATCGGCCAGCGTGCCGCCTGAATCCGTCCGCACCGCGATGCCCGCCAGCCGCAACACCAGCGGTACGGCACCACCTTTGTGATAGCCCGCCCAGGCCAGCTCCGCCTTGGCCACGTGCACGTTAATGCCCTCGCCGGAGACGCGCGTGGCCAGGCGCGAGGCCAGTTGCGGGATCTCCAGCGGCCCATTCGAGAGCCGGAACGCCAACAGCCCGAACGAAGCCATGGCAAGCAGCACCAGCAGCATGGCAATCCGGCCGAGCTGGTGCAGCGCCTCTATAACAATCCAGGCCGCTTGACCTCTGCGTGGCTTCATCCTGTTCTGCTTGCCAGATGCTCGGCGATCTTCACAAGCCATCCTTTCCTCAAGCGGCCGATCCGGCGGCGGCTGAGCACCTGCGCGCGGATTTCGCGGCACTCGGCGCGCGGGAAGCTGCCTTCGCCGCCACCGAATCGGGCGCTGGCGCTGCTGACGGCGCTCGGCGGCAACGCTCCCTACCTGGCGGAGCTTGCCTGCCGAGAAGTCCGGCACCCTGCTCGCCTGCATGGAAACCGGGCCGCGGGCCGTGACCCAGGCCCTGCTGGCCGCCCTGGACGCTCTGCCGCCTGACACGCCGCGCGCCCCCCTCAGCGCCGCCCTGCGCCGGACCAAAAAACAGATGGCCCTGACCATCGCCATTGCCGATCTCGGCGGGCTCTGGCCGCTGGAAGAGGTAACCGGCGCGCTCTCGGATCTCGCCGTTGCCGCCCTGCGCGCCGCCATCCGGCATCTGCTGCGCGAGATGCATGAGGATGGCGAGATCACCCTGCCCCACCCGGATGAGCCGGAGCGCGGCAGCGGTTTCGTGGCGCTGGCGCTGGGCAAGCTGGGCGCGCGGGAGCTTAATTATTCTTCAGATATCGACCTCGTGCTGCTCTACGACCCCGAAATCGGCCCCCTACGAACCCGACTCCCAGCCCTTAATGGCCAGGCTGGCGCGCGACCTCACCACCTTGCTGTCAGCCCGCGATGAGGAAGGCTACGTCTTCCGCGTCGATCTGCGGCTGCGCCCGGACCCCGCCGCCACCCCGCCTGTCGTCTCGCTGGCCACGGCGCTCACCTATTACGAAAGCCATGGCCGCACCTGGGAGCGCGCGGCTTTCTCCAAGGCCCGGCCCGTGGCGGGGGATCTCGCTTTGGGGCAGCATTTCCTCACCGCCATCCGCCCCTTCATCTGGCGCAAATATCTGGATTTCGCGGCGGTCTCCGACATTCACGAGATGAAGCGCCAGATCGACGCGCAGCACACCACCAAAGGCCTGCGCGGGTTCGATGTGAAGCTGGGGCGCGGCGGCATCCGCGAGATCGAGTTCATCGTGCAGACGCTGGGGCTGGTCTGGGGCGGGCACAACCCGGCCCTGCGCATCCCCGCCACGCTTGAGGCCCTGCCCGCCATGGCCCGGGCCGGGCATATGCCTGAGCGCGCGGCCCGCCAGCTCGCCGCCGATTACCGCGAGCTGCGCCGGGTGGAGCACAGGCTGCAAATGGTGGCGGACCGGCAGACGCACGGGCTGCCCGGCACCGAGGCCGCCCTGGATGCCTTCTGCATCTTCCTGAACGAGCCCCACTTCAAACGCGATTTCCCGCGCTTGCTGGCCCGCGTGCATGAGCATTTCCTGGATTTCTTCGATGCCGGCGCGCCCGAGACCAGAGGCACGCTGGACCCCGGCCATGAAGGCCCGCCCCCGGCGGCATTCACCGCCCGGCTGCACGCGCTCGGCTTCAAGGACGATAAACATATTGCCGCACGGCTGCGGGACGTGGGCCTCCGGCACCATGCCCGCCTTGCGTTCCACGCGCGCGCGGGAGCTGCTGGAAGTGCTGCTGCCGCATCTGCTCTCCGCCCTCGGCGCGCAGCCTGAGCCGGACAAAGTCTTCGCGCATTTCGATACGCTGCTTGACCCGCCAGCGCGCGGGCGTGCAGCTGCTCTCGCTCTTCACCCGCAATACGGCCCTGCTGAAGCGCCTGGCCGCCGTGCTGGGCGCCGCCCCGGCGCTCTCCGACTATCTGGCCGATGACCTGCAGGCGCTGGACGGGCTGCTGGCGCCCCAGGCCCGCTTTGCCGCCCCCCGCCCGCTTCTGCACCGGCTGCTGGCCGAGGCGGAGGATCTGGAACAGGCCGCCGCCACCACCCGGCGATTCGTGCGGCAGGAGGAGTTCCATCTCTCCGTCGCCACGCTGGAGGGGCGGCTGGATGCCAACGAGGCCGGGCGCCTGCGCAGCGCCCTGGCGGAAGCGGCCCTCTCGCAATTGCTGCCCTTCGTCATCGCCGCGCAGAAGGAGCGCCAAGGCCCCGTGCGTGGCGCCAAGATCGCCGTTGTGGCACTGGGCAAGGCGGGCGCCGGGGAGATGCTGGCGGGCTCGGACCTCGATTTGATGTTGATCTATGATCACGCCCCCGCCGCCATCGCCCCCACCCATTGGTTCGTCCGCCTCAGCCACGCCTTCATCGGGGCGCTGACCGCGCTGGGGCCGGGCGGGCCGCTTTACCACGTGGATATGCGGCTGCGCCCCTCGGGCAATCAGGGGCCGGTCGCGGTCTCGCTCGCCGCCTTCCGCAATTACCATGCGCGCGAACTCCTGGACCTGGGAGCGCCTGGCGCTCACCCGCGCGCGGGTCATGGCCGCCACGCCGGGCTTCGCCGCCACGGTGCGCGAGGCCATCTTGAGCGCCCTCTGCCGCCCGGAACCGCCGAGCAAAATACTGGCCGACACCGCCGCCATGCAGGCGCGGCTGGCAACCGACATGCCCTCGCGCGGCCCCTTCGATCTGCGCGCCAGTCCCGGCGGCATGATGGAGATAAGCTTCGTGGCGCAGGCGCTGCAGCTCATCCATGGCGCCACCGACCCGGCTTTGTTCCAGCCCAACACGGCCGCCGCTCTGGCGGGCCTGGCCGCCGCCGGGCATCTGCACGAAAGCGAGGCAGAGGCGCTCACCCGCGCCGATTTCCTGTGGCGGACCATCCAGGGCATCAACCGCATCACCGGGCTTTCCACCCGCGCCACGGAGCCGCCCGCCGCCATGCTGGAGCCGCTGCTGCGCGCCACGGGCTTTGAAACGCTGGCCGCGCTGCATGGCGAGATCGCGGATACCGCCAAAGCCGCGCACGAAATTTTCTCAAAGCTGATCATTGAAGGAGCTGCCACATGAGTCTCACCGAAGGTGCCTCGGCGCCGGATTTCTCCCTGCCGGCCACGGGCGGGCGCACTGTCTCGCTCGCCTCGCTGAAGGGCAAACCATTCGTGCTCTATTTCTACCCCCGCGCCGACACGCCCGGCTGCACCAAGGAGGCCTGCGCCTTCCAGGCCGGGCTGCCGGATTTCTCGGGTCTTGGCGTCACGGTCATCGGCGTCTCGAAGGACGGCATGAAGGCGCTGGAGAAATTCGCCGAGAAATACACGCTGGAATTCCCCCTCGCCTCCGACCCCGAGACCAAAATGATCGATGCCTATGGCGCCTGGCTGGAGAAATCCATGTACGGGAAGAAATATATGGGCATCGAGCGTTCCACCGTGCTGGTGGATGCCGAGGGCAAAATCGCCAAGATCTGGCCGAAAGTGAAAATCGACGGCCATGCCGAGGATGTTCTGAAAGCGGTCAAGGCGCTCGGCTAAGTACTGGCCTGCCGGGCCGCAATGGCCCGGCAAAAATTAAATTCCGCGTCGCCTCATCATGAAATTCATGCCCTATTAAGCTTTTGCAATCCATCATGAACTCGTAATGGAAAAAGGTTCATGACGCTTTGGCCGGACTTATCGAACCCCCTCTCGCCGAAACAGACCATTTCTATGCCGGCCTGAACCAGCGCTCCCATCTGGACGAGCAGCGCGCGTATAGCCTCAGCAGCTATGAGATTCTCGACAGCGCAGCCGAGACGCGCATTTGACGATCTTGCTTATCTTGCCGCCCATCTTTCCAATGCGCCGGCGGCTCTCATCTGCTTCTTCACGCCTGGAGGGCAATGGATCAAGGCAAGCTGGGCCAGCGCCCCCTATGCGGCCAGACTCAGAACCCTGCCCCGCCATGCCGCCCTTTACGATACGGGCCTGCATGAGGCCGGTGAAATTCTGCAATCGCAGGATATTGGTGAAACCAGCCCAGCCCTAGCCGCACTCAAATTGCGTATGCTGGCCGCCATACCGCTCAGCGCGCCAGACGGGCTGGTACTCGGCGGCCTACTGGTGCTGGACAAGCGCAGCCGCCCCCTGTCCGGCAGCCAATGCGTGGCACTCGAAAAACTTAGCGCCCAGATCATGCAACTTCTCGAACTGCGCCGTACCTTGGTCGGACTTTCCCAAGCTAATGCCCGCCTCGGCCAGCAGAACATGACCGACTCCCTTACCGGTATTCCCAACCGCCGCGCCTATGACCACAAGTTGACGGAGGAAGTTTCCCGCGCTCAGCGCACGGGCGAGGCGCTATCCCTGCTGCTGGTCGATATCGACCATTTCAAGAGCTATAACGACGAATATGGCCACCCCGCCGGTGATGCCGCTCTGCAATCCGTCGCACGACTGCTTCTTTCGGTCTTGCGCCCCTATGATGTCCTGGCCCGTTATGGCGGCGAGGAATTCGCCATCATCCTGCCCTCCACCGATCTTACGGATGCACTTCTGGTGGCGGAGCGCCTGCGCGGGCTGATCGCGGGCACGGAGTTTCCACACCGCAAGCTCAGCATTTCCATTGGCGTTTCAAGGCTTGATGCTGAATCCGGCGCCCGCGCCCTGGTGCTGGCGGCAGATAACGGGCTGTACCGCGCCAAAGCCGCCGGGCGCAACAAGGTGGTGATTGGCAAATTGAGGGAGAATGAGCTGGCCGGCTCCGCCCGCGCCTGAAGCCGCCCTATAACCCAAGAAAAGATCAAGAAAAACTCCCACGTTTTGGTTGTGACCTTAACGTTGCGTCCTTGCACAATAAAACGTGCTGCGACCGGATTGCGTGATCTGCCTTATCCCATCGCACGCCGGCACGCCAGGGCAACGCTCGCAAGCCTCGCCCTGCCCGGCCATAAACTTTCCAGGCGTGCTGGAAATAGCCCAGCTCGCCGCTTGGCTGCACATAATCGCGCAAGGATGAGCCGCCCGCCGCAATCGCCTCGATCAGCGTTGCGCGCATGTCCTGCACCAGCACCTCCAGCCTCGGCCGGGAGATTTTGCCCGCCGCGCGGCGTGGGTAGAAATTCCGGCGCGGAACAACGCCTCGCTCGCATAAATATTGCCGATCCCGGCCACCACGCGCTGGTCCAGCAGCACGGCTTTTATCGGCGCCGAGCGCCCCTTCACCGCCGCCGCCAGATACGGCGCCGGAAAATTCATTGCCCAGCGGCTCCGGCCCCATGCCGGCCAGCAGCCTGTGGCCGTCCTCATCCACGCTGGACACCAGATCCAGCGCGCCGAAGCGGCGCGGGTCCACGAAACCAACCCGCCGCCCATCCTCTGTCTCGATGGTGAGATGCTCATGCGCGGCCGGTTCGGGCTTGTCCAGCAGCATCCGGCCGGACATGCCGAGATGGATCAGCACCGACCAGCCATTATCCAGCCGCATCAGCATGAACTTGCCCCGCCGCCGGAAGCCCAGCACCGTGGCGCCGGTCAGCACGGCGCGGCAGCTCGGGCGGCACCGGCCAAGCGGATATCGGCGCGGTGCAGCCGTGCATGGGCGATGCGCCGGCCGGTCAGATGACCGTCCAGGCCGCGCATCACGGTTTCGACCTCGGGGAGTTCCGGCATTGCAAAACAAGGCTATAATAGGCCGCCATGAGCAAGAACAATCCCGGCCAGAATAATGGCGACACCGCAGATTTCGGCTTCCGCTCCGTGCCCCAGGGCGACCAAAGCCAGCCATGGTGCGCGAGGTGTTCGATTCCGTCGCGGGCAAATACGACATCATGAACGATCTGATGTCGCTCGGCATCCACCGGCTCTGGAAGCGCGAGTTTCTCACCGCTTCTGGACCCGCGGCCCCACCACAGGCTGCTGGATCTGGCGGCCGGGCACGGGGGATATCACCTTCGGCTGGCTGAAACGCGGCGGCGGGCCGGTGGTGATGTCCGACATCAACGAATCCATGCTGAGCGTCGGGCGCGACCGCGCCACCGCCAATGGCTATCTGGCCGATATCGAGTTCCTGGTGGCCGACGCCGAGAACCTGCCGCTGCCAGATGGCAGCTTTGACCGCGTCTCCATGGCCTTCGGCCTGCGCAACTGCACGAACAAGGACAAGGTGATCGCAGAGGCCTTCCGGCTGCTCAAGCCCGGCGGGCGCTTCCTGGTGCTGGAATTCTCCCAGCTGCAGATCGCGGGCCTGGAAAAGCTCTACGATGCCTGGTCCTTCCAGGCCCTGCCCAAGACTCGGCCAGCTTCATCGCCAAGGATTCCGAGAGCTACCAGTATCTGGCCGAGAGCATCCGCATGTTCCCCAACCAGGAGAGCTGAAGCGCATGTTCGAGAGCAGCGGGGTTTGAGCGCGTGAGCTACCGCAACCTCTCCGGCGGCATTGCCGCCATCCATGCCGGCTGGCGGCTGTGAAGCGCATCCTGCTCATCGTCTCGGGCGGCATCGCCGCCTATAAGGCGCTGGAGCTGGTGCGCCTGGCCACCAAGGCCGGCTATCGGCGTTACCGCCGTGCTGACCGAGGCAGGGGAGAAATTCGTCACCCCGCTCTCGCTCCAGGCGCTCACGGCGTCCAAAGTGTATCAGGATCTGTTCTCGCTGACCGATGAGAGCGAGATGGGCCATATCGAGCTGTCCCGCGCGGCGGATCTCGTGGTGGTCGCCCCCGCCACGGCGAATATTCTGGCCAAAATGGCGGCCGGGCTGGCCGATGACCTCGCCAGCACCCTGCTGCTGGCCACCGACAAGCGCGTGCTTGTGGCACCGGCCATGAATGTGCGCATGTGGCAGCACCCGGCCACCGAGGCCAATATGGCGCTGCTTGCAAACAGCGCGGCGTGCTGGTGGTGGAGCCGGATGAAGGCCCGATGGCCTGCGGCGAATACGGCCCGGGCCGCCTGGCCGAACCGCCGGATAATCCTCGCCGCCATCGCAGGCCGCACTGAATGACGGCCCGCTGAAGGGCAAACACGCCATCGTCACCTCCGGCCCGACCCATGAGCCGATCGACCCGGTGCGCTTCATCGCCAACCGCTCCTCCGGCAAGCAGGGCCATGCCATTGCCGTCGGCCCTGGCGGCGCTGGGCGCGCGCGTCACGCTCATCACCGGCCCCGTCGCCCTGCCCGACCCGCTCGGCACTCGACCACTGGTGCATGTGGAAACCGCGCGCGAGATGCAGGCGGCGGTGCAGGCCGCCTTGCCGGCTGACATCGCCGTATGCGCCGCCGCCGTGGCGGATTGGCACGGCAAGCGAAGCCGCGCAGAAGATCAAGAAGGATGGCAGGTGCAGCCCCCTGCCCTCACCCTGGCCGAAAACCCCGATATTCTGGCCGGCCTTTCAGCACCCGGCCCGCAGCGCCCGCGCCTCGTGGTCGGCTTCGCGGCGGAGACGGAAAAGCTGGAGGAACACGCCGCCGCCAAACGCGCCCGCAAGGGTTGCGACTGGCTGGTCGCCAATAATGTCGGCGGCACCGGCATCATGGGCGGCGATGAGAATGAGGTGCTGCTGCTGACCGCAGACGGGCAGCGAGCGCTGGGAGCGCATGAACAAGCTGGCGGTGGCCGCAAAGCTCGCCGCGAAGATCGGAGATTTTTTCGCATGAAGTCTGTTGGGGTTAAAATCCGCCGTTTGCCGCATGGCGAGGGTCTGGACCTGCCTGCCTACGCCACCCAGGGTGCCGCGGGCATGGATCTGCTGGCCGCCGTGCAGGCGCCCGTCATCATCGAGCCCGGCAAGCGCGCCCTCATCCCCACCGGCTTCTGCATCGCCTTGCCGGACGGCTATGAGCTGCAGGTGCGCCCGCGCTCCGGCCTCGCGCTGAAAAACGGCATCACCCTGCCCAACTCCCCCGGCACCATCGACGAGGATTATCGCGGCGAGGTCGGGGTCATCGTCCTGAACACCGGCGATGCGCCTTTCGAGGTCACGCGCGGCATGCGCATCGCCCAGGCGGTGCTGGCCCCCGTGGTGCGCGCGGCGTGGGAAGAGGTGGAAGACCTGAACGAGACCCATCGCGGCGCGGGCGGGTTCGGCTCTACCGGGCACTGAACGCCCGGTTTTCTCCGTGGCGGGCTTTTGCGTCATCGAAGCGCAACCGTTCCCCGGGTGACAAAGCCCCGCCACAAGGCTAAGGAAAACCTACGATTTCCACCCGAAGCCAGGCGGCCCAATGTCGAATTACACCCCCCCTGCGCTGGCTGGGCACCGCATTCCTAACCGTTTCGACGGTGCCGCCCTACTCCTGGTCATGGGGTTGCTCATCGCGCTGGTTGAGGTTGGGCGCGGTACCATCGCCACGCCCATCGCCGAGATCCAGAACACGCCCATCCATCTGGACCCGAGTTGGCTGCCTTATTACGCGCTGCGCTCCACCGCGCGCATGTTCGCGGCGCTGTTCTTCTCGCTGCTCTTCACCTTCACCTATGCCACGCTGGCGGCCAAATCCCGCCGGGCGGGCATGGTGCTCATCCCCATCCTGGATATCCTCCAATCCGTGCCCATTCTGGGCTTTCTCACCTTCACCACCGTATTCTTCCTGCATCTCTTTCCCGGGCGGGTGATGGGGGCGGAGCTGGCCTCGGTGTTCGTGATTTTCACCAGCCAGGCCTGGAACATGGCCTTCAGCTTCTACCAGTCCCTCACCACCCTGCCGGCAGATTTGCAGGAGGCCTCGCGCAGCTTCCGCCTCTCGCCCTGGCAGCGTTTCTGGAAGCTGGACGTGCCCTTCGCCATGCCGGGCCTGGTCTGGAACACCATGCTCTCAATGTCCGGCGGCTGGTTCTTCGTTGTGGCGTCCGAGGCGGTCACGGTCGGCAACACCCAGTTCACCCTTCCCGGCATCGGCTCCTATGTGGCGGTGGCGCTGGCACGCAAAGACCTGCCCGCCATCCTCTACGCCATCCTGGCCATGCTCGTGGTGATCCTGCTGTACGACCAGCTGATCTTCCGCCCGCTGGTCGCCTGGTCGGGGAAATTCCGCTTCGAGACCACGGCCGCCATCTCCGGCCCTGAGCCCTGGATGCTCAAGCTGCTGCGCCGCACCGCCCTGTTCCGCGCCATCGCCGAGACCATTGGCGGAGCGTTCGGCGCCATCTTCAGGCTCCGTCTCTCCTTCCGTCAGCCGGGCCAGGTGGATGAAACCAGTGAACCCTCCCGCGTCGTGGATGGCGTCTGGTTCCTGCTCATCGCCGCATTGGCCATTTATGCCGCCTGGAACATCGTGCAGTACGTCTCCACCACGCTGCATTGGCATGATCTTTTCACTGCCCTGCTGATGGGGCTCTACACCGCCATCCGCGTCACGGTGCTGATGATCATCGCCACCCTTATCTGGGTACCGATCGGCGTCTGGATCGGGCTACGGCCGAAAGCCACGCGCATCGCCCAGCCTATCGCGCAGTTCCTCGCCGCCTTCCCGGCCAACCTGCTCTTCCCGCCGGTGGTGCTGGCCATTGTCTATTTCCATGTCAGCCCCGACATCTGGCTCACACCTCTGATGCTCATCGGCACGCAATGGTATGTGCTATTCAATGTCATCGCCGGGGCCGCCGCCTTCCCGGGCGACATGAAGGAGGTGGTGGCGAATTTCCAGATTGGCGGTTTCCTGTGGTGGCGCAAGGTGATGATCCCCGGCATCCTGCCCTATTTCATCACCGGCGCGCTCACCGCCTCCGGCGGCGCCTGGAACGCCTCCATTGTCGCCGAGGTGGCGAGCTGGGGCAGCGAAAAACTCGCCGCCCATGGGCTTGGCGCCTATATTGCCCAAGCCACTGCCTCGGGCAACACACCGCGCGTCGTGCTTGGCGTGGCCGTCATGTCCTGCTTCGTGATCTTCTTCAACCGCATCCTGTGGCGGCCGCTTTATGCTTATGCCACCCGCCGCACCACGCTGGGGTAAACGCCATGGACCAACAGACCACGCCGCTCATCTCTGTGCGCAATTGCCGTCAGGCCTACCATAAGGAGGCCAGCGCCGATCTGGTGGTGCTGGACGATGTGGACCTCACCCTCCAGCAGGGCGAGATCGTCGCCCTGCTGGGCCGCTCCGGTTCCGGCAAGTCCACGCTGCTGCGCATCGTCGCGGGACTCTTGAAACCCACTTCCGGCGATGTGTTCTGGCGTGGTGAGCCGCTGAAAGGCCCGGCCCCGGGTGTGGCCATGGTGTTCCAGAGCTTCGCGCTTTTCCCCTGGCTGACGGTGCAGGAGAATGTGGAGCTGGGCCTGGAAGCTCTGGGCGTGAAAAAGGACGACCGCGACGAACGCTCGGAAGAGGCGATCGACCTGATCGGCCTCGGCGGCTATGACGGCGCCTACCCTAAGGAGCTCTCAGGCGGCATGCGCCAGCGCGTGGGCCTCGCCCGCGCCCTGGTGGTACATCCTGACCTGCTGCTCATGGACGAACCCTTCTCGGCCCTGGACGTGCTGACCGCCGAGACACTGCGCACCGACCTCATCGACCTCTGGATGGACGGCAAGCTGCCGGTGAAATCCATCCTGATCGTCACGCATAACATTGAGGAGGCGGTGCTGATGGCGGACCGCATTCTGGTGTTCTCCTCCAATCCTGGCCGCGTGGCGCATGAGTTGAAAGTGCCGTTCGCGCATCCGCGCAACCGCTTCGACTCCGCCTTCCGCGAGATGGTGGACGATATTTACGGCATCATGACCCGCCGCAAGGCGCCCGAAATTCATACCGCCGCCGTCGCCGCGCCCAATCCGTTCGCGCATACGCTGCATCCGGTGGGCACCAACCTCATGGCCGGCCTTTTGGAGACGCTGAGCAGCGAACCCTATAACGGTCGGGCGGACCTGCCTGCCCTGGCCGCCGCCTTGCAATTCGAGGTGGATGAGCTGCTGCCACTCGGCGAAACGCTGAGCATGCTGGGTTTTGCCCTGCTGGAGGAAGGCGACATCCAGATCACCGAGACCGGCCGCCGCTTTGCCGAGTCCGAGACCGAGGACCGCAAGGAGATCTTCGCCGCGGCGCTGCGCACCCATGTGCCGCTGATCACCGAGATCCGCAGCGTCATCGACCAGCGTTCCAACCACCGCGCCGCCGCCGTGCGCTTCCGTGACCAGCTGGAAGACCATATGTCCCCCGAATATGCTGAGGAGACGCTGCGCACCGTCATCGCCTGGGGCCGCTACGCCGAGATCTTCGAATATGACGAAGAAGCGCAGCAATTCGGCCTCGAGGAAGAGGACGAAGAGGAGCACGAGGAGTAAAAGTACTGGCCGCCATCGGCAGCTTCCGGCCCCAGGCAGAAGAGCGCGAGATTGCCGTGGGACGCCCCCTCTGCTTAAAGCCCGCCCCCATGCAGCATATCGGCATTGATTTCGGCACCACCAACACCGTGGTGGCCATCGCACAGCCAGACGGTTCCGTCCGCAGCGCCAGCTACCAGACCGAGGATGTGTTCCGCACCGTGCTCTGCTTCTGGTCAGAGACGCACGGCGCCAGCCAGCGTCTGAGCCACGCCGCCGGGCCGGACGCGATCAGCGCCTATCTCAATGATCCGCTGGACACAAGGCTGATCCTCTCGATGAAGACCTATCTCGCCCAGCGCAGCTTCACCGAGACGCGCATCTTCGGCCGGCGCTTCACGCTGCAAAACCTCATCGCCACCTTCCTGCGCACCTTGGCCGAGAAAGCCGGCTTCGCACCCGCCGAAGTTCACGCCACCATCGGCCGCCCGGTGCGTTTCGCGGGCGAGTTCGCCGAGGATGAGTTCGGCGAGGCGCGTTTGCGCGAAGCCTTCAAGGAAGCTGGCTTTGCCGGCCTCACCGTGGCGCTTGAGCCTGAAGGGGCCGGGTGGCGCTTCTCCCGTACCCTCAGCGCCCCCACAACCGTGCTGGTAGGGGATTTCGGCGGCGGCACCAGCGATTTTTCGGTGCTGCAATTCACCCCTGGCGCGCCAGTGCACCCGCTGGGCCATGCGGGCGTCGGCCTCGCGGGCGATGTGCTGGACCAGCGCATTATCGAACGGATCATCTGCCCGCATCTCGGCAAGGGCAGCACCTACCGCATCACAACCAACGACCTGCCGGTGCCACCCGAATATTACAACGCCTTCGCCAGCTGGCATCGCCTCTCCTTGATGCGCAACCCGCGCACGCTGCGCGAGATCGCCGATGTCGCCCGCCACGCGCGCCACCCTGAGCGCCTGCACGCTTTGCTGGAGCTGATCGAGGATGAGCAGGGTTTTGCGCTCTATCAGGCGGTCTCCACGGCGAAGATGGAATTGTCCCGTGCAACTTCAGCGACATTGCGTTTCGCTCATGGCAGGCTGAACATCACCGAGACCATCCAGCGCGACAGCTTTGAAGGCTGGATCGCCCCCGACCTCGCCAGGATGGCGAACGCGATCGAAGCTGCCCTCAACGCCGCGCAGCTCGCACCTGAGCAGATTGACCAGGTTTTTCTCACCGGCGGCACATCCTTCGTGCCCGCCGTGCGGCGGCTGTTCGAAGAACGCTTCGGCGCGGGCCGGATTTCCTCCGGCGGCGAACTCGTCAGCGTGGCCGAAGGGCTGGCCCTGCTCGGATCCGAACAGGGCTGAGAGCCTCTCATCCCGCTTTATTGCGGTCAGTGCAAAGCTGATGGCACCGAGTCGCAATTGTGCGCCGCAACATATGCCGCCATATACGGGTTCTCCGGTGCGGTCCGGCGCCGGCTAGTCTTGCCACTCTCGGAATTAAGTCAATGAATGCCTCTTCCTGCCCCGACGGTCTCCAAATATATTTCCCGCCCATTTGTAACACTCCCGCATCGCCCGCGGCAGGACAAATGACCCAGGCCATGCCATCGGCTCTGACTTTTCATATGGTCCCGCTCTCACCCACTGCCACGGGATTGGTGCTCGTGCTGCTGAGCATCCTGCTGACGACCCTGCTGGTCAGCAAGCCCGCGAAGTAAGGCTGGCGGCGCAACAGCGCCGCTGCCCTGACTCCGGTCAGGCGTGCGGCCTCGCCTCCAGGATTTTGACGATTGTGGTCAGCGCCTGGTTCACCGGCGTGGCGATGCCATGTTCCGCCCCCAGCCGGACAACATAACCGTTCAGATAATCAATCTCGGTCGGCCGGCCGCGGATCAGATCCTGCGCCGTAGAGGAAAGCTGGCTGGCCATTGTGCCGGCCGTGGCAAGCACGCTCTCCACCTGCCCCTCCGGCAGCTTGATGCCGCAGGCGCTAGCCACCGCCTCGCATTCCTTCAGCACATTGCGGATCAGCGTCTCCGTGCCATCCACCGCGACCAGGGCGCCATACGGCTGGCGCGTGATGGCCGAAAGCGCATTATAGGCGCAATTCAGCACCAGCTTGGTCCAGAGCACGGCATCGACATCGCCGGAGAGTTCAGTGGGAATACCCGCCTCTCGCAGCAGCGCGGCCAGTTCCTCTCCGCGCGGCCCGGCGCCGATCATCAGCTCACCCCGCCCGTGATGGCGCACATGCCCGGCTCCAGCCATATCGGCGGCCACATACACAGCCGCCGGAAACACCGGCCGGCCAAGCTGTGCGGCCAGGCGCTGCGCGTTCCCCACACCGTTCTGCAGGCTGACGATCATCGCCTCCGGCGCCAGATGCGGCGCCATTTGCCAGCCCACCTCCTCGGTATCACCGGATTTCACGCAGACTAGCACCAGCCCAGCCCCCGCGACGGAGGCCGCCGCCGTGCTGGCGGCCAGCTTGATACGCTCGGGCCCCGAGGCGCGCTCCAGCAACAGCCCGTCGAGGCGGATGGCATCCACATGCGCGGGCCGGCCGATCAACACCACCTCGTGCCCCGCCTTGGCCAGCAACGCGCCGAAATAACAACCCACCGCACCGGCACCCATCACCGCAACCTTCATGGCAGCCTCCCTCCCGAAATCAATCCCGGCCACATGGCCAGGGATGAACCCTATATGCTAGAGCGCGATCGGTTCAGAGCTGTGCAACTCGCACAGGTCTGAACCGTGAATCGCCCTCAGCAAAAAGGCCTCGAGCATGATCGCACTCAAAGCGATCAGGCTCTAGGCCCCGAGGCTGAATCCAAGGACCGCCATGCCAGACCCGACCCGCGACGCCGCTTTTTCTCTCCTGCACGCCGTGCTGGCCAAGGGAAAACCGCTTGATGCCGCGCTGGATGCGCTGCCGCGCATCGAACCGCGGGACAAGGCGGCGGCGCATCGTCTGGCGGCCTGCGTGCTGCGCCATACCGGCACGCTGGATGCGGTGCTGGAGCCCTATCTGCGCCGCGAACCGCCGCCGGAGCTGCGCAATATTCTGCGCATCGGTGCCGCCGGCTGCCTGTTCCTCGGCACCCCGCCCCATGCCGCCGTCGGCACCGCCGTAGAGCTGGCACGGAGCAAGAAACTCGTCCCCTTCGCCGGGCTGGTGAATGCCGTGCTGCGCCGCGTGGTGAGCGCCGGGCCGGAGGCGCTGGAAGAGCTGGATATGCCCCGCCTGGACACTCCCGCCTGGGCCTGGGCAAGCTGGGGCAAGGATGCCCGTGTCATCGCCACCGCCCACGCACAGGAGGCGCCGCTCGATATCTCCGCCCTACCCGGCTTCGTGCCCGAAGGTGGCGAGGCGCTGCCCACCGGCTCCTGGCGCTTCCCCGCTGGCACGCCAGTGGCTGAAATCCCCGGCTTCACGGAAGGTAACGTCTGGGTGCAGGACGCCGCCGCCGCCCTGCCCGCCAAGCTGCTCGCCCCTCAGGCTGGTGAGCGCGTGCTGGATCTCTGCGCGGCACCTGGCGGAAAAACCGCCCAGCTCGCCGCCATGGGCGCGGATGTCACCGCCGTGGAACGCGATGCCTCCCGCATGGCGACGTTGCGCGGCAATCTGGAGCGGCTGAAACTGAAGGCCGATCTGGTGACAGCGGATGGCACGAAATGGACGCCGGAAGCGCTTTTTCCCGCCATCCTGCTGGACGCGCCTTGCAGCGCCACCGGCACCGTGCGCCGCCACCCTGAACTGCTGCATCTGCGCAAACCGCGCGACATTGATGTGATGATTCAGGCGCAGGATGCCCTGCTGGACGCCGCCGCCGCCATGCTCGCCCCTGGCGGGCGGCTGATCTACGCCGTCTGCTCCCTGCAACCCCAGGAAGGTGCAGCGCGGGTCGACGCCGCCTGTGCCCGGCTGGGGCTTCGCCGTGAACCGCTAAGCGTGCAGGAATTGCCCGAAGCGGTCACTGAGCAGGGCGATATCCGGACACATCCTGGCTTATGGGCCGATCGCAGTGGGCTGGATGGATTTTTTATTGCAAGGCTGGTTCATTCCTGAATTTCCATGCCAAAGCCGCGCCCGCAATCGCACAAACAGGAAAAATCAGCAGCCCGGTTAAATTATATATCGTCATTGTGTATCCCCATCAGCCAAAGCAGAGCGGCGAGAAACAAGAGTAGCCCCCTTAGTTTGGTGGCCACAAGCGCCGCTGGCCCAGTTAAGCCCAGAACCACGGCCAGCCTCGGCAAGCCAGCACGCCTCATAAGCCAACAACCAATGCAGCTTGCCCGCCAAACCCAGAACGCCAAGAAGACCGGCAGAAGAGCAAACGGCATTGCCACCAACTGGTGGTCGACGGATAGAGCGAAGCGAGTTCCGGCGGCATCGACGGCGGGAGAATATCCCTCCCGAGTAAGGGGCGGGTGAGGCCGAAACGCGCCCCTATTAACCGTTGCTCTGGCATAACTTGATCGCTCATAATCCATGGTTGCCGCTTTCCGCTCTCTGCTCAAGCTGCCCGCTTGTGTCGCCCACGCCCTGGCAGGTACAAACACGCATCATGACCACCTCCCCGACTCGACCGCTCATCGCCCCCTCCCTCCTCGCCGCTGATTTCGCCCGGCTGAAGGATGAGGTCGTCGCTGTCGAGCGTGCCGGGGCGGATTGGCTGCATCTTGATGTGATGGACGGCCATTTCGTGCCCAACATCACTTTCGGCCCGCTGGTGGTGAAGGCGCTGCGCCCGCACACCTCCATGCCGCTGGACGTGCATCTGATGATCGCCCCCGCCGACCCATACATCGCCGCCTTCGCCGAGGCCGGGGCTGATCACATTTCCGTGCACCCGGAATCCGGCCCGCATCTGCACCGCACGCTCCAGCACATCCGCTCTCTCGGCAAAAAAGCCGGGGTGGTGCTTAACCCCGCCACGCCCATCGAGACAGTGGTGAATGTGCTGGACCTCACGGACCTGATCATGGTGATGACGGTGAACCCCGGCTTCGGCGGCCAGGCCTTCCTGTCCTCCCAGCTCTCCAAAATCGCCGCCCTGCGCAAGCTCATCGACGAAACCGGCCGGGACATCGTGTTGCAGATCGATGGCGGCATCACCACCAAAACCGCCCCCTCCGTGCTGGCGGCGGGGGCGACCTGCCTGATCGCGGGCACCGCCGTTTATGGCGCGCCTGATTACGCGGCGGCAATCACCGCCATCCGCGAGGCCACCCCCGCGCGGCTGCCCGATCTCAGCGCCAGCCCCGGCGGATGACGGACGGAACGCCATCCCGCGGCGGCATTGGCCGCCAAGCCCGCACCTGGTTCACCAGGCTGCAAAATCTGCGCCCGGCGGGCGGACCGGATGCCCCCGCCATTCCCTTGCGCGACCCCTGGCCGGGTGACCCCGCCCGCGGCGCGAGGCTGGTGAAAGCGGAGCTGGAATTCGGCGGCGCCGTACTGCCCGTGCATCACGACATTTTCGCCTCCACCCCCGGCTGCACCCGGCTTTTGCGCGCGCATCTGCATGGCTTCACCTGGCTGCGCGACCTGCGTGCATTGGGCACGGATGCCGCACGCTCCCGCGCCCGCGCCCTGGTGCTGGATTTCATGGACACGCCGAAGCCCGAAGCCATCGCCTACGCGCCAGACGTGGTGGGTGCCCGGCTGGCGTCCTGGCTCGGCCATTATGATTTCTTCGCCGCCTCGGCCGATGATGAGTTCCGCCAGGCGCTGATGTCCCGGCTGGTGCAGGATGCCCGTACCCTTGCCGCCGCCCTGCCCGCCGAGTTCCTGGATCAGCGGGCACTGGCCGCTCTGAAAGGCCTCACCGCCGCCTCCATCGCCATGCCCGCGCATGTGCCGTTCCTGCCCCGGGTGATGAAACTCCTGGTGCCGGAGCTCGCGCGGCAATTCTACCCCGATGGCTGCCACGTGGAGCGCAGCCCCGCCGCGCATCTGCTGGCCTTGCAGGACCTCACGGAAATCCGCGCTTTGATGCAGGCGGGCGGCCAAACGCCGCCGCCCGAGCTGCTCACCACCATTGAGCATGCGGCGGCCGCCATGCGGGCCCTTCGCCATGGCGATGGCGGGCTCACTTTGTTCAACGGCTCCAAGGAGGAGTTGGCCACTCTGCTCGATCTCGTTCTGGCCCAGGCTGGGCGGGCGCGGGGCACGCTGGCGCATCTCAAATCCTGCGGATTGTTCCGCATTGCCGCCGCCAAATCCGTGCTGTTCATGGATGCCGGCGCCCCCACCGCCCCAGGGCTGGACCGCTTCGCCCATGCCGGCACCCTCGGTTTTGAGTTTTCCTATGGCAAGGACCGGCTGATCGTGAATTGCGGCGCTGCTCCCGCTCTGGCCGGAGACTGGGCTACCGCCCTGCGCGGCACAGCGGCGCATTCCACCCTTATCATCGCCGACACCTCCTCCGCCGAGATCAAGGAAGGCGGCCTCAGCCGCCGCCCGCTGAATGTGAGCGTGGCCCGGCAGGATGCCGGCGGCACCGGCTGGATCGAGGCCAGTCATGACGGCTGGAGCAAGCTCTTCGGCGCCATCCACCATCGCCGCCTGGGACTTTCGGAAAATGGTGAAGAGCTTCAGGGCGAGGATCTGATCGAGGCGGAAACCCCGCAACCCTTCGCCATCCGCTTCCACCTGCACCCCAACGTTACCGCCAGCCTGGCGCAGGATGAAGAGACCGTGCTGCTGCGCACCCCCTCGGGCCTGGGCTTTCGGCTGAAGGCCGAGGGCGCGGTGCCACGCATTGAGAACAGTGTCTATTTCGGCCAGTCCGAGCCTCGGCGGGCGGAGCAGATCGTCCTGCCCGGCCATCAGGACGGGCCGCAGCATATCAAATGGACCATCACCAAGGCCTGATCCCATGCGCATATTGCTGACCGGCGGCGCCGGCTATATCGGCTCCCACACCGCCGCCGTGCTGATAGAGCGCGGGCATGAGGTGGTCATCCTCGATAATTTCACCAATTCGGAGCGCGACGTGCCGGAGCGCCTGAAGCGCCTCACCGGCCAGGACATAACCATCATCGAGGCCGATGTACGCGACACCGACACCGTCACAGCCGCGCTGAAGGCGCACCCGGTTGAGGCCGTTGTTCATTTCGCCGCGCTGAAGGCGGTGGGCGAATCAGAAGCCGACCCGCTGCTTTATTACGACATGAACATCATCGGCACGATCCGCCTCTTGCAATCCATGCAGGCGGCCGGCGTGGGGCGCATCGTGTTCTCCTCCTCCGCCACCGTCTATGGCCAGCCGGATGCCTCGCCGATCCTGGAGGACGCGCCCACGCGGGTCGAGAACATCTACGGCCGCACCAAGCTGGTGATGGAGGATCTGATCCGCGACCTTGCCCGCACCGGCAAGCTAAAAGCCGCCGCCAATCTGCGCTATTTCAACCCGGTCGGCGCGCACCCTTCCGCCCTTATCGGCGAAACTCCGCGCGGCGTGCCGAACAACCTGATGCCCTACGTCACCCAGGTGGCCACCGGCGAGCGGGCGCATCTCAACGTCTTCGGCAATGACTACCCGACACGCGATGGCACCGGCGAGCGCGACTATATCCATGTCATGGACCTCGCCATGGCGCATGCGCTGGCGGTCGAACATCTCTGCGCCAATGACGTCTCCGTCACCGTCAATCTCGGCACCGGCCAGGGAACCACCGTGCTGGAGTTGGTGAAAGCGTTTGAGACCGCGACGGGGCGGCAGATCCCCGTGAATATCGCCCCGCGCCGCCCGGGCGATGTCGCCAGCTATTACGCCAATCCGGCCCTGGCGGAAGATCTGTTCGGCTGGAAGGCCGAGACTGACCGTCGAGGATATGTGCCGCGATGCCTGGCGCTGGCAGGCCAAGCGCACAGGCATCAACGACATTTAAGCAAATTCGGCCATCCTTTCCCTGGACAAAAGCTTGGCCTAAACCGCCTCTTATGTCCGATACGCGCCCTACCCTCGTCTTCCTGCTCATGGAGGACTGGTTCTTCGCCTCGCATTTCTGGGCACGGGGGCTGGCGGCGCAAAAAGCTGGCTGGCGCGTTGTCCTCATTTCCCGGCAGAGTCAGGCGACCAAGGAGATCGAGGCCTCCGGCATCGAATTTTACGCCGCCGATCTCGACCGCAAGCGTCTCAACCCGTTCAAGGAGCTGGCTTTCTCCTTCTGGCTGGCCCGGCTCTACCGGCGCATTCAGCCGGATGTGGTGCACCATATCGCCCTCAAGCCGATCATTTTCGGCGGCATCGCGGCGCGGCTGGCCCGCGTACCCGCAGCGGTGAATGCGCCCATCGGCCTTGGCTTCGTCTTCTCATCGGACAAGCTACTGGCGAAACTCCTCAAACCCATCGTCTCTGTGGGCTTGCGCGTCACCATGAGCCCGGCGCACGGCGTGGCGGTTTTCGAGAATCCGGACGATTTGAACGCCATGGTCCAGGGCGGCATGGTGCGGCAGGCGCGCACCCGGCTTATTCGCGGCGCCGGGGTGGATATCGAACGCTTCGCCCCCTCGCCGGAGCCTGACGGCCCGATACGCATCGCGCTGGCGGCGCGCATGATCCAGGAGAAGGGCATCCCCGACTTCGTCGCCGCGGCGCGGCACCTGAAAGGCCAGGCCGAGTTCTGGCTGGCCGGCGCGCCGGATCTCTCCAACCCCAACCCGGTGACGGAGGCCGAGCTGCGGGGCTGGGAGGCGGAAGGCGTGATCAAATGGCTCGGCCCGGTAAAGGACATGGCCGGGCTGCTGAAACAGGTCCATATCTTCACCCTGCCCTCGACTTATCGTGAGGGTCTGCCGAAAGCCGTGCTAGAAGCAATGGCTGCTGGGCGCCCGGTTGTGGCCACGGACATTCCCGGTTGCCGAGAGGCGGTCGTGGATGGCGAAACTGGATTGCTGGTGCCACCGCATAACCCCGTGGCCCTGGCCGAGGCGTTGGGCAAACTCATATCCGATCCCGCCTTGCGGGCGCGTTTCGGCGCCGCCGGGCGGGTTCGGGTTGAGCAGAATTTTTCTGACGAGATCGTCTGCCAAAAGACCATGGCGATTTACGAATCCCTTAGGGAGGGCAAGACATGAAGAAATTCCTCTGGATCGCGGGGGCGGTCCTGGCCGGCATGCTGGCCATCGCCATCCTGTTCTTCTGGCTGATCACGCCTCATATGGGCCAGAGGCAGCAGATCGGCGCGGTAAGCACGAATTTCCGCTGGATCGGCCCCAACGACAAGGTCATTGTCCAGCGTTTTGACGATCCGAAAATCCCGAATATTTCCTGCTACGCTGCCTCCGCCCAAACCGGCGGCGTGTCGGGCGGCGCGGGGCTGGCCACCAACCCCAGCGAATTCTCGCTCAACTGCATTTCGCACGGGCCCGTGGTGCTACCATCAGACCTACCGCAACAGGAGCAGATCGGCGCCATCTCCGCCTCTCTCTTCTTCAAGCATTTCATCCTGACCCGTATCATGGACGATAAGCGAGAGGCGGTGATTTATGTTCTGACCAGCACCAAGGTGCTGCAAGGCTCACCGGCGAACGCGATCTCCGCCGTGGCGGCACAAGCCGCGCCCAATACGGGGAATTAATCCTTACTGCCCTGGCGAAAGCTCGGCCAGATCCGCATTCACCTGGTTGAGCTTCGTCTTGGTCAACTGCCCGCCCGAGAGCGTGGCGAGCTGCGACAGGCTCATCGAGCAGAACAGCTCATAGTGCGGATTTGACATCACGCCGGGCACATCCCGGTCCAGCACCGCCTTGCCGCGCTCATTCGCCGCGATCCTGTCGATCGGCGTCTGCACCGTAAACTTCGGGGCCGGATTGGACGGAATTCGCCGCTGCCGTCTCATGCGCGCCAGAAGATGCAGCGCACCCGCCGAGGCAAGCCAGACCGGCCATGCCAAACGCCATAACACCCTGCCATGCCTGTCTGCTCGTTACCTGCCAAATCATGCCCGAACCTCCAGAAAGCAGATGGTCAAGGTCACCCCAACCACGGTCTAACCATACAGCAATAATAGCTTACACTGCGATAAATTTGCCACAGTCGCCAAGTTTTAAATTTCAGACACGCCAATGTCACAGAACTCATCTGCTCTGCTTGCATCCGCCTTGGCCACATGCCAAACCGCGCGCACCTTCACGTGACTGGCGCTCAGATGGTCACCATCGGGGAGCGTGAGGGACGCTGCCGCGCGCCTGGGCATTGCAACGTCGCAAACAAACGGAGCCGCCTCGTGTCAGATATCGTTCCCATCCGCACCGCCTTGATTTCCGTGTCCGACAAAACCGGACTTGTCGAATTCGCCCAGGCGCTGGCCGCAACGGGCACAAAAATCCTCTCCACCGGCGGCTCGGCCAAGATGCTGCGCGAAGCCGGCGTGGAAGTGACCGAGGTTTCCGAACATACCGGCTTCCCCGAAATCCTGGACGGGCGCGTGAAAACCCTGGTGCCGCAGGTGCATGGCGGCATTCTCGGCAAGCGCCACGACCCCAGCCATATCGCCCAGATGACCGAGCACGGCATCGCGCCGATCGATCTGGTGGCGGTCAATCTCTACCCGTTCGAGGCGACGGTGGCGCGCGGCGCGGCGTTCGATGACTGCATCGAGAATATCGATATTGGCGGCCCGGCGATGATCCGCTCCGCCGCCAAGAACCATGAAAGCGTCACGGTGCTCACCGAGCCTGCCCATTACGCCAAGGTTCTGGAAGAGATCGCGGCGCATGGCGGCACCACGCTGGAAACCCGCCGCACGCTCGCCGCAAGCGCCTATGCCCGCACCGCGGCTTACGATTCCGCCATTTCCGGCTGGTTCGCCGAGCAGCTTGGCGAAACCTACCCGGAGCGCTTCTCCTTCTCCGGCGCCAAGAAGCAGGAGCTGCGCTACGGCGAGAACCCGCACCAGTCGGCAGCCTTCTACACCGCCTCCCCGGCGCGCTTTGGTGTCGCCACCGCCAGCCAGCACCAGGGCAAGGAGCTCTCCTACAACAACTACAACGACACCGACGCCGCCTTTGAATGCGTGGCCGAGTTCGACGAGCCGACGGTGGTGATCGTCAAGCATGCCAACCCTTGCGGTGTGGCCACCGCCCTCAACCTTGGCCGATGCCTGGGACGACGCTTTGGCCTGCGACCCGGTCTCCGCCTTTGGCGGCATTGTCGCGTCAACCGCACGCTAGATGAAGAGACCGCGGCGAAAATCTCCACCATCTTCACCGAGGTGATCATCGCCCCGGACGCGACCGACGGCGCCAAAACCCTGCTCTCCGCCAAGAAGAATCTCCGCCTGCTCACCACCGGCGGCCTGCCCAGCCCCACCGAGGCGGGTATCACCTTCAAATCCCTGGCCGGCGGTTTCCTGCTGCAAACCCGCGATGCCGGGCGCGTCACCGCCGATGCGTTGAAAATCGTCACCAAGCGCGCCCCCACGGCAGCAGGAGCTGGAGGACATGCTCTTCGCCTTCCGCGTCGCCAAGCATGTGAAGTCCAACGCCATCGTCTATGCCAAGAACCGCTCCACCATCGGGGTCGGCGCGGGGCAGATGAACCGCGTGGATTCAGCCCGTATCGCCGCCTGGCGCGGCAAGGAGGCGAAGCTGGATTTCACCAATTGCGCCGTCGCCTCCGACGCCTTCTTCCCCTTCGCGGACGGGCTGGAAGCCGCCATCGCGGCGGGCGCCTCCTGCGTGATCCAGCCTGGCGGCTCGATCCGCGACAAGGATGTTATCGAGGCCGCCGATGCGGCCGGTATCGCCATGGTGTTCACAAACATGCGGCACTTCCGGCACTAATCCAGTATATATGAGGACATGCTGATGACCTTGCCTTTCTCTTTGCCGGACTGGATGCCGGGCTGGCTGTTCCTGGTGCTGGCCGTACCGGCCCTGCTCTGGTTCCTGGCCTTCCTGATGGTGCCCTTCAGCGTCTTCGGGGTGAAGGCGCGGCTGGAGGCGCTGGAAGGCGAGCTTGAGTCCCTGCATGAGGATATGCGGGTGATGCAGCTTCGCTCCGCCGGAGTGCTGCCCACCCCCGTGCGCAGCATGGACTCGTATGAAGATGTGCCGCATTTCGGCCAGCTGAAGCGCGGCCGCGCGGCACCGCCCGTGGAGGAACCGCCGCCGCCTTCCCGCGCGCCCATCCCCAATCCCGAGCCGCGCGGCTTCGCGGCACGGGATTTCTCGGCCTCGCGCGAGCGGCCCTCGCAGCCCCCGACGCCGCCGCGCTCGCGCCGCACGGAACCAAGGCTGGATTAACCCAGCCCTGAACGGCGTTTTTGCAGCAAAACGCCCACGGTCCAGCCTGTGGTATTAAAATACCACACACCCAACCACTTGACCTTTCGCCGTGTTTTCCCCATAAGCCCGCCCACAGCGTGCGATCGTCCTGAACGGTGCCAAACAAGGCGGCATTTAGGCCGTGAATTACTCGCTTAATATGATGCGAGACGGCCTCACGGTCCGACTTGAAACATCCTACTTGGATGCTTCAAGTCGGACCGAAACCGGCTCTATTTTTGGGTGAGCATATGAAAACGACGATTTCCATTAAGCCCGCGGACGTGAAGAAGGACTGGATCCTTATCGACGCCGAAGGGCTGATCCTTGGCCGCCTCGCCGCGATCGTGGCCAACCGCCTGCGCGGCAAGCACAAGCCGACCTTTACCCCGCATGTCGATTGCGGCGACAACATCATCATCGTCAACGCCGAGAAGGTGAAGGTGACCGGCAAGAAGGCGGAAGATTCCGTGTTCTACTACCACACCGGTTACGCTGGCGGCATCAAGGGCCGTACCGTGAACGAGCGCCTGGCTGGCAAAAACCCGCAGAGCGTTGTCGAGAAGGCGATTGAGCGCATGATCACGCGCGGCCCGCTGCAGCGCCAGCAGATGAAGAACCTGCATGTCTATGCCGGCCCCGAACACCCGCACGCCGCCCAGCAGCCGAAGGCGCTTGATGTCGCCGCGCTGAACCCCAAGAACAAGAGGGCCTGATTCCATGTCCGACACCACCAATGCTTTCGCCGGTCTGAAGGACCTCCAGACCGCCGGCGCCACCCCGGACGCCCAGCCGCAGAAGCGTGAGCCCAAGCGCGACGCGCAAGGCCGCTCCTACGCCACCGGCCGCCGCAAGAACGCCATCGCCCGCGTGTGGGTTAAGCCCGGCAAGGGCGAGATCATGATCAACGGCAAGAAGGCGCCGGTTTATTTCGCCCGCCCCGTGCTGCGCATGCTGATCACCCAGCCCTTCCTGGTTGCCGACCGCTACAACCAGTTCGACGTGTATTGCACCGTCAACGGTGGCGGCCTCTCCGGCCAGGCTGGCGCCGTGCGCCACGGCATCTCCCGCGCGCTCACCCTTTATGAGCCGGAGCTGCGCTCCATCCTGAAGGCTGCTGGGTTCCTTACCCGTGACCCGCGTATGGTCGAGCGTAAGAAGTACGGCAAGCCGAAGGCCCGCCGCAGCTTCCAGTTCTCCAAGCGCTGATGCGCTCCGAAAAACCCGGCGCAAGCCGGGTTTTTTTATGGGCGGAGTTTCTGGTCCTGTTCGGGCTGGGACCGCTGCTCATTCTTCTGGTGCGCCACCCGGGCATTTTGTTCCTGGTATTGTGGGGCGGCGGGCTGGTCTGCTGGGCCGCCAGCCGCACGGCACCGCGCGGCGAGACCCAGGGCATGCAGCGCATGCTCGCCCGCTTCGCGCTTTGCGGCGCCGCACTCACGCTGGCCACCGGGGTGCTGGCCCCTGCGCTGTTTCTCTCCCTGCCCTTGCAGCACCCGCGCTTCTGGGCGCTGATCATGGTGCTCTACCCGCTGCTCTCCGTCTGGCCGCAGGAGATTATTTTCCGCCGCTTCCTGTTCCACCGCTACGGCTTGTTATTTGGAAACAGAATAACAGCGGCTTCTGCTATTGCGTTCGGCTATGCCCACATCATCTTCCTGAACCCGCTGGCTGTGGTGCTCACCTTGGCGGGCGGGGCGATGTTCGCGCGCAGCTACGCCCAGACCCGCTCTTTAAAGCTGAGCGGGCTGGAACATGCGCTCTATGGCTGCCTGGTTTTCACCATCGGCCTAGGGCGTTATTTCTACACCGGCGCCGCCTGGCACCATTAGATCAATATGCGTCCGGTTTGAATTGCCTGATCCAACCCAGACGCATAAACAAAGGCCAGAGCGCGGAAAAAGGTTGAATCTCGTCGTTCAACCTCTTCACAATGCGTTCGAGGGAGAAACACCATGAAGCTCAGCGCACGCAACCAGCTTAAGGGCACAATCGTCGAGGTGGTGAAGGGCCAGACCACCGCGCATATCCGCCTGGATATTGGCGGCGGGGTAATCGTCACCGCGTCCATCACCAATGAGGCGGTGGACGATCTCGCCTTGAAGCAAGGCGAACAGGCCATCGCCGTGATCAAGGCCTCAGACGTGATGATCGGGAAGTAACGCCTCGAACTCCGCCACATGCTCGTAATCGGGCATTAGCCGCTCCAACGCCTCGTCGCGGTATGTGGCGGGATGGGTGTAGATCTCGGTGCGCCCCTCGGGCACGTGCGGCAGCAGAAGAGCGATCTTCTCGCGCGTCATATGGCCTGACCATTTAATGCCAAACACTTGGTCCGGCACCTCCAGCCCCCGCGCCTGAAGCCGCAGCAGCTTCGTCCAGGCGTAGAGCGCGCGGTCACCGAAGCTCACCTTTTCCCCGCAGGCCGCCATCACGGAAGGCGGCTCGGCTGGCACGCGCAGCCGCTTCAGCCCGTAACGCTTGCCCACCTCGATCATCATCCGCGCGATGGTGGGGTGGAGCAGGAAATGCTTATGCGCATCGGCATGATGCAGTTCGAGGCCCGTGGCGGCGAAGGCGGCGAATTGCGCCTCGATCTCCGCGCGCAGCTCCCGCCGCGCCGCCGGCGAGAAGAAATAGCGCACGCCCAAAGCCGCCTGGTTAGTGGAAAACCGCCCATCAGGCCCGGTGATATGCGGCAGGCGAGCATGGCCCAGCATCGAATCGCCATCCACCAGCACCAGATGCAGGCCGACCTTCAGCCCGGGCAATTGTTTGGCCCGGCGTACCGCATCCGCCGCCGCCGGAGCGGCTACCATCAAGCTCGCCTGGGTCAGCTTACCCTCGCGGTTCGCCCGCTCCACCGCCTCGTTCACTGATTCGGTCAGGCCGAAATCATCGGCGGAGAAAATAATCTCGCGCACGGATCAGCTATCGTTACGCGGCACCCAGGGGATGCGGGCGAAGGCAATGCCGTCCTCGGCCAGGGACTCGGCATCCTCATCGGAACTTTCGCCGTAAATGCCGCGCGGCTCCGACTCGCCATAATGGATGCGCCGCGCCTCCTCGGCGAAATCCGCGCCCACATAGTCGCAATTCTTCTCGACCTCTTCGCGCAACTTCTGCAAGGCCGAACGCACGGAATCGGGAATCGCCCCGCCAGCGGCCTGCGGCATTACTTGCTCGGCGGGCGGCGGCGGTTCCGCGATGACGATCAGTTCCCGCCCCTTACGGGGAATGGCGGGCGCCATCAGCGCGCGCGACACCTCCACGCTGCCGCAGGACGGGCAGGCCACCAGGCAAGAGTCGACCTGCACTTCGAATCCGGTACTGTCCTTGAACCAGCCATCGAACTCATGGCCGGCCTCGCAGCGGAGCTGATAATGGATCATGGCGTGAGCAGCGGGTCCAGCCTGCCGGCGCGCTCCAGCGCCAGCAGATCATCGCAGCCGCCCACATGCTGGGCGCCGATGAAGATCTGCGGCACGGTGGTGCGCCCGCCGGAGCGGCGGATCGCCTCCTCACGCTGCGCCGTGCCTTGCGGGGCGCTGATTTCCTTGAAGCTGGCACCTTTGCGCTCAAGCAGCGCGATGGCACGCTCGCAATAGGGGCAATAGGGCTGGGTATAAATATCGATCTCTGGCATTTGCTCACCACTTAGCCCAGAGACTGCCGAATGCAAGGTGAATTTATTGCAAGCGCGGGTCAGCCACGCGTGCAACGGTGAGCACATCCACCCGCGCCGCCCCCGCCTCGCGCAGCGCCAGGGCGCATTGATGCGCGGTGGCGCCTGTGGTCATCACGTCATCCACCAGCAGCACGCGCTTGCCCGCGACATCCGCCTCCCGCCGCACGGTGATGGCGCCTGTCAGCTCCATCCGGCGTTCCGCCATGCTCAGCCCCTCTAACGGCCGGGTGGCGCGCCAACGGCGCAGAGTATCCAGCCCCAACGGCCTTCCGGTAAGCCTGGCCAGGGAAATGGCCAGCAACGCCGCCTGGTTATAGCGGCGCTGGCGCAGCCGCGCGGTGTGCAAGGGCACCGGCACCAGCAGATTGGCCGATTGCAGCATATCCTCGCCCCGGCCTGCGCATCAGCCGCGCCAGCCCGGACGCCGCCTCGCTCTGGTCGCCATATTTCAGCGGCAGAATCATCCGCCGGGCAATTTCATCGTAACGCAGCGCCGCCCTTGCCATGGTGAAGGCCGGTGGCGCAGCCTCGCACGCACTGCAACGCTGTTCTGCCGCCCCAGCCGCCGCAAAAGGCAGCGGCACGCCGCAGCACGCGCACAAAGGCGCGGTGACGAAATTCGCCGCGCTGAAACATTTCAGGCAAAGCTGCCCCTTGGCCTCCACCGTCTCGTCACAGACAAGACAGGAGGGCGGGAGGACGCTATCCAGGACCCAGCGTAACAGGGGCTTCATGTGCAGCAGATCTTCGATTTCGACGCGTTAGTGAAACACCGGGACAGAGCGGCGCGCCGTCTCACCTCTGTTCTTCCCGTTCTTGAGGAGCTGACGGAACGCCTGCTCGACCGGCTGGACGACACCACAAGGCGCTTCACCCGCGCCCTGGATTTCGGCGGGCGCGGCGCCGTGGCCCCGGCACTAGCCGCACGCGGCATGCTGGTCGACAGCGCGGATATCTCCGCCGCCATGGCGGAGCGCGCCGGCGGCCGGCCCATCACCCTGCCCGGCCCTGCCGATTTCGCCCTGGCGCCGGAAACATATGATGTCATCCTGGCCCCGTTCTCGCTGCATTTTCTGGATGATTTGCCCGGCGCGCTCATCCAGCTTCGCCGTGCGCTGAAGCCGGAGGGGCTGCTGCTAGCCAGCCTGCCGGTGCTGGGCACGCTGCATGATCTGCGGCTGGCGCTGCTGGAGGCGGAGGAGCAGCTCACCGGCAAGGTCAGCCCGAGAATCTCTCCCTTCCCAGAATTGCGGGATTGCGCAGGGCTGTTGCAGCGCGCGGGTTTTGCCCATCCGGTGGCGGATATCGAGGAGCTGAATTTCCTGTACGCCAACCCGCTGGCGCTGTTGCACGAGCTGCGCGACGCGGGCGAAACGAACGCCCTGCATGGGCGCAGCCGCACCATTCCGCCCCGCGCGCTGTTTCCCGCAGCCCTCGCGGCGCTGCCGCAGGAAGAGGGACGCATAGCGGTGAAATTGCGCATGGCCGTGCTCACCGGCTGGGCCTCATAATAACCCTGCCTTGCGGAAGCTAAGCCAGCGCCCATTACCGACGATCACATGGTCGTGCAGCACCACGGAGAGCGTGCTGGCGGCCCGCTTGATCTCTTTTGTCATGGCAATATCTTCATCCGAGGGCGATGGATCGCCGCTCGGATGGTTATGAACGAGGATGATCGCCGTTGAGTTAAGTTCCAGCGCGCGCTTCACCACCTCGCGCGGATAGACCGGCGTGTGGTTCACCGTGCCCGTGGCCTGCGGCACGTCGGCCAGCAGGCGGTTCCGGTTATCCAGATAGAGAACGCGGAATTGCTCCACCTTCTCGCGCGCCAGGACGGCCTGGAGATACTCCATCAACCTGTCCCAGTTGCTGAGCACCGGGCGGTACAGGACCTCCGCCTTTGCCAAACGCTGAGACGCCGCCTGCACCAGCTTAAGCGCCGCCACACCGGCCTCACCCAGCCCCTCGGTGCACAACAGATCCGGCACCGGCGCCGAAATGGCGTTTGCATAAGAGCCGAAGCGCGCTAACAGCGCCCGTGCGATGGGCTTGGTGTCCCGGCGCGGCAAAGCCAGGAATAAAGTCATTTCGATTAGTTCATGATCTGCCAGCGCCTCGGGCCCACCGGCCAGAAAACGCGCGCGTAGCCTGGCTCTATGCCCCTCCGTACCGACAGCCAAAGGTGCTGGCCGGATTTCCGGCGACAGCGCTTCGAGCATCGAGATATCGGCAAATCCTGCTGGCGCGCGTGTTTTCCTCATCACGCGGAAGGTTGCCACAACTTTAAATAACTATAAACAAAATTTTATTCGTTTCGGGTGTATCCACTTTCTGTGTCAGGCGTCGGCCTTCTCATCGGCCCTATGCGGGGTGGCGAGCACCATATACACCGCCGGCACCACGAACAAAGTGAACAAGGTGCCGATGGACAACCCACCCGCGATCACCATGCCCATGGCGTAACGAGACGCCGCCCCCGCCCCACCGGCAAAGATGAGCGGCAGCACACCCACGACCATGGCCGCCGTGGTCATCAAAATTGGCCGCAACCTGATATTGGCGGCATATTCAATCGCCTCGCGCTTGCTCATGCCAATCAGCCGCGCCTCGTTCGCCACCTCGGTCATCAGGATGCCGTGCTTGGAGACGAGCCCCATCAGCGTCACCAGCCCCACCTCTGTATAGATGTTCAGGCTCAGGCCGCCGATGCCTATGTAGATGAAGATCAGCGCCCCCGCGATCGACATCGGAACCGAAACGAGAATGATGAGCGGGTCCCTGAACGAGTTGAACAAGGCAGCCAGTGCCAGGAAAATAATGATCAGCGCGAAGATGAAGGTGAAGATGAAGGCGCTGCTGGTCTGCACATATTGGCGCATCAGCCCACCATAATCGATCGTGTCATCAGGCGGCAGAATCTGTTTCGCCAGCGTCTGCAGCGTCTGCAGCGCATCCGCCTCCGCCACGCCGGGCGCGACCACGCCGAGCAGCGTCGCCGAATTCTGCTGCTGGAAATGATTGATCGTCTCCGGAATAACACTGTTCTGGATCGTCGCGATGGCGGAGAGCGGCACATCGATCCCGTTCGACGACAGAATATAGTAATTATTCAGATCCGAGACATTCAGCCGCGCCGTGCGCTGCATTTGCGGAATGACCTTGTAGGAGCGCCCATCGAGATCGAAATAATTCACGTAACCGCCGCCCAGCGCCTCGCTCAGCACCGCGCCCACCTGGCTCATATTCAGCCCAAGTGCCGCCGCCTTGTCGCGGTCAACCACCACCGTCGATTGCGGCTGGTCGATCTTCAGGTCGCTTTGCAGGAAGATGAATTTGCCGCTGTGCAGCGCCGCCTGCAACAGCTTCTGCGCGTCCGGATAGATCACCTGGAAATCGCTTGTCGTCTTGATGACGAACTGCACCGGCAGGCCGGATGAGCCCGGCAAAGGCGACAGCGGGAAAGCCGCCACCTGCTGGCCCGCATCAACCTTGTAGGCTTCATTCTGCATCAAGGTTTGCAACAGGCTGGCCGGACGCCGCTCGCCCCAGGGTTTCAGCACCGCGCCCAGAATATTGGTGCCTGGAACGTCGATCTGGAAGCTGTGCTCCACGTCGGGATATTTCAGGATCGAGCCATTGAGATACGTATCCCACATCGCCTTCTGACCGATCGTCGCGTTCGGTGCGGAGGTACTGGTGAACAGCACCACACCCTGATCCTCTGCCGGCGCGAGCTCGCTCTTGGAACCCTCCGCCAGGAAATAGATGCTGGTGAGCACAATCACCGCGAAAACCAGCGTTACCGGAATGGTTTCCAGGCTCGCATGCAGCAGCCTTGTATAGGCGCTGTGCAGCTTCGCGAACGCGGCATCGATGAAATTGATCAGCTTGCCTTCCCAGTTCGGCTTCTCGCGGTCCACATGCGTGAGAAACCGCGAGCTGAGCATGGGGGTCAGCGTCAGCGCCACCACGGCGGAGATCGTCACGGATCCCGCCAGCGTGAGAGCAAATTCCGTGAACAGCGCACCGGTGAGGCCGGACTGGAAGGCGATCGGCACATAGACCGCGATCAGCACCACCGTCATCGCCACGATCGGCCCAGCCAGCTCGGCGGCGGCCGCCCGCGCCGCCTGTAACGGGCGCTCCCCAAGATCGAGATGGCGGTTGACGTTTTCCACCACGATGATCGCGTCATCCACCACCAGCCCGATGGCCAGCACCAGCGCCAGCAAGGTGAGCAGATTGATGGAGAATCCAAACGCCGCCATCATCGCGAAAGCGCCGATCAAGGAAAGCGGGATCGCCACCACCGGGATCAACACCGAGCGCGGCGAGCCCAGGAAAGCGAACACCACCAGCGTGACGATGAGCAGCGCCTCGACCAATGACTCCACCACTTCGCGGATCGAGGCGTTCACGAACACGGTCGAGTCATACACGACCTCGCCGGTCAAACCGGTGGGCAGATTGGCCTGGATGCCAGGCATCACCTTGCGCACGCCGGAGATCACGCTCAGCAGATTGGCCTCCGGCGCCACCTTGATGCCGATATAAACGCCCAGCTTGTTGTCAAAGGTCACGTGCTGCTCGTAGGTGTCCGCACCCAACGCCACGGTGGCGACATCGCGCAGCCGGATGATCGTGCCGTTCTGCTGCTTCAGGATGAGCTGCTGGAACTCTTGCGGCGTATGCAGCCCGGTGGAGGCGTTCAGCGTCACCTGCGTCATCGTGCCCTTGGTGTTGCCAAGTGCTGAGATGAAATCATTCGCCTCCAGCGCGTTCCACACATCCGAAGGCGTCAGCCCAAAGGACGCCATCTTCTGCGGGTTCAGCCAGATGCGCATGGCGTAATTCTGCCCGCCGAGAATCTCCGCCGTCTGCACCCCCTGCACCGCCTGCAATTGAGGCTGCACGACGCGGGTGATGTAGTCGGTGATCTGGTTGGAGCTGAGCACCGAGCTGCGGAAGCCGATATACATGGCATCCACCTCCTGGCCGACGGCCAGGGTGAGCACCGGCTGCTCCGTGCCGGTGGGAAGCTGGTTCAACACCGAATTGACCCGCGCCGACACCTCCGTCAGCGCCTGGTCCGGATTATGGTTCAGCACCAGATTGATCGTGATGGTCGAGACGCTCGTCTGGCTGGTCGAGGTCATGTAGTCGATGCCATTGACCTGTGCCACGGCGTTCTCGAGCGGCGTGGTCACGAAACCGGCGATGGTATCGGGCGAAGCGCCGGGATAGGTGGTGCTGATCGTGATCGTCGCGTTCTCTGTCTGCGGGAATTGCTGCACGGGCAGCGTGCCCACCGCGCGCAGCCCCATCACCAGAATCAGCACCGACACGGCGATGGACAGAACCGGCCGGGCAATGAACAGGTCGGTGAAGCGCTTCATTGCCGCCTCACTCGTTCGGCGGGTTGGGGTTGGGATCGTTGCTTGGCTGGATCGTATTGTTCACGTCCACCAGCGATCCGTTGTGCAGCTTCACCTGCCCGGCCGACACCACCTCATCACCCGGCTGCACGCCGGAGAGCACCTGCACCTGATCACCACGCGTGGCACCCAGCGTCACGAAGACCTGGGCAGCGGTCAACGCATCATGCCCTTGCGCGTCCTTGCCATGCTTCACGAGATAGACCGTGTCGCCATAGGAACTGTAGGTAATGGCGGTCTGCGGCAGCGTCACCGCATCCTGCGGCGTTCCGGTTTCCACCGCGACCGAGGCGAACATGCCCGGCCTTAAGCGGAGCTGGTCATTCTCCAGCACCGCCCGCACGGCGAGCGAGCGCGTGGAGGAATCAACCGTCGCGCCGATGGCGGTGATCTTCGCCTTAAAGCTCTGGCCGAGATAGGCATCGACACTGACATCCACCGCCTGCCCCACATGCAGGCGAGAGAGCGCCTGCTGCGGCAGATAGAAATCAATGAAGAGCGGGTTGAGCTGCTCAAGCGTCACGATGGCGGTGCCGGGCTGCAGATATTGCCCCAGATCCACCTGCCTGATGCCAAGCCGGCCAGAGAAGGGCGCGTGGACGATTTTTTCCGCCATCGTCTCCTGCTGGCCGGCCACCTGGGCGTTTGCGGCGTCCAGATTGGCGCGGTCGGTATCGACCTGCGCCTGGGAGATGGCATTGGCCGCGAACTGCTTCTGGTCGCGGGCATAGGTGATGGCATCCAGCCTGGCCTGGGCCTGATACTGCGCCAGCACGGCAGGGTCGTTATTCGGGCGCAGTGTCAGTAGCACGTCGCCCTTCTGCACGTCCTTGCCGGATTCGAAATTGATGGTGTCGACAATGCCGCCCACCTCGGCGGAGAGCGAGGCACCATTAATCGCCGTCAGCGTACCGACGGACTGCACGGCGGGCTGCCAGGGCGTCTCCCGCGCCTCGACGGTGGCGACGGTCTGCACCTGGTTGGCAAAGCTCTTCAGGAACTTGGCGATGAAGACGGAGCGCAGCGCGCCCCAGCCGAACACGAGGGCGAAAATCACCACGAGAATGACCAGCATGATGGTCATTCGCTTTGCGGTCTTGCCTGACTGGCTCATCGTCCGGTTTCCTTCATGGAATTATCCCGCAGCATTGCACCGTCACATCCTGCCTGTGCCACCACCCGCCACCCAGCGCCTGATAGAGCGCGGCGGTATCCGAAAGCCGGGTCCCCTTCGCCCTCACCGCCAAGATCAAGGCATTCCGATAGCTTACCTCCTCCGTCAGCACGGCGGAGAAAGGCTGCGCACCTAGCTTGTATTGCGCCTCTGTCACGGCCAGGCTCTGTGCCGCGGCATCGCGCGCCGTGTCCGCCGCCGCCAGCGTATAGGCGTCATTTTGCAGGGTGGAGAGCGCATCCGCGACGTTCTGGAAGGCGGAAATCACCGTGGACTGGTACTGCCCCCCCGCCGCCTGCAACGCCGCCAGGGCCGCCTTGCGCTGGGCGGAAAGCGTACCGCCCTCAAAAATCGGCTGGGTAACGCCCGCCACGAGGTTCCACAGCAAGGTTTGCGGCGTGAACAAGCTGCCGGTGGAAAGCGCCTCATGGCCGATCTGGGCCGAGAGAGTGATCTGCGGCAGCATGTTCGCATCCGCCACACCGACATTTGCCGAAGCTTCATGCAGCTGCGCCGCCGCCGCCGCGATATCCGGCCGCTGCGCGACAATGGCGGAAGGCAAGCTGACCGGAATATTCGTGGGCAGCGTCAAATCATCCAGCGTGAAGCTTTGCAGATGGAAATTGCCGGGGAATTGTCCGGCATAGGCGGCAAGCTGGTTCTGCGCCAATGCCAATTGCGCCTGCAAGGGCGGCAATGTCGCCTCCTGCTGCGCCAGCGTCGCCTGCTGCTGCAAAACCTGCGCCTGCGCCACCCCACCCAGGCTCACCTGTGTCTGCAAAATTGAGAGCAATTGCTGCTCATCACTGATCAGCTGTTGGGTCGCCTCGATCTGCGCATTCAGCGATGCCTCACTCACCGCGGCAGTGACGATATTGGCGGTCAGCGCCAGGTAAGAGGCTTCCAGCTGCCAGCGCTGATATTCGGCCTGTGCCGCCAGGCTTTCGATCTGCCTGCGCGTGAGCCCGAATACATCCGGCGCATAGGAGACCGAAAGCGAGGCGTTATAAAGCGTATAGGCCGGAATCCTGGCGCTGGTCGAGCCGCCAAAGCCGGCAAGGGACGCGCCGGAAACCTGGTCCCGCTGGACGCCGGCCGTGCCTGAAAGGCTGGGCAGTAGCCCGCCCTGCTCAGCGCGCACATTCTCCTCAGCCTCCAGCAGCGTCGCCTGGGCAGCGGCAAGGCTGGGGTTGTTCTTGAGCGCGCCTTCAATCAGCACATCGAGCTGCGGAGACTGAAACAAATGCCACCAGTCACCGGCGATATCCGCCCCGGGCATAAAACTCTGCGCCACGCCATCGGCCTTCGCGGTGGTGGCAGGCAAAGGGTTGGCGGTGAGCGGCACATCCGGCGCCGCTGGATGACGATAATCCGGCCCCACGGCGCATCCGGTGAGGGTTAGCGCCAGGGTCGTGAAGAACGCCGAAAGTTGGAAACCGCCGGGTTTCATACGATCCGAGCTACCGGCCTTTCGATCGTGCGTCAAGCGACATGTTCCATATCACAAACCATTAACGAAAACTTGATGGTTTTCATGTCCTGCATGTATAATCCCGCCATGGAAACGGACGAACCGCCCCGCAAGCCCAAGCCTCGCTTGGCGCCTGATGCCGCACCCGCGCGCATGGACGGCCTCATCGCCGCCGCGGAGCATGTCTTTCTATCAAAAGGCTACCACAACGCAACAATGTCGGCCATCGCACGGCAGGCCGGCATGTCCAAGCGCACCGTTTACACCTTGGTACAGTCCAAGGCCGAGTTGTTCGCCGAACTGCTCGCCCACCGCCAATCAATGGTGCAGTTCCCGCCGCCGCAACCGGACTGGACCCTGCATGACACGCTCTGTGCCAATCTGATGTGTCTGGCGAAATTTCTACTGGACCCTGTCCAGATCTCGATCACGCGGCTGGTGATTACGGAGTATGCCCACAGCCCGGATTTCAGCCGCGCCTTTCTATCGAGCCGCATGCGCAAGGCCAAATCTCATCTCGAAACCTGCCTGCTCGACCTCGCCTTGGCACAAGGTGCCCCCCGCCCGGAGGCCCGCGAACTGACCTCCATGCTCTTTGGCATGGCGCTGGGGGAGTTCCATTTTAGCGCACTCGCTGGCTTTCGTGCAGTGCCCGGCGCCAAAACGCTAGAAGCGCGGATAAGCCGCGCCGTAACAATCTTCCTTGCCGGGCTGTGCGCCGACGGGGAAAAAACTACCCCCCCGTCACCGACATGTGGCGCGGCACCGCCACCCGGCCAATGACGAAATCATGCCCTTTCGGCTTGCCGGCGATGCCACGGCTGATCGCAGCTTCCAACGCCTCGTCATCCGCGCTGGAACGCAAAGGCCGGCGCAGATCCACCGCATCCTCCTGGCCTAAGCACATATAAAGCGTGCCGGTGCAGGTCAGCCGCACGCGGTTGCAGGATTCACAAAAATTATGGCTGAGAGGGGTGATGAAACCAAGCTTCTGGCCTGTTTCTTCCACTGTGACATATCTCGCCGGGCCGCCAGTGACGTAATCCGACGCGCGCAGCGTCCAGCGCTGTGCCAGATCTGCCTGCACACCGGCAAGCGGCAGATGCGTCTCCTCCCGGTGCGTCACCTCGCCCATCGGCATGGTCTCGATCATGCAGAGATCGAGTTTCCGCTCTCCGCACCACGCCAGCATGGCGTCGAACTCGTCATCATTCACGCCCTTCAGCGCGACCATGTTGATCTTGATCTTCAGCCCCGCCGCCTGGGCGGCCTCTATCCCCTCCAGCACCTGGGGCAGCCGCCCCCAGCGCGTAATGGACGCGAATTTGCGCTCATCCAGCGTATCGAGGCTGACATTGATGCGCTTCACCCCCGCCCCCGCCAGAGCCCGCGCATGCTTGGCAAGCTGCGAGCCATTGGTGGTGAGGGTCAGCTCCTCCAGCCCGTTGCCTAGATATTGCCCCAGCCCTTCGATCAGGCTCATCACATTTCGCCGCACCAGCGGCTCGCCGCCGGTCAGGCGCAACTTGCTGACGCCCATGCGGATGAAGGCGGCACAAAGCCGCTCCATCTCTTCCAGAGAGAGCAACTCGTCCTTGGGCAGGAAGCTCATATCCTCCGCCATGCAATAGACGCAGCGGAAATCGCAGCGGTCTGTCACCGATACGCGAAGATAGGAGACTTTGCGGCCGAACGGGTCGATCATGATTGGTCTATTTCGGACCATTCTGGTCCGATTGCAATTACACCCAAGTATGAATTGGCTAACCAGCGCATCCACCCTGCTAATCCGGCTCTGCATGCTCCAGCGCCACCACGTCCGTATCCACCAGCACTTTGCCAGCATGCTCGAAATTCACCGTCACCCGATTGCCGATGGCGCTTTGCACCTGCCCCAGCCCCCAATCGGGCTGCTGGGGATGCCTAACGTACTGGCCGGGCTCGAATTCAGATCTCTGCACCGCAAGCCTCCACGAAATCAATCATATGCGCGGGCAGCGGCGCAATGGCCGTCACCGGCTCCGCCAAGGGCAAATGCAACCGCCTTGCCAACAGACAAAGCATCCCAGCCCCGCCACCATAAACCTCATCCCCCAGCACCGGATGGCCGATATGCGCGGCGTGCGCCCGGACCTGATGGGTGCGCCCGGTGAGCAGCGTGAATTCCACCAGCGCATGGCCGCCATGGGTACCCAGCACCCGCCATGCGGTGCGGGCCGGTTGGCCATCCGCCGCGACCGCCATCCACCAGCGCCGCCCCTGCGTGATCTTGGCCAGGGGCGCGTCGATCATCCCCTGCCGCGCCTCCGGCACACCGCGCAGCGCGGCCCAGTAGATTTTTTCCGCCCCGCCCGAGGCCATCAGCGCCTGGGCTTCCAGCAGAAACGCCTTCTTGCGCGCAACGAGCAAACAGCCTGCCGTATCCTGGTCCAGCCTATGCGCCAACCAGGGGCCGGTTTTGCCCCGGCGCCAATCGGGGAAGAAATCCTCGATGCTCGGCCCGCCCGCACGGCCCGGATAAACCGGCAGCCCCGCGGGCTTGTTCACCACCAGGGCGCGGTTGTCGGCGAAGAGTATGTCAGGCGGCAGAGGCGTCAGCCCCGCAAAGTGTCGGGAATGGTTAAGCCCAGCCGCACCGGAATGTCCCATTCCTCCTGGGCGCGGCGGATTTCCGTGAAACCCGCGGCCAGATAATTGGGCAAGGCGCGCGGATGGTCGGCATTGCAGGTATTCACGCTCATGCCGCGCAGCGCCGTGGCGCCTTCGAACACCGTGTCCACCGCCAGATCCAGGAGCGGCTTGCCCAGCCCGCGCCCAATGAAGCGCGGCAGCAGCCCAAAATAATTCAGATTCACGTAGGGCCAATGGCCGGAATCGGTTTCGAAAAACCCGGCCACCTCACCGTCCACCCGCAGCACATGGATGTCGACGGTGCTGCTGGCCAGATGCTTCTCCAACAGCGCATCCGGCATCACCCGGCGCAGCCACCAGAGCCATGGGCGCGCCAACCTCGTTGTAAAGCCCGCGGTAAGCGGCCACATCCAGCCGCTCCCGCGCGATGCTGGCCCCTTGCGGCAACATGGCCAAAGGACGCTGGGGCCGGTTCATCATGCGCAGAAACACCACGGTGACGATGGCGCGTTCCGTCGCCTCTCCCGGTGCCGGCCGCGCATAATCAACGATCTCAGGCATTTAATGCCCCCGGCCCAAGGTCCAAAAGTTTTTGGTGCAGCTTTTTTCAAATAAGCTGCGTTTTCGCACCCCTTTTTGTAAAAAAGGGTGCCCCCAGAAAAACGTCTATCAATCATCCAAAAAGCTGCGCAGCTTGCGGCTGCGCGAGGGGTGCTTGAGCTTGCGCAGCGCCTTCGCCTCGATCTGGCGGATACGCTCGCGCGTCACGTTGAACTGCTGCCCCACCTCTTCCAGCGTATGGTCGGTGTTCATGCCGATGCCAAAGCGCATGCGCAGCACGCGCTCCTCACGCGGGGTGAGCGAGGAGAGCACGCGCGTCGCCGCCTCGCGCAGATTGGCCTGCACCGCCGCGTCCAGCGGAATGATCGCCGCCTTATCCTCGATGAAATCGCCCAGATGGCTGTCCTCCTCGTCGCCGATCGGCGTTTCGAGGGAGATCGGCTCCTTGGCGATCTTCAGCACCTTGCGCACCTTCTCCAGCGGCATGCCGAGCTTCTCGGCCAGCTCCTCAGGCGTGGGCTCGCGGCCGATCTCGTGCAGCATCTGGCGCGAGGTGCGCACCAGCTTGTTGATCGTCTCGATCATATGCACCGGAATACGGATGGTGCGGGCCTGATCGGCGATGGAGCGGGTGATCGCCTGGCGGATCCACCAGGTGGCGTAGGTGGAGAACTTATAACCACGGCGGTATTCGAACTTATCCACCGCCTTCATCAGCCCGATATTGCCTTCCTGGATCAGATCCAGGAACTGCAAACCGCGATTGGTGTATTTCTTGGCAATCGAGATCACGAGGCGCAGATTGGCCTCGATCATCTCCTTCTTGGCGCGCGTGGAATCACGCTCGCCGCGCGAGACGGTGGTGTAGACCCGGCGGAATTCCTCGATCGGCAGCCCGGCCTCGGCGGCCACCTTGCCGATCTGCGCGCGCAGCTCGTTGGCCTGGCCCTCGTGCTTCTTGGAAAAATCCTTCCAGCCCTTGCCCGGCAGCTCCGCCACATACAGCACCCAGCCCGGGTCCATCTCCCGGCCCCGGTAATGCTGCAAAAATTCCTCGCGGCTCACCTTGGTGCTCTCGGCCAGGCGCAGAAGCTGGCCCTCCAGACCGTTCAGGCGCTGGTTCAGCACCTTCAGCTGGGCCATCAGCTCCTCGATGCGGTTATTATGCAGCCGCACCTGCTCCACCTTGGCCACCAGCTCGTCGCGCAGCTTCTCATAGGCCTTCTCGTTACGGGCATTCACATCCCCGCCGGCGGTCAGGTTCTCGATGCGCTTGGTCTGCATCTTCGAGAGCTTGTCGTAGAGCTTTTCGATCTCGTCGAAATTCTGGAAGATCTCGGGCTTCAGCTTCTCTTCCAGCGCGGAGAGGGACATGCCGGCACCCTCGCCCTCCTCGTCGTCATCCAGCTCCTCGGCGGCTTCGAAGCTCGCCGTATCCACCGGCTCAGACCCGGCCTGCATGGCTTCCAGGTCGATCACGTCGCGCAGCAGCACCCGGCCATTATTCAGCGCCTCGTGCCAGGCGATGATGGCGCGGAAGGTCAGCGGGCTTTCGCACAGCCCGCGGATCATCATGTCCCGCCCGGCCTCGATTCGCTTGGCGATGGCGATCTCACCCTCGCGGGAGAGCAGCTCCACCGTGCCCATCTCGCGCAGATACATGCGCACCGGGTCGTCCGTGCGGCTGACGGAGGATTCCGAGATATTGCCCGCCTGCTCCTCGTCGTCGGACATGTCGTCCTTCGGCGCGGCGGCGGTCTCGGCCTCTTCGCCTTCCTCGGATTCCACCACCTGGATGCCCATTTCGTTGAGCATCGCCATGATGTCCTCGATCTGCTCCGAGGAGTTCTGCTCGGCGGGCAGAACGGCGTTCAGCTCATCAAAGGTGATGTAGCCACGTTCCTTGCCCTTGGCGATCAGCCGCTTGACGGCGGCGGATTGGGTATCCAGCACATTGGCATCGGCCTCAGCCTCGGGGGCGGCTGTTTCCGTGGTGGCGGTCGGCTTGGTGGCCATGGTAAGATCAGGTCTCCGGTGTAGCGGCTCGTATATTTTACAAGTCAATAGATAGGCAACAACCCTGCCCAGTGTAAGTCAGAATTCTTCTGCTCCGGCGGCACCTGAGCGGGCGCGGGCCAAAAGCTCATTATAGCGCATCAGCCTGTCGCAGGCTGCCGCGGTCGTCGGGGTTGGCGAGCCAAAGGGCCTGGGCTTCGTCACGCTGCGTCCGCAACATGTCGATGCTGAAATCCATCAATTCATACAAGCTCCACCAATTCCGCGCGGCCTCCGCCGGGCTCGCTTCCGGATCGAGGCGGAACTCAGCGCCCGCCTGGACCTGCAATGCGCGCGCCTGCCGCCAAGGCCGAGGCTGTCGAGATGGGTGAACAGGGAGGAAGTGTCAAGGGTTTTCGCCCGTGAAACGAAGCCATGCAGCGCGTGGCGCAGCGCCTCATCCGCCTCCGGCAGACGGACATGGGAGAACGCCTCCTCCACCTCCGGGATCAACGCGGGAAACGCGAACAAAATCGCCAGCATCAGCCGGGCGCGCTTCGTCTGTGCTGCCTCGGCATCCGGCGCGGTGCGCGGCGGCAGCGCCACAGGCGGCGGGGCGGGCGTAAAGCGCCCCTGCCCGCGCGGCTGAAAGCCCGGGCGGCGGCTGCGCCGGGCCACGCCGCCGCCCGGCGAAGAACGCATCCATCAGTGCCGACCGGTATTCCCCCGCCAGCACCTTGTCTGGAATTGTATTGGCCACGCCCAGCAGGCGCTGGCGGAAACGCGCCCGCCCCTCCGGCGTGGAGAGATCCTGCCCGGCCTGGAGCATGGGGAGCAGAACCACCGAAAGCGGCTGCGCCTTGCCCAGCTGCGCCTCAAACGCCGCCCGGCCGCCGCGTTTGATCAGGCTGTCAGGGTCGTCCTTGGCGGGCAGGTTCAGGAATTTCAGGGACTTATCCGGTGCCAGCTGGGTCAGCGCCAGTTCCGCCGTTTTCAGCGCCGCGCGCTGGCCGGCCGCATCGCCGTCGAAGCAGACGACCGGCTCCGGCGAGAGGCGCCAGATTTCCTCCAGATGCTCCTCCGTCAGCGCCGTGCCGAGCGGCGCCACCGCCCCGCCGAACCCGGCCTGAGAGAGGGCGATGACATCCATATAGCCCTCGACGATGATCATCTTGGCGCCCTTGCGGATGGAGTTCACGGGCCAGATTCAGCCTGTAGAGCGAGCGGCGCTTGGAGAACAAAGCCGTCTCCGGCCCGTTCACATATTTGGGCTGGCCATCGCCCATGATCCGCCCGCCAAAGGATATCAGCACGCCCCGCCGGTCGCGGATGGGGAACATGACGCGGGAGAAAAACATATCCGCCGGGCCGCGCTCACCCTGCTTCATCAACCCGGCCTCGATGAGCTGGTCCGGCTTGATGTTCTGCCCGCGCAGGGCCGCCGCCAGCGCGCCGCGCCCCTCGCCCGACCAGCCGAGCTGGAAGCGGCGGATCGTATCGTCCGAAAGCCCGCGCCCGCGCAGATAATCCAGCGCCGCGCGTCCTTCCTGCCCCCAGAGCCAGAGCTGATATTCTTTACATGCGGCCTCCAGCACATCTGCCAGGTCGGCGCGGCGCTGCTCGGCCTGCGCCGCCTGCGGGGTGGGTTTGGGCACATCCAGCCCGGCCTGGGTCGCCAGATCCTCCACCGCCTCCATAAAGGAGGCGCCGGTGCTTTTCATCACAAAGGTGATGACATCCCCATGCTCGCCGCAGCCGAAGCAATGGTAATGGTCGTCATAGACATAAAAAGAGGGCGTCTTTTCCCCATGGAACGGGCAGCAGCCCTTGCGCTCCCGCCCGGACCGGCTGAGCTTGACCGAGCGCCCGATGACCGTTGCAATCGGCAGCCGGGCGCGCAGCTCATCGAGAAAATTGGCCGGAAGCGCCATTTATCCGGCCAGGGCCGCCTTCACCGCGGCGGAGGCCACGCCCATATCCAGCGCCGCGCCATGCTTGGCCTTCAACGCGCCGACAACCTTGCCCATATCCTTCGCACCCGTAGCACCCGTGGCGGCGATGGCCTCTTTGATCGCGGCGTCCAGCGCCTCGCCTTCCAGCGCCTGCGGCAGGAATTCGGAGATCACCGCGATCTCAAACTCCTCCTTGCCCGCCAGATCCTCGCGCCCCCCCTGGCGGTACAGCGCCACGGAGTCCCGGCGGGATTTGATCATGGAGCGCAGCATGGCCAGGATCTCCTCGTCGGGGATCTGCTCCACACCCTTGGGCCGGGCGGCGATGTCGGTATCCTTCAGCTTGGCCTGGATCAGGCGCAGGGCCGAGGTGCGCTCCGCATTGCGGGCCAGCATCGATTCCTTCACGGCGGCGGTCAGTTTTTCACGTAAGCTCACTTCTGTCTCCAACTGGCTGTCTGTTTATCTTTCCACGTATTTACGCGCGTATCTACGTATCAGCCCAGGCAAAGACACAGGGCCGGAAAAAATTTCCGGCACCCATATAGTATCGTTGAGACCGGAGCAAAATTCCGCTAAGGGGATGCCATGCACACGCCCATCGATGAAATCCTGCGCCGCCTTGGCGGCAACGAGGCCGCCGCCACCCTCACCGGCGTCTCCCCCGAAGCCGTCCGCAAATGGCGCAGCGCTGGGGCCATCCCGCCGCGCCACTGGCCTGCCATTATGGCCGCAACCGGCCTCGCCTGGGAAGATTTTTCGGCAGCCCCCGAAAGCTCCGACGTGCCGCCCGGCGCCACCGCCGCCCTGGTGCTGGCGGATGGCACGGTGTTCTGGGGCCGCGGCTTTGGCGCCTTCGGCACCACCGCGCCGTCTGAGCTGTGCTTCTCCACCGGCATGACCGGCTATCAGGAAACCCTGACGGACCCGTCCTTCGCCGGGCAGATTGTCACCTTCACCTTCCCGCATATCGGCAATGTGGGCACCAATTATGAGGATCTGGAGGCCCCGCAGATTTTTGCGCGCGGGCTGGTGACGAAGGAGGATTTCACCGCGCCTTCCAATTACCGCTCCACGGATAATCTCGGCGGCTGGCTGAAGAAGATGAATATTTCCGGCATTGCCGGGGTCGATACGCGGGCGCTGACCTTGCGCATCCGCGACCTCGGCGCGCCGAACGCGGTGCTGTGCTTCCCCGAGGACCAGAAATTCGACCTGAAGGCGCTGGCCAAGCAGGCGGCGGACTGGGCCGGGCTGGAAGGGCTGGACCTCGCCAAGGAGGTCACCTGCACCCAGGCCTATGAATGGACCGACGGGCTGTGGAGCTGGGAGAACGGCTTTGCGGAAACCAATGGCGGCAAGCGCGTCGTCGCCGTGGATTACGGGGCCAAGCGCAATATTCTGCGCTCCCTGGCCTCTTCCGGCTGCCATGTCACGGTTGTGCCCGCCACCGCCACGGCGGAGGATATTCTGCGCCACAAGCCGGACGGCGTGTTTCTCTCCAACGGCCCTGGCGACCCGGCGGCCACCGCCACCTACGCCGTGCCCGCCATCCAGGGCGTGATGGAAGCCGGCGTGCCGATTTTCGGCATCTGCCTCGGCCACCAGCTGCTGGCCACGGCGCTCGGCGGCAAGACCTACAAGCTGGAGCGCGGCCATCGCGGCGCCAACCAGCCGGTGAAAGACCTGACCACCGGCAAGGTGGAGATCACCTCGCAGAATCACGGTTTCGCGGTGGATGAGAAGAGCCTGCCGCAAGGCGTGGAGGTGACGCATGTGTCGCTGTTCGACGGCTCGAACGAAGGCATCGCCTGCAAGGAGAAGCGAGTGTTCTCCGTGCAGTACCACCCGGAAGCCTCTCCGGGGCCGAGCGACAGCTTCTATCTGTTCAAGCGCTTCGTCGAGCTGATGGGCTAAGCCCATAAACTAATGGGGGTCCGGGGCCTCAGGCCCCGGCGGGTGCAGGGCGGAGCCCTGCCACTTATTTAGGATTACTACACCATGCCCAAACGCACAGACATCAAGTCCATCATGATCATCGGCGCCGGGCCGATTGTCATCGGCCAGGCCTGCGAGTTCGATTATTCCGGCGCCCAGGCCTGCAAGGCGCTGCGCGAGGAGGGCTACCGCGTCATCCTGGTCAACTCCAACCCGGCGACGATCATGACCGATCCTTCGCTGGCGGATGCGACCTATATCGAGCCGATCACGCCCGAGATGGTGGAAAAGATCATCGCCAAGGAGAAGCCGGACGCGCTGCTGCCGACCATGGGCGGGCAGACGGCGCTGAACACGGCGATGGCGCTGGCCAAGTCCGGCGCGCTGGAGCGGCTGGGCGTGGAGCTGATCGGCGCCAATGCGGAGGTGATCGACCGCGCCGAGGACCGGCTGAAATTCCGCGACGCGATGGCGGAAATCGGCATCATGGGCCCGAAATCCGCCATCGCCCATAACCGCGAGGAGGCCACGGCGGCCTTGGAGCAGGTGGGCCTGCCCGCCGTTATCCGCCCCAGCTTCACCCTCGGCGGCACGGGCGGCGGTATTGCTTATAACCGCGAGGAATTCTTCGAAATCTGCATGGGCGGCATCGAGGCCTCGCCCACCAATGAAGTGCTGGTCGAGGAATCCGTGCTCGGCTGGAAGGAATATGAGATCGAGGTGGTCCGCGACAAGGCGGATAACTGCATCATCATCTGCGCCATCGAGAATATCGACCCGATGGGCGTGCATACGGGCGATAGCGTCACCGTCGCCCCGGCGCTGACGCTGACGGATAAAGAATACCAGATCATGCGCGATGCCAGCATCGCCTGCCTGCGCCGTATCGGCGTGGAAACCGGCGGCTCCAACGTGCAGTTCGGCATCAACCCGGAAGATGGCCGCATGGTCGTCATCGAGATGAACCCGCGCGTCTCGCGCTCCTCCGCGCTCGCCTCCAAGGCCACCGGCTTCCCGATCGCCAAAATCGCCGCGAAGCTCGCCGTCGGCTACACGCTGGATGAGCTGCAGAACGACATCACCAAGGCCACGCCTGCATCGTTCGAGCCGGTGATCGATTACGTCGTCATCAAAATCCCCCGCTTCACCTTCGAGAAATTCCCCGGCACCCCTGCCCTGCTCTCCACCTCCATGAAGTCGGTCGGCGAGGCGATGGCGATTGGCCGCAATTTCGCGGAAGCCTTGCAGAAGGGCCTGCGCAGCCTGGAAACCGGCCTCTCCGGGCTGGACGAAATTGCTGCCCCTGGCGATGGCACGGCAGACGCGTTCCGCGCCGCCCTCTCCACCCCGCGCCCGGACCGGCTGCTGATGGCTGCCCAGGCGCTGCGCGCCGGGCTCTCGGTCGATGAGGTCCACGCCGCCTGCAAGTTCGACCCCTGGTTCCTGCGCCAGATGCAGGACATCATCGAGGCCGAAAACAAGGTGAAGGCGAACGGCCTGCCGCGCGATGCCTTCGGCTTCCGCCGCCTGAAAGCCCTGGGCTTTGCCGATAAGCGCCTGGCCCAACTCGCCGGCCAGAAGGAGCCCGCGGTCACCGCGCAGCGGCTCAAGCTCGGCGTCACGCCAGCCTATAAGCGCATCGACACCTGCGCGGGCGAATTCGCCTCCGCCACCTCTTATATGTATTCCACTTATGAGGGCTCCTACGGCGCGCCTCTGGACGAGTCTGATGTGTCGGACCGCAAGAAGGTGGTCATCCTCGGCGGCGGGCCGAACCGCATCGGCCAGGGCATCGAGTTCGATTATTGCTGTGTCCATGCCGCCTATGCGCTGCGCGAGGCGGGCTATCGAGACCATCATGGTCAATTGCAACCCCGAAACCGTCTCCACGGATTACGACACCTCCGACCGGCTCTATTTCGAACCGCTCTTTGCCGAGGACGTGATCTCGCTGCTGCGCAGAGGAGCAGAAAGGCACGCTGCTGGGCTGCATCGTGCAATATGGCGGCCAGACGCCGCTGAAGCTCTCCCTGGCGCTCGAAGCCGCGGGCATTCCCATTCTCGGCACGTCGGCGGACGCGATCGATCTGGCGGAGGACCGCGAGCGTTTCCAAGCCCTCTTGAAGCGCCTCGGCCTGCGCCAGCCGGACAACGGCATCGCCCGCTCCACCGAGCAGGCGGAGGCCATTGCGGACCGCATCGGCTACCCGGTCATCATCCGCCCCTCCTACGTGCTGGGCGGGCGGGCGATGGAGATCGTCTATGACCGCACCGGGCTGGAGCGCTATATGCGCGAGGCCGTGCGTGTCTCGGGCGACAACCCGGTGCTGATCGACCGCTATCTCAACGAAGCCTCCGAAGTGGATGTGGACTGCATCTGCGACGGCACGGATGTGTATGTGGCCGGCGTGATGGAGCATATCGAGGAAGCCGGCATCCATTCCGGCGATTCCGCCTGCTCCCTCCCGCCCTACTCGCTCTCACCGGCCATCGTCGCGGAGCTGCGGGCCGAGACCGAGGCCATGGCCAAGGCGCTGGGCGTGGTTGGGCTGATGAACGTGCAATACGCCATCCAGAACGACACGATCTATGTGCTGGAGGTGAACCCCCGCGCCTCGCGCACCGTGCCCTTCGTGGCCAAGGCCACCGGCGTGCCCGTGGCCAAAATCGGCGCGCTGGTGATGGCGGGCGCCAAGCTCGCCAGCTTCAACCTGGACGACTCCATCTCGCCCCGCCATGTCGCGGTGAAAGAAGCGGTGTTCCCCTTCGCGCGCTTCCCCAATGTGGACACGCTGCTGGGGCCGGAGATGAAATCCACCGGCGAGGTGATGGGGCTGGACACTAATTTCGCCCGCGCCTTCGCCAAGGCGCAGCTGGGCGCCGGGGTGCAGCTGCCGCTGAAAGGCACGGCCTTGGTCTCGGTGAAGGATGCCGACAAACCCGCCATCCTGCCCGTGGCGCGGCGGCTTTCGGAGCTCGGCTTCTCCATCATGGCCACTGGCGGCACGGCGCAATGCCTGGCCGAGGCCGGGATTCCGGTGAAGCGGGTGAACAAAGTGCTGGAAGGCCGCCCGCATTGCGTGGACGCCATCCGCTCGGGCGAAGTGCAGCTGATCATCAACACCGCCTCCGGCGCGCAGTCCGTGGCGGATTTGTTCGACATCCGCCGCTCCGCCCTCACCCATGCGATACCCAACTTCACAACCATAGCGGGTGCAAGGGCGGGGGCACACGCCATCGCGGCCCTTATGTCGCGCACTCTTGATGTCGCGCCCTTACAGTCGTACTTTCACCAATCCTTCTAATCGCCGCCGGCGTTCACGCGCCGGCGGCTGTTTTCCGCGTAACCTCTAACCCCATCGGGGGCATTCAGTGCCCTTGAGGAGATGCAGTGCAGAAATTTCCCATGACCGCGGCAGGTCTCGCGGCGCTTGAAGAAGAATTGCGGACTCTCAAGGCTGTTGAGCGTCCGGCGATTATTCGTGCCATCGCCGAAGCCCGCGCCCATGGTGATCTCTCGGAAAACGCCGAGTACCATGCCGCGCGCGAACGTCAGTCCTTCATCGAGGGCCGGATTGCTGAGCTGGAAGAGATCGTCTCGGCGGTGGAGGTGATCGACCCCACCTCCCTCTCCGGCGACACGGTGAAATTCGGCGCCACCGTGCTGGTGGTGGACGAAGACACTGACCAGGAAGCCACCTACCAGATCGTCGGGCTGTATGAGGCTGACATCAAGCAGAGCAAGCTCTCCGTCACCTCGCCGCTGGCGAAGGCGTTGATTTCCAAGCGAGTTGGCGACACCGTGGCCGTGCCCGCCCCTGGCGGCGACCGGTCCTACGAAATCCTGAAAATCAGCTATCTGTGAGATGATCACTTACGATGATGTCCTGGCCGCCTCCAAGCGGATCCAGGGCGCGGTGCTGCGCACGCCCTTCCTGCGCTCGGATGCGCTCTCGCGCCTGACCGGGGCGGAGCTGTACATCAAGTTCGACCATCTCCAGGCCACCGGCGCTTTCAAGGAGCGCGGGGCGGCCAACCGCATCGCGCTGCTCACGCCCGAGGAGCGCAAGCACGGCGTGGTGGCGATGTCAGCGGGCAATCACGCCCAGGCCGTGGCGCGCCATGCGATGCTTACCGGCATCAAGGCCACCATCGTCATGCCCCGCCACACCCCGGCGACAAAAGTGACCCGTACCGCCAGCTGGGGGGCGCATGTCGTCCTGCATGGCGAGACGCTGGCCGAGGCCGCCGCCGAGGCAAGCCGGCTGGAGAAGGAAGAGGGGCTGTTCTTCATCCACCCCTATGACGACCCGGCGGTGATGGCAGGCCAAGGCACCATGGCGCTGGAAATGTTGCAGGACGTGCCGGACCTGGACGCGCTGGTGGTAGCCACCGGCGGCGGCGGGCTTAGTGGCGGGCAGCGCCACCGTGGCCCGGCATCTGCGCCCGGAATGCAAGGTTTATGGTGTGGAGGTCGAGCATTACGCCGCCTTCGCCCAGGCTCTGGCCGGGCGAGCAGATCAATGTCGGCGGCCCCACCATCGCCGAGGGTATCGCGGTGCGCGACATCGGCCAGCGGCCGCTTTCGGTGCTGAAGGCGCTTGAGGTGCCGGTGCTGGTGGTCTCCGAACATGCGGTGGAAAGCGCCATCGCCGCCTATGTTGAAAACGCCAAGCAGGTGACGGAGGGCGCGGGTGCGGCCAGCCTCGCCGCGGTGTTAAGTTTTCCCGAACATTTCCGGGGCAAGAAGGTCGGCATTTCCATCTGCGGCGCGAATATCGACCCGCGCATCCTGGCCAACACGCTCATGCGCTGCCTGCTGCGCGACGGCCGCCTGCTGCGCCTGGTTCTGGAAATGCCGGACCGGCCGGGCATGCTGGCGGAGGTTTCCAAGCGCATTGGCGAGCTGGGCGGCAATATTCTGGAAGTCTCGCACCACCGCCTGTTCTCCAGCCCTTCGGTGCAGGATGCGCAGCTTGAGGTGATGATCGAGGCCCGCGACGCCGCCCATGGCGAGGCCATCGAAGCCTCGCTGGCGGAAGTGTTCGTGCTCCGGCGGCTGTAAGAATAGTTTTAAAAATTTTGGGGGTGCAGCCCTTTTTTAAAAGGGCTGCGTTTCTGCAGCTTTTTGGAAAAAGCTGCACCAAAAACTTTTATTTTTTAATTTCGAAGGGCGCCGGCACGCGGTTGCGCGACTGACGCTCAAGCATCCAGCCCGGATATTCCTGCGGCAGATCGCTCACCGCATCCAGCTTCGCGATCTCGTCCGGCGTCAGCACCAGCTCAGCCGCCGCCAGATTGTCATCCAGCTGCGCGGTGCTCTTGGCGCCGATGATCACGCTCATCACATGCTTCTTGCTCAGCAGCCAGGCCAAAGCCACCCGCGCCACGGAAACACCATGCGCCGCCCCAACCTCGCGCATCGCGGCGATGCAGGCATCCGCGCGCTCGATATTCACCGGCGGGAAATCAAAGCTCAACCGGCGCGAATCATTCGCCTTCTCGGCGCCCGGCCCGTATTTGCCGGAGAGATAACCGCCCGCCAGCGGCGACCACACCATCAGCCCGAGCTTCTCCTCGTTCAGCATCGGCACCAGCTCACGCTCCAGGTCACGCCCGGCGATGGAGTAATAGGCCTGCAACGTCTCGAACCGCGCATAGCCCTTCGCCTCGGAAATCCCCAGCGCCTTGGCGATCTTCCAAGCGGCCCAGTTGGACACGCCGATATAACGCACCAGCCCCTGCGAGACGAGATCATCCAACGCGCGCAGCGTCTCCTCGATGGGCGTGACGAGATCATTGGCGTGGATCTGATAGAGATCGATATGGTCGGTCTGCAGCCGCTCCAGGCTGGCCTTCACCCCGTCCATGATATGGCCGCGCGAGGCGCCACGGTCATTCGGCCCCGGCCCCATCTCGCCATAAACCTTGGTGGCGAGCACCACATCCTTACGCGCCACGCCGAGATTTTTCAGCGCCTGCCCAACCAGCTTCTCGGACTGGCCAAAGGAATAGACGTCCGCCGTGTCGATGAAATTAACCCCGGCCTCAAGCGCGCGGGCGACAATCGCATCCACCTCATCCTGGCGAAGCGAGCCAATGGCCTTCCAATATCCCGCATCCTCATTGCCGCCAAAAGTCATGGTGCCGAGGCAAATTTCGGAAACAAACAGGCCGGTACGGCCAAGCTGCTTATATTTCATGCATTGAATCTCCTGAATGCGCGTGCATGTGGGGTTGCCCCCGCCGCCATGCAATGCCCGGCCCGCGTGCGATCGCTTTGGAGTGAACCAGCTATGGTTCAATCCAAAGCGTGAATCGCCCGCGCTAAAAGCCAGCTTCAACGTTCGCGCGGCCCCCGCGTCAGCTCGGTGATCACGCCATGCAGCGTGTTCAATTCCTGGCGCGTTACCTCGCCGCGCTGGAAGAAATGCCGCAGATTGCGCACCATGCCAGGGCGCTTCTGCGCGTTGCGCAAAAATCCGCTCTCATCGCAGGCATTGATGAGATGTGTCATGAAATTATCAAGCTCGCCCTTCGTGGCGGGCGCGGTCTCGTTCACCTGCAACTCTCTCGGCGGCTGCTCCGGGCTGCGCGCCAGCCACCATTCATAGCCCATCACCATCACCGCCTGGGAGAGATTGAGGGACATGAAATCAGGATTTAGATCGTAACGGATCAAGCTGTCCGCATTGGCGATGTCATCATTATCCAGCCCCGTGCGCTCCGGCCCGAAGAGGATGCCGGTCTTCAATCCCCTTGCCCCGGCCGCGACAATTTCCGCCGCCCCGCCGCGCGCGGTGAGCACGGGCTTGATGATATGGCGCGGGCGCGGACAGGTGGCGAACACACGGTGCAGGTCCGCCACCGCCTCGGCCACGCTCTCGAAGACCTGCGCATTGTCGAGAATGCGGTGCGCGCCGGAGCCGGTGATCCAGGCACGGGGCAACGGCCAGCCATCGCGCGGAGCAACGATGCGCAAATGGAACAGCCCGCCATTGCCCATGGCCCGCGCCACCGCGCCGATATTCTCGGCCATTTGCGGGCGCACCAGAATCACGACCGGCGAGGGGTCGATCGGGTGCAGCTCTGCCCCGCCATCGCGCCCGGTCATCAGGCTTTCCTCAGCGTGTAGACGCCGTTCGGCCCGTCCTCAATGATCACGCCATGCTCCCGCAGCAGCAGGTCGCGAATGCGGTCGGATTCAGCAAAGTTCTTTGACTTTCGCGCGGTAATGCGCAGGCTGACAAGGGCATCGACCGCATTTTGGTTGATCCCGCCTCGAAACCACTCATCCGGTGTAACATTGAACAGCCCCAGTACCTGGCCCGCCGATAACAATCCCGAGGCGGCCGTCAGGTCTCCACTTAGTGCTGCATCCGCCAATTGGTGCAGTCCGGCAATAGCACCGGGCGTATTGAGGTCATCCAGCAATGGTTCCAGCACACAATCTGGTGGGATCGAGGAGATCCTTGTGTCAAAGGCGTTCTTTTCCAAAGCGCTGTGAAAACTCTTCTCCAAAGCCCTGTAAAAACGATCCAGCTCCGCCTTGGCTTCCACCAGCCCCGCATCGGAGAAATCCAGCGTCGAGCGGTAATGGGCGCGCATCAGCATAAAGCGCACCGCCTCGCCGGGGGCCTTTTCCAGCACCTCATGCAGGACGAGAAAATTGCCGAGCGACTTGCTCATCTTCTCGCCATTCACCAGCAGCATGCGGTTATGCACCCACACATTGGCGAAGTTCGATCCGGGGAAGGCGCAGCAGCTCTGCGCGATCTCGTTCTCATGATGCGGGAAGATCAGATCATCGCCACCGCCATGAATATCGAAATTCTCGCCGAGATGTCTCCAGCTCATCGCCGAGCATTCAATATGCCAGCCCGGCCGGCCGCGCCCCCAGGGGCTGTCCCAGCCCGGCAGCTCCGGCGTGGAAGGCTTCCAGAGCACGAAATCCCCGGCGTCGCGCTTATAGGCCGCCACATCCACCCGCGCGCCGGCGATCAGTTCATCCGGCGTGCGGCCAGAGAATTTGCCGTAAGTGGGGTCAGAGGCCACGGAGAACAGCACGTGTCCCTCCGCCTCATAGGCATGGCCGTTCAGTATCAGCTTCTCGATGATCATGATGATCTCGGCCATATGCGCGGTGGCGCGCGGCTCGATATCCGGCGGCAGCGTGTAGAGCGCGCCCATATCCTCATGATACCAGCGGATCGGCCCTTGCGTGACCTCCTCGATGGAAACGCCGCGCTCCTGGGCGCGGACATTAATCTTGTCATCAACGTCCGTGATGTTCCGGACGTACGTCACCTTCGGATAGAGACGCCGCAGCAGGCGGATCAGCACGTCGAAAATCACCACATTGCGCGCATTGCCGATATGGGCGCGGTCATACACGGTGGGGCCGCACAGATAGGCCCGCACATTGGCCGGATCGAGCGGGACGAACGGCGCCTTGGCGCGGGTGCGGGTATTGTACAGCGTCAACTGGGTCATGATGCGGCTCTTTTGGCCTGTTTTGCCGCCAAATCAAGCCACATTGATTTTTTCCGCCCCTGTGTCTCTGATAGCGCCATGGACAAGATACTGGACGCCATCGATTCCGCCCTGCCCGCCTCGCTGGAGCGGCTCTTCGCCTTCCTGCGCATCCCCAGCATCAGCGCCCAACCGGCCCATGCGGAGGATTGCCGCCGCGCCGCGGAATGGGCGCGCGACACGCTGGAGGACATGGGCTTCACCGCCCGGCTTTCCGAGACCAAGGGCCATCCTGGCGTCATCGCGCAGAATTTTTCCGCCGGGCCAAACGCACCTCATGTGCTGTTCTACGGCCATTACGACGTGCAGCCCGCCGACCCGCTGGAGCTCTGGCACTCCGACCCGTTCGACCCGCAGCTGGTGGACGGCCCGCGCGGCAAGCGCATCGTCGGCCGCGGGGCGGTGGACGATAAGGGTCAGGTCATCAGCTTCCTGGAAGCCTGCCGCGCCCATCTGGCGGTGAATGGCAAGCTGCCCGTGCGCCTCACCGTGCTGCTGGAAGGCGAGGAGGAGAATGGCAGCCCGTCCCTCGCCGAGCTGCTGACCAATGAGCGCGAGACTCTGAAGGCGGATTTCGTGCTGGTGGCCGACACCAATATGTGGAATTTCGACACCCCGGCCATCACCGCCTCGTTGCGCGGGCTGGCGGCTATCGATGTCCGGCTGCACGGTCCCTCGCGCGACCTGCATTCCGGCCTGTTCGGCGGCGTCGCCCTGAACCCGATCTCTGCGCTGGTCCATATTCTCGGCCAGATGAAGGACGAACAGGGCCGCATCCAGATCCCCGGCTTTTATGACGGCATCAGCCCCGTCTACGCCGGAGCAGGAAGCCGCCTGGTCCGGGCTTGGCTTCGATGCGGGGGCCTTCCTCGGTGATGTCGGGTTGCACCACCCGGCTGGAGAGCAGGACCAGATCCCCCTCGCCCAGCTCTGGGCCCGGCCGACGGCGGAACTCAATGGCATTTATGGCGGCTATCAGGGCGATGGCAGCAAGACCGTGATCCCCGCCCATGCCACCGCCAAGCTCACCTTCCGGCTCGTCGACGGCCAGGACCCGGTGAAAATCCAGGACGCATTCGAACGCTTCGTGACGGACCGTCTGCCGCCCGATGCCCGTGTGGAATTCACCCGTGGCGGCGCCGCGCCCGGCTACGGCCTCTCACCCGACGCCCCGTTCCTGCGTGCCGCCCAGGCGGCTTTGTCGGCGGAGTTCGGCAAGCCAGCGGCCCTCGTCGGTTGCGGCGCGTCCATCCCCGTGGTGGAAGCCTTCAAGACCTATTTGGGGCTGGACACACTACTGGCTGGCTTCGGGTTGGATGATGACTGCATCCATTCGCCGAACGAGAAATTCGAGCTGGCCTGCTTTCATCGCGGCACGAGGGCACATGCTCGGCTACTGAACGCATTTGTCCGCTAAAACCGGATCCGGTCGAGGGCCGGATCCAATCAATCTCCAGTCAATACGATTGCCGCCTTAATTGAAGCGGATGGCATCCTCAATGATCTGGATGCCATTGCCCGCAACCAAAGCGGCATCAAACCGCATTTCGGAACGCGCCCAAGTTTCATTATGCGCCAGGGCCAGAGAGGCGGCCTGAAACAGCCTTGCCTGCTGCCGGGGTGAAACAGCGTAGGCCGCTTCGGAGAAGCTGGCCCTAGCCTTCACCTCTACGAAGACAAGGCAGTGCGCATCCGCCGCCACGATATCGATTTCTCCCGCGCCGGTTTTCAGCCGAAGGGCAAGAATCTCAAAGCCCTTGTCCCGCAGCAAACCGGCGACTTCATCCTCTGCCTGCCGCCCAAGTGTTTCCGCGGCACGGCGCTTGGCCTTTCCCGCACGGCCCATTTTTGCAACGGGCTGAAAGTAATCTGGACAATTGTACTGCATATTCATCGGCATGCAGTCATTTCACCAGGATTTAGTTAATTTTTTCCTAAAATTCTTACGGCTGCCGCCACGTACCTCGCGGCTGGCCGGCAAATTCCTCGGCCATGGCAATGCCCAGCGCCAGCAGTACGGGCCCCAGAAAGATTCCCAACGCGCCGAAGGCCAAGGCCCCGCCCAACACACCGATCAACGTTACCGCATAGGGCAACGATGCCCCACGCGCAATCAACCAGGGCCGAAGGATGGAATCAGCGCCACCGACCACCACGAAGCAATAGATTGCTAGTAGAATACCGACCACCGGATGCCCCGCCGCCATCAGATAGAGGCAGAGCGGAACATACACGACCACGGCGCCCGCCGGCACAATGGAAACCAATCCCGCAATCACAGCAAGGATAAGCGCCTGCGGGGCACGCGCCAGCTCGAAACCGATTGTATATAAGATACCCTGAAACGCCGCGGTGCCCAGAATGCCGAAGACGACACCGCGCACTGTCATCGCAACGAGCCCGAACAGCTCCTCAAGCGTTGCCTGGTTGATCACCCGCGCCAGCACCAGCCGGATCCGCTCCACGATCTGCTCACCGGAGAGAAAGAACAGGAAGGCAAAGAGCAGCGCCACCACCGTCTCGACCAACCCGTGGCTGACATGAACGAGCAGCTTGATGCCCGTATGCGCCACAGTACCAATCACAGGTTGTGCCGAATTCACCACCCCGCCAAGATCATCAGCCGAATTGTTCCAGAAATCCGTCAGCAATCCGCCAATGACCGGAATTTTCTGCAGGAGGGCGGGCGCGGGCGGCAGGCCGTTCTGCATCACATCCGTCACCCACCCCCGGCTGTCGCGCGCTTCCTTCGCCGCCACCAGCGCCAGATGCACCAGCGGGACCAGTAGCAGCACCGCCACCACCACCGTGATCACTAAAGCCGCCACAGTAGGACGGACATAGACGCAGGATTTCCTGTAGAGCGGCCAGAGGCAGAAGACCAGGATCGCAGCCCATAACATGGCCGGCAAAAACGGCAGCAGGATCAGAGCGCAGCCAAGCCCCAGGGCAATGGCCAGCGCGAGCAGAATGAGCCGGTCGGATTTCATACGATCTCTGTGCCGGGCTTACCGGAATCCCGCAAGACCACGCGGTTTACAGCGAATCTAATTACCCAACTGGAGTTGTATAAATCAGTACAAACCTGCCATGTATACATTTCTCTGGAACTCAAGCTTGATTTCTGAGATTTTATCCAGGAATTATGCACAAACATCTGCGACGTGTCCGGTAGGGGATAGGGGATCAATGCGCTTCAATGAAATCGGCCAGCAATTGCGGGCGTACCGTATGGAATCCGGGCTGAAAGCGGAAGAGATCTCCGCCCGGCTGGGCGTCTCCCGCGCAGCCCTGTACCGCTATGAAAAAGGCGAGGTCATCAAGCTCGACACCGTCAACCGTCTGGCGGAATTGCTGAAAATCTCGCCGCTGACGCTGCTTGGCATCGGCGTCGAATATTATGCCAAACCGGTCGGCTATGCGGAGCGGCTGCGCCAGATCGAGGAAACCGCCGACCAAATTCTCCAGGTTTTCGGCCCCACCTGTTATCTGATCACCTCCGACCAGTATGATGCGATCCTCGGCCAGATGTTCGAGGAGCACGCCGAAGTCGATGGGTGCCGATAAGCCCGTCGCCCGCGCTGCCGCCGAGCAGCTTTTGGGCGTGATGATCGCCCGCAAGCAAATGTACCAGGCGCGCAAGCCCTCGATCATCGCCATCCTCACCACCTCCGCCATCCAGAAATTCCTGGCCGAAGGCATCGCACCCGCTGCGCGTGTGTCCGACAAGTTGCGTGCTGTCGCGCGGGAGGTGGCGCTGCGGGAGGTGGAGCTCATCGCCAATCTGATCGAGAGCGAACCCATCGGCCTGCAGCTCGGCCTGATGGCACATGGTGAGCCAAACGGCCCGTTTGCCCTGTTGCGCTCGCGTGAGCGCGCGACGCTCGCCATCAACCCGTTCGCCGCCGATTCGCCGCCCAACGTGCAGTCCGGCGTGGCAATGATTACCGGTGCTGAGGATGCCGTGGCCGCGCATCAACGCGTCTCGGAACTCGCCTGGCGCGAGGCTGTGAAAGGTGCCGCTGCGGCTGAGCGCATACGCGCCCTGGCTGCCGCCGCGCGCGCCTGATGACGCCGCTGATCCAGCCGGAAGCTCTGCTTTCGGCACTCGGCCGGCCCGGCCTTGCCGTGCTGGACGCCACCTATTTCCTGCCCAACGAGAACCAGGATGCCGCCGCGAATTTCACTGCGGCGCATCTTCCTGGGGCGCGCTTCTTCGATATCGACAAGGTTGCGGACAATGCGTCCGGCCTGCCGCATATGCTGCCCAGCCCGGAGATGTTCGCCGAGACAATCTCGGCCCTGGGCATCGGCGATGAAACCCAACTGGTGGTTTATGACCAGCGCGGCATCTTCTCCGCCCCGCGCTTGTGGTGGATGTTCCGGGTGTTCGGCCATGACAATGTGCAGGTGCTGGATGGCGGACTGCCGGGCTGGATCGCCGCTGGAGGCGCCACCGCATCCGGGCAACCTGCCCCTGTCGCGCCCGCATATTTCACCCCGCGCTTCCGGCCGGAGATGGTCCGCTCACTGGCTGAGATGCGCGCCAATCTTTCAAACCACGAGGCGCAGATGCTGGATGCCCGCGCCGCCGCGCGCTTCTACGCACAGGTGCCGGAGCCGCGCCCGGGCATGAAAAGCGGCCATATTCCCGGCGCCATCTCCCTGCCCTTCACAGCGCTGCTCGAAAACGGCCATTTCCTGCCCTCTGCCACCCTGCGCGAAACATTCGCGTCTGCCGGGGTGGATGGCACGCGCCCGCTCATCGCCTCCTGCGGTTCGGGCGTTACCGCCTGCGTGCTGGCGCTGGGGCTGGTGCAGGCGGGTTTGCCGGAAGCGGCGATTTACGATGGCTCTTGGGCCGAATGGGGTGCGCGGAACGACACGCCGATTGAGGTTTGAATGACTAGAAAAATCGAAACGGCACTGGTCCAGGCCGGGCGTGCGCCCGTCAGGCAATATGGCTTCGTTAATCCGCCGCTGAAGCGCGGCTCCACGGTGCTGCATGCCAGCGTGGCCGCCAAGCGTGAGGTCGGCCAGCGCGCCGCGTTCGAGCCGGTGGAGAATTACGGGCTGATGGGCAGCGAAACCCATTTCGCCCTGGAGGCCGCCATCGCCGAGATCGAGGGTGGCACCCATGCGCAGGTCACGGGTAGCGGGCTTTCGGCCATTACCATGCCGCTGCTGGCTTACCTGAAAACCGGCGACCATCTGCTGATGCCGGATTCGGTCTATGGCCCCACGCGCAGCTTCTGCGATTCAGTGCTCAAGCGCTTTGGCGTCGAAACGACCTATTACGACCCGATGGTCACAGCCCAGGAGCTGGAGGCCTTGTTCCGGCCCAACACCAGCGTGCTGTTCACCGAAAGCCCGGGTAGCCATACGTTCGAGGTGCAGGACATTCCGGCCCTGGCCGAAGTGGCGCATGCCCATGGTGCCAAGGTATTTCTCGATAATACCTGGGGCATTCTGCATTTCGCGCCCTTCGAGCACGGCGTGGATGTTTCGATCCACGCGCTCACCAAATATCCCGGCGGACATTCGGACATCATCCTCGGCGCGGTGGTGGTGAATTCCGAGGAGGATTGGCGCTGGCTGCGGCTTGGGTCTCTGGAAACCGGCAATTACGCCAGCCCGGATGATTGCTGGCTTGCCCTGCGCGGCCTGCGTACACTGCATGTGCGGCTGAAAGCCGCGGAGGCAGCGGGCTTAAAGATCGCCAACTGGTTCTCAGGCCGGCCTGAGGTGTCGCGGGTGCTGCACCCGGCTTTGCCCTCCTGCCCTGGCCATGAGTTGTTTAAGCGCGACTTCACCGGCGCGTGCGGGCTGTTCGGCGTGGTGTTCCAGCCGCAATACAGTGCCGAGGATGTGGTGCGGATGATCGATGCGCTGCAAATGTTCGGCATAGGGGCGAGCTGGGGCGGGTTTGAGAGCCTCGTGCTGCCCACCACCGGTACCATCCGCCGCTCCGCCGGCACCGGCAAGTTCGAGGGGGAGGCCGCGCGCTTCCACATTGGGCTAGAAAACACCGACGACCTGATCGCCGATCTGGAGCAGGGCCTGGCCGCATTACGCGGCACATGAACGCGCTGATGCCCTCCGTGCTGTCCGGTTTTCTCGGCACGGTGGGGCTGGCCTTCATTATCGGGCTGGAGCTGCATGCCTATCGCCGCCGGGGCGAGAGCACGCTGGAGCCGCAGGCCGAAGGGTTCGGCACCACACGCACCGTTACACTCATCGCGGCGCTCGGGTTCGTGCTCTGGGTCATCGCACCCGTCACGCCCTTCTGCGTGGGGCTTGGCGTGCTGGGCGTGGCGCTGATGCTGGAGTACCGCAAGCGGGTGAAGGCGGGCGATGCGTCCCTGGTCCCCACCGTGATCGGGCTGATTGCCTATGCGCTGGGGCCGCTTTTGCTCACCGTACCTATTGTGGTGATCGCGGCGTTGACCGTACTGATCCTGCTGGCGCTCGGCGAGCAGGTGAAGATCCGCCGTTTCTCCGATGCCTTCCCGACCGAGGAAGGCGTGACGGTGGCAAAATTCCTCGTGCTGGCCGGGTTGGTCTATCCGCTGCTGCCCACGACCGAGCTGCCCTATCTCCCCGGCATCACCTGGGCAAAGATTTGGGTGGCGGTGCTGGTGATCTCCGGCATTTCCTATCTTGGCTATCTCGCCCATCGCTATCTGTTCCCGCGGGCGGGCACGCTGCTCACCGGCACGCTGGGCGGGCTTTACTCCTCCACCGCCGCCACGGTGGTGCTGGCGCGCGCCATGCGGGCGGAGCCTGACAGCGCCGCCTTCGCCCCCGCGGCGGTCCTTATCGCCACCGGCATGATGTATGCGCGGCTGCTGGTGCTGATCACCGTGCTGGGACACAAGGACGCCGCCCTGGCATTGGCCTTGCCCTTCGGCGGGCTGTTCGCGGCCTCTCTGGCAGTGGCGGGCTTACTGGCATGGCGGGCGCGCGGCGCGCAAACGCAGACCCACCCGGCCGTCAGCGCCAATCCGCTGGACCTGCCGGTCGCCTTTCTGTTCGCTGCTCTGTTCGTGGTGTTTGCCGCGATCACCCAGTTCGTCACCGCCCGGTTCGGCGCGGCGGGGCTGCATGTGCTAAGCTTCGCGGTCGGGTTCTCGGATATCGACCCGTTCATTCTGTCATTGCTGGACGGTAAATTCGCTGTCAGCGCCGGGGCGGTAACCGGCGCGGTGCTTATTGCCAGCGCCAGCAACAACCTGCTGAAGGCCGCCTATGCGATGGCCTTTTCGCGCAGCCGCCAGATGTTGCCCGCCGCCGCGTGGCTTGGCATCGCGGCGGCGGTCTCTTTCGTGATTGCTCTTACTTAAACCATTGTCTCGCCGTGCCAGACCACCGGCGGCGCCGCGAAGCAATGGGCGACATTGGCGCGCCATTCCTGAAAGCCCGGCGATTCGCGGAAGGTGACCATGTGCGCGTCCACGCTCTCCCACTGCACCATCAGCAGGAATTTCGTGGGCTCCTCGACCGAGCGCTGCAGCCCCATGCCAAAGCAGCCTTCCGCCGCCAGGAACACGGGGCGGCTCTTGGCGGCTCCTTCGATGAAGGCTTCCTCCAGCCCCGGCTTCACCTCTATCTGCGCGAATTCAGTGACCATGATCTTAAGCTCCTACCGTTTTGGCCCGCTGCTCACCCAGCCCTTCCACGCCAAGCCGCAGGCTCTGGCCGGGGCGCAGGAAGATGGGTTCGGGCTTCTTACCCAACCCTACCCCGGCGGGCGTGCCGGTGGCGATGATGTCCCCCGGATATAGGGTGAAGAATTGTGAAATATAGGAGACAAGCTTCTTGACGCCGAAGATCATGTTGGCGGTGGTGCCGTCCTGCATCATCTGCCCGTCTACCTCGCAGAAGAGCTTTAGCGCCTGCGGGTTGGGCACCTCATCCTTGGTGACGAGATAAGGCCCTACCGGGCCGAAATTGTCGGCTCCCTTGCCCTTGTCCCATTGGCCGCCGCGCTCAATCTGCCATTCGCGCTCGCTGACATCGTTCACGATTGTATAGCCCGCGACATAATCCAACGCCGCCTCCTCGGAGACATTCGAGGCCTTGGTGCCGATCACCACGCCTAGCTCCACCTCCCAATCCGTCTTAACCGAGCCCCGCGGGATGATGATGTCATCATACGGGCCGCAAAAGGCCGAGAGCGATTTCAGAAACAGAATCGGCTCCTTGGGAATCTTGCCGCCGGTTTCCGCCGCATGGTCGGCATAGTTCAGCCCGACGCAGACGAAATTCAGCGGCCGGGGAATGCAGGGGCCGATTCGGTGCTCGGCCTTCAGCAAGGAAAGCTTGGCCGGGTCCAGCTTCTCCAATTGCGCCAGCCATTGCGGGCTCAGCTCGTCGCCCGTGACGTGCTCCAGAGCATCGTCCAGCGTGCGAATACCGCCTGCGGCGTCCAGCACGCCCCATTTCTCCTGACCCTTGTCACCATAGCGCAACAACTTCATACTCTCTCTCCTTCCTGTCCGCCTTCAGCGTTCAACACAAAGCTGGGTGGCAAACATGCGTCGTGTCAAACCCATAGTTTCATACTACCGATGCAGGAAAGTGTCAGGAGAGGGTCCTAAGCAACATGCCGCTCTATATATTGCACGCGAAAGACAGGCCGGGAGCGCTGCAGCTCCGGCTCGATTTATATGCCGCCCACCGGACTTTTCTGGAGGAGCGGGAGGAGGCTGGCCCGGTTACCGTCGTTATGTCCGGACCGCTGCAGACGGATGATGGAGAGGCTATGACCGGCTCCCTGTTGCTGCTGGAAGCACCGGACCGGGAAGCGGTAGACCGTTTCGTGTCTGAGGACCCGTTCACCCGCGAAGGCGTGTGGGGGGAGATTAATATCTCGCGCTTCTACCGCCGCCGGCAGCCGGGGCGGGACATTCCGGTACGGTAAAACCGCACGCATTAAAAAAGGCCGGTCCCTAAGGACCGGCCTTTAGCATCTCTTTCGATGCCTACGTTTCTTGGCTCCCTAAACTTGGCGGCTGACATTTGCTGTCCCGCTTCCGAACTGTCCCGTTTTGGAGCATTCCGGCGACGGTTATTATGCCACGTGATGGAATGTGGCGGAAAAGGGACAGGCTGGCAAGTCTTGGGATGATGTTTTTTGCAGCATAACAGCGTTAACCAGAATTTTTTTTCATATTTCGCTGCAGAATAAAACAGCCCTTAACCCATGAACGACAACAGCGCCTGCACTGCGGCGCGCAGCTCCTCCGCCGCCTGAGTGGCGGGGCCTGCCTCCGTGACCCCCAGCCCATCGGCAAAGGCATTGGCGTAGCCGGCGCGATTCGCGAGCGCCGCGGGTAACAGGGTCAGGCGGCGCGCGGCGATCTCGGCTTCCAGCCGCTTGCGCAGGCGCGAGGCCGCAGGGGCGCGGTTGAACAATAATGCCGCTGGACGGCGCTCCTCCGCCGCCAGCTTCAGCGTGCCCTCCGCCGCCCACAAATCCGGCGGCGCCGGGTTGAGCGGCACCAGCACAAGATTAGCGCCACGAATGGCCCGCCTCGCATCGCTGTCGATCACTGGCGGGGTGTCGACGATGACGTAATCATGGGTGGATTTCAGCTTTTCCAGCTCGGTGGCCAGGCGCCAGCCGGAGATGGTGAAGACCTCAACGCCCGGTGCCGCCTTGGGGGAAGCGGCGCGCAAACGGCCCCAGGCCGTCAGGCTGGCCTGCGGGTCGATATCGAGGAGCGCCACCTTGGCCCCCTCCGCCAGCGCCGCGCCGAACTGGGCTGCGATCATGGTCTTGCCCGCACCGCCTTTTTGCTGTGCAACCGCGATAATCTTTCCCATCAACTGCCTCCTGTCCGGAACAATAAATGGCATATTCGTTTGAACAGCCAGAGAATTTTGCGGGGGCGCTGCTCACCCCGGCGCAGATGGGCCAGGCCGACGCGCTGGCCGGCAACAGCGAGGCGCTGATGGAGGCCGCCGGCCGCGCCGTGGCCAGAAGTATAATGCAGCGCTGCAAGCCGGTGCCCACCCTGGTGCTGGCGGGGCCCGGCAATAATGGCGGGGATAGCAAGGTGGCGGCGCGGTATCTGGCGCAGGCGGGCTGGCCGGTGCGGGTGCGGGATTTCCGTGACGCGACTCCTGAAGAGGTGGCCCGTGCCGGGCTGGTGATCGACGCAATCTTCGGCGCCGGGCTATCGCGCGACCTTGATGAGCGCACCATCGCGCTGCTGCGCGCCGCCAAGCGGATTGTGGCGGTGGACGTGCCTTCCGGCCTGGATGGCGCCACCGGGCAGGTGCGCTTCTATGCCCCGCAAGCGGAGTTCACCGTCACTTTCGTGCGGAAAAAGCCGGGGCACCTGCTCTTTCCTGGCCGGGCATTGTGTGGCGATCTGCTGCTCCGCGATATCGGGATGCCGGACGCGATAGTGGCGGCGGTGAAGCCCGATACATGGGAGAACAGCCCCTCCCTGTTCAGCCTGCCGCCGCGCACAGCCACCGGGCATAAATATAGCAGCGGGGATGTGACCATTCTCTCCGGCACGCTGCCAGGGGCGGCGCGGCTGGCCGCCATGGCGGCGCGGCGCGCGGGGGCGGGCATGGTGAGCATCGCCGCTGAACACGCCGCCCCGCTGCCTGAAGCGGGGATCATGCTGCGGCACGAGCCTCTGGACGAGCTGCTGCGGGATGCACGCCGCAAGACCTGGGTGGTGGGGCCCGGCCTGGGCGTGGTGGCGGCAGGCGAAAAACTGACCAGGCTGCTGGCGTGCGGAGGGGCTTGCCATCGTCGCGGATGCCGATGCGCTGACCGCCTGTGCTGGCGCGCCTGAGCGGCTGCGGGGAGTCTCGGTCATCACGCCGCATGATGGCGAGTTCGTGCGGCTGTTTGGCGCCATCGGCCCGGACAAGCTGGCGGCTGCGCGCCGCGCGGCGGCGCTTACTGGCGCGGTGGTGGTGTTGAAAGGGCCGGATAGTGTCATCGCGGCACCTGATGGTGTCGCCGCCATCAATGCCAACGCCCCTGCATGGCTGGCCACCGGCGGAACCGGAGATGTGCTGGCGGGGCTGATCGCGGCGCTGCTGGCGCGCGGCATGGCGCCCTTTCCCGCCGCCTGCGCCGGGGTGTGGCTGCACGGCGCGGCCGCGAATGAGGCGGGGCCAGGGATGCTGGCGGAGGATTTGCCACCTTTGCTGGGCAAGCTAGCGCAGGGTTGAGCCACAATCCCGCCAAAAATGAGAAAAATTTTATCACAAATTCAGGTGCTTTTGGCCTGGAAATGCCGTGATCGCCCCCAATTATCCCTTCATCGAAAGGAGAGGCTTTATGCGATTAACCAAAACACTTCTCACCGGCGCCACGGCGCTGTCCTTGCTGGCTGGCCCGGCTTTGGCCCAGCAGGGCTACGGCGGCAACCCGCAGCATAATGGGGACCATGGCCCGATGGGCGGGCCGGGCAATTGGGGCATCAGGATTATCACAGCGCTTATCACCAGGGCCCGAGCGGCCCCAACGGCCATTGGGCGCGCGGCGACCATTATAATGGCCAGCGCTACGTGATCGGACATGGCGATTGGAACCGCTACCATCTGCGCGCGGCGCCACCCGGCTATGAATGGGTCCGCTCCGGCAACCAGTTTGTCATGATCGCCATCACCAGCGGTATCATCGCCAGCATCATCGCCGGTTCAGCTTACTAATTCGCCATCCCCCGCCCCCTCCCGGGCGGGGGAACGCATTCCACGGCAGCAGCAATGGCACTATAGTGCCGCCATGAACGAAATGCGGCCTCTCGGGCATAGCACGGGGACATTGGAAACGCTGGCGGCCATTGAGCGCAAGCTGCTCTGGCTTTCCGCCTGGATCATCCATCACGCCAATAATATCCGCCCGAACCTGACCGGCGAGAAGGTTGGCGGGCATCAGGCGTCCTGCGCCTCGGTCGCCTCGATCATGACGGCTCTGTATTTCGATGCGCTGCGCCCGCAGGACCGCGTGGCCGTGAAGCCGCATGCCTCGCCGGTGCTGCATGCCATCAATTACCTGCTTGGCCGCCAGAGCCTGGAGAGGCTGGAGAATTTCCGCCAGCTCGGCGGCGCACAAGCCTATCCTTCCCGCGCCATGGACGGGCCGGAGATCGATTTTTCCACCGGCTCGGTCGGGCTGGGCGTCGCCATCACCAGCTTTTCCGCGCTGATCCAGGATTATGTGCAAGCGCATGAGATGCTGCCGCCAGGGGCGGCGCGGGCGCGCAATGTGGCCGTCGCGGGCGATGCGGAGCTGGATGAAGGCAATATCTACGAGGCTCTGCTGGAGGGCTGGAAGCACGATGTGCGCGATGTCTGGTGGGTGGTGGATTGCAACCGCCAGAGCCTCGATTCCGTGATGCCGGACCGGCTGTTCGGCCGGTTCGAGGGGCTGTTCCGGGACATGGGCTGGCGCGTGGTCACGCTGCGCTATGGCCGCCAATTGCAGGAGGTGTTCACACGGCCTGGCGGCTCCAGCCTGCGCGGCTGGCTGAATGAATGCCCCAACTCCGTTTATTCCGCCCTCACCTTCCAGGGCGGTGCCGCCTGGCGCGAGGCGCTGCTGCTGGATATGAGCAAAAGCCGCGGGGTGCGCGCGATTATCGACCCGCTGAGCGATGCGGAGCTGGCCGGGCTGATGACTGATCTGGCCGGGCATGATCTCGCCACGCTGACCAGCAGCTTCGCCCACGCCGCACACTCCGACCAGCCGACCTTGTTCCTGGCCCATACCATCAAGGGCAACGGGCTGCCGCTGGCCGGGCATAAGGATAATCACGCCGGGCTGATGACGCCCGAGCAGATGGACGAGTTCCGCACGGCCATGAACATCCGCCCCGGCCATGAGTGGGACAGGCTGGAAGGGCTGGAGCATTCGCACCGTGTGGAGCGGGTTCTGCATGAGGCACCCTATGCCCAGCCGCTCTCCCCGCGCGGGCGGCAGCTGGAAGCGCCCCTGGTGAAGGTGCCGGAAACCCTGCCGCAGCCGCGCGTTGCCGGGCGGCGGATGAGCACGCAGGCCGGGTTCGGGGAGATCCTCTCCGAGATCGGCCGTGCCCAGGGCGAGAGCAAGGCGCTCTCTCAGGCCATCGTCACCTCCAGCCCGGATGTGGCGACCTCAACCAACCTCACCTCATGGATCAACCGGCGCGGCATGTTCGCGCGCAAAGCCCAGGAGGATGTATTCCGTAAGAACCAGGTGGCCTCCATGGTGCGCAAGGACATGCACCCGGGCGGCCAGCATATCGAGCTTGGCATCGCCGAGCAGAGCCTGTTTCTGCTGCTGGGCGCGGCGGGGCTGGCGCATGATCTGTATGGCGCGCGGCTGCTGCCGGTGGGCACGGTGTATGACCCGTTCGTAAATCGCGGCCATGATGCGCTGTATTATGCCTGCTACCAGGATGCGCGGTTTTTGCTGGTCTCCACGCCCTCGGGCATCACGCTGGCGGCGGAAGGCGGGCAGCACCAGGCCACCAACACGCCGCTGCTTGGCATTGTGCAGGACAGGCTGGCGACGTTCGAGCCCGCTTATTGCGATGAGCTGCGTATTTTGCTCCGCCACGCCTTCGATTACATGCAGCGCCCTGACGGCTCCGCCGTCTGGCTACGCCTCTCCAACCTCGCACTGCCGCAGCCGGCGCGCGAGTTGAATGCCGAGCAGGTCATCGCCGGGGCGCATTGGATTACGCCGCCGGAACCGGGGGCCTCACTCGCCATCGCCTATCAAGGCCCGATGGCGGCGGAGGCGGAAAAGGCCTTTGTGATGGTACGCGAGGAGGTACCGGGCGCGGGGCTGCTCGCCATCACCAGCCCCAACCGGCTTTATGCCGGATGGCGGCAGGCGCAACGGAGCCGCCGGGCCGGGGCGAAAGCCCACGCGCATATCGAGGAGATATTGGCCCCGCTGGCTCCTGGTGCTGCTTTGGTGACGGTGCTGGATGGCCACCCGGCCGCACATTCCTGGCTGGGGGCGGTGCGCGGCCAGCGCGTGATGGCGCTAGGGCCGGACCATTTCGGCCAGTCAGGCACCGTGGCGGAGCTGTACCGGGAATATGAGATGGATTGCGACGCGATACTGGATGCCTGCGCCGAGGCGTTGAGCTGAACCGTCAGACGGGCGGGCTTAGCCGTCCATGCCTCTTCCGCCCTTGGTTAGCATGCGGGACGCGCTGGCGATGGCCCCCAGAAACGCCGCCAAGGAGGCGAAAGCCAGGCAGGCTTTCGTCGGTGACGAGTGTGCCAGCCCGAGCGTCAAAGCCACGAGCATGCCGCCGATGGTCTGGCCCAGCAGGCGCGCGACCGAGATCATGCCGCTGGCACCTGCCAGGCGGTGCTTCGGCGCCGTGGTGAGCATGGCCTTGTTGTTAGGCGGCTGCACCAGAGAGAAGCCGCAGGCGGCGATAGCAATGCGCCAGGCGATGTCGAGATCCGTGGGGGCGGTGGGGAGCAGGCGCACAAGCAGAAACCCCAAGCTGCAGATGAGCATACCCACCGTGGAGAGAAACGCCGCCGGATAGCGGTCCGCCAGCCGGCCGACAAAGGGTGCGGTGAGCACGATGGTGAGCGGCCAGGCGGTGATGACGAGCCCTGTTTCCACCGGGCCGCGATGCAGCACGTCGGTGAGATTGAAGGGCATGGAGATGATAAAGAAATTGGAAGCGGCAAAGGCCAGGAAGCCGGTGGTAAAGGCGGCGGCGAAACCGCCGCGCATCATCAAATCCACCGGCAGCAGCGGGTGCGTCTTCGAAAACTGCAACCGCACCAGCAGCGCCATCGCCGCCACGCCGATGATCAGCAGCATCCCGCCCGTCAGCGCGCCAGAGCCTTGCGCGAAATTATCCCCGCCAGTGACGATACCCGCCAGCCCCACCGCCAGCAGCGCCGCGCTCAGGCCATCGAACTTCACATCGGCGCGCGGGGTTTTCGGCAGCGCCGTGATGGCGAAGTAGAACGCCACCGCGCCGAAAGGCAGGTTGATGAGGAACAGCCATTTCCAGGTGGCGACAGAGAGCACCGCGGCGGCGACGGAAGGCCCCAGCGCCACGCCGAGCGCGATAATCAGCCCGTTCAGCGCGATGCCGCGGCCCAGAATATTAGACGGGTAGATATGCCGCACCAGGGCGGCATTGACGCCCAGGATGCAGGCGCCGCCCAGCCCCTGAACCGCGCGGGCCACAGCCAGCTCCGGCAAAGTTTGCGAAATGGCGCAGAGCAACGACGCGCCAACGAACATGACGAGCCCGATGCGGCACATGCGGGCATGGCCGAATTTCTCGCCCAGCGACGCCACCGGCAGCAGTGCGATGACATTGGCAAGCTGATAGGCGTTGATGATCCAGATGGCGGCGGAATCGGTGGCATGCACATCATGCGCGATGTGCGGCATGGCGATGTTGACCACCGTGTAATCCAGCACCGAAAGCAGCACCGCCATGGACACGGCGAACATCGCCCGAAGCCGGGCGGGGCGCGGTAAACCGTCTTGAATCACAGAAGAAGCAGCCATAGTCGCGGACATGCCCGCTCCCTACGCCGCAGTGCACCAAATAAACAGTAGCATCGACCGGGACGCTGCCATGCCCACTGTTCAGACGGCTTCGCTGATCCTGATCGCGGCCTTGCAGCCGAACTTGATAAGGCCGGTGAGCAACTTATAGGCCGGTGCCTGCTCGGCGCCGTGTTCGAGCCCGATATCGCGATGCTCCAGCTCTTCCAGCCGGAAACGCTCGATTGTGTCTTTCAGCTCGGTCTCGTCCTCGTGTAGCGCGTCGCGCTGGGCGGCGTAATGTTCGTCTATCGTCTCTTCCACCGCCACGGTGCAGGCCATGGCCGCTTTTTCGCCCATGGCGGCAGTGAGCGCGCCGAGCGCGAAGCCTGCCACATGCCAGAAGGGCAGCATGGCCGTGGGGCGAGACCGGCGCTCGCCGATCAGGCGCTCGAAAGTCTCCTTATGCACGATCTCCTGCTCCAGCATGTGGCGCAGCAGATCGCCCTTCGGCCCGCGCCCCAGCACCGCCAGCTGCCCGGCATAGATGCGCTCGGCGCCATACTCACCGGCATGGTCCACGCGGATGAAACGCTTGATCTCTTCGCTCATGCCCGCCTCCCTTTCGGCCGCTGCGCCGCCATCCAGAACAGCAGCACGGTGAAAATGATCGCGCCACAGAAATCCATCTGCGCCATCGACATCGGGAACCCTGAAATCAGATGCACCGGGCGGTCACACGGCACGGAGGGCGTCATCGGCAGGGCGGCACCGGGGGTGAGGATGCCGTTGCATTCCGGCAGCGGCGATGGCCACCAGCCGAACTCCACCCCGACATGCAGCCCGGCGATGGCGACATCGCCCAGCATCGCCAGCCCCGCCAGGGCCACCAGCGCACGGGCCGCCTTGCCGCCGAACAGCAAGGCCAAAAGCCCGAGCAGGATGGTGATGCGGTAGGGCCAGCGCTCCCACAGACATAGCGGGCACGGCAAAAGCTGCAGCACGTCTTGAGCGAAATAGGCGACGCCCAGCGCCGCGATGGCTACCAGGGCCGTGATGAGGCCCGCCAGTCGGAAATTCATACGCGACATTTGCTCCCTTTTACCAATGCCGCCAAGCTCAGGCGGGGAGCTTGGAAATCCACGCCTCGACGCTGTCGCCGCTGCTCATGTCCAGGAGAGCCAGCCCGCCGACCATGAAGGTGGGAGAAACGTGGATGCCGTTCTGCCGCGCATATTTGGTATGAAATTTCACGTCGGCCTGCAGCGCCGGATTGGCGAAAGCCTCCGCCAGCTTCAGCCCGGTATAGGCCTCGATCCGGGCGAGGATGTGCGCCGGCGTGGCATCCATGTTCGGCCCGGCGCAATGTTTCTCGAACTCGAACTCCTCGCGATGCTCGCCCACGGCCTTCATCACTTTCTTCGCGGCCTCCTTGCCCTCCGGCAGGGTGGAAGCGGCCAGGATGGCGCGCGTGATGACGCCCGAGAACATGTGCCAGGGCTGGGATTGCAGGCGGATCTTCACCGTAATCCGGTCGGCGCCAGCCTTCTCCAGCAGTTCATCCAGCTTGTTGAAGGCTTTCACCGAGTAGGGGCAGGTCGGCTCCAGAAACACTTCAAAAGCGGTGGGGCCGTGACCCCAGCTCAGAGGGTCGGCACGGTAGGATTGGGTCATTGAATTTTCCTCATGAAAAACCCCGCCGGGAGGGATCCTGGCGGGGTTGTGTTTTTGGATTGTTAGAGAATGAACCGGGACAGATCACCCTTGGAAGCGAGCGGCGCCACACGCTCATTCACATAGACAGAATCGATGGTCACCTTGTCACCAGAACGGTCGGTGGCGGAGAAGGAGATCTCCTCCAGCAGCCGTTCGATGACAGTGGCCAAACGCCGCGCGCCGATATTCTCGACACGCTCATTGATGTCGAACGCCAAGGAGGCGATGGCATCTACCGCGTCATCGGCGAATTCCAGCTCAACCTTCTCCGTGCCCAGCAGCGCGACATACTGCTTTAGCAGGCTGTGCTCGGTATCGGTGAGGATGCGCTTGAAATCATCACGCGAGAGCGAGTTCAGCTCCACGCGGATCGGCAAGCGCCCCTGCAATTCCGGCAGCAGGTCGGCCGGCTTGGCGACATGGAAGGCGCCGGAGGCGATGAAGAGGATATAATCCGTCTTCACCGGACCGTATTTGGTGGAGATGGTGGTGCCCTCGATCAGCGGCAGCAGGTCGCGCTGCACGCCTTCGCGGGAGACATCGCCGCCGCGGAAGCCGCCTTCGGTTTTCGCGCAGATTTTGTCGATCTCATCGAGGAACACGATGCCGTTCTGCTCCGCATGGCGCAGCGCGTCCTTGGTCAGGGCTTCGGTGTCGAGCAGCTTGTCAGCCTCCTCGCGCGCCAGGGCCTTGCGGGCGTCGGGCACCAGCATCTTCCTCTTCTGCGCCGGGCGGCCGAACATGTTCTTCATCATGTCGCCGAGATTGATGGCCCCGCCCGGCGGCATGCCGGGCATGTCCATCATGCCGATCGGCATGCCCTGGAACTCAGAGATCGCGACTTCGATCTCCTTATCCTCAAGCTCGCCGGCACGCAGCATGCGGCGGAATTTTACGCGCGTATCAGCCGACGCCCCTTCACCGACAAGCGCGGTGATGAGGCGCTCCTCGGCGTTGAGTTCGGCTTTCGCTTCCACGCTCTTGCGGTTCTGCTCGCGCAGCATGGTGATGGAGGCCTCGACCAGATCACGCACGATGCTCTCCACATCGCGGCCGACATAGCCGACCTCGGTGAACTTGGTGGCTTCCACTTTCAGGAAGGGCGCCTGGGCCAGCTTGGCGAGGCGCCTTGCGATCTCGGTCTTGCCGCAGCCGGTGGGGCCGATCATCAGGATGTTTTTCGGCACCACCTCATCGCGCATCTCGTCCGGCAATTGCTGCCGGCGCCAACGGTTGCGCAAAGCGATGGCCACGGCGCGCTTGGCGTCGTTCTGGCCGATGATGAAGCGGTCGAGCTCGGAGACGATCTCGCGGGGAGAATAAACAGGAGTGTCCATTTAGATTATTTCTACAACCAGATTTTCATTCGTGTAGATGCAGATATCAGCGGCGATCTTCATCGCCCGGCGGGCGATTTCCTCTGCCGTGAGATCGGGCACCGTGATCAGCGCCCGCGCCGCCGAGAGCGCGTAATTGCCGCCGGAGCCAATGGCGATGATGCCATCCGCTGGCTCCAGCACGTCGCCATTGCCGGTCAGGGTGTAGCCATGCTCCTTGTCGGCGACGATCAACATCGCCTCCAGCCGGCGCAAATAGCGGTCCGTCCGCCAATCCTTCGCCAGCTCCACGCAGGCGCGCTCAAGCTGGTTGGGGAAACGCTCCAATTTCGCCTCGAGCCGTTCCAGAAGGGTGAAGGCATCCGCCGTGGCCCCGGCGAAGCCGGCGATCACATTGCCATTGCCGATACGCCGCACTTTGCGCGCGTTACCCTTTACAACGGTGTTGCCGAGCGATACCTGCCCATCCCCGGCCACGACAACCTGGCCATTGTGGCGAACGGACAAAATGGTCGTGCCATGCCAGCCGACCGGATCGTAATGCTCTGTCATGCTGCGAGACATGGCATTGCCCCCTGCCCCCGGCAAGAGGCTTTTGCCCCGACCGCGGCGTGGGGCAGGCTGGGCTGGAAAAGCGCATGCCGGCCCTTGAATTTATGCAGTATAGTACAATTTTTACGCTGTTCCCCCTTTGTCTTCCGGCAAAAAAATGCTAACGGGCGCGGATGGCTTCCGAATTGAACCAGAGCGCATGACCCCTATCGACGAGTCCGAAATTCTTCCTGGCCTGGGCAAGCGCGTGAAATTGTTGCGCGCCCGCCGGGGCATGACGCGCCGCGTGCTGGCCGGCGAGGCTGGCGTGTCTGAACGGCACCTGGCTAACCTCGAATCCGGTACGGGCAATGTCTCCATCCTGGTGCTGGCACAGGTGGCGCATGCGCTGGACTGCCCGCTGGCCGAGCTGCTGGGCGATGAGACGACCTCCACCCCCGAATGGCTCTCCATCCGCCGGCTTCTGCATGGGCGCGAGCCGGGCGAGATCGAGCGGGCGCTGCGCAGCTTAAGTGAACTGTTCGGCAGCACGCGCAGCCATGCGCCGGGGTCGCGCAATAGCCGCATCGCCTTCATCGGGCTGCGCGGCGCGGGCAAATCCACGCTCGGCCAGATGGTGGCGGCGAAGCTCGGCTATCCGTTCGTGGAGCTGCGCGCGGAAATCACCCGCCTCGCGGGCTGCGCCCCGGTGGAGATCCAGGCGCTGTATGGCTCCAACGCCTATCGCCGCTATGAGCGCCAGGCGCTGGAGGACTCGCTGCAAAGCCATCAGGCCTGCGTGATTGCCACGGCAGGCGGGCTGGTCGGGGATAGCTCCACCTTCGACCTGCTGCTGACCAATTGCCTGACCGTGTGGCTGCAGGCGACGCCGGAGGACCATTTCACCCGCGTGCTGGCACAGGGCGACACGCGCCAGCTGCCGGGCAACCGCAACGGGGTGGATGATATCCGCCTGACGCTGGAAAGCCGGGCGGGATTCTATGCCAAGGCGGATCTGACCTTCAACACCAGCGGCAAGACGCTGGATGAGGCGTTCGCGGGGCTGATGGGGCTGCTGCGCGAGCGCGCCCCTCTGGCCGAGGCGGTTTAAGGGCCAGGCGGCGTTTGCGATGCAAAGCCCGCCCAACCCGTTTTTCGACCCTGACTGGCCGGAGACACTAAAGCACGCCGCCACGCGGCATCGGGCGGCAAGGCAGGCGGCGGAGGATGCGGCCACCGCCGAGATTGGCAGCGCCGCCCACCGCGCCGCTTTGGTACATCTGGACGAAATGGCGCAGGCGCTGCGGCGGGTTGAGCGCACGCGCTTTGCCACCATTGCCGATTACGCCGAATGGCGTTTTACCGCCCTGCCCCCGGCGAAAGACGGATTTGCCGTGCTGCCGGATTTTGACGCGTTCCCCAGCCTGGCTTTCGGTGGACGAGGCGTTTGAGCGCCTGCGCCGCCAGCGGCAGGAGGGCAGCGATGTGAGTACCGTTCTGCTACGCGACGCGCAGCCGCCGGGGCTGGCGGCTTTTGCCGACCCTGTGGCGATGGTGACGAGCTGGCGGCAATTCGGCTCCGGCGGGGCCGAGGCGCTGGTCTGCGCCTGCGAGGCGGAGGAGCGAATCCATATTTGCATCGCGCATCGCTGGGGCGGGATCGGGCCGGAATCGAATCTGCGCTATCTGCACGCCTCCAGTCTGCTGGCACAGGAGACGATCACGCTCCGCCTGCCGGGCGCGGACGTGCTGTTCAGGGATGATGGGTACCGCATGGCGGCGAACCGCGACGTGCTGCGCGCCGCCAATCAGATTGCGGCGAGGCTGGTGCTGTACCGGCATTTGCTGCCCGGCAGCGGGCAGCGGGAGGCGTTCGCGCGGGTGATGATGGTCTGGAACGGGGCGCGGTTCATCGAGCCGGATTGGGAGGCTGAGATTTATGGCTCTCTACCCTTGGCCTTGCGTGCGGCGACGGTGAGCGCAGCGGGGATGGGAGAGGTTTTGTTTCTTGCTGGAGAAGACGGGTAGTTTTCTGGCTACGATACAGAGAGACCTGTTTCACCCCTAGGCCTGGCATAAGTCGGCCCGTGGCGTGATCTCAGGATCGGATATTCAGCGCCGCCAGGTACCGACAGAAACTTCCAGGAACCTGGAATGCTTATTGGCGGGCGGCGGTGCGACAGAATTCATGACCGCGACGTTCCATCCAGTTCCAACCACGGCGAATTCGTGAGGGCCGCCAATGGCATTATAAACGCTACCCCTTTTGGAGTAGGATGAAAATGCCCACCCAATGCGGCAATCAGTGCATTTGTCCGTGGCGGATGCTCGACGCGCACCAACAGTTCTCGCTCGGAATAGAAACGGACGCCCGTTAATTCCAGAGAAACTGTCTGGCCAATTCTTTTCAGCTGCACCGCAACTTGCGTATTTTCAGGAACATTCTGCAAGGCATCACGTAACAGCGCATTCAACAACATGCCAAAGGCAATTTCGGCAATGACGGTTGGCGTAACGTCAAGTGGCGACGCCTGGTGACTAATAATTTTAACTCCATGTGAGGAGAAATCTTTTAAGGCCAATATTTCCCGGTTCATCGTAAGAACCAGACATGGCGCGTCACTGCTGCTCGAGTGAAGCCGCTTTTCAACATCAACCGCGATCAACGCCACATCCCGCTCAACTTGTGATAAGTGATGCCGGACCATGGCATCTTTCGACTTGTCAATTCTCTCCGCCACGATCGCCGTCGCGTTTCGGATGGCAGCGCGAATCTCATGCGCCGCCTCAGCAACAACAATATCAGCCTGAAGGCAATGATAATTCTGGGTTGAGCGGTCTATGTACATGAGCAGGATCCATTGGGTTTTGGAGGGTTAACTTGTTGCGGCGATGATGATTTGTCCTCAGAAGAATATCGGCAGAAACAGGTTGAAGTGACGCCACCCGATCAGGTGACTTCAGTAGAAGATGACAACGATCTTTATCGAGGGCCGGACAGTCGCGGCTTCCTTTGGCCGAGCCGCCTAACTTGACCCAAATGGTAATATGTCTCGCAGAGCGGAAGCAATTATACGTGCACACTCAGTTCTATGACCTAGGTAGGGAACGAATATCGGAATATTGGGGAACACTAAACTTAAGTATTAGACGACACTGCCGGAATCGCCCGGAGGCATCGGTCACTGGTGCTGATGCCCGGGCAAACCGTCTAGTGTTTCCAACATAATGGCGCTCTCCCCGATCTGAATTCCGCCTCCTCCAGCCCCTCTCATATTGACCCGGCATGGCCGGGCGGTTGATCCTGCACCGGATGGCTGTCTCCCCTGCCCTTCCAAAGATCTACCTCGCCGGGCCGGATGTGTTTCTGCCCGAGGCAGCCGCGCAGGCGGAGGCGAAGCGCGCGCTCTGCACCGCGTTCGGGCTGCACGGCATAGCGCCCTTCAACCCAGAGCTGGACATGAACCGCCCAGCCGAGGAGCTGTGGCGGGCGATTTATGACGACGATTTGCGGATGATGCGTGAGAGCGATGCCGTAATCGCCAATCTCACGCCGTTTCGCGGCGCCTCGGCGGATGCGGGAACACTGGTGGAGCTGGGGTGGTTTCTGGGCCAGGGCAAACCTGTGTTCGGCTATTCCAACAGCGCCGTGGCATTTGCTGAACGCTCCCGCCAACAGGCGGCGCTGGCGGGGGAGCCGATGGCTGGGCTGGCCATCGAGGATTTTGGGCTGGCGGATAATCTGATGATTCAGGGCAGCCTGACGCTGCCCCTCACGCTGCCGCCGGATGGCGTCTCCCGCTCCTTCGAGTTGCTGGAGATCTTCCGACTCTGCGTGGAAGCGGCGGCCGGGTGGTTAAAGACTTCAAAAATCCGCTAGGCGGAGGGATTCAGGCGGTAGCCACCGCCGTCGGTAAGGAGGATGCGGGCATTTTGCGGGTCCGCCTCGATCTTCTGCCGCAGCCGGTAGACATGGGTTTCCAGCGTGTGGGTTGTGACGGCCTGGTTATAACCCCACACCGCGCCCAGAAGCGTCTGGCGTGAGACCGCCTTGCCCGCCCGGTAGAGATATTTGAGGATCGCGGCCTCCTTGTCGGTGAGCCGGATTTTGACGCCCTTGGGGTCCAGAAGCTGGCGGGCGGAGGGGCGGAACTGATAAGGGCCGATCTTGATCTCGGCATCCTCAGAGCTTTCAAAGCTGCGCAGATGGGCGCGCAGCCGGGCCAGCAGCTCATTCAGCCGGAAGGGCTTGGAGAGATAATCATTGGCGCCGGAATCGAGGCCGCGCACCACATCCGCCTCCTCCACCGAGGCGGTGAGCATGATGATCGGCGCCTTGATCCCGCGCTCGCGCAAGGTGCGGCAGAAATCCCGACCGTCGCCATCCGGCAGCCCGACATCCAGCAGCAGCGCCTCATAGCGCTTGCCGCCATTCAGCTTCGTCTCGGCCTCTGCCAGGGAAGCGGCTTCCTCCGGGGCAAATTCACCGTTCACCCCCAGCTGCTCCAGCAGCGCGCCACGAAGGGCATTATCGTCATCCACAACAAGAATCGGACGTGGATCCGCCATCATGCACTCCTTACCCGTCAGTTAAACCTTAGCTTGCTTTAGGTGCCGTGTCAGCCTCTCTGGCCAGATGGGCACACCGTCACTATTTTAGGAACATGACCTCGCCCGTGCAGAATTTCCAAAATCCGCTCGGCACGCCCCGCACAAGGGCCGTGCACCGCGCCATTGCCGATGCCAGGCGCGGCGTGCCTGTGGTGTTGGCCGCGCGCAAACCTTTGATTCTGGCCCCCGCCGAGACGGTGGGGGCGGAAGGGCTGCGGCTGATCGACGTGCTTTCAACCGGCCCGGCCTCCCTGCTGCTGGCACCTTCGCGCGCCGCGGCGGTGCTGAAGCATGAGGTGCGGGAGGATATGCCCGCCATCGCGCTGAAGCTGGCACGGCCGCTGATCGATGCCGAGACGCTGAAGCGCGCCGCCGACCCGACGATGGAGCAGATTCTCCCCAGCTTTGAGATCATCGAGGCACCGGAGGAGGCGCAGGCGGCCCTGGCGCTGGGCAAGCTGGCGCGGCTGCTGCCCGCCATGGTGGCCGCCCCGGTGCGCCACGGCTGGGCCAGCCGCAAGGAGGGGGCGGATCTGCTGGCCGTGCCGGCGGCCGATTTGCTGGCCTACCCGCTGGAGTTGGCTTCTACACTGATGAAGGTGGCGGAAGTTTCCGTGCCGCTGGATTCGGCACGGGATGCCAGGCTGGCCGCCTTCCGGGCGCTGGACCAGGGGATCGAGCATATGGCGATTCTGGTGGGGCACCCGGAAACGCAGGAGGCGCCTTTGGTGCGGCTGCATTCGGAGTGTTTCACCGGCGACCTGCTGGGCAGTCTGCGCTGCGATTGCGGGCCGCAGCTCCAGGGCGCCATCTCCCGCATGGGGCGGGAGGGCAATGGCGCGGTGCTGTATCTGGCACAGGAGGGGCGTGGGATTGGCCTTATCAACAAGCTGCGCGCCTATACGCTGCAGGATGGAGGGCTGGACACGCTGGATGCCAACAAGGCGCTGGGCTGGCAGGCGGATGAACGCAATTTCCATATCGCCGCCGCCATGCTGGAGGCGCTGGGGATCAAGAAGATCAGGCTGCTGACCAACAACCCCGAGAAGGTGGAAAGTTTGCGGGCCTGCGGGATCGATATCGTGGAGCGCGTGCCGCATGAATTCGCCCCCAACGGGGTGAATGATTCCTATCTGGAGACGAAGGCGAAGCGCTTCGGGCATCTGCTTGGTTGAGTTTCTGCTCCAGGATGGCGCGTTGCACGGCGCTGGGCTTTCGTTCCGTGCCGCGCATGGACGGGGTGGCGTGACCGCTACCAAGCGCGAGGGCGATGGCGGCACCCCCGCCGGGGCTGCTGCAGCTCAGGCGCGTGCTCTACCGGGCGGACAGGCTTGCCCCGCCGCGCTGCGCGGTGCCGGTTGAGCCGCTCTCCCCCAGCGATGGCTGGTGCGATGACACGGCGGATGCGGCCTACAACAAGCCCGTCCGCCTGCCCTACCCTGCCAACCATGAGGAACTCTGGCGGGCGGACGGCGTATACGACATTATCGGCGTGCTGGACTGGAATTTGGGGCCGATTGTGCCCGGGCGGGGTTCGGCGATCTTTTTCCACGTCGCCACGCCGGATTACGCCCCCACCGCCGGCTGCGTGGCGCTTGCCTTGCGGGATGTTCAGGCCGCGCTGGCGGCGGGTTTGAGCGCGATCAGGGTACCGGGCTGAGCGCTCAATATCTGGAATAGCGGCCGTAACCGGTCCGGCTAGGCTGCACCAGAAACACGAAAATGGCGATGTTTATGCCCAGCCAAAGCAGGCTCAACACCATGGACACCCCGTGCAATCCTGGCGACGGATCATGGCGCGTGGCAGCATGCAATCCGCCATGAACCGCGGATAAGAGCACCGAGCCAAGCACCCACCAGCCTGAATGTCCCGTATCATGCAGCCGCCGGACCTGCACCGACAAAAGCGGAATAAAGCTGCCGATGACCGGCAGAGCGACCAGCCCGGCCACGATCATAACCGCCCGTGCGCCGGGGGCCTGCTCATGTTCAAGCATGACACCCGAAATGAGGAACAGGAAAAAGACCACGGTCAATATGCAGTACCATAGCCAAAACCACCAATATTCCGCCCGGCCGGCCTCACCCGAAAATTTGAAATAATTCGCGTACCCTGCCGTGATAGACCCGCCGAATGTCATGCGAACCTCCATGTCATTTCTGGTTCGCAACAGTGTTCGGCTGAAAACCGGTCTCACGCAAGGCAATATGCCTGTGTTCAAAACCCTTATCGACGCGCCCCCCCGAATTGCCGTAAAGACCCGCCATGACCGGCACACCTCTCGAGCTTATCCGTAATTTCTCCATCATCGCCCATATCGACCATGGCAAATCCACCCTGGCCGACCGGCTGATCCAGCATTGCGGCGGTCTCACCGCCCGCGAGATGACCGAGCAGGTGCTCGATAATATGGACATCGAGAAAGAGCGCGGCATCACCATCAAGGCGCAGACCGTGCGGCTGGAATACCCGGCCAAGGACGGCAAGACCTATGTGCTGAACCTGATGGACACGCCCGGCCATGTGGACTTCGCCTACGAGGTGAGCCGCAGCCTGGCCGCCTGCGAGGGCTCGCTGCTGGTGGTGGATGCCTCCCAGGGCGTGGAAGCGCAGACCCTGGCCAATGTGTACCAGGCGATCGACGCGAACCACGAGATCGTGCCGGTGCTGAACAAGATCGACCTGCCGGCGGCGGATGTGCCGCGGGTGAAGCAGCAGATCGAGGATGTGATCGGCATCGACGCCTCGGAGGCGGTGGAGATCTCCGCGAAAACAGGAATTAACATCGAGGGCGTTTTGGAGGCGCTGGCGACCCGCCTGCCCCCGCCGAAGGGCGATGCGTACGCCGCACCTCCAGGCCCTGCTGGTGGATAGCTGGTACGACCAGTATCTGGGCGTGGTGATCCTGGTGCGGGTGAAGAACGGCGTGCTGAAGAGGGGCCAGAAGATCCGCATGATGTCTACGGGCGCGGTGCACCCGGTGGAGCAGCTGGGCGTGTTCACCCCGAAAATGCGCCCCGTGGACGAGCTGGGGCCGGGTGAGATGGGCTATATCACCGCCGCCATCAAAACCGTGGCGGACTGCAATGTGGGCGACACCATCACCGAGGATCGCCGCCCGGCATCTGAGGCCCTGCCCGGCTTCAAACCCTCCATCCCGGTGGTGTGGTGCGGGCTGTTCCCGGTGGATGCCGATGATTTCGAGAAGCTGCGCGACAGCCTCTGCCAAGCTGCGGCTCAACGATGCCAGCTTCCATTATGAGGCCGAGACCTCCGCGGCGCTTGGTTTCGGCTTCCGTTGCGGCTTTTTGGGGCTGCTGCATCTGGAGATCATCCAGGAGCGTCTCAGCCGAGAGTTCGACCTGAACCTGATCGCGACCGCGCCCTCGGTTGTGTACCATGTGTACAAGACCAACGGAGGGATGGAGCCGCTGCACAACCCGGCCGACATGCCGGACGGCTCGATCATCGACCATATCGAGGAGCCATGGATCAAGGCCACCATCATGGTGCCGGATGATTATCTGGGCTCCATTCTCACGCTTTGCTCCGAGCGGCGCGGCCAGCAGCAGGACCTCACCTATGTCGGCAACCGCGCCATGGCCGTGTACCGCCTGCCGCTGAACGAGGTGGTGTTCGACTTCTACGACCGGCTGAAATCCGTCAGCCGCGGCTATGCCAGCTTCGATTACCAGATCGAGGATTACGCCGAGGCGGACCTAGTGAAGATTTCCATCCTAGTGAATGCCGAGCCGGTGGATGCGCTCTCCTTCATTGCCCACCGCAGCCAGGCGGAGACGCGCGGGCGCTCGATCTGCGGCAAGCTGAAGGAGCTGATCCCCAAGCAGCTGTTCAAGATTGCCATCCAGGCGGCCATTGGCGGGCGGGTGATCGCGCGCGAGACGATTTCCGCCCTCTCCAAGGACGTGACGGCCAAGTGCTATGGCGGTGACATCAGCCGTAAGCGCAAGCTGCTGGAGAAGCAGAAAGAGGGCAAGAAACGCATGCGCCAGTTCGGCAAGGTGGAGATCCCGCAGAGCGCCTTCCTCGCAGCGCTGAAAATGGATGCGTAAAATCCAGCGCCGCCCCAGGGCGGCGCTTTTTTCTTCCTCCAGACCCGCGAGAGGCTTGGCAGGACAAAACTCTTTCGCTAGAGAGTGCCCCCACGCCGGATGGAGAGATGGCCGAGCGGCTTAAGGCGCACGCTTGGAAAGCGTGTGTACGTTAATAGCGTACCCAGGGTTCGAATCCCTGTCTCTCCGCCAACAGGCTGTTCCCCGCGATCCCCAATTGACCCGATAAGTCAGAGCGATTGACCAAAAAAAGCCCGGGGTTCCCTGGTTTTTTGCGTCCGATAGTCCCCGGTTGTCCCCCGTAGTCTCCCCTCATCCAAAAATTTTTCCCCTCCAGCCCGGCCTTCTGCTATGGAAAAATCAAAGGGTTTGGAGGACAGTTTGATGGCTCAGGAAGTCAAGAAGCTGACGGACGCCAAGATCAAGGCGCTGCTCAACGAGGGCAAGCCCGGCCTCACGAATGACGGCGGCGGTTTGTATCTGCGGATAGGCCGAGGCGGCACCGCCTCATGGGTCCATAAACACGAACGAGGCGGCAAGGTGCGCGAGCTGGGTTTAGGTTCCTACCCTGCTGTGCCCTTGGCTGCGGTCCGAGGCAAGGCGGCAGAGCTGCGCCAACAGATCGCTGCGGGGGACGCCCCCCTGTCGAAGCGCGAACAGGTCAAGAACGGGGCCAAGGGGGGCCTCTCCCTGGAGGAGGTGGCGAAGCAATATATAAGGGTGCACGAGACAAGCTGGAAAAACCCTGTGCACCGCCAGCAGTGGCACACACCTTGCGCGACTATGTATTCCCGGTCATCGGCAGCCGCCCCATCGTCGAGATCGATGTGGAGGACATACAGCGGGTGCTTGATCAGATTTGGCACACAATCCCCAAATCGGCATCCCGAATCCGGGGGCGGCTGGAGTCCATCCTAGACTTCGCTGCCGCCAAGAAATTGCGCGGCCCCGACAACCCGGCGAGCTGGCGGCGGCTGCGCCACCTGTACCCAGCGAAGGCGAAGATCGCGCCAGTGGAGCATCATCCCGCCATGCCGCATACTGAGGTGCCCGCGTTCATGCGCAAGCTGGAGGCCAGCGGCGCCTTGTCCGCCCTGGCGTTGCGCTTTCTTGTATATACGGCTTGCCGCTCGATGGAGATTCGGGGCGGGCGATGGTCCGAGATCGACATGGCCGCCAAGACATGGACCATCCCGGCCAGCCGGATGAAGGCAGGAAGGCCGCACGCCGTGCCTCTGTCCGATGGCGCCTTGGAGGTGCTGCACGCGGTGCTGCCGCTCAAGGGCGGTGATGAACGCGCGTTGCTCTTCCCTGGCTTCTCACGGCAGGGGGGCAAACCTCTGTCTGACGTCAGCCTGAGCAAGCTGCTGCCCCCTGGCGTAACTGCGCACGGCTTCCGCGCGTCATTCCGCACATGGGCCGGGGAGTACACGAACGCACAGCGTGAAGTGATCGAGCTGTGTCTTGCGCACACTGTCGGTAATCAAGTTGAGCAAAGTTATGCGCGCACCACTCTTTTGGAAAAGCGCCGCACAGTCATGGGGGAGTGGTCAAGTTATTTGGCGGCAACAGTAGACGAACAAGCAGCAGCCGAATGACGAGCGCTTGCGCAGCGCTGTGCAGTGCTGCACGTAAACGCGCGGCGTAGTGATGATCGCCCGCACGCCACACGCATCATGCAGCCCTGTGCAGCGCAACACGGAACCCGCACGCCAGACGCAACGCTACGCACAAACGCGCGGCGTAGTGAAGATCGCTTGCATGCCACGCGCATCATGAAACGCCATGCAATTTGATTGCGCATCCACGCGATGACGCAGCGCTGCGCGGAATTCCACACAAATGCACAGCGGAATGATGATCGCTTGCACACCAGCAGCACGCTGAACATCGTTGTAGATTGCTTGCACAGTGTTATCATGCAGCCAAGCTATGCAGATTTCTGTGTGAACTCATGCACTGGCGCAGCGTTAGGAAAGCTGATATACAAACAGCTCTTCTGACAGCCCGTAAAAATAAATTTTTTTGGCGGGTGAAGAGAGGAATTGGCCTCGCGCCGAACCCCAAAAAACCCCACAAAATCAATCTTATAAAAGATTTATAACGACTCTATGATCATATCTCACATGAGAAGGTCGTAGATTTTTGCTTGCAAAATTCCGATTGACGTGTGCGCGGTGCCGTCGTTAGTTGTTCAGCATGGTCCGCTGAATATCAGGCGGAGGCCCGGCCCGAACGGCAGCCACATCCGGCGTGCAAGCGGCCTGCATTCTTCTAAGGAGTTGAGAGCATGTCGGAGATTAGGCGCGAGTTTGTTACCGTTCAGCAGTGGTGTGAGATCAGCGCCATGAGTTGAACGACCACATATGCTCGCCTCGCCGCAGGCGAGCTGCCAAAGCTAAAAATTGGCCGCAGAACCCTGATTCCGTTGGAGCAGGCCCGCGCGTGGATGAACGCGCAAGCGGTCCACGTGAAGGCGCAGCCCGAAGAGGCGTAGCGCTGTACCTCCCTGCCAGTGGAGGCAAAAGCCGCCGACGGCGCCGCAATAAAAACACCGCCCGGCGGCTGAGACCGGGCGGCGCTGAGTGAGATCATCAAAGGACAAGCAAGAACGCTTTTGCCTCCGAAGCGCGAACATCGGGGCGATGTCACGAGGAAGTGACGCCGTGTCAGATAGCAAACATTCAAACAACGATCAAGGTCTTTCCACCACCGCGCGCTTCGCCACGCGCTTCACCGGCCTACAGCGCGTGCATGGCGTGTGTCTAAAGCCCCCTCAGACTGAGCCGGGCAAGAAGGCCGAGGCCAGGTGCTGGACCGCCAAGGAGCCGGTCACAGATGCGTTGTATGTCGCGCATCTTGAGGGGCGTGCCGGGCTCGGCATTGTACCCATTCGAGATGATAACACGTGCATGTGGGGCTGTATTGATATCGACAACTACACGATAGATCACAACAAGTTGCTTGAGAAGATCAGGCAGCTCGAACTGCCCCTGGTTGTGTGTCGTACGAAGTCAGGGGGGCGCGCATTGCTACCTGTTCGGGGCCGAGCCGAATTCTGCCGTATTGATGCGCGCAAAGCTGACGGAGTGGAGCAACGCGCTCGGTTTCATGTCGATTTGTGACAATAAGCCACTACCGTGCGAGATATTCCCAAAGCGGGATTTACTGCAAGGTGGCGCGGATGACGGCAACGGCTCGTGGTTGAATTTGCCGTATTTCGCAGGCATTCGCACGACGCGTTATGCGCTCGATCCTGATGACGGCGCCGGGCGATCACTCCAACAGTTCCTTGATCTGGCAGATGCGCGCGTCGTGACGGAAGCCGAGCTGAGCGCGTGGCCCATATTGCCCCCTGCACAGGGGAACACAGCCCCAGCGAAAGCCCTACAGAAAAACAAAAAGCACACGCTGCGCGGTGATGGCACTGACGATATCTTGCCCGGTGGGCCGCCTTGTTTGAATTGCATCTTGCGTGAGAAGGTGAGTGAAGGAAGCCGTAACGAGGTTTTGTTCAACCTCGCCACATATTGCCGGAAGGCAAGCAGCGATGACACGGGGCAGTTCGATAGAGAGCGAGTCATTGCGCAGGCCAGCGAGCTAGAGAAAGAGTATTTCGAAAAGCCGTTGGACTCCCGTGAGAAACAAGCCACGATTAAATCAGCGCTTAAAAAGAACTTTCGTTACCGCTGCAAAAACGAGCCACTTGCATCGCATTGTAACCCCTCCCTGTGTCAAACACGCCAGCACGGCATTGGTATGCCACCGACAAGTCATTTCGTTGAGCATGATGGCTGCATCGCGCTGACAGCCACCGACAAGGACGGCAACCGCACTAATGTGGCCTTGTCAAACTTTACCGCCCGCATCATCGAGACGATTTATCTGGATGATGGCGTGACGAGTACGAAATGCTTCCGCATCGCGGGCAAGCTTCAGCACGGCAAACAATTCCCCACTATTGACTTGCCGGTGCGGGAGTTCACCGGGCGGTGGTGGCTGAATCATTGGGACGCCAATGCCATCGTTGAACCACTAAGAGGTTTGTCCTTAATCGGCGCAGCCATCCAAGAGCTGAGCCGCATTGGTGGCGAGATTCCCGAGCGGCACGTTTACACCCATACCGGCTGGCGGCGTATCGATGGGCGGTGGGTTTATCTTCACGGCGGTGGTGCCGTCGGCGCCGAGGGGCGGGTGGATGGCATCGAGACCCGGCTGAGCGGATCGCTGGCCAAGTTTGCGTTGGAGCCTGTGGCAGACATACAGCGGGCAGTGCGGGCATCGCTGCGCCTGTTCGAGCTTGGTGCTCCCGGCATCATTGCTCTCGCTGCCGCCTATCGCGCGCCCCTGTGTGAGTTCGCCCCGGTTGATTTTGGCGTGTGGTTTGCTGGCAAAACCGGGCTGCTAAAATCCGCCGTGTTCGCCTTGGCCCAAGGGCATTTTGGGCGTGCATTCAACTACAACAGCTTACCGGGTGGATAACAGCACCGCCAACGCTCTCTGCGACCTGCTGTATTTGGCCAAGGATGTGCTGTTCGTCGTTGACGAGTACAAACAGCAGAACACGGCCCAAGCGGATAGGGAGCTGCGCCAGAAGGCCGAAACCGTGTTGCGCGCGCAGGGGAACCTGTCAGGGCGTGAGCGTATGGACAGCAACCGGCAACTGATCGCCGCACGTCCACCGCGTGGCCTAACAGGGGTAACGGGCGAGTTGTTACCCGATGGCGCGTCATTGCGGGCGCGGCTCGTGCTGTACGGCACGGGCGCGGACCCGCAACGCTTTGAGCATGTGCTGTCGATCAGCAATGATGCCCGCGCTGGATTGTTGGCGCAGGCGATGAGCGGCTTTGTGCAATACGTTGCTGAGCGTGCGGAAGGACTGAACGACGAACTGGCCGAACGAAGTGCAGCGTTGCTTGCACAACACAGTGTCGGAACGCACAGAAGAACGCCCGCGAATTTGTGCTCTCTGCTGTTAGGCGTAGAGCATGCGCTTAACTTCGCTGTGCACGTGGGGGCAATAGATGCAGCGCGCAAAGCGGAACTGTGGAACATGGCGGAAACTGAGCTACTGCTGATCGCGGAGGCGCAGACCGAGGAGATCGAGGCCGAGGATGAAGTAAAGCGATTCCTTGCTGTGATTAACACCGCCTTAATGCGCGGCAGCGCCTTCTTGGAGCGTAAGGACGGCGAAATAGGACCGCCGAAAGATCATGAGCGGGCTTGCGGGTGGACGCTGGAGCGCGTGGAGGTGAATGAGTTCGGAGCACCAAACGAGCCTGCGCTGATAAGCTACCTATGGCACGCCAGAGGCCGCACCATCGGCTGGTTTGATGGCGAAAGCGTGATGCTGGACCCGGCCTCGGCCCTGGCCGCCGCTGAAGAGGTACTGCGGATCAGCGGAAGGACCATCGGCCTTGGTGCCGCTGAGATGGGCAAGCGGCTGAAGGAGGCCGGGCTTACTAGCTGCGACACTGATCGCCCGAGCCGAACCACCAGGACCATGCGGGCCACGGGCATGCCGCCGCGCAAGGTCTGGATGATAAGTGCAGGGGAGATTTGGCCGGACGATGGGGAGAACCAGGGGGCGGGGGGACAAAAACGCAATAGATTTAATCTAGTTACCCTGTTACCCATTCTAAAAAAAGTGGGTTACGAAAAGATGCAGTGAATACCTATATGTTACCCAGTTACCCATGTTACCCAAGAAATAGATATATATAGGGGGGGGCGTTTGTGTGCGTCTTTTTTTATATACACACGCACATATACCCCCTCTCTCCACTGGAAGTGGGTAACATGGGTAACTTGGTAACGTGCCGAATATTTCTACATCTTTGCGTAACCCACTTTTTTTAGAATGGGTAACTGGGTAACAGAATGCCCCCTGGCTTGGGGGAACAGAGGCCGAAACCGCACAGATTCCCCTGTTCTTCACTATGCGGAAGGCGTATTGATGGGGGAGGCAACGAGCTAACACGCGAGCATCACTTATGTCAGAGAAATCTTCCCGCTGCACGGGACAGCAATGGTCACTTCCTCCCCGGGCAGTCTGGCAATGTTTCCGGGCGTCCCAACGCTGCAAAAGAGATCGCGATCATTGCGCGCGCCAAGTGCCCACAGATGATTGAGGCGCTTGCTTCAATTGTACTCGATACGCGTGAAACAGCGTTCGCAAGAATTGCCGCTGCACAAGTGATTCTTGATCGCGGACTTGGAAAACCGATGCAAGCGCTTGCAGTTGATGTTTCTGACAATACACAACGCAGCGCAGAGATGGCGGCTGTTCTGAACGCGCTTGGCACGTTGAGTTTCCGCAAGCAGGAAAGAATTATTGACGCTGCATCTGGTGAGGTGAGCGATGGCACTGAGAATTGAAGGCGGAATTGAGATCGACATCGATCAATACAAGCGTATTTCATGCGACCCGCGCGACTTGCCCGCGCTTGTGAAGTACTGGCTCTCGCAATTGCCGGAAGGCACGAGCCAGCTTGATATTTTGCCTTGTCGGGACGCACCGGGGCGCTTTGTGGTGTGGTCGCCGAATGATGTCGACCGGCGCCTCTAACAGGCCGCTGAAAAACCTCTTGCTCTAAGACCTACGTATTTGATTCTATGGCGTCGCTGAAGTTTTTGATGCGGTGAGAGGATGCGTGGAGTAGATCGTCGGCGTGATGGACTTTTCAGCTATGTCCGGCCGGACAGCCGGATTCCCAAGGACCACCCGCTGCGCGTGATCCGCCAGGTGACGGACGAGGCTCTGGCCTCTCTGAACGGCCTATTTTCGACGCTGTATGCCAAGGAAGGCCGCCCGTCGATTCCGCCGGAGCAATTGCTGCGCGCCCTGCTGTTGCAGGCGTTTTACAGCATCCGTTCGGAGCGTCAGCTGATGGAGCAGCTCAACTATAACCTGCTGTTCCGCTGGTTTGTTGGGCTTTCGGTGGATGATCCGGTCTGGGTGCCGACGGTGTTTTCCAAGAACCGCGACCGCTTGTTGGCGGGTGACATCGCGGCTGAGTTCATGGCTGCGGTGTTGCAGCTGCCGCGGGTCCAGGTCCTGTTGTCGAGTGAGCATTTCTCGGTTGATGGGACGCTGATCGAAGCCTGGGCCAGCATGAAGAGCCTGCGCCGCAAGGATGGCAAGGATGAACCGCCCGGCCCCGGCCGCAATGGTGAGCGCAATTTTCGTGGCGAGAAGCGCGGCAACGAGACGCACGCCTCCACGACAGACCCGGATGCGCGACTGGCCCGCAAATCCCAGGGTCATGAGGCGAAGCTGGGCTTCACCGGGCACCTGTTGATGGAAAACGGCAACGGATTGGTGGTGGATGCGCGGCTCAGCCAGGCCACCGGCACGGCGGAGCCATTGGCAGCGTTGGACATGCTGGGGGCGTTGCCGGCTTCGGGCAGGAAGACGGTGGGCGCCGATAAAAATTACGACACGGCGGCATTTGTGGCGGCGGCGCGCAAACTCAATGTGACCCCGCATGTGGCGCAAAACATCACCACGCATCGTGGCTCCAATATCGACGCGCGAACCACCCGGCACGCGGGCTACCGCCTCAGCCAGGTCATCCGCAAACGCATTGAGGAGGCCAACGGTTGGATCAAGGAAGTCGCCGGCATGGCGCAGACCAAGCATCACGGCCTGCACCGGGTCGGCTGGATGTTTACCTTCAAGGCCGCGGCTTACAACTTAATCAGACTGCCAAAACTGCTGCCGACAGGATGAGTCCGTCCAGAATATCCCCAAGACCAGATAAGCAGCCTTGGGGATGCACAAAAAGCCAAAAAATCGGCCAACAAACCAGAAATCTTCGGTTGCGCCAACAAAAAGTCCCGCGAACCAGGGTTTTTCAGCGGCCTGCTAAGCCCCCTGATGTCCCCCTTGTACAGGTTTGGCGGAAATATCGTCCGCCGAACAATTGGCATAAGCTATTAATCTATAGTTAAATAAAGCACTTCGATTCAGGTAAGCCATGGTTTGACCCATGGCGACCTGCCCCCCCTTCCCCTGGTAAAGCCCCGGATCGTGGCCAAGCTTCTGGTTGGCACACCGACGCCAGCTCAGACCGACCTATAGCTTTCTGGAGGGCTCGACCGATCTCGGGGTAGACGCCGTGCATGACAACTCTTGCAAATGAGGGGAGATTAACCACACATTTTTTGATGGCTAAACTCAGGCCTGCGCGTATTAATTTATTCGGTTTTGATGACAAACTCTGTGAAAATAGATGCCGTGTGGGAGAATGACAATGTCAGACGATCAATTACCAAAGGCACCTGAGCGTGCATCGCAGGAGACGACGAGTCCTCCCGAGAATTCCGCCTAAGCCGCCGACCAGCAAGCCATCGCGAAGCACGCGGCGGTTCACGGAGACAAGTCAGGCGCCTTCTTTCGGGGGGATAGTGATCGTTGGCGGGGTTCGGAAAACGCCAAAGCAATGACCGGCACTTGATTAAGCCAGGTTCGCCGCACCGTTAATCCACCGGCAAAGCACCCAGTCAGGCGCAACCGAGGCGGAATGACCGGACAAAATCCAACCCGACAAACCACCATCTGGCGCCGATCCAGCGCCGTTGGTCACATATCCGACATCTGTAGACATGAAAATGCCTCTGGCGGTGCCCCTAATCGCACCTTAAATCTCGGGCAAAACTTTGATCAATGTCCGCTTTGAGTCTCGTCCCACTCGCTCAAAAGTGGAGCTTAAGGAAACCCTCCGTTGACACGCTGGTAGCCGGTCATCAAATGGATCGCCTTGAGTGCGTCCTCATGAAGTCCCTCATGCATATCCAAGCCCCACTCGGCGCAATGCGCCGCCATCGACCTGCGCATCTACCGCGTGTGTATTACGATGCATTCCAGCCGCCCATACGATGGGATTTGCGCTTTCCCGTTATCTGGGCGGACTCCCGCCTCAGCTGAGTACCAGTTTTGGGATACGGACCAGATTATAGGCGATCAGGTTGAGCAAGAACGTCCCGGCAACCCGAGCCTCTGGGAATTAAGGTACACCAGGATCGGAAATCGCTGGTCTATATACTTCCTGAGCGGGGGCTGGCATATCGCAACGTGTTAGATAGGCTCATTGCAGTCAATACCCAGCTTTCCGTGCAAACCAACGAACTGCCATCCACATCGCTCGAAAAAGCAGACAAGTCAGAAATCCACCGCAGATGCCGATGAGGATGAGGACAAAACCGATTTCCTGCACTGGAATGTGGGTGTGACCCTGCCATTGCGGGTGAGAGGGGCCGCATATGACAAGGAACAGACCATACAGGATCGGGAACAAGCAGAATAAAAGGAAGGCGTATCCAAAGAGTTTGATGGCACCAAGGATCAATGCCCAAAGCTCCCGGCCAACATTCCATCCTATATGGGCGACGGCTGCGCTTTCGATGATGCGACGGTGTTCGTCGCGCTTCTGGTTACTTTGCCGAGACATTGCGGATCTCACTGAAGTGAGTTGGGCCAATGAATTTAGACCCCATGTCCGCTGCGTGATCGGCGGCCCGCCCTCTTCATGTACAGTATCGAGGGTTGTGCCGAATGGCCGGCACAGAGCCTCATACATGGAGGGCGGACCTGATGGACAATATCACCTTTGTTGGCTTGGATGTGCATAAGGCGACGGTATGCGTGGCGGTGGCTGAGAGCGGCCGTGACGGCGAGGTGCGGCAGATCGGTGTCTTTGAGAACCGCCCGGAGGTTCTGAGCCGGATGGTCACTCGGCTCGGCAAGAATGGCCGGCGGCTCAGCTTTTGTTATGAAGCGGGTCCCTGTGGGTACGGCCTGCAGCGCCTGCTGACTGCTGCGGGGCACGAGTGCGTGGTGGTCGCGCCATCGTTGATCCCGATCAAGGCAGGTGACCGGGTAAAGACGGATCGCCGCGACGCGACGATGCTGGCGAAGCTGCATCGGGCTGGTGAACTGACCGCGATCTGGGTTCCCGATCACGCACATGAGGCGATGCGCGATCTGGTGCGGGCGCGGGCGACCGCGGTTGGCATGCTGAGCAAGGCGCGGCAGCATCTGCAAGGCTTTCTGCTGCGCCATGAGCGGGTCTATCAGGGGCCTCGCGCCTGGACCCTGGCCTATCGGCGCTGGCTGACGACGGTGCGGTTCGAACATCCGGCGCAGCAGATCGTCCTGCAGGATTATATCCATGCCGCGCAGGACGCGGAGACCCGGCGGGACCGGCTGACAGATCAGATTGAGGAACTACTGCCGAGTTGGTCGATGGCACCGGTTGTGGCTGCGCTGCAGGCGATGCGTGGGGTTGCCCTCGTGGCTGCGGTAACCGTTGTGGCCGAAGTCGGTGACTTTCGCCGCTTCATCAACCCGCGCCAGCTGATGGCCTATCTCGGCCTGGTGCCGAGCGAGCACTCGTCGGGCGGCAGCGTCCGCCGCGGCGGCATCACCAAGGCCGGCAATGCACTGGCCCGGCGTGTGCTGATTGAGGGGGCCTGGACATACCGGATGTCGGCGCGCGTCAGCCGAAAAATCCACGACCGTCTTGAGCCACTATCCGCTGAGATCCGAGATACTGCGTGGAAAGCACAGGTTCGACTGTGCGCCAGATATCGCCGTCTGGTCGCCGCCGGCAAGCCGAAGGTCGTGGTCACCACGGCCATTGCTCGCGAAATGGTCGGCTTCATCTGGGCGATCGCCCGCCTCGCGCAACCCAAGCTCGCTTGAGAGAGTTGCTGCACGAGAGGGAGGAAAAGACCAACTAACAAATCTGGTGCGCAGGGCTGGAGGCAGGGCCATGGTGGGGAATCCTCCTGCACTGCTATGAGCCGGTCTCAAGACCGACGCTCGCTTCTAGAATGAGGCAGCCCCGAGACGGAACCACGGTCATGCGGTAGCCAACCCGCGTATGAGAGCTTGTTCAACCGGCGTCTTCGGGTCCTGTCTCCTGCCTTGCGCATCTTTATAGCCACGCCCGGTCATCCGCTGACGCGGAACGAATAATCACGCCTGAGCCCTTGAATGCGGACATGAGAGCAGGCTGCGGAAATTCACCATCGTTTGGCGGTGAATGAGGTTTCGTCTCCGTTGTCGAAGCGGATTTCGCCGTTGAGGGTGCCGTTTTCTTCGAGTGCAGCGTCTCCGTCGCCGGCGACTTCGTCCATCTCGTCTGATCCGTGGAATCTGAACCAGATGCTTGTCTTGCCATACTCGCATTGCAGCCCAATCTGAACGGCGCCGAAGGCCATTTCGCCGCCGGCCTCGTCGATCTGTATGTAGGCTGGGCCGCACAGGTTGACATACCCGGCATCCCAACTCTCCATGCTGGTGATCCGCCACTTGCCGATCAGGGACTTGCGATCTGCCCTGCTCATGTCGCGGCGGCGATCAGCTTGGGCAAGCGCACCAGGTTGCAAGCGGCGGCGGTCAGCGTCACCACCCAGCCGACTCGGCTGAGGCCACGGTGGCGGGTTTTGCGCAAGCCAGCCGCGGCTTTGATCCAACCGAAGGGCTCCTCGATACGCTTGCGCAAGCGCTGGCTGATGGCATAGCCCGGATGCCGGGTGGTGCGCCCATCAATGGCCGAACGCCGCCCAGCGGTATTTTGTGCGACGTGCGGGGTGACACCCAGGGCGCGCAGGCGGGCGACATGCTCGGCCGTGTCATAGGCTTTGTCGGCGCCCAGGCTACATCGTCGAGTACGCGGTTTGGCAGCGATCATATCCTCCGCTGCCTCGCGTTCCGCCCGGCCTGTCGCATGGGTGGTGCGCGTATCGACGATCAGGCCATGGCGATTCTCGATCAACAGATGCCCCATATAGCAAAGCCGCGCGGGCTGGCCTTTGGACTTGCGGTACAGCCTGGCGTCCGGGTCTGTGGTCGAGGCATGAGTCTCGTTGCTGCGCGTCTCGCCGTGAAAATTGCGTTCCGCGTTGCGCCAAGGTCCGGCTGGAGGCTCATCCCCGCCGTCCTTGCGCCGAAAACTCTTCATCGACGCCCAGGCATCGATCAGTGTGCCATCGACCGAAAAATGCTCCGTCGAAAGCAGCCTCTCAACCGCCGGATCGCCCATAACAGCCAGTAAAAAGCCAACCGCCACATCACCTTCCAACAGGCGTTCACGGTTCTTGGTAAACACCGTCACGTCCCACACAGGCGCGTCCATCGACAGCCCGATAAACCAGCGGAACAGCATGTTGTAGCTCACCTGCTCCATCAATTGCCGCTCCGAACGCACTCCGAAAAACGCTTGCAGCAACAAGGCCCGCAGCAATTTCTCAGGGGCAATTGAGGCCCGACCGCTGGCCGGGTAGAGCTTGTCAAAAGCCGGCGAGAGCCGAGCCAAAGCCTGGTTCACCAACAGCCGGATCGGCCGCAACGGATGATCCACAGGGACCAATGCCTCAGGGCTCAGATAGCTGAATAAAGCCCCTGTTTGCTCATCATCACCACGCATCCGCTCACCCCATGACGCCATGGTTAGCGAATCACATTATCAGCCCAGACAAAAGACAAATTTCCGCAGCCTGCTCTCATGTCCGCATTCAAGGGCTCAGGCGTGATTATTCGTTCCGCGTCAGCGGATGACCGGGCGTGGCTATAAAGATGCGCAAGGCAGGAGACAGGACCCGAAGACGCCGGTTGAACAAGCTCTCATACGCGGGTTGGCTACCGCATGACCGTGGTTCCGTCTCGGGGCTGCCTCATTCTAGAAGCGAGCGTCGGTCTTGAGACCGGCTCATAGCAGTGCAGGAGGATTCCCCACCATGGCCCTGCCTCCAGCCCTGCGCACCAGATTTGTTAGTTGGTCTTTTCCTCCCTCTCGTGCAGCAACTCTCTCAAGCGAGCTTGGGTTGCGCGAGGCGGGCGATCGCCCAGATGAAGCCGACCATTTCGCGAGCAATGGCCGTGGTGACCACGACCTTCGGCTTGCCGGCGGCGACCAGACGGCGATATCTGGCGCACAGTCGAACCTGTGCTTTCCACGCAGTATCTCGGATCTCAGCGGATAGTGGCTCAAGACGGTCGTGGATTTTTCGGCTGACGCGCGCCGACATCCGGTATGTCCAGGCCCCCTCAATCAGCACACGCCGGGCCAGTGCATTGCCGGCCTTGGTGATGCCGCCGCGGCGGACGCTGCCGCCCGACGAGTGCTCGCTCGGCACCAGGCCGAGATAGGCCATCAGCTGGCGCGGGTTGATGAAGCGGCGAAAGTCACCGACTTCGGCCACAACGGTTACCGCAGCCACGAGGGCAACCCCACGCATCGCCTGCAGCGCAGCCACAACCGGTGCCATCGACCAACTCGGCAGTAGTTCCTCAATCTGATCTGTCAGCCGGTCCCGCCGGGTCTCCGCGTCCTGCGCGGCATGGATATAATCCTGCAGGACGATCTGCTGCGCCGGATGTTCGAACCGCACCGTCGTCAGCCAGCGCCGATAGGCCAGGGTCCAGGCGCGAGGCCCCTGATAGACCCGCTCATGGCGCAGCAGAAAGCCTTGCAGATGCTGCCGCGCCTTGCTCAGCATGCCAACCGCGGTCGCCCGCGCCCGCACCAGATCGCGCATCGCCTCATGTGCGTGATCGGGAACCCAGATCGCGGTCAGTTCACCAGCCCGATGCAGCTTCGCCAGCATCGTCGCGTCGCGGCGATCCGTCTTTACCCGGTCACCTGCCTTGATCGGGATCAACGATGGCGCGACCACCACGCACTCGTGCCCCGCAGCAGTCAGCAGGCGCTGCAGGCCGTACCCACAGGGACCCGCTTCATAACAAAAGCTGAGCCGCCGGCCATTCTTGCCGAGCCGAGTGACCATCCGGCTCAGAACCTCCGGGCGGTTCTCAAAGACACCGATCTGCCGCACCTCGCCGTCACGGCCGCTCTCAGCCACCGCCACGCATACCGTCGCCTTATGCACATCCAAGCCAACAAAGGTGATATTGTCCTTCAGGTCCGCCCTCCATGTATGAGGCTCTGTGCCGGCCATTCGGCACAACCCTCGATACTGTACATGAAGAGGGCGGGCCGCCGATCACGCAGCGGACATGGGGTCTAGAGAGCAAGCTTTATTTCATGTCGTGGGAGTGGTTCGGTAATGCAGGTCGCCTTTGACCACGACCTGTTCCTGCACGATCCCGAAAATGGTTTTCAGCGCATCGATAAAATCACGCCCCTGCAACCGCTGATCGGCATAGAGAACGAAGCGGTTGGCAAGTGTTTCATGCACCACGCGACCACGAGTGTAGCGCGACAATCTGGGTGAGAAAGAGCGACAATCAGGATGAGAAAATCTGACCGCGATGGGGGGAGGATATCTGGTCGGCGATTGAATGCAAGGGATAATTCGCCGTTGATTGTCGCGGCGCGTCAATCAGACTGTTGGTGTGGTGCGGCTGTTTTGATCGTCTGGTGTGCTGCTGGCCGCCCTCTGGTTCGTTTGTTGTCGAGCGCGACACGACGCCGGTAGCTTTCAACATTCATTTCAATGATGGTGGCGTGGTGAACGAGGCGATCCACGGCCGCGAGAGTCATTGCCTGGTCTGGGAAAATTTTGTTCCATTCACCAAAAGCCTGATTTGCGGTTATCAGGATGGAACGATGTTCATAGCGGCGGCTGATCAGCTCGAAGAGGACGGAAGTTTCGGCCTGATCCTTGGTGACATAGGAAATATCGTCGAGAATCAGCAGATGATAACGATCGAGTTTTGAGATGGCAGCTTCGAGGGTGAGTTCTCGGCGCGCGATCTGGAGGCGTTGAACGAGATCGGTGGTTCTGGTGAACAGGACGCGGAATCCGGCTTCGACGAGGGCGAGGCCGATGGCGGCACTGAGATGCGATTTTCCGGTTCCGGCTGGACCGAACAACAATAGATTGGCGCCGGTATCGAGCCAGGTATTGCCGGAGGCCAGCGCCATGATGTGGGCCTTGCTGATGACGGGTACGGCATTGAAGTCGAAATTGTCGAGGGTTTTTCCAATCGGCAAATGGGCATCGAGCAAGTGACGCTCGATGCGCCGTCGCTCGCGTTCGGCCAGTTCATGCTCGGCGAGCGCTGCGAGGAAGCGCGCGGCTGGCCAACCTTCCTTGTCCGATTGGGCCGCAAGATCCGACCAGAGATATTTGATCGCCGGTAGGCGGAGTTCGTTCAGCAGAAAGGCGAGACGCGCGGCGTCGGCCGCATTGTTGCGGGTCATGATACGGCCCCTCCGGCGCGAACGGTGGCCAGTTCGTCGTAAAGGCCGAGTGACACGGTTTGGATCATGACCCCGGGCAAACTGGCGGTTGCGGGCCGGAAGCGCTCGCGCAAGAGGTCGAGACAGGGCAAGTGGCCGGCGTCCAGTTCGGTCTCGAGTGCTTGGGCAAGCTCGGCCTCGCAGGCGTAATCATGCGCCAGCGCCAGCAATTCGACGGTGATTTTGCAGGCGACTTTGTCGGATCTCTGGTCCATCAAGGCATCGAAGGCCCGGGAATAGGCTGGTCGGGGGAAGATCTGATCGCGATAGACCAGGTTGCGCAGCGCCATCGGCTTGCGGCGCAGGGCATGGATGATGTGGCGATAATCAATGACGTGACCATGCTTGCCGCTGGCCGGCTGCGCCCGGCCACGGGCGAGGCTGAGCACGTGGCTGGCACCGAGGAAACATTCAAGCTGGTCATCGTAGAGCCGCACGCGCAAGCGCTGGCCGATCAGCCTCGCCGGTACGGAATAGAACACTTTACGCAGGACGAAACCGCTGGAGGATGTGACCTGAATGAGGCTTTCTTCGTAGTCGATGGTGCGGTTGGCCGGCAGGTGCTTGAGAGCGATACGTTCGATATCGATGGCTTTGCTGCGATGGGCGTTGTGGCGGGAGAAGAGCTCGTCGACAAAACGGCGATAGGCGGCAAGGTCAGCAAACGCGCGACTGCCGCGCAGCAGCAAGGCGTCCTCGAGGGCTTTTTTGGTGTGCCCGTGGGCGCTTTCTATGGTGCCGTTCTCATGGGCGATGCCGGTATTGTTGCGGGTGGGCTCCATGTCGAAATGCGCACAAAGTGCCGCATAGCGTGTGGTCAGGTCGTCGATCGCGGCCCGATCGAGATTACGAAACGCTGCCGAGAGGCTGTCGGTGCGATGTCGCATCGGTACGCCGCCCAGAGCGAACAAGGCGTTTTGCAGCCCCACGGCCAGAGCTGAGAAGCTCTCGCCTCCCAGGATCACGTGGCCATACTCGAAGCCGGAATAGGCCATCCGGAAATGGTACAGGATAACCGCGAGCTCGTGTATCCGATTTCGGAGGTGGCCGCAGCTGTTCTGAAACACTGGCTTCGGCCATTTTTGAAGCAGCCTCTGCATGTGCTTCCGAAGATATTTGGGACAGACGGCAGACGACAAAAACCGCGCCGAGATAGCGGCGATCAACAAGGTATTCCTCCTCGCAATAATTGTCCTCGGCAACCGGCACTTTGGCAATGATCGCCCGCAATGGAACCTCGGCACGCAGCAGCATGTCAAACGGCACGCTTCCGCCAGAGAACGTGCGCCACACGCCACGCGCAAATGATTCCGCGACGCCCTGACTGGCTGACCATGACATGCCGTAGGTACGTCGGCGCCGATTGTAAAAGCTATCCCCTCGGTAGAGGGTTAGGGACTGCCCCGCGTAAGGAGGCAGGAAACGCCTTAGAGCTTCCAAGATGACCAGATCGCCCTGCGACCCGGATCGTAGGTGGGTGCCGTTTTCAATCCAAATACTGAGAAATTTGCGCTTGATCTCGGCAGGAATTGATCCGGAATATCGGCTCATTGCTTCAATGGCCAACCCGAGCATTTCCCGCTCACCCGCTTTTGCAAGCGCACGGTCAAAAGCCGTCACGTCCCCCGCTGCAGTCGCGTGCAGCACCGCCTCGCGGATCTCCTGTATTTCCCACGGACCGCGCCGAATGAGGTCAATCTTCGGCGGCAGCTCATTCAGCTTCATCAGGCCGCGCCCCTTTCTTGAGCCTCACCCCTGCCCCCGTTTTCGGGGATGAACTTAACGCCGGCGGCTTCCTAGGCGGCACCGATGGCTTGGACGGTCCTAGGCTTAACCGCCTCACCACGTTGAAATCTTACAATGGTATCGGTGGAGAGGCCAGAGTGTTTGGCCTGTTCCCGCCCCCCAAGGGTCGCGCCCCCGCCCCGGCGCCGAAATCCGCAATTATGGAAAGTATTTCGGCGACCAAGCGGACGATATCCAGGGCCGTCTCCCGGCGACACTTTACCCCGCAACTTCTGCCGGAACCTGCTGCGGGTCGCGCCATTCGCAATCTGGAGATTGTGGCGCCAATGACCTGCCGCACTTGTCGAATACGCCCTCATCCCGTTTCACAAGGTAGCGTTCCACGGCGACATTGCGCAACCGTTTGGCGACGTAACCGCAGCCGATCATCAAGTTGAGAACATCGTCGCCGTACCAAGCCTCAACCGCCCGAAAATCGGCTTGCAGCGTATCTGTCTCCCGCTCCCTTTTCGCGACCTGCTCTGCGGTCAAACCTCCCATTTCAGCCTTTTTACCATCCCTCAAATCCGTCGATTTGGTATGTGATCACCGGCCAGCTTATCTATGGCCTGCCCCAGCGTTTTGTCCGCATTGACTAGTAGTTTGGCGGCGTGATCACCCACAGCACGATCGTCGTGCCGGGACCAGGATTGTAGTATCGGTGCGGCTCGTCGCTCGAATAGGCGAAGCTGTCGCCCTCGTTCAGCAGGAAATGCCGCTCTCCCACCCAGAGTTCGAAGGTCCCGCTGAGAATGAAACCGGCCTCTTCGCCGTCGTGAGAATAGGCGTCATCGCCCGTGCCCGTTTTCGGCGGCATCACGCAGTGCAGAAATTCGATCTTGCGTGCCAAGTTGGAACTCAGCAGCTCGTCGATGACGTCGTCCCGATAGACCAGCCGACGCCTTTCGTGCTTGCGGACGACATAGTTGATTTCATGATCTTCGAGCACGGAGCTTTCGCTCGCGAAGAACCAGTGCAAGTTGACTTTCAACCCTTGGGCGATCGACGCTAGGGCGGTGATCGAGGGTTTTGCGTGGTTGCGTTCGAGCTGGCTGAGATGGGCCGGCGAGAGCTCGCTTCGATCAGCCAACTGCTGCAGGGTCAGGGACTGGGCTTTCCGCATCTCGCGTATGCGCGATCCGATGAAGACGGACTTCTCATCGCCTGGCGGTGCCTTTTTCGTGGCCCGGAGCACGCGGACTCCTCCCTCCTCGCGCGCCACGGGGCTGGTTGGCTTCCGAGTTACGTCAGCAACCGCCAAGGCGGATGGTCGGCCGCGTCCTTTCCCCGGACGGGCCTTCTTGGGCGGATCCTGCGTACGATGTGGCATGTGCCTCAGCTCGCCAACGCCATTAGTGTGAATCTCCATCGTCGTAGCCTGGAGGAGGAACTGTGCCACAGCCGAGCATTGACCGTAAAGCGCATCCACGGGCGCGCGCCCTGGGAGTCCAGGCTAGGAACGAAGGCTTCCGGCGCGTCACCCAGTCCAATCAACTTCCCGGGAGCTTGAGGCGGATCCGGTACAGCGACGTCGAGGCGGTAATGAAGAGCGTGCGCCCGTCATCGTCGCCGAAGCCGAAATTTGCCGTCTCCTCAGGGACGCGAATGACGCCGAGGCAGCGACCGTCGGGATCGAAGACATGGATCCCGCCTTGCGACGCGCAAAAGACATTACCTTGGCTGTCGATCTTCATGCCATCGGGACTGCCGAGCCCTTCGCCGACGGTCTCGGCGAAAAGCCTGCCATTCGAAAGGTCGCCCGCGGCGCTAAGATCAAACACCCGGATGTGAAGGCGCTCGCTGTCGTTGATGTAGAGCTTCGTGCCGTCCCGCGAGAAGCAAAGTCCGTTAGGCTGCACGAAATCGTCGGCCAACAGCGTCAGGTTGCGGCCGTCCTCGTCGACGCGGAAGACCCCTCGGAACGCCAGTTCCTGGGGACGCTCGATGCCGTATTCGGCGACCCGTCCATAGGTCGGATCGGTAAAGAAGATCGTTCCGTCTGGACGCTCGATGATATCGTTGGGACTGTTCAGCTCCTTGCCCTGGTAGCGCGCGGCGAGGATGGTTCGGGTGCCGTCCGGCTCCTCGCGCGAGACCGTGCTGGTGGCATGCTCGCAAGTGAGCAGTCGTCCCTTACGGTCACGGAAGCTGCCGTTCGCCATGCGGCTGGGCTTGCGGTAGCTCGCCACGCCATGCTCGGCGCTCCAGACGTGCATTTGATCGCCAGGAATGTCGCTGAAGACGAGCTTGCGTTCCTCCGGAAACCAAACGGGGCCCTCGGTGAAGCGGAATCCGTTTGCCACCCGCTCGACCGCCGCCGACAAGTCAACGATGTCACGCATTCTGTCGTCGCGCATGTCAATCGTCATCGCATTTCCTCCCTGCTCCGGTTTTGTATGCCTGGCGATCGAGCCGCCGAACTCAAATCGTCGCACCGACCTCGTAGCCTTCGAAGATCGCTTCTTCCGCCGTCCGCGGCGCCAGGCTGTCGCCAACGATCTTCAACTCACCCTGGTAGTCCGCCAGCGAATCCGACAGGTCCGTCACGGCGATATGGCCGGTGCATAGCACCAACGTGGCGACGCCCTCGACCTCAATCGCCTTGCCGTTCACGGTCTGCTGCAGATAGACGGTGCTATCGTCGCAACCGTAAAGTCTGGTGTAGGGCAGGACGGCAACGCCAAGCTCCTGAAGCGTCGCATTCGACTGGTCGCGAACGTAGAGCGGTATCAACTCGCCCGGCATCGTACCGTTGGCTGCGAGATGAACACGGCATCCGGCGCGCGCGAATCGGATCGCCATCCCGATCCCCGTCCAATCGCATCGCCAATCGATCACGACGACCGAATTGCCGACCTTGGCCTTGCCGGTTAGCACGTTCCAGGAATCGACAACTTGCATGTTTCCGTCCAGGGCGAAGTCGGGTCTGAAAGGTACTGCCCCGGTGGCAACGATCACCGCATCGGGCTTTTCGCGCTCGACCAGCGTGCGATCGACCCTGACATTCTTTCGGACGTCGACCTGGGCAATCTCCAGCTCGCGGTTGAGGTTGGTGACCAGACCGCCGAACTCCGACCGGTCCGGGAGCAGTTGCGCGAGGAGGGCTTGGCCGCCGAGCCGGTCGGAAGCCTCGTAGAGCGTGACCCGATGCCCGCGCTGCGCGGCGACCACTGCGGCCTTCATCCCCGCTGGACCGCCGCCGACCACCATAATCTTCTTCGGCGACGTCGTTGGCGCGACCGTCCTGAACCGCAATTCTCGTCCCGTGACGGGATGCTGGATGCAGGATATTGGCTGTCCCTTGTGAAAATGACCGATGCAAGCTTGGTTGCAGGCAATGCAGGCGCGAATGTCCTCCGCTCGCCCCTCCTGGGCCTTGTTCGGCATTTCTGGATCGCAGATTAAGGCGCGGGTCATGCCGCAGACATCGGCTTGGCCGGATCCGATCAGCGCGTCGGCATCCTGCGGCTGATTGATACGACCGGTCAGGAATACCGGAATCCCAACGCGGGCCTTCACCCTCTCGGAAAACGGCGCCATATAGCCATTAGAGAAGCTCATCGGCGGCACGATATGCACGGCACCGCCGATGCTGGCCGAGGTTCCGCCCACGACGCTCACATAGTCGATGTTCTGCTCGAGGCTGGCGATTGCCTCCAGCGCCTCATCGGGGGTGAGGCCTTCGTGGTCCATCTCGCCGCCCGAGATCCTCATGCCGACAACGAACTTCTCGTCGGTCTTAGCGCGAATATCCGCGATCACCTCTCGCAGGAAACGCAGCCGATGGTGCAGGTCTCCGCCATACTCATCGCCGCGCTGGTTGACGCGCGGGTTTAGGAATTGTGACGGCAGGTAGCCATGGCTGGCGACCACCTCGCAACCGTCCAGCCCGGCAACAAGCATCCGACGGGCAGCATCGCCGTAGCCTGAAATGATTTCCCCGATCATCTGCCGCGACAGAGCCCTCGGCATCACATGGAAACGCTCGTTCGGGACAGCCGAAGGCGCGTAGGCGACTGCCAGCAGGCCGCCATGGGTCTCCAGGATTTCACGGCCCGGGTGGAAGAGTTGCCCGAAGACCTTAGTGCCGTAGCTGTGCACGCGCTCCGCAAGGCGCCGGTAGCCCTCTATGGCGCTATCGTCGCTCGCCATCAGGATGTGATTGGTGTACCGCGCCGTCTCGTGTACGCCGGCCACCTGCAAGACGATCAGCCCGACCCCGCCGCGCGCGCGGGCCTCCTGATAGGCAATCAGCGGGTCGTTGACCGCCGCCTCGGTCGGCAAGGTCGTGTCGTGGCCCGTTGACAGAATGCGGTTCTTGATGGTGCAGCCGCGGATGGTCAGCGGCTGGAACAAATGCGTGAAGCTAGCCATCGAACGCTCCCTGGCTCACCGCCATTGGCCGTCGCGGTCCATTTAACATATCGGAATCGTAAAAAAAACTAGCCGCTTTTTTTTATATGTGTCAACATTAGTTGGCGAGTTTTTTGATGAAGACAAAAATAGGAGCGGCAATTGATTGCCCTCTCCAGCATCGAAAATGGGAAGCGCCATCAATAGGGAGGAGTAGGAACCGTGAGCGACGAAAGGCAAAAGCTAATTCGTGTCGAAGGCGATCTGCGGTCCGCCTTGACGCGCCGCGATCTTCTGCAGGGCACGATGAAAGGCGGCGCCGCGGCGATCCTTGGCGCTGCGGCGTTGCCGACGTTCTCGCGAAAGGCCTTTGCGGACACGCCGAAGCGCGGCGGCAACCTTCGCGTCGCGATGCTCGGCGGCAGTTCGTCGGACACCCTCGACGCCCATGTCGGCGTGGTGCCACCCGACTTTTGCGAAACGCGCTGCTCTATAGCGGGCTCGTCTCGCTGGATGTCGACGCCCAGCTGGTCAACGGCCTCGCGGAATCGCTTGAGCCAAACGCCAGCGCGACCGAATGGACGGTCCGCCTGCGTAAGGGTGCGAAGTTTCACAACGGCAAGTCCGTTACCGCCCAGGATGTGGCCTATACCTTTCTCCGCGTTGGCGATCCGAAGAAGCCATTGTTCGGTGCTGGCGCGCTCGCCCAGGTCAACCTGGCCGGCATGAAGGCACTTGACGAACGCACGCTGCGAATTCCGATGAACGCGCCCTATGCCACCTTTCCAGAGAATATCGCCCCGATCTATTTTTTCGGGATCGTGCCAGTGGACTATGATCCGGCCAAGCCGATCGGCACGGGGCCGTTCAAGTATCAGAGCTTCACGCCCGGACAGCAGAGCGTATTCACTCGCTTCGAAGAATACTGGGACGATCAACAGCCGTATCTCGATTCGGTGACAGTGATCAATTCATTTGCCGACGACACCGCTGCATTCAATGCGCTCCAGGGCGGCGACGTCGACGTCTTCGCATTCGCGCCGCTCTCGCTGGCCGCCCAGGCCAGCCCGGACGGACCGATCAGGGCGCTGATATCCCAGCCTGGCCAGTGGACGCCGTTCACGATGCGCGTCGACCAGGCGCCATTCAACGACCCGAATGTTCGCAAGGCATTCCGCTTGCTGGTCGACCGCAAGCAGATGATCCAGCTTGCGCTGAGCGGCTACGGCAGCGTCGGCAACGACGTGTTTTCGCCTTGGGATCATTGCTACGACCGCTCTCTGGTGCGAGACCGCGACCTGGACCAGGCCAAGTTCCTGCTGAAGAAGGCTGGACAGGAGAAACTGGCTGTGGAGCTGGTGACATCGGACATCGCCCCTGGCGTCCTGCAGGCGGCCCAGGTGTTCGCCCAGCAGGCGCTCGATGCCGGCGTCACGGTCAATGTTCGCCAGGTAACCACCGATATCTTCTTCGGCCAGCAATATCTGCAATGGACATTCGCGCAGGATTTCTGGAACTACAATCCCTACCTGAGCCAGGTCTCGCAGGGCTACCAGAAGGGCGCGCCCTACAACGAGACGCACTGGGACAACGACAACTACAACAAGCTTTATCGCGAGGCCTTAGCGACCCTAGACGAGGGCAAGCGCTGCGAGATCGTCAAACAGATGCAGGCGATCGATTTTGACCAGGGCGGCTTAATCATCTCGTCGTATAACCAAAGCATTGATCTCATGACCCCGAATGTCCGCGGTTTCGGTCAGAGCCGGACCGGCTTCTCGCTCGGCAACTACGGCTTCGGCAAAGCGTGGCTCGCATGAGCGTCATCGGACGCCTGATCCTGCGTCGAATTGCGTTGGGTCTGCTGACCCTGCTGCTGGTGTCGATCGTGGTTTTCGCGGCGACCCAGATTCTTCCCGGCGATGCGGCGCGGGCCGTCCTGGGTCGCTCGGCGACGCCCCAGAGCCTCGCGGTCCTGCGTGAGCAACTCCACCTCGATCGACCTGCAACTTCGCAATATGGGATCTGGCTGGCGGGGGTGTTTTCCGGCCACCTCGGGACCTCCCTCGTGAACGGCCATTCGGTTGCCTCGCAGATAGGCCCGCGCTTGGCCAATTCATTCATGTTGCTGCTGCTCGTCGGCATCGTCGGCATTCCGCCGTCCGTCGCCGTCGGAATCTTCGCGGCGGTGCGCCGCGGAGGCCGGGCCGATACCGCGATCTCGGTGGTTGCCCTGGCCCTCGCCGCGTCGCCGGAATTCGTGATCGCGATCGGGCTGATCGTGCTGCTGTCCACCGTCGTGCTGCACTGGCTTCCGCCCGTATCCATGGTGCCGCCCGGCACGTCAATACTCGCAAGACCACGGATATTGATACTTCCTGTCCTCACCCTGGTCCTCGTCTGCTTTCCATACATCTTCCGGATGATGCGGGCATCCATGATCGAGGTGCTGGAAAGCGACTACATGGAGATGGCGAAGCTGAAGGGATTGTCCGTCGGCCGGTTGATCTTCCTGCACGCCTTGCCGAATGCTATCGCGCCGACCATCCAGGTCGTCGCGCTGACATTCGCGTATCTCGCCGGCGGAGTCGTGGTGGTCGAGTTCGTATTCGGCTTCCCGGGCATCGGGCAAGGGCTGGTGAATGCCGTCGTAACCCGCGACATTCCGACCATTCAATGCATCGTCGTGCTGCTGGCCGCTTTCTATATCACAGTCAACATTTTCGCTGACGTGGTCGCGGTCGGGGTCACCCCGCGGCTACGCGCCCGGGCATGGCAGCTCCCATGATACTTGCTCTGCGCAGCCGCCTGCATGCCGGTCTTGTGCGACTGGGCGCCGGCGCTGTCGGGCTCGCGATGGCTATGGCGGTCATCTTGCTAGCTGTCGCCGGGCCGCTGGTCGCTCCCCATTCGCCGCTGCAGTTCGTGGGGCTACCGTTCCAGGCGCCGAGCGCGGCATTGCCGCTCGGCGCCGACGGGCTCGGCCGGGATGTTGTTTCGCGGGTGCTGGCCGGGGGCTACAAGATCCTTACCATTGCCGCCCTCGCGACGCTGCTCGGCGTCATGGCGGGCGCACTTCTGGGCATTATGGCCGGCTATTTTAAGGGGGTGCTCGACGAGGTCGTGATGCGGCTCCTCGACGTGGCGATGGCATTCCCGCAGACCATCCTGGCTCTGCTTTTCGTCAGCATCGTGGGTCCCAAGCCTTGGCTCGTGACCTTGATGGTGGCGGCGATTCATGCCCCCCAGGTCGCGCGTGTCGCCCGAGCTGCCTCGCTGAGGGTGGCGGATGCCGACTTCGTACGCTTCGCAGAGACGACAGGGGCTTCGGACTGGAAGATCATGACGCGCGAGATTTTACCGAACATCGTCGACCCGCTGATGGTCGAGCTTGGGCTCCGCTTCACCTATTCCATCGCTCTGATCGCCGGCCTGAGCTTCCTCGGCTTTGGGCAACAACCCCCGGCCGCCGATTGGGGTCTGATGATCAACGAAAATCGAATCGGCATGGCGCAGAACCCCTGGCCCGTGGTCGTTCCCGTGCTGCTAATCGGCGTGCTGACGATTGGGATGAACCTGTTCACCGACGCGCTGGCCCGCGCGACGCTGTCGCGCAACGACGGCGGTGCAGAGCCGTCCGCGCCGGTCGGAGCGATGGTCATTCCGGCATCGCGTGCCGCGGAATGAGCGGGCAGGCGCCTGCCATCCACGAGGTTCCGCCGGCGCGCGCCACGCTCGCCGTGTCGGGACTTCGCGTGGAACTCGCGCGGTCGAGCCTCCCCGTGGTTGAGGAAGTCGAGTTCGCGCTGGCGCCGGGCGAGATCCTCGGCCTCGTCGGAGAATCCGGTTCAGGCAAGACGACGGTCGGGTTGGCGCTGCTGGGGCACTGCCGTCGCGGGCTCCGAATCGCCTGCGGATCCGTCCAGATCGCGGGCCAGGATATCCTGGCCCTGCCCGAGCGGGCGCTGCGTGCCGCCCGCGGCGGGCTCGTGGCCTATGTTCCGCAGGACCCCGGAACCGCCCTCAATCCCGCCTTGCGGGTCGGCACCCAACTGGCGGAATGCGTGACGAGAAGGGAGCGTAGCGATGCGCAGCTTCTCCACCTGCTCGCCGAAGTAAAGCTGCCAACCACCCCAGCATTCCTGCGCGCGTTCCCTCATCAGCTGTCGGGAGGACAGCAGCAGAGGATCGCCATCGCGATGGCCTTTGCCAGCAAGCCCAAGGTCATCGTGATGGACGAGCCGACGACGGGGCTCGACGTCACGACCCAGGCGCATGTGCTGGAAACCATCCGGCAGCTCTGCGCAAGGCATGGGGTGGCCACCATATATGTCAGCCACGACCTCGCGGTGGTCGCGTCCTTGGCCGACCGCGTCGCCGTTATGTATTCGGGACGAATCGTCGAGCTTGGCCCGACGGCAAGTGTCCTCGGAGCTCCCGCGCATCCCTATACCCGCGCCCTGATACGCGCAGTACCGGACCTGGACGGCTCCGTGGTCCTGCGCGGCATTCCGGGCCAGGCGCCGGAGCCAAGCCGGCGTCCAGACGGCTGCGCCTTCGGGCCACGCTGTTCTCTGGCAATCGATCCATGCCGCAAATCGCCGCCGCCATCCTCGATGCTCCGGCCGGACCACATGGTACGCTGCATCCGTAGCGACCGGAGCGACGCGGCCCCGGTCGCCGCCGCCGTGCAGGACGCCGTGCCGCCGCAGATCGGCCCCCACCTGCTGCACATCGCGGACCTCCGCGCCTTCCATGGCGAAGCGCTGATCCTCAAGGGAATCTCGCTCGACCTGCCGCGCCGAAGCTGCTTGGCGATCGTCGGCGAATCGGGATCCGGCAAGACCACACTGGCCCGATGCATCGCTGGCCTACACCTAAAGCTCGATGGAATGATGCGCTTCGACGACCAGGCGCTTGCCGCCGGTTCGCGCCAACGGCCGCCCCACGTACGGCGCCGGATCCAATACATTTTCCAAAATCCCTACGCATCCCTCAATCCGCGTCGCAGCATCGGCGATTCGATTGCGGCGCCCTTGCTGGAGTTCGAGACGCTGCCGCGCGAGAAGCTCCGGCAGAAAGTGGCGTGGGTGCTGGACCAAGTGGCATTATCCGCCGCGGTCGCGGACCAGTTCCCGCATCATCTTTCTGGTGGCCAGCGCCAGAGGGCGGCGATCGCCAGAGCATTGATCGTGGAGCCCGCACTGCTGATCTGCGACGAGGTGACCTCGGCGCTGGATGTCTCGGTTCAGGCGGTGATCGTCGCGCTGCTCGACAAGCTGCAGAAAGAGCGCGGTCTGGCGATGATGTTCGTGACGCACAACCTGGCACTGGTTCGCAGTATCGCCCAGCAGGTCGCGGTCATGCAGAGCGGCAAGATCGTCGAGCTCGGGCCCGTCGGGCAGGTGTTGGCGCAACCGCGCACCGCGGAGACCAACCGACTGCTGCAGGACGCACCACGATTCGGCGGGGCCCGTCAGGCCAGTCCGCTACACGCGCGGTAACCTGCTGGCCATGACAATCAGCACCTCCACGCCCGCCTACGTTGCCTGATTTATAATTCCTGTATCATCGGCGGCGGCATTGTAGGCTTGGCAACCGCCAGAGCGTTGACGCGCGTTAATCCGGACGCGCCCCTTAAACCTGCACCCACTCGACCGGCCAGATGTCCTCCCAGAGCGTAAATCGCGTCCCAGCCACTCGCGGGAAACCGTCGCAACGAAGCCGCTCCGATCTGAGTTAACCACGACACTCGGCGGTGCCTCCCCCAGGGACTTTAAGTACTCATCCAGTCTCGTTTGAGCGGCGCGCATCGCTTGCGAGATAGCTCCGGGCAAAGCCTCACGGTGCCGTTCACGATCCTCTTCCGTAGGCATGGCGTATCCTCCCTTGACGACTCCAAGGATACCAAACGCGGGGGGTGTTCTAGTGTCAACGCTCGCCAGGGGGCTTTGCCGTTCTGTTAGCGTCCGCACATAAGATGCGCGGCTTATAGGCGCGGGCTATGGGTTTGGAAGACGGATTCGCCCAAAACAGCTATGGAAAACCCCAAGGGTTCAAAAACCGCCAAAGCAATAACCAGCACTTGATCGAGCCAGGTTACCGCACTGTCTCCATCTGCAAAGCGCCCAGTCAGGCGCAACCGAGGCGGAATAACCGGACATAATCCAACTCCACAAACCACCATCTGGCGCCGATCCAGCGCCGTTGGCACATATCCGACACGCGGTTTACCCAATTAATGCTGGCAGTCTTCAATGGCCAAAATGTCGCCGCCCCCATTTAAAGCAGGAACCGCTCGGTAACTAGCACCTGTAGCCCACCAAGTCGGATGTATCCCCCACGTTATAGTTGGAGGGCTTTATCGGTGGACGTTTTGAAACACGCAAGGGCGCTAACCAGACGCTGGAGTTCGTAGGCTGCCTTCCCTGCGGCATGGTGCTGATACGCCTGGAGACCAACCATGTGGTCGATCTAACCCCATTGACGCGACCAGCCCTAATGTATACGTTAACAAATGCTTTTTCTGCGCGTTTAGGCTGGGCTGAAGTGCCTTTCGCCATACCGCTGCTGGGGGATAAAGAATGGGCAGGGGCAACTGCGGGAGCTAATTGAGCGCACGGGCCGGCGCTAGGCGAGTTCTTATTTCTCGGCAGATCCTAGCATCAAATCGTATAAAAAGATTAGGGAGGCGGGTTTGACTTTTTTTGCGAGAGCCGCAGGTCACGCGGCGATAAACTCTGACGGCACCCGAGTAGTACAAAATGGTATCGAGACAATTGTAGAGGCGGCCGCAAGTCGGAAAGCAATTCTCCGGATTGTCCCGCTTGCGATTGTTGGCTTATTTCTTTCGTTTATCGATCGCACGAACATCGCTGTTGCTGGCTCCGACATGAGCTCTGCATTGGGTCTGTCTCCGACTACGTTCGGTCTGGCCTCCGGCCTCTTTTTTATAAGCTACATAATTTTGGGAATTCCATCGAATCTCGCGCTTCAACGTTTTGGCGCGAGGTTCTGGCTTGCCCTGATCTTGATCTTGTGGGGTGTCGTTTGCATGGGAACCGCGCTGGTGAAGGGCGCGGGGTCCTTGTATGTCATGCGGTTACTTCTTGGGATAGGCGAAGCGGGCTTCTTTCCGGGAGTTTTGTTCTATCTGAGCCAGTTTATTCCTGCACAAAAGCTCCCCAGGGCCTACTCATTCTTTCAGCTAGGCATTCCCCTTTCGCTTTCTCTGGGAAGCGCGATGACCTCGGGTCTTTTGACGTTGAATGGCACAATAGAACTTTCCGGATGGCAATGGGTTTTCATTATTGAAGGCGGATCTGCTGTCCTTCTCGGGTTGGTCTGGTTTGCTGTCATGGCAAGGTCGCCAACGACAGCTGCATGGCTCTCTCCTCAAGAGAAGGAGGTTTTGACTGCGGCTATCGAGCGGGACAGAAGCCGCAATGGCAATGGCGACCAGAATAACTCTATGACCGCGATCCTTGTGTTAAAAAATTCTCAGCTGTGGTACTACACCGCCGTATTCTTCTTCATGCAGCTCGGCTTCCTCTCGGTGACATACTGGCTGCCGCAAATTATAAAACTCAGGTTCGCCGCCAATAGCGTAGAGTTCCGGCTTCCTGTCCGCCATCCCATGGAGTATCGCTTCGTTGTCGCTGCTCGCGAGTTCCTGGTATTGCGACAGATATGGACGTCGTAGCGGAGCGCTCGCCTTTATCCTAATGTTATGTGCGGCAGGCATGTTGCTTGCGAGCCTAGCAAGCAACCCGATTTTGGCTTTTGCCGGTCTTTGTCTCGGCGCCTGTGTTCAAGCAGGTGTTCCGTTGATCTACTCGTTTCCGGCCCAACATTTTGCGGGGCCGCGAAGCGTAGTTGCCTTAGCCTTCGTCAATTCTGTTAGCAACCTAGGTGGGTTCGTGGGGCCCTACCTCCTTGGAGTGCTCCGCGAGTTGACGTCAAGTGACACGCTTGGACTCCTAGTGCTGTCCACGGCTTTTATCGTCGCGGCAGTGCTTTCCTTGGGACTGAAGCACCAGATCAAGAAGTCAGGCGCTTGGATTGGGCCGAAGTAAAAGAGCCGTGAGAACCATTAATCATTCATCATATACCACACATACCCCAAGAATCATTCCGGAAGCGGATGAAGCTTGAAAACGGGCAGCAGCGGCAAGCTTGGCTCAGTTCGACGTCCTGGCAACTTGGCGGGCCTTTTCGGCATCTACCTTATCCGCTTCCTCAAACAATCAACTGAAGGCGGTGCTGTCGCGTTGTCTCCACTCGTTCTGTACGAGGCGTTGGTTGTATCTTAAGCGTCAGCTATTCCTCGCCTTGTGAGCTTTATTGAACCGGCCTCTGATCCGTTGGTTTTTGACGGCGAGGTTATGGTGGAAGACGAAGCGATCGTTGAGAGTGTACTCCGAAGGGCTCCGGAGATGGGCGGAGAGGTGCATTCTGGGGTTTCACGTCGACATGTGTGCGGAGCACAGAGGAGAAGCGCGCATATTGGCGCAAAGCCTTGCGCCCGGTTCCTCGCCGAGGCTGATGTGCCGGATGCACGGGATCAGCAGCGGCCAACTCTATAACTGGCGCAAGCAGTTTCAACTGGCGCAAGCAGTTTCGCAGCGCCGAGTTAACGGGTTTTGTGCCGGTTTTGATTGCACCGGAGGCATTGGCGTTACCGGCGCTTGCTGCTGTTGTTTATATTACGTATCCGTTACGATTGTCGGCATTGAGCTATTACGTCGAGTCCCCAAAGGTCAATTCAGCCTGGGGCGTTTGGGCGTTCAGGGTCAACTGCGCCCGCTATCTGGGCCGCAGTGCTGTTAGCCTAAAAAAATAGGGGCGCCCACAGAAGCACACTCCACCAAGCCGGAAATCGGCACCAGAACCAGCGCGCTTTCCAGCTTAAACTATCCCACCCGAGATAATTGTGGGAGGTCCAGATGTTTTTCTTCAGCTAGCAAAAGCTAGTTGCCTCTGATATAATGTCTTCAATAATGAATTCACTGAGTTGAGCCTGGAAGTAGATGTCTTTGCAGAAGCTGACGGCGGCATGATAAATCGAGACAACCTCACTAGGTTTGGAAGCGGGTTGGCCCGCCCCGAATGTGTCCTTACTCACGCGTCGGGATACGTTTTTTGTGCTGATTGGTCGGCAGAGGGTGGCGTTGCAGTAATCGGTCCCGACGGACGCGTCCAACGCATTGAGGCAAGGGGGTGGTTAAGTAAGGATTGGGGTGAGCCTTTGCGCCCGAACGGGATTGCGCTCGAGCCTGGAGGTACGTTTCTGATTGCGCATTTGGGTGCGACGCGTGGCGGTCTTTTTCGTCTTTGGCCCGATGGCCAGCTCGAGGTGGTTTTGACTGAAGTGGCGGGGGAGCCGCTGCCTCCTTGCAATTTCCCGCTGGTCGACCCCGCTGGGCGGATATGGCTTTCTGTTTCGACACGTCTACGGCCGCGCGCCTTGGATTATCGGTCGAATGCCAAGAGCGGGTTTTTGGTGCGGGTGGATCAACAAGGCGCCGCAATTGCGGCAGACGATCTTGGCTACGCGAACGAATTCGTCTTCTCGGAGAACGGGCGGATGCTTTTTATAAACGAGACCTTCGGCCGGCGCCTGACTAGGTTCAGCGTGACGTCTTCTGGAGAGCTCACGGATCGCTCCGTCGTCACGCGGTTTGGCATGGGTTGCTTTCCAGACGGGCTCACAATGGATTGCGATGGGGATTTGTGGGTGACAAGCATCGTTTCCAATCGGATATTGCGTGTCAACGGGCGCACCTGGTCGTCGGAGATCTTGCTAGAAGATTGTAATTCGACGCACCTTTCCTGGGTAGAGGCTGCTTTCCAAGCCAATGAAATGGGCCGATCGCACATGGATGCCGTCGATGCGAGCGAGCTCGGAAGCATCTCCAGCCTCGCCTTCGGAGGCGATGACCTTTGCACAGCCTATGTCGGCAATCTCCTGAGCGATTGCATCTGGCGTTTCCGCGCGCCGGTCCCCGGTAAGAGGCCGCTGCATTATGATGTAGACATCTCCCCTCTCCTCCAAGAGCTGTCCTGATATGACTTCCCCCGCTGACCTCTCTACGCCAGCCGACAAGGAAGGACAGGCCGATTTAGCGTACAGCCTCCTCAAGAAGCTGATCCGTGACAACGACCTGCCAGCGGGAGCGCAGCTCTTGGAGCTTGAGGCAGCGAAGCGCCTCGGCATGAGCCGAACTCCCGTGCGTGAGGCGATGGTGAGGCTCCGGCACGAGGGTATCGTCGAGATTCGGCCTCGTCATGGCATGAGGGTCCTACCGGTCTCGCCCACTGATATGCGAGATATCTATGATATCCTGACTAGTCTAGAGGCTACGGCGGCGAAGCTTGTCGCACAGAACGGCTTGAGCAAGCGGGAGTTGGCCAAGCTGAACGCGGCGGTCCGAGCCATGGACGCCGCACTTGAGGCCAATGACTTGCTGGCGTGGGCCTCGGCAGACGAGGAATTTCATCGTGCTCTAGTAGGCTTCTGCGGCAACGCCAGGCTCATCGCCACAGTGGATCAGTTCTGGGCGCAAGCGCATCGCGCTAGGATGGTAACCTTACGGCTTCGTCCAATACCAACGGCTTCTAACCGCGAACATGAAGCTGTTGTGCAAGCGATCGCAGCGCGCGATGCCGATGCGGCTCAACGTTTGCACTATACTCATCGAGAGCGCGCTGGCCGAATGTTAATCGATCTTCTGGAACGCCTGACGTTAACCCAAATCTGAGGGCTGGCCTCCTGCCGGTTTTGTGGACAGCATGCTAAGCGAGGATGGCATAGGCTTCGAACTCCATGGGGTCTAAAGTCTGACTCGAATCTTATTCGGAACGAGCTAGCCGTCTTGTGAGTAGCTTGACGTTGGCGATGAAGAGCCACGTTTCGGCGGAAGCGATTGACCCTTCATAGTCTTTGGCGAGCCTCCTGTTTCGGTTCAGCCAGGCGAGCGTCCTTTCCACCACCCATCGGCGAGGCAACAGGACGAAGCTCTTTTCTAATTCTGAGCGTTTGACGATCTGGATGGTCCATTTTCCAATCGCTGTCATAGCATCCCGGAGTTTCTCTCCGGCGTAACCACCATCGGCAAAAATGTGGCACATCCCGGGGAACGGTGCCATCAATGCTGCCAGCAACGGCACGGCACCGTCACGGTCTTGGATGTCCGCGCTGTGTACCTGCGCGCCGAGCAGAAGACCGAGCGTATCGGTGACGATGTGACGCTTGCGCCCTTTCACCTTTTTTCCGGCGTCATAGCCGCGCGGACCGCCAGCTTCCGTCGTCTTGGCCGACTGGCTGTCGATAATACCCGCAGATGGGTTGATCGCGCGCCCCGCCGCCACCCGTGCGTGCGCCACCAGGGCATGGCTGATCCGTTGCCAAGTACCGTCAGCGCGCCAGGCATAGAAAAACCGTTGCACCGTGCTCACAGGTGGAAACTCCTTGGGTAGCAGGCGCCACGCACAACCACTCGAGGCCATGTAGAACAGCGCGTTCACGACGCTTCTTAAACAGGTGCGTCGCGGCCGCCCCAGTCGCCGCGCACGCGGAAGCCAGCTCTCAATCAGAAGCCACTCCTCGTCGCTCACATCGCTTGCATAACACAGCCCGTCGCGTCGATACTGCGCACGGGTGATTTTGGTCCAGGCCATTACGGAATCCATCGTAGTTCGCAATCACGATTGAACCATAACCAACTGAAATCACCCAACTCTTTTTGAGGCGGACTCTAAGATATCCTCCGCAGCATGCCACCTGTAAAGCAGGCGGAACTTTGGCTGCTCCGCCCAGTTTCTAATGGCGGCGTATTGGGTTGTAGAAGTGCTCGATGTAGTCGAACACATCGGTTCTGGCTTCGTCGCGAGTGCGGTGGAGCTTGCGGGCAGTGAGCTCGGTCTTCAGCGAGGAAAAGAACCTCTCATTGCCGAATTACCCCATAAGTTGCCAGTCCTGCTCATCGAACAGGTGATCCCGTTGTCCGCAAGCAGGCGTGGGACGAGGGCGGGGGTTGATCGTTCCTGGCAGCACGCCCGCACGTAAGCGCTGTTTCTTTGACCCACTGTGAATTTTTGTTGGGATAGCAGATTTTGGTGTCATGGATGATGCCGAGATTTTGCCCAAAGGGTCTGAGGTTTTAAGAAGTGCTCGTACGAGTGCTCATAGGAGTACTCCGAAGCAGCGGGTTGAGGTTATCACGCGTGGGGCGCGGCGGAACTGGCGGGCTGAGGACAAGCGCGCGATTGCTTTAGCCAGCTTGGTGCCTGGGGCGACGCCGTCGGCGATCTGCCGGCAACACGGGATCGGCAGCGGGCAGTTGAGCGTTTGGCGTCAGCAGCTGCGGAGGGCAAGCTGGGTCATCTGTCTGCGCCGGTTCTGAATTTTGCTCAGGCGGTGGTTACGCAGACGCAGACCTTGGCTGCGCCAGAAGTGTCTTTGCCAATGTCGGGCCAACCTGCTGCGCCATCGCGTCGGCAGAAGCCCCGCGGCCCGTCGACAAATGGCGAGCTGATTGAGATCGTGCTGCCGAACGGCATGGTCGTGCGGGTTGGCGCGGATGTTGATCAGGCGGCATTGGCGCGGGTGCTGGCGGCGTTGAAGAACGCATGATCGCGCCGGGCTCCGGGGTCCGTGTTTATCTCGCCTGCGGGCGAACCGACATGAGAAAGGGCATGGATGGTCTGGCAATGCTGGTGCCGCAGGGTTTTGCCGAGGACCCTTTTGGCGGGGCCGTTTTTGCGTTCCGGGGCCGGCGTGCCGGGTTGGTGAAACTGCTCTGGCATGATGGTGTCGGACTGTGCCTTTTGAGCAAGCGGCTGGAGCGCGGCGGGTTCGCGTGGCCGCAGAGCGGCACTGCTCTGGTTGCCCTCTCGCCAGGTCAGTTGGCCACCCTTTTGGAAGGTTGTGAGTGGCGTGCGCCGGTACGCAGCCTGCGCCCGGAATTGGCCGGATAACCGGGTTATCGCGCAAGATTTGTTGACGCAACGCCAAGGTTTTTGCCAGAATCAGCTGTGGCCATCGACCTTGAAAATCTCCCCGAGGATGCCGGCGCGCTGCGCGAGCTGGTTACCAATGCCGAGCTTGAGAATGCCGGATTGCGCGCCGAGATCGACAAGCTGCACATGCTGATCAAGGGCTTTCAGCGGCACCGGTTCGGTAAGCGTTCCGAGCAGCTGGATGCCGAGCAGATGCAATTAGTCATCGAGGATCTTGAACAGACCATGGGCGCTGGTGCGGCTGCGGGCGAAGCCCGGGCTGAGGCCGAAGCGCAAGCTGCACCCCCTCCAGCACCAAGCCCGTGCGACGGCAGCGCAATCTCGGTCAGCTACCGGACTCGCTGCCGCGCTTCGAGGTGGTCATCGATCTCGAAGATAAGACCTGCCCGTGCTGCCGGGGTGAACTGCACCGCGTTGGCGAGAGCCGCGCCGAGATGTTGGACATTCTGCCGGCGCAGCTGCGGGTGAAAGTCATCCGCCGGCCGCGCTACACCTGCCAGGCATGCGACACGCCGATCACCCAGACGCCAGCACCGCCGCGCCCGATTGATGGCGGCATGGCAACGGAGGCGCTGATCGCGCATGTGCTGATCAGCAAATTCGCCGATCATTTGCCGCTGTACCGGCAGGCGCAGATATTTTTGCGGCAGGGCATCACGCTTGACCGCTCGACTCTCGGCGACTGGATCGGCCGGGCCTGCTGGTGGCTACGTCCCGTCTATGAGCGGCTGGTGAGCCATATCATGGCGGCGGAGAAGATTTTTGCCGATGACACCGGTCTGCCGGTGCTCGACCCTGGCCGGGGGCGAACAAAAACCGGCCGGTTCTGGTGCTACGCGATCGATGACCGGCCCTGGTGTGGCCCAGCGCCGCCGGCCGCCGCGTATGTCTATGCCGAAGACCGCAAGGGTGCACGGCCAGCAGCACATCTCGCCAACTTCCGCGGCATTGTGCAGGTCGATGGCTATACCGGGTTCGGCCAGGTGGTGAAGGAGCGTGCGGATGCTTCCGTCAAACTCGCCTTCTGCTGGGTGCATGCGCGCCGCGGCTTTTTTGAAGTGCATGCCTCAACCAAATCGCCCATTGCAGCGGAAGCCTTGGCGCGCATCGCGACGCTCTATGCGATCGAGGCCGAAATCCGTGGCAAGCCCGCCGCCCAACGCCAGGCCGTGCGGCAGGAGCGCTCACGACCGATTATCGAAGCGCTGCATGCCTGGTTGAACCAGCAACTGCCGCGCATCTCGAAGGCGACGAAGCTGGCCGAGGCCATCCGCTATACGTTGCGTCACTGGCAAGGGCTGACCCGGTTCCTCGACGACGGCCGGCTGGAACTCGACGCCAACACGGTCGAGCGCGAAATCCGTCCGATTACGCTCGGGCGCAAGAACGCCCTGTTCGCCGGCAATGATGCAGGCGCCGAGCACTGGGCGATCTGCGCCACTTTGATCGCTTCGGCCAAACTGAACGGCCTCAATCCGCTCGCCTACCTCACTGATGTGCTGGAACGCATCGTTGCCGGCCGGACAAAAATCACCGAGATCGAGGCCCTGTTGCCATGGAACTGGCGCCCCACCGGCTTGGCGGAATTACCGGCAGCGGCATGATCGACAACCCAATCCAAATGCAGCGTCTGCTGGCTCAGCTGCAGGCGGCACTCCCATTACCGGCCCGCGCCACGCCGGAACTGGCCGCGATGTTGAAAACGAAAAATATCGCCGGCGCAACTGCAACGGCAACCATCACCGCCGCGAACTATGCAGGTGACGAAGGTGGCATCATGTGCAGCCTCGAAATCCCGACCAATGAAAATACCGTCCATGTTTCGATCACCCACTTACGCTTCGACCCGAGATTGCCGGTCGCCCGAGAGATCACAGCCTATCAAAGACACCGCGTGAAACACCTAAAACGCAAAAAGTCGTAACAAACTTCAGACGTTCACACGTCGACACAGCGCTTACGCCCGCACTATCGTTCTCAGCGATGCAGGTCGAGGCCAAACGTGTCCCCAAGTTCTTCGATCTGTGCCTTGTCTAGCGGCGACACCGGCGTGCCGCGCAGCAGGAGAAACAGCTTAGCGGTTTCCTCCAGTTCCTCGATGGTGTGGGACGCATTGTCCAGCGTCGTGCCTGACACGACGGGACCGTGGTTGGCCAGCAGCACGGCGCAGTGGCGGCAGGAATGGGAGCGGATGGCACGGGCAAGCGCCGGGTCACCCGGCCGGTGATAGGGGATCAAAGGCAGCCGTCCGATCTTCATGACAAAATACGGCGTGAGGGGCGGTAGGCAGTCGTCGCAGTTCAGCCCCGCCATGCAGGACACCGCCGCCGAATGCGTCGCGTGCAAATGGATGACGGCGCCGCTGCCCGGGCGCGCGTCGTACATGGCCCGGTGAAGCACCGCTTCCTTGGTGGGCTGGTCCCCCGAAACGAGCTGTCCGCCCTGGTCGAGCTTCGACAGGCGCGCGGGATCGAGCCGACCGAGGCTGACGTTGGTGGGAGTCATCAGCCAGCCATCCTCCAATCGGGCGCTGATGTTGCCGCTGCTGCCGGCCGTCAGCCCGCGGTCGAACAGCGACCTACCCAGGGCACAGATCTCGTCCCGCAGGCGCGTCTCGTTGCTCACCGGAGATGCTGCCAGGCATTGAGGAAGAAGTCGGGATTGCCGAAATTGCCCGACTTCAGCGCCAGGGCGATCTGGATCGGCCGACCTTCCGTGACCGTCCAAGGCACGCCAGCGTCGATCTCCGGCCCGATCCGCAGCACATCGGCGCCAAGCGCCTTCACGACTGCCCCGGACGTTTCGCCACCTGCTACGATCATGCGCCGTACACCACGCTCGGCTAGTCCCGCCGCGATCCGCGCCAGCGTGTCCTCGACCATGGAGCCAGCAGGTCCGCTGCCCAGCTCGGATTGGACGGCCCCGACCTCGGCCGGCGTTGCCGTAGAATAGATCAGGATCGGGGTGTCACACAGCCTGCCGACGGCCCACTCCAGTGCCGCTGACGCCACGTCCTCTCCGCGGGCGATCGCCCCGGGCACTACCCGGAACGACGGGAAGGTGGCACGGGCGCGATCGACTTGTCTGATGGTGACGGTCGAGCAGCTTCCCGACAGGATTGCGGCCGGCCCATTCACTTGGGGCAGGCTGTTGGCCACCACCCGTGTCCCCACCGCCGCGATCTCAGGAAAGTTCTGCGCCAGTCCGAGGGCAAGGCCGGAGCCCGCCGTCACAAGGGGAAGGTTGGCCACGGCGCGGCCGATCTCCAATAGATCCACATCATCGATCGCATCCACCACCGCGTAGCCCACGCTTTGCTGTCGTAATGACGCGAAGCGCGCCCGAAGGGCGTCGGCCCCCCGGCGAACCACTGCGTGGTCCACGAGGCCGACCTTGCGCCGGGTTTGCGCGCCCAGCACGCGAAGCAGGTTTGAAATCGGTCATCGGCGTCAGCGGATGGTGGCGCATCCCCGATTCCGCTAGCGGCACGTCGCCTGCGAACAAGTGGCCCTTGTAGACCGTCCGCCCGTTCACCGGGAAAGCCGGGCAGACAATCGTGAAGTCGGTGCCGAGCGTGTCCATTAGCGCATCTGCCACCGGGCCGATATTGCCTTGCGGCGTGGAATCGAAGGTGGAGCAGTACTTGAAGTAGACCTGTCGGCAACCCTGCGCCCGCAGCCAGGTGAGCGCCGAAAGCGACAGGTCGACGGCCTCGGCGGCCGGAATTGTACGTGACTTCAGCGCCACCACCACCACGTCCACGTCGGCATTGAGCGGCCCATGCGGCACGCCGATGGTTTGAATCGTACGCAAGCCGGCCTTGACCAGCATGCCGGCGAGGTCTGTCCCGCCGGTGAAATCATCCGCAATACAGCCAAGCAGCAAGGGCATCGGCGTCTCCTGGTTGGACCATCGGGCATCCCGGTGGCGATGTTAGGCCTAGTGGAGGCGCGCGTAAGTGACGACGCGTTTGTCGACGACCCAAGGGGCGACCAACGCGTCAAACCGGATGAAATGCGCGCTGGCGAGATGCTCTTTGAAGGAGGTCTCGCTGTTGTAGACCTCGTAAAGGAATATCTCCGCCCCCTCCTTATTTGCGCACACGTCGAAGACACTACAGCCCGGCTCCACTTCGAGCGAGGTCGCGGCGTTCTCCAGTATGGCGTCGCGGAACGCGTCGCGGAACCCATCCGCAACGTGGAAGGTGACGGTCACGACAAAGACCCTGTCCACCGGCATCACGCCACCTCGCGGATGGCGTCGCGAAGGGCAGCGATGGTTGCGCGAGTAACGTCCGCGCAGCCTGCGTCGCCGCCGAGCTCCATCGGCACTGCAGCGGCACTTTCCAGCGTTCGTTCCAGCGCGCGTTCAATGAGGCGCGCCCGCACTTCGAGCCGGGGATCATCGTGGCGGTCCGCCAGCCAGTCGAGCATCATCACGGCCGATAGGAACATTGCCGATGGGTTGGCCCTCCCCTGCCCGGCAATATCGGGCGCCGTTCCGTGCGCCGGTTGGAACAGGGCGTGGGTGTCGCCGATATCCGCGGAAGGCGCCATGCCCATGCCTCCGACGAGGCCGGCCGCGAGATCGGATAAGATGTCACCGAACATGTTCTCCGTCACCAAGACGTCTAACGTCCAGGGCTTCTTCACCATGGTCAGCGCCATAGCGTCCACGTAGGCATGGTCAGCACCGATGTCGGCATGTGCAGTGGCCACCTCGTCGAACACCTTGCGGAAAAAGGCCATGGAGGTGAAGACGTTCGCCTTGTCGATGCAGGTGACGCGCGCCGAACCGCGCCGCGCTCGGCGGCGTTCGGCGAGGCGGAACGAGAACTCACTGGCGCGGGCGGTGCCGCGGCGGGTAATTTGCATAGTATCATAGACTTCGCTATCCCCGATCACTTTCCCACGGCCGCGGGCGTAGAATAATCCTTCCGTCTGCTCTCGAACCAGAACGAAGTCGATGTCCCGCGCACGCTCGTCCGTCAGTACACGGGGCAGCCCAGGGAACCAGCGGATCGGTCGAACACCGGCGTAAAGGTCGAACTCCATGCGCAGGTCTAGCTGCGGGATGATTTCCGTACCGTCGGGGAAGCGAACGTCGGGCCACCCCATTGAACCGAACAGGATCGCGTCGGCCTTTCGGCAAGCATCCAGCGTTGTGGCCGGCAGCGCATCGCCGCTTTCCACGTAGAACTGCGCCCCGGCGTTGTGGGACGTGAGCCGGAGGGGCGGACCGCCGGACACCTGCTCGGCAGCCGTCAGGAGTTCCAGGCAGGCGGCCATTACCTCGCGGCCGATTCCATCGCCTGGCAGAACCGCAATATCGAGTGAGCTGTTGGATGATGTCACGTGAACCTCATTGGTGAAAGGGTTAGAGTTGGTGCAGGCCGACTTGCCTTAGATGGTCGAGCAACTCGCGGCCGGCTCGTTCGCGGTGGACGCGGTGGAGCTCTCGCGCAGCACACCAGCCGCGGTCGCTTCCAACGAGGTCAGGATCTCGTAGATTTCCTGCATGTCCTTCGACGAAACCGGAAGGACGTAGAGACCGTGCCGCGGTACCACGGCGACCAAGCCTTCCGCTTGCAGACGCATCATCGCTTCCCGCACCGGTGTACGGCTCATCGCTAGCCGGTCGGCGATTTCTTGCTCGGTCGCTTGAAAGCCAGGCGACCACTCGTTGCTTAGAATTATGCCGCGTAGCGCCTGGTAAGCCGAAGCCGTTCGCCGCACGGCTCCAGCGGAGCCGCTTCCGGCCAGCTTAAAATCCTTCACTACCATCTGCCGCCCCCCTTCCAGCTGCGGGCCAGAAACCAGATTGACGGGAGACCCGGCAAGGCCGCGCGTTGGACACTTGGCGTGGGCTTGGCAAGGGATACCTGCATGATGGACAACTAGACCGTCAGGATGCGCGCACGGTGGCCGTCCTGCCGCTGCGCCGGACCATTGTAACCAGGACGACGCACCCGATCACCTCCAGCGCAATCAGCGGCAGTAGCGCGAGCGTATAGCTGCCGCTAAGCTGGAGGATGACGCCAATGAGCGACGAGCCGAGAAAGCCCGCAAGATTGCCCACGGCGTTGATCTGAGCCAAGGCAGCGGGCGCGCTGACGGAGTTCATCATCTCGGACGAGAGGGCCCAGAATGGCCCCTTGAAAGCGTAGGTGCCAATAAGCGTGATACTGAGCAGCAGAACGGTCGGCACGAGCGTCGACACGAATAGGCACGAGAACAGCGCCGCCGCCGACAGGGTAAGAGGGAGCACCGCTGACCATATCCGCTCGCCGGTTAGGTCGGAGCGGCGTCCCCAATAGATCATCGCTATAGAAGCGAACAGGAACGGCAGCGAATTCACGAATCCGGTCTGCATGTTGCTAAGGCCAAACGATTTCAGAATCTGCGGCTGCCATAAAGACAATCCGTTGCTGGCGGCGGAGGTGCCAGCATAGATCAGCGATAGCAGCAGGACCTGCGGATGGAACAGAACCCGCCAGGTCGACTGGGCGGCGACCGCGCTCACCTGCCGCTGCTCCGCCTCAATGGTCCGCGTCAGCCAGGCGGCTTCCTGCGGGGCCAGCCAGCGCGCGTCCGCTGGGCGGTCGGGCAGAATGAATAGCGTGGCGATTCCGAGCAGCAGGGAAGGCAGTGCTTCGATCAGGAAGAGCCATTGCCAGCCATGCAGCCCCAGCGTCCCATCCAGGCCCAGTATGGCGGCTGAGATTGGGGACCCGACGAAGCTGGACAGTGGGACAGCGACGTAAAACAGGCTGACCACCCGGCCGCGCCAGGCGTGTGGAAACCACCAGGTGAGATAGAGCAGCACGCCGGGAAAGAACCCGGCCTCCGCCGCGCCCAGCAGCAGTCGGATGCCGTAGAAGGACCACGGCCCAACGATAAAGGCAGTGGCTGCCGATACCAGGGCCCACGTCACCATAATCCGGGCTAGCCAGCGCCGCGCCCCGAACCGGTTCATCGCCAAATTGCTAGGCACCTCAAACAGGAAGTAGCCGAGGAAGAACAGGCCACCGCCGAAGCCAATCACCGCCGGGCCGAGATGGACATCGCGGTGCATTTGCAGCGCTGCGAAGCCGAGGTTCACCCGGTCGATGAACGAGAACAGGTAGCAAATCATGAGGAAGGGAAGCAACCGGACAGTCACCTTTCGGATCGTGCTTTTGGCCTCGGCACCGTTCATGCAGTCTTCCTCCCAAACCATTATTATTGTATCTGTTTATGTATACGTTATTGGATCCGTCGGCAAGGGCTGTCGACAAGCCTGGGTTAGAGGCAACTAGCCTCATAGCAGTCTTGGAAATGGTCCGGCCAGGGGAAGTGGTCGCGTTGAGGCATGCGTCTCGTTGCCGCGTTTCTCGCCACGAAAATTGCGCTCACCATTGCGGCCGGGACCGGGTGTCCCACAGAAACAGAGGTTGGATCATATACCAGAGCACAGCAAAATTTGCGACAGAACCTCCTCTCCCATGATGTATCGTCAGCAACTACCAAGTGTTAGCGGAGGCCCGACAATTGTTCGATGATGGTGTAGACAATCGCGGAGTCCATTTCACCCTTCCCCTGCGCACAGGCTGCGCGAAGCATCTCAAGTGTCACCGCTGCGGCAGGCACTGCCGCTCCTACGGCGTCCGCGAGCTTGAGAGCGGTCGACAAATCCTTGTGCATGTTGTTCGTCGAGAAGTGCGTCGAAAAGTCGTGCGCGATCATACGTAATCCGCGCGTCTCCATCGCCCCCGTGCGGGCGCCACCAACGCTGGTAATTTGACGCACAGATTCTGGCTGGATTCCGGCCTTCCTGGCAAGTACGAGAGCTTCCGAAACCGCCTGAATCGCGACACCTAAAATCAGATTATTCACCAGCTTGAGGGTAGACCCCATGCCGGATGGGCCGGCATGCACTATCACGGCCGATACTTTCTCAAGGATTGGCCGGACAAGATCGACCGTCTCCGTATCGCCGCCGATCATAACGCCGAGCTTGCTAACCTCTGCCACTTTTGGGTTTCCGGTTACAGGCGCGTCAAGCATTGCGATGCCACGATCCCTTGCGCGTTCCGCGATGGACCGCGACATTTCTGGGGCGATTGATCCCATGTCTATGACGATACTTCCTGGCTTCCCATGATCGAGAATACCCTCCTTTCCACAAATCACTTCTTCGGATGCTATGGCGTCAGTAACCATTGTAATAACCACATCGCACTGTCGCGCGAGCTGGCCGATGCTGTTTGCCCACATCGCTCCTGCGAGCAACAATGGCTCCGCCTTTGCTTTGGTGCGGTTCCAAACGACAAGATCGTAGCCTCCCGTTTTTATGTTGAGGGCGATAGGAGTTCCCATTAAACCTAAACCAACGAAGCCCACGCGCATATGATACTCCTAGAAAAAATAGATTATTTGCGACGGCGAACACCTTGTCCAAAAACCGCCAGCGCAGCACCGAGCAGTCGCTTGATTGACAGGAAAGTCCACGTCGTCGTGCCGGTGGTGAACACGGCGGCTATGCGCGGCTCGGAGTTCCGCCAGCTTAAGTGCAAGTGCTGACGACAGCGAATGGCCGACGATGTCGATCTTCTCGCCAGGCATCCGGTCGCCAAGTGCCCGGCACTGGCTTAGCCAGAAGTTCAGCTCGAAATATGGTTCCCGTCTGCGCCGGCCAGAGCGGTCGAAGCCGGTCAGATCCATCGCGTACACATGACAGCGTTCGGCCAATGGGTCGAGGATTAGGCGCCAATTGCCAATTGCGGACGCGCCAGGGCCGGATTCGTGGATCAGGAGGAGCGGAAAGCCAGCCCTACCTCCCATATAATGCACGCTGACGCCCTCATATTCAAATTCTCGATCATGGTACAGCAACGCGCCATTCTCCTGTTCAGCGCTGTAGAGGTTAATCCATTCAGCTTTGGCCGCTTAAGAAAATTCTGAATGGCGGAATTAGTCGGTTCCGGGCGCCGCGCTTTTCCGCGAACCCCGCCCCTTGTGAGACAACCAAGGCTTCACACACCGGGGCGCGGCTGACCTGGTAGCGAACTGTCCAATGCTTCCTTGGACAGCATTGTACCAAGTGGCAGTTCACCGTTTAGGGATCTTGCTCCCCAGGCTGGCATAGATCTGTTTCGGCAATGTCTGAGCTATCGCGATTTGGTGGAAATGATTGGCCGAACGGCGGGTTGGCGGTTCCCCACACGACGATCATGCGTTGGGTGCGGAGCTTCGTTCCGGTGTTTGAGAAACGTTGGAATCGCTATGCGCGCCCAATCGATTGGGCGTTGACAAAGGCCGGCGGGCGGCTGTGACGGCGCGCCCCGCCACATATCGCACGGCTGCCGCTCAGGCGGCTCCGCCTTGAATTGTGTGATAGGCGCGGCCGTGATAAATGAGACCGGAAGCGTTACAGCCGAGATGGATGGCCCGCACGGCGCAGAACATCACGCTATGGGTGCCGATTTCGACGATCTGGCTGATCGTGCAGTCCAACACGGCAGCAGCACTTTCCAACGCCGGGGCGCCGGTAGCCAGCCGCCACCATTTGGCACAGGCGAAGCGCTCCGCCATGGACAGGTTATCCTTACCGGCGAAGACGGGCGAGAGATGCTCGTCTTCGGCGGTAAGGATGTTGACGCAGAGACAGCCAGCTGTGGCGAAAATATCGTGCTGCCGGCTTGAGCGGTTCATGCAGACGAGAAGGGTAGCTGGGTTATCCGTGACGCTGGAGACGGCGGAAGCGGTAAAGCCAGTATCCTCTTGGGGACCTCTCGTGGTCACTATAGTCACGGCGGCGCCGAGGCGAGCCATGGCCCTGCGGAAAGACGTGCTGTCGACGACAGGGGGCTTGTTCATGAGGTCTCCGCCAGGCATCGCCAGAGTCACTTACGGCAGCACGGCTGTGGCTGTGACCTCAACCAGGAGAGATTCCTTTACTAGTCCGTTCACGATGAGGAGCGTGTGGGTCGGATAGACGCGGCTGGGGAAGAGCACGGGATAGGCTTGCGCGCGATAGCTCATGTAGTCGGGAATGTATTTGCGGTTCACGATATAGGAGGTGAACTGCACGACATGCTCCCAGTCAGCGCCCGCGGCCTTCAGCGCCATTTCGATATTGGCGTACATCTGTGCACATTGCGCCTCGAACCCTTCGGCGATAATGCCGTTTCCATCCCCCCCCACCTGCCCGGCGACGTAAATATGCGTTCCGGCGCGCACGCGCGCGACCTGTGAATAGGGGCCGAGGACCGGGCCCATCTCAGGTGGGTTGAGAATTTCGATGCCGCTCATGGTAATGCTTCCTTCGTCAGTTCGAGCCAGGCGGTTTGCAGCTCGGTGCGGTCCTGGCCCAGCACGGAGATGGCCGAATAATGGTTGGCATCCGGCAGGGTAATCAGCTGGCACTCCACGCCATAGGCCGCGCAATGGGCGGCATAGGCATTTGTCTGCCAGACGAAAGCGGGCGTTTCCGCCGTACCAGCGGCGAGGATCCATTTGCCCGTGCGCGGCGGCGGCAGGCGCAACGGCGAGAGCGCGGCGATTTCGGCCTCCGTCAGACGTAAGTCCTCCTGCATGGACGCACATGACACCGGTGCCAGATCATATACGCCCGAGACACCGGTGACGGAGCGGATGCATGAGGAAAATTCGGGGGTGAGCGCAAGCAAGGCGGAGAGATGCGCGCCGGCGGAATGGCCGGCGCAATGGATGTTCTTTGGATTGCCGCCATAGGCGGCGATATTAGCGCGTACCCAGCGCAGCGCCTGACGGCATTGTTCGGTAAGCTGTGCAAGGCTAACACTGGGGCACAAAGCGTAGTCGATATTTACCGTGACGTTTCCGGCCCGCGCCATGGGGCCGGCGGCGAAGAGGATGCTGTCCTTGTCCAGAGCGCGCCAATAACCGCCATGGATGAGAAACTGCACAGGCGCGTCACGGACAGGATTGCTGGGGAGAATGACGTCCAGTTTCTGCTCCGGCGTGTCGCCATAGGAAACATTACGCTTGACCTCGAATCCCGCCAGCACAGCTTTGCCCCCCGCATCCCATTGCGCCATGTAATCCGCCCAGGCAGGGACGGCCGCACGCATGAGATACTGCGCCTCCAGCGCCGGGCCGGGGGTAAGGTCCGGATGACCATTTCTGATGCTATCACCATAGAATGTCATTCTGCGTCATCCAGACCGGCGATGGCTTCAACTTCCATGAGCAATCCTGGAAGAGCGAGCTGGCGCACGCCGATCAGCGTGCTGGCGGGCCTGATGCCGCCGAAGAATTTCTGGCGCACCGGGTTGATGCGTGTGCGATCGGCGACATCGAGCAGATAGACCGTGACGCGCAGGATATTGGCAAAGCTCCCGCCGGCCTGGTGCAGGATACGGCCGATGGTGGTGAAAATGTGCTCGGCCTGTCCGACGACATCGCCTTCAGCAACCACAATACCGGCGGCATCCAAAGCGACAATGCCTGAGATGAAGAGAAGATTACCGAAGCGGACCGCGTCGGTATAATGGCTGATCGGCGCCGCCGCATCCGGCAAGGCAAACTCTACGCGCAAGGACATCTTGATTTTCCATGATTAGACGCGAAAGGAATGGGTGACGGCACCGCCGCCACCCGCATGAAAGAAAGGCTATTCCGCTGCCGGCTCCCTCGCCAGCGCCGGCTGCTCGGCGGTCTGCACCACCTGGGTGTTGCCATGGACGCCCGCATGCTCGGGGAAAAGCGCAAGGAGCACGGCATAAATCGCGCTGGCGATGACGAAGGCGCTGCTCCAGCTTAAATCGACACCGTCCGCCATGTTGGAGAGCGGGCCGTTATAGAAGCTACACTGCAGCGCCAGCAGGCCAAACGTAGCGCTGACAACGAAGGCGATGAGGGCACGGAGATTCCAGCCGCCCGTATACCAGTACACACCGCCCGTCTCGCGCCGGTTGAACACCTGGAGGTCGTGCACATCGTAATAGCCCTTGCGGCGGAAATGGCCGATGATGATGATCGCCATCCAGGAGGCCGTACCAACACCGATGATCTGCAGAAAGGCCGTGACGCTCTCCTCGGCATCGCCGACCATGCTGCCCAGATAAACGAGAATAACGGCGACGACGCTCAGAATGGCGGTGGCGGATGGGCGCTTGAACACGGGGAAGATGGAGGAGAAATCCAGTCCCGAACTGTAGAGGCAGACCGAACCCTGACCAAGGCTACCGATGATGCCGATGACGATGAGCGGCAGCATATACCAGTCCGGCGCCATCGCCACCAGACCCGGGATATAGTCAAGCTTGGTGCTGACGATCGCGACGGCGGTGAAGGCGCCGAACAGGAAGGGAATGGTGAGGCCGACAAATCCGCCGATCCAGGAAGCGGACAGGATCGACGAGCTGCTGTGTTTCTGGGGCGAAATGTAACGAGTCCAGTCCGAAATAAGCGGCGAATAGCCATAGACGGCGACGGCGCAGATGGTCATGGACAAGAACCAGGTGGGCCAGAAGGCCCCAAGCAGATAATGCCCGCCCGTATAGCCAGCCGAAAAATGCGGCGCGTAAACGAAGATGCCGACGAGCAACAGCAGTCCGGCGATCGGGATCATCAGCCGCTCGGCCATCACCATGCTTGCATGGCCGTAGACGGCGACCAGGCTGGAGACGAATGCGATGATGCCGTAGGAAATGCCGAGCGTGAGATCGTTGCTCGGCATGCCGAACAATTTGTGCAGCCCGGCGACACCGGCCTGTCCGCCCGTCCAGACCGCCAGCGCGTAGAAGCCGACGGCGAGGCAGGCGCCGATGACTGAGCCGATGATGCGCCCGACGACACCGAAGAAGGCGCCCGAGGTCACCGGCCCGTTGGTGCCGGAGCGTGGTCCGAGCAGCGCCACAGGTGCCAGCATGAAGGCGCCGATGGCATTGCCGACGAGGATCGACGTGCAGGACGCCCACCAGCCGAGGCCGAAGCTCACCGGCAGAAAGCCGATAACGATGAGCCCGAAAGTGAGATTCCCGCCGATGAGAATCCAGAAGATATTCATCGGCGAAGAATGCCGTTCTGAAAAGGGAATAAAATCTACACCCCTTGTCTCGATATGGCCGACAGCGTCATATTGTGTTGCAGCAGCGCGCTCAGTCATAAAGACCTCCTTGCACAGAGATGTTGCGGGCCCGTGGCTCAGGCTTTCTTTTTATGAAATGACACATCGTCGGGGTTGATCAGGTCGGGGACCGTCCAGCCGTTGATGTCGTATTCTCCCATGCAGGTATCGGCGAAGGCCTTCATCTCGTCGATCTTGCCCAGCACCGTCAGCATCGTAATGTTCTCGAAGCGGGTCGCCTCGTTGTTGCCGGCATAGTTGCGCTCGTAAAGCTCGTGGCGGCCGCCGAATTCGGTGCCGACCGCATCCCAGAGCAGCTTCATCAGCTTGGTGCGCTGCTCGCCGCTATAGCCGTTTGAACCACGCATGAAGCGTTCCATCAGCGGGCGAATCTCGTCGCTCCGCCAGTCGGAGGCATGGGAATTGACATAGATGAGACCGGAGGCGACGACCTGTTGGATGATTTCCTTGATCCGCGGATAGCAGATCTGCGCCATGACGCGGTAAGCACCAGCAGCTTCCAGGCTCGGCAGCACCGTACCCTCAACCCAGGGCTCAGCCTTAGCGGCCATCGCCTCGGTCAGCGACCAAATCATGTTGCGCCAGGCCAGCACCTCGCCAACCTGCACCTGTACGCCACGGAAATCCTTGGTGCCGGTAAGCTCAACGGCCTTGAGCAGGCAGCCGGCAATGAAATCCAGCTTGACGCCGAGGCGGGTGCAACCTTGCAGGGAGAAGCGGTGGGTGAAGCCGGATCCGCCATAGAAATTCGCCGCCCCTTCAACGTCGCGATAGAGCAGCACATTCTCCCAGGGGATCAGCACCTTGTCGAAAATCAGAACGGCATCGTTTTCGTCGAGACGGCTGGAAAGTGGATAGTCGAACGGGCTGCCGACCACGGCAGCCGTCAGCTCGTAGGAGGGGCGGCAGATCAGCTTCACGCCGGGTGCGTCCATCGGCACGATGGCGAAGATCGCCATGTCCTCGGCCTTGAGCGGCGTCGGGCCGTAATAGGCGACGAAATTGGCATTGGTGAGCGCCGAGCCGGTGGCGACAACCTTGGCGCCGCTGACGATGACGCCGGCATCGGTCTCCTTCTCCACATGTACATAGACGTCACGTACTTCCTCCGGCGTCGCCTGGCGGTCGATGGGTGGATTCACGATGGCATGGTTAAGGTACAAGCAGCGCTCCTGGGATTTTTTGTACCAGGCGAGCGCGTTGTCCTTGTAGCCTTTGTAGAATTGGTTGTTGGCGCCGAGCGTGCCGGTAAAGGAGGCTTTATAATCTGGGGAGCGGCCCATCCAGCCATAGCTCATGCGCGCCCAAGCGGCGATGGCGTCACGGGTTTTCAGAATTTCCTCGGACGAATGGTCGACCCGGAAGAAGCGATGCGTGAACCCGCCATTGCCGGTATCTGTCGGGCAGGTCAGCACATCCTTGGTCGCGGGGTCGTGCAGCGCATTATACATGCGGGCGATCATGCGCGCGGCATTGCGGAATGCCGGATGGGAGGCAACGTTCTTCACCTTTTCGCCGTAGATGTAAATCTGGCGATCGCCGCGCAAGGAATCGAGATACTCGTCGCCGGTCATCGGCCTCACATCGTTACGTGTCGTGGCTAAGACGTCGACGTTCATGAAACTCTCCTGAAGCATGATACGGATGAGACTAGTACAAGGTCGGAAAGAGCGCGGATTTCTTTCCGACATGCGGAAGCGTTCTATTTGGCGCCGGTAAATTCCGTCGATGCCGCAACTTTTGCGGGTGCCGCGCCGTCATAGGCGAGGTAGCCCATGCCGCAGATCCATTCCATAACTGGTTCGTAACCGATGATATCGGCCGGGGCACCGTGCATCGCGCCCATCACGGCGATCCAATTGAGGATCTCGTGGCCACCATGTCCGCCGCCCTGCTCAATCATTTCGTAGCTCATCCCGCGCAGTACCTCGACATCGCCAGCGCCGAAGGCCTCCATGATCTCGCGGTCCCAGTGGGCGTTGACCAGCGGGTGCTGGGTGCGCAACGGCCATTGCATCCTAGCCGCCATCTCAACTTCATAGCGGGCGAGATCGGAATAAAGGGTAGGATCCGCCGACGCGACATGCTTGCCCTCGGTCTGATACCGCTTCATGCGCTGCAGGAACTCGTCATCCTCGGGCGCGCCTTCGGTCCATACGGGCGGCCAGTGCGAGAGCCCGCCGGTGGCGAGGAAGGCGACGCGTAGATCGCCTGGGATCGCTTCCAGCACGTCGCGCACGGCGGCACCGAAATCATAGGTGCGCTTCATCGTCGGCAATGGTGGAGAAAAAACATTGGTGAAGACGGGAATGACCGGCAAGTCGAATTCCGGATTGATGAAGGTGAGCGGCACCATGAGGTTGTTGCCATATTCAATCTCGCCCATACGGGCGACGTCGAAGCCACGCAGGATGAGGCCGCGCAGCAATTGCTCGGAGATCTCGGGCATGCCAGGCAGAACCGCCTTCTTCTCGAAACGCAGCGCCTCCATCATGTAATCCGCCGGGCCGCTATGGCTGGGGGCAATGCCGATCGCAAAAGCCGGCATCAGATTGCGGAAGTGATTCTCGAAATGGTCGTCCAGAAAGGCAACGATCACATCGGGCTTCGCCTCCTTCAACTTGCGGGCGCACTCGGCATGGAATCCGGCGATCTTCGCCTTCATCTCGTCGGTCGGGGCTTCCGCCCAGCCGAGAACACCAGGGGCGTGGGACATGCTGAGGGCGGTCACGATTTTGGTCATGCTAAACACTCCGTTGGATTGTGACGAGCAGACCTTAGGAAAACATAACGAGGCTTGTCCGGAGGCTTCTCGCATGGCGGAAATTTCCGGATGGCGGAAAGGCAGCTTGTTCCTGTACGATTACTGTGGCCAAGGAGGAACATGACAAAAACCGTTGAAATAGTTGGTGCCGGGCTGGCTGGACTCTGCGCGGCGGCGCGCTTTTCGCAACTGGGATGGAAAGTGGCCTTGCATGAGCGAGCCAAGGATTTGCGCATGTTCGGCGCTGGCATTTGGATTTGGGAGAGCGGACTAAAGACATTGCAGGTTCTTGGCGCCTTCGAGCAGGCGACAGCGCGGGCAAGGAACATTCGGGAATGGCGAATCGCTGACGGGAAGGGAAACGTGCTGATGACCCGGCCTATGACGCCGCAGGACCGCATGCTTCTGCCGCCGCGCGCCGATCTCTACCTGGCGCTCATCGACCGCTGCGTTGCCAATGGGGTGGAGATTTTTACCTCCTCCGTGGTGACCGAGGTGCGGCCCGAAGGCGTGCTGGTGACCGCGTCCGGCGAGGCGCGCAAGGCCGATCTTATCCTCATCGCCAACGGAGCCTATTCCATGTTGCGCGAGCAAATTCTCGGCACGGGCTGGGTGGATTACGGGATCGAAGCCGGAATCCGCATGCTGATCCAGCGTCAGGATACCGATCCGGAGGACATCATCACTGAATTTTGGCACAAGAATTGGCGTCTGCTTTACAATCCCTGCACGGCCGATGAGACCTATATTTTTCTCTCCGTTCCGGTCGACGATGAACGCGCGCGCAAAATGCCGGTGGACCGTGCCTTGTGGACGGAGAAATTCCCCATTGCGGCGGATCTGATCGCGCGGTTTTCCGAGGTCAGCCGCTGGGACAGGCTGGTGAATGTGCGCTGCCGCCGCTGGTCGGAAGGGCGGGTGGCGATTGTCGGCGATGCCGCACACGCCATGCCGCCCAATCTCGGCCAGGCGGCGAATACCGCATTCATAAACGTGATGGCGCTGGCCATGGCGATGAACAAGGCCGGAGACATTCCCGCAGCGCTCCGGGATTGGGAGAAGGCGCAGCGGCCGATCTCCGACCATGTGCAATGGTGGTCGTATCTTTATGGCATCGTGCTGGGGAAGTGGCCCGATGCCCTGGAATCGTTGCGCTCAGACGCATTGCGCGGCCTCGCGCGCACCCAATGGTTTGGTGACGGGCTGAACAAGGGCGCCCGCTATATTCCGGCGGGGTTCACCGACGCCTGACGGCGCCGGCGGCCGGGTTCATACGGCGGCGATGGTCTGCACTTCTACCAAAAACGGCTCCTCGACTAACCGGCTGACGATGAGCAGCGTGTTGGGAGGATAGATCCCTTCAGGAAAGAGCTTCGGGAATTCCCGCAAGCGGTAGGCCATGAATTTTGGAATGTCGCGCGGGTCGACAAGATACGTAGTGAACTGCACGACATTCTTCCACCCGGCCCCGCAGGCCTCCAGCGCCGCCTTTATATTGGCAAAGATCTGGACGCATTGGACCTCGAAATCGCCATCGCCGATGACCTCGCCGGCGCTATTGGCCGAAAGCTGGCCTGCAATATAGTAGGTCTGCTCCGCCTTGGCCCGGGTGATTTGTGAATATTGTCCGCGCGGTTTGCCGAGGCTGGATGGCGAAAAGATTTCGATATCGGCCATAATCTGCTCCATTCTGTTGACTTTGCTGAGATTAGAGAAGCCGTGGGAGGATGGACCGCACTTTCCTGCATCGCGGAAGTTCAAGCCGAGCGTTTTGGGCTGTGTCCGACATAATTAATCGTTGACAATTAGAAATATTCATGGATATTCCGTCGTATTCCGTCGACGGACGACAAAGATCAAAAATATCAATAACGACGGATTCAGGAAAATACGCCACCGCCCGGTACATGCTGGTTGGAAGGGTTATAGACATGTCGCTACAAACGCTGGCTAGTGTCGTGAATGCCCCAGTTAGTGTCCCGAAGCCTCGGCGGGCGGACAGGGATTTGGTACAGTCGCTCGTGCGGGCGCTGGATTTGCTGGAAATTCTCTCGGATCGTGCCTGCCGCCTGACCGAGCTGGCGCACCGCGCCAAGCTGCCGGCCTCCACGACACACAGGCTGCTCACAACGCTGGAGGAGAAGCGCTTCGTGCACTTCGACAGGGAGGCGAATCTCTGGTCCATCGGCAGCCATTGCTATGCAATCGGCTCAGGTTTTTTGCGGCGAGAGGCGCTGTTCACGCAGGCAGCTCCCGTGCTGAACAATCTGGCAAGCCAACTGGGTACCGCGGCAAATCTTGGCGTGCTGGAGGGCGGCAAACTGATCCTTGTGCGACAATCTGTGGGGTGCGAGAGGGCGCCGGTGCATCCGCCAGGTGCCACGCTACCGCTGCACGCTACTGCCATGGGCAAGGTCCTGCTTGCCGGCAATGATTTTTGTTGCAGGTACGGGGTCAGCTTACCGGCGCACTCACACAGCTGACAAGCCAGACCATCTGCGACCCGGCGGTGCTGGCGCGTGAGTTGCGGCGCATAAAAATGAGCGGCATCGCGCTCGACAATGAAGAGAGCATGAATGGCCGCCGCTGCCTGGCGGCCCCTGTGTATGACGGGCTGGGGCAATGCGTCGCGGCTGTCTCGCTTACCTCCACGCCCGGCCAGATGACGGATCAAGCCATAGCACGTTTGAGCACAACTCTGACCGCAACGGTAAAACAGATTACCCGCATCGTTATCGCCTACGAAATGCGCACTCCGGACGAGGTCTTGTGCGTTTGAAATGAACCAGACGACTACCTCTATGGAAAGGCCTGGAATGTCCCGACGCCCGCATCATGACACAGGAGATCGCGGCTTTGTCTTCCACTCTCTTTTCTGACTCTTCCCTGAAGCGCCAGACGCTGTCGGCTCAAATCTATGCGCGTCTGGAAGACAGCGTGCTCAGCGGTGACCTCGCTCCCGGAACGAAACTCTCCGAGGAACAATTGGCGGAAAGCTTCGGCGTGAGCCGCGCACCGGTACGCGAGGCATTGATTGCGCTGGAACGTGCGGGGCTTGCCGAGCGCTTTGGCGTGCGTGATCGCGCGGTGACGGTACCGACGCTCGAGCTCATCAAGCGGAAATATGATCTCTGGTGGATCGTCGATGTCGGCCGCACCTATCTCTCTTCGCTCGACGCTACTGCAGAGGATTGCGATGCGCTGGACGCGTTGGTGGCTCACTCAAGGGAAGCGGCGGATCGCAAGGATGTGCCTGCCTATCTCGCCTTCTGCGAGCAGTATCACGAAAAGATCCGCTCACGCTGCAGCAATTCGGACGTGGCAAAATTGGGTGCAGGGTGCGACACTCATCTCCGCTGGCTCGAGGCTTTGTATAACCGCCACCGAGTTCATATGCAAAGTCACAATCCGCGAGCACGAGGAGATCAATGCCGCCTACCGTGCACGGGATTATATGCGCCTTGCTGATACGATCCGCGTTCACATGCTGCGGCAACGCGACGAGGTACTGCAACAGTTCATCGCCGCCGCCAAAAAACAAGAAGCCTGAAACGTCTTTTCCACTATTCAGGAAAGCAGCTTTTTATCCTTTGGCACTGCCTAACATAGCCCCATATTATGCGGGAGATGATGATGAAAGCCTACACGCCCAAGAGTTTCATGTTCGGCGGCATTCCTGTCAATTATCTTGAAGGCGGCAGCGGCTTTCCTCTGCTGTTGATCCATGGATCGGGGCCCGGCGCTTCAACGATCGGGAATTGGGGGACAATTCTTGAACCGCTTGCGGAATCCTTTCATGTATTCGCTATGGATCTGATTGGCTTCGGGCTTTCCGGGCGTCTGCCCCACCCACCTTTTTTTGATATGGGCCTATGGTATCGCCAGGCGATGGCGATGATCAAAATGCTGCCAGGCACGGCCGTCGGCGTCTTGGGCCACTCCATCTCCGGCGCGTTGGCGCTGAAACTTGCCGCGGCGGAGCCACGTATCGCCAAGGTGATGACCACGGGATCGATGGGGGCGTATTTCGAGATCAACGAGTTCACAAGATTATGCTGGACTTTTCCAAATGATGTGGCTGCGATGCGGGCCACGGCGGAGACGCTGATCCATGACCCTAAATACATCACCGATGCCTATATGCAGAACCGTATTAAGACCTTGTTCGAAGACAAGGATTACCGGGCGTATTTCTCCGAAATGTTCTCGCAGGCGCCGGAGCGCTATATGGCAGCAACATTGCTGACGCCGGAGGAGCTCAGACGTATCACCATGCCTGTGACGATGCTGCATGGCCGCAATGACACCGCCTTTCCTCCCAGCGTCACACTCAAGCTAGCTGAATCGCTGCCCCAGGCAAACGTCTTGCTACTTGCCAATTGCTCCCATTCGGTGGCGCTGGAACAATCTGCGCATCTCCTTGTGCAGCTCAAGCAGTTGATGCTGTGATTCGGTTCCTGAAATCGGCTACAACATTTTGTATTTATCAAGGATAAATCCATGAAATACGCAACGATACGCCATGGCGTAATCACTATGGCTGGCGTGATCAATACTGATACAGAATTATTTAGGCCTTTCGAACCGGTCGTCGAAGATGTCGCGTTGGCGATATCGTTGTTACGGACTGGCGAGCTCCGACTTGGTGCGCCGATGAAAATTTCCGGACTCACCTTGTGCGCGCCGATCCTCAATCCGCCACACAACATCATCTGTGTGGGCAAGAATTATTTTGCTCATGCTGAAGAATTTTCGAAAAGCGGCTACGATGCCGGAAGCACGCCACAGGACACCATCCCGCAGCACCCGATCATCTTCTCGAAGCCGGCCTCTACGATCGGCGATCCTGGTGGCATCATTCCTTTGTTCGCGGGGCTCGGCAATGCGGTTGATTACGAAGCCGAGCTGGCGGTGATCATCGGCAAAGGCGGGCGCGGCATTTCCCACGAGGATGCGATGTCCCATGTCTTCGGCTTCACTGTGGTGAATGATGTGACAGCGCGTGATTTACAACAACAGCATAAGCAATGGTTTCTGGGCAAGGGAATTGACGGGTTCTGTCCCATGGGGCCGTGGGTGCTCAGCGCCGACGAAATGGATTACCGGGAAATGCGCGTCATGTGCCGGGTTAATGGCGAGTTGCGCCAGGACGCAAGTCTGCGTGATCTCATCTTCGACATCCCCGTGCTGATCGAGACGATTTCCAAGGGCATGACACTGCAGCCCGGCGACGTGATCGCCACTGGAACGCCGGAAGGCGTGGGAATCGGCTTCAGCCCGCCGCAATTCCTCCGCACAGGTGATGTGGTGGAATGCGAAATCTCCGGCATCGGCATCTTGCGTAATGAGGTTCTGGCGCAAGACAATTTGTAGGCCAGCTACTGCGCATCTCTTAATAGCGGCGGCAAACACCCTCCCCCTCGTACGGATCTGAAAGGACGAGATCGATATGATCTCCGGGAAACTGACGGTGTGCGCCGACATGGGGACTCGAGATTTGTTTTTCCACAGCTTTGTCGTGTTTCGAATCAATGGGTTGCGGGTCATGGTCGTTGTTAGTTCGAGTCGCCAGATACATAAAAACATCAAACAAAAACAATTGGTTGATAGAGCGCGGTAAAGTCAAGGAGCAATTTATGGCCGCGTCCGGCCCCAATCACTTTATCCCGGCGTTTGTCGCGCTGCCCACACACTTATCCACTGAGTTATCAAGGCACCTGTGGATAACCTTTGGCGCGTCCAGATGGGGGCGTTTCCGTGACCGATCCCTGGCCTGTACTCATGCGCCAAGCAGCCCGTAATGGGCACGCTAGGCTTGAGACATTTTCTGCCTATGGAGCGCCCGAATGGTCCGGGCGTTGACGGTCGTTACAACCGTTCGATGCCGATGGCGGCGACGCGCCCTTCCCGCTGGTGAAGCGCGAAGCGTACCTTATCTCCCTCGTTCAACTTCTGCAGGCGGGCATGCTGCAAGCACTGATATGGACGAAGATATCGTTTCCGCCATCGTCAGGGGGCGATAATGCCGTACATAAGATGCGCGGCTCATCGGCGCGGGCTATGGGTTTGGAAGACGGATTCGCCCCAAAACAGCTATGGAAAACCCCAAGGGTTAGGAGGATTAAATATATAAAAATCAATATATATCAATCACTTGATTTATATGGATTGCCGGACTGTCTTTCCGCCACGATTCGTAACTGGGGCAAAAGGCCGGGCAGATTTTTTGGTTCAGGACTCATCAGTGGTTGAATTGAGGAATCCGGTGTGATTCCATTGCTGTATGCCGAGTTCATCGCCCCTTCCGGACATTGACCGCCTGAGCGACAAGGAGTTGAGAGCTCTGGTGGTTGCGTTGCTGGGCAAGGTCGCGTCCTTGGAGGAGAAGGTGGCGGCGCAGGCCGAGGAGATTGGCCGGCTCAAGGGTTTGAAGGGCAAGCCTGAGATCAAGCCGTCGAAGCCCTCGGGGATGGAGAAGGAGACTTCGAGGCGGGCGGAACGGGAGTGGCGGGAGAAACGTCGGCGCGGCGCGAAGAAGCCGTCGGCGCCGGTCGAGGAGCGGGTGATCGCGGGCCTCGACATTCCTGTTGGTTCCCGCTTCAAAGGCTATGAGAGCTTCACCGTTCAAGATCTCAAGATCGTTCCCCAGGTGGTGTTCTACCGCCGCGAACGGTGGCTGACGCCGGACGGACGGACGATTATCGCGCCGCTGCCAGCTGGGATCGGGGATCACTTCGGTCCCGAGATCAAGCGCTTCATCCTCGCCCAATATCACCAGGGACAGACGACGGTGCCGCGACTGGTCGAGTTTCTCCGCATGCTGGGGATGGATATCTCCAAACGGCAAGTGGTGCGGATTCTGACCGATGCCACCGAGACGTTCGTCGCCGAAGCCCGCGATATTCTGCGGGCCGGGCTGACGCAGGGCAAATGGATATCGGTGGACGATACTGGCGCCCGCCACCGCGGACGGAACGGCTTTTGTACCCAGATCGGCAACGATGCCTTTACCTATTTCGCCACCACCTTTTCCAAGAGCCGTGGCAATTTCCTCGGGTTGCTGCGGGCCGGTCACGGTGACTACACGCTCAATGATCAGGCTTTCGCCTATATGCGCCGACGTAATCTTGCCGGCCTGGTCACCGCCAAGCTGTCAGCGCATCCGGCGCGGCACTTCGCCGATAAGGCGGCTTGGCACGCCCACCTCGACGATCTCGGCATCACCCAAATGAATGTCCAGCCCGATCCGGTGACGATCGCCACCGAAGGGGCTCTGTGGGGCGCCATCATGGCTCATGGCTTCATCAAGAACACCGTCATCCTCTCGGACGATGCCGGGCAGTTCAATGTCGGTGAGCATGCGCTGTGCTGGGTCCATGCCGAGCGACTGGTCCACAAGCTCGACACCTTCACCAAAGCCACTCGCATCGCCAAGGAAAAGGTTCGATCCCTGATCTGGTGGTTCTACGCCGATCTCAAAGCTTATTGCGCCGCGCCAGCCCCCCGACGCAAGGCCGCCTTGAAGGCCCGTTTCGACCGCATCTTCAAGCGGCGGACCGGCTTCGCCACTCTCGACCGCCTGCTCGAACGGCTCCACGCCAATAAGCCGGAACTGCTGCGCGTCATCGACAGACCGGAGGTCCCGCTCCACACCAACGGCTCCGAAAACGACATCCGCTGCCAAGTCATCCGGCGCAAAATCAGCGGGACAACACGCTCCGATCCAGGCCGCGATGCCAGGGACGCTTTCCTCGGTCTCGTCAAAACTTGTCGGAAACTCGGAATATCCTTCTGGGATTACCTCGGTGACTGAGCTGGTCCCCGGATTTGGGACCACTGGTTAAGGTGGAAAAGGCGCCGTTCTGTCGTGTAGATGGAGCGGATAATGAGCAAGACGAGACGGACGATAGATGCGGCGCTGAAGGCAAAGATCGCCTTGGAGGCGTTGCGTGAGCAGGCGACGGTGGCCGATTTGGCCACCCGCTACCAGGTTCATCCTAACCAAATTTATGCCTGGAAGAAGCAGCTCCAGGAGCATGCGACCCGGGTGTTCGACCCGAAGATTGGTCAGGATGCGGAGGCTGCGTCGAGCCGTGTGATCGAAAAACTGCATGCGAAGATTGGTCAGTTGACGATCGAGAATGATTTTTTCGCAAAGAGGCTCGGCAAATGAGCGCGCCGGACCGCAGAGCGAAGCTCGATCGGAATCACCCGGACCTATCGATCCGGCGGCAATGTGCGATGCTCGGTGTGGCGCGCTCAGGCGTGTATCGAACGCGGCGTGTAGCCAACGACAATGATCTCGATCTGATGCGCCGGCTCGACGAACTGTTCCTGCGCTGGCCGTTTCTGGGATCACGGCGGATGGTTGCGCTGCTGGCGGCCGAGGGCGTGCTCGTGAACCGCAAACGGGTACGTCGCCTGATGCGGCTGATGGGGATCGTGCCGCTCGGGCCGAAACCGCGGACCAGCAACCCCGGCACCGGGCACAAGATCTACCCTTATCTGCTGCGGGAGCTGACGATCGCGCGGGCGAACCAGGTCTGGTGCGCCGACATCACCTATTTGCCGATCGGCCGGGGCTTTCTATATCTGGTGGCGATCATGGACTGGCACAGCCGCGCGGTGCTGGCCTGGCGGGTATCGAACACGATGGATGTGCGTTTCTGCGTCTCGGCGCTGGAGGACGCCATGGCACGCTTCGGCAAGCCGGAGATCTTCAACACCGACCAAGGGTCGCAGTTCACTTCAGCCGAATTCACCGGCACGCTGAGTGCGGCCGGGATCAGGATCTCGATGGACGGTAAGAGGCGCTGGATGGATAACGTCTTCATCGAACGGCTCTGGCGCTCGCTGAAATACGAGGATCTCTACATCAAGTTCTATGCCGACGGGATCGAGGCGCGGGCCGGGATCGCCGATTGGATCTCATTTTATAACCATAGGCGCCCACACCAGGCGCTGGGCAACCGGACGCCGATGGAACTCTGGCGTGAAGCAATGGTCGGCGTACTGCCGCCGATGGCTGTGGATATGACGCTTCGCTTGGACAACGCTAACGCGTTGCCCACATACCCACAGCCACAACAGCAGCAAGCAGCTTAATTTTTATGAAAGATGGAACGGCACCGACCCCATTTTAATCCCAGTCGGAAGTGGTCCTCACTACGGGGGCCAGCTCAGACCGCCTCGGGGCAGATGTCAGCTTCGCCGTTCCAGAACTGCACAAGCTTGTCGCACTGCACTGCGCAGCTTGAGCGCCCGGCCTTTTGCCCCAGTTACTATCTGCGCCCTCTGTTTCACATTTTTAGGGTAGCCGACGCTTTTAAAATTTTGGTTCTATAACAGTAGTTTTTGTAAATCGGCGAGGGTCGTATTAGGTCCCTGCTGACACATTCATGCGGTAGGGGACCGACCGCGAGTTCGTCCTCTCAATCGTCGCAATGTCTCACGCTCGATCTCGCGAGCCGTCTGCGTCTGGGAAAAGCAGGCTATCAGAAGTGCCGCAATCCACCCAATTAACGTCCACCCAAGCAAGATTGATGATGAACGTGACGCCGCCATTGGTTGCTTTTCTGCTCGACGATACGATGCAGGGCAGGAAATAAAAGTAGATACGTAAGCATTCGGCGTGGGCCGCAGGGCTATAGCGGATCCGTCGATCGCTTGAGTAGGTCGGGATCGGCCTTGTAGATTTCGATCAGGTTCTGCAGGGTCTCGATCCCAAAATCGGTGAATGCCATGACCCCTTCGTCACCCGCTCCATAGACCCAGATGAGGCCATCCTCCTGGTCCATTTCGTTGGCAACGTCTCCCAGCCAGTCCTCGTCTTCACCCAGCATCTTGGCGACGCGCGCGATTGTAAAGACGTGATGTTCTTTATTGGCCTGTGACATGATCAGGCCGCGACATCGGCAACCGCAGTTTCCGCCGGCTTCCAGTTCCAGGGCAACAATTCATCGAGGCGATGCTCTGGGTGAGCGGCAATCCGCGCCAGGACGTCCGCCAGCCAAGCTTGCGGGTCAACTCCGTTCATTTTGGCGGTTTATGCCGCCCGCCGAACTATGCCGAACGGTTTCGTTTTCCCGATAAATGGCCATGATCTGGATTTGATTGGCTCGGCATAGTTCGTCCCCTGCCTCCGCTATCAACAGCGGAGAATGGGAAGATGGAATGTGAAGAGTATTTGCATAGAAGCCGACTGTTCCGGCGTCTCAAGAGCGGGCCGCACGGTCAGCTTGTCGAGCGCTACGCGATGCGTCTCGTGGGAGACGGCCTCGTTGGCCATGGCGTTTGGCGATGTTTCAATGTGGTCGGCGGGCTCCTGAATTGGATCGCAAGTCATGATGGCGCGCTGGCCGAACTCGATGAGCACGCGGTCGAACAGTATCTCCGTCATCGGGCCGGGAAGCAGTCCATCCAGCCTGGCGACCGATCTGCGCTGAAGCGATGGCTATCGGTGCTGCGCGAGGAGGGTGCGATCGCACCAGCGGTGCTGCCGCCTCTCACCTCACACGATCGGATATTCAACGAGTTCGGTGCCTATCTGCGGACAGAGCGCGGCTTGACGCCGAAGTCCATCGTTCGTCATCTCCCGACGATCCGCAGGTTCCTGCACGAGGTGTGCCCCGCCGGTGACGGCGACCTCTGCAAGATCAGCCAAGAGGAGGTGATCCGCTATATCGAGCGCCATGCCCAGGATTGGAGCCCGGACACCGGGAAGGCGATGTGCTCGTCGCTGCGAACTTTCCTTCGTTACCTCCACCATCACGGGCTAAACCCGCGCGCGTTGGCCGATTGCGTGCCTTCCATACGACGATGGAAGCTCGCGACACTGCCGACTTTTCTGACCGCCGCCCAAGTACAGAGGGCGCTCGATGGTTGCGAGCGGGGAACCCCTATGGGGCGGCGAGACTACGCCATTCTGATGATGCTGGCCAAGCTCGGCCTGCGGGCCGGCGAGGTGGCGACGCTCACCCTCGATGATATCGACTGGCGTACCGGCGAGATTCTCGTTCGTGCCAAGGGCCGACAGCGCGCACGGATGCCGATCCCGCCGGACGTTGGCGCGGCCATCGTTGCATATCTGCGCAATGGCCGCCCAACGTCGTCGTGTCGGCAATTGTTCATTCGCACGCTCGCGCCGCATGTCGGCTTTGCTTCTGGGTGTGCGATCACGATGATCGCCAAGATGGCTCTTGATCGCGTCGGAATTGGGGGCTGCGCACACCGCGGCGCCCATATCTTCCGCCACAGCCTCGCCACCGAGCTTCTTCGCTCCGGCGCAACCTTGACGCAGATTGGTCAGCTGCTTCGGCACAAGAGCCACGACACCACCCGGATATACGCGAAGGTCGACATCGAGGCGCTGCGGACATTGAGTCTGCCCTGGCCGGGAGGCGCGCAATGATCGATCTGCGCTCCGCACTCGAAAAATACCTAAGCATGCGCAAGGGACTCGGATACAAGTACGACCACCAGACCCGCCGGCTTGGCGACTTCGTCGACTTCATGGAGAAGCGCAAGGCTAAGACCATCACGACGAAGCTAGCGATGGAATGGGCGACGCTGCCGCCTGATCGGCACGCGTCTTGGGCTTTGCGGCTGAGCGACGTGCGCGGGTTCGCGCGCCATGTCTCCAACTTCGATCCGACAACGGAGGTACCGCCCGCCGGTGTCCTGCCGGGATGGAAGCGTGCTAAGCCCCATGTCTACAGCGACGCGCAGATCGATGCTCTGCTGGCGGCGGCGCTGGCCTTGCCGCCAGAGAGTGGACTGCGGCGATGGACCTACCACACACTGTTCGGCCTGATCGCGGTCACCGGCATGCGTCTGTCTGAGGCGATGGGGCTCGAGCGTGACGACGTCGACCTCGACACGGGTGTGCTGACGGTGCGGCTAACCAAATTCGGCAAATCGCGGCTCTTGCCATTGCATCCGACGACCAGCGCCGCGCTGCGCAGCTACGTCGAGCGGCGCGATGCGCATCTCGGGCCACGCTGCGGCTCGACCTTCTTCGTTGCCGAGCAGGGCGGCCGCCTACTGCACCAGTACGTCCATCGCGTCTTCTGGCGCCTGTCCCGAGAGATCGGGCTGCGGCGCCCTGGCGATCATACCGGGCCGCGCGTGCACGACTTCCGGCACCGCTTCGCCATCCGGACCCTGCTCGATTGGCATCGCGAAGGTAAAAACGTCGAACAGCAACTTCCGGCGCTCTCCACCTATCTCGGCCACGCCTGTGTACGCGACACGTACTGGTATCTCTCGGCCTGCCCGGAGTTGATGGAAGAAGCGGCGCGGCGTCTCGATCGGCGATGGGAGGCGACGCCATGAAGCCAGCCTGCAATATCGCCACGTTGATCGAGCGCTACTTCACCGAGCGGCTCATACGCCAGCGCAACGTCAGCCCCAACACGATCGCATCCTACAGGGATACGTTCCGGCTGCTGTTCACGTTCGCACAGGCGCGGCTTCATAAGTCCCCTTCGGATTTGGCACTCGGCGACCTGGATGCACCGTTTATCGGTGAATTCCTGATCGATCTTGAGACGAAGCGCGGTGCCAGCGTCAAGACTCGCAACCTGCGCCTTACCGCCATCCGCGCCTTCTTCCGGTTCGTGTCGTTCGAGGAGCCAGCACACAGCGCGCTGATCCAGCGCGTGCTCGCCATACCGAGCAAGCGCCACGACAAGCGACAGGTGCACTTCCTGACGCGTCCCGAGATCGAGGCAATCCTCGCCGCGACTGATCGGACGACGTGGCTCGGCCGCCGCGATCACACCTTGCTGCTGCTCGCGGTCCAGACGGGCTTGCGCCTCTCCGAGCTGATCAGCCTCGACAGGGACGCAGTCCACCTCGGCGTCGGCGCTCATGTCCGGTGTGTCGGCAAGGGGCGGAAGGAACGGGCCACGCCGCTGACCACCCTCGCTCGAAGCGCGCTCCAGGAATGGCTCAAGGAGCCGGCACGAAGGGGAGGAACTGCTTTGTTCCCCAACGTGCACGGTGGACGACTCAGCGCCGACAGCGTCCAATCGCTACTGGCGAAGCATGTGAAGGCCGCTGCCGAGAGTTGCGCGTCGTTGAAGTCGAAGCGGGTGTCGCCGCACGTGCTGAGGCACAGCGCGGCAATGGAGTTACTGCAGGCGGGCGTCGACTGCTCCGTGATCGCGCTGTGGCTCGGTCATGAATTGATCGAGACGACGCAGACTTATCTGCACGCGCATCTCGCACTAAAGGAGGCCGCATTGGCCAAGCTCACGCCATACCAAGGCGGCAAGCGAACCCGCTTCCGCCCCAACGACCGATTGCTCGCCTTCCTCGAGGCCCTCTGAGCGACTAAACTATGCCGAATGGAACGGACCCAACAGTCACGGGAAAGCCGAGAGTACCTCGACAAACGTGCGTTATTCCGAAACCGTTCGGCATAGTTCGGCGGGCGGCATAAACCGCATTATGCCGCGCGCGGCATAAGGCGCTGACGATGAGACTATACATGGCGGCGGCACGCTGACCCCCGCGGTCGGACCCACAGAACATCCATGATTTTCTGCCCAATGCTATGCCGCGCAACGCCCGCTCGGCGGCATTGTTCGATAAACAGACGCGGCCGTCATCCAGGAACAAAGTGAAGGCGTCCCAACGCTTGGTGATATAATCGATGGCCTTGGCAAGGTCGTGGCCGCGGGCGAGTTTGGCGCGTTGCTCGCGCATATAGAGCTGAAGCTCCTCCACGAGTGGCTTGCTCAGCATCTGGCGCACAGCCCTGCGTTCATCAGGCGTTTTACCGTTTATGGGCCGCTCGATCTCGAACAACGCGTCGATACGGCGCACGATTTCGATCGCGATGGGAGAGAGGGGGATCTCCTTTTTACCGGAAGCTTTTCGGCGCGCGTTCTCATCAAGATCGGCCATGGCGAAGAACGGACGCCTCGCATGAACCCAGCATGCTGCCTCCTGGATACGTCCGGGGCTGCGGGCCGGCGCATAGAGATGGCGATATCCATCAAAGGCGTCGGCCTGGAACAGCCCGCTATATCCAGCGAGATGGAACCGCGGATGTTCGCCCTTGCGATCGCGAGAATAATAAAACATCGCCGCCGGCGGAGACGTTCCACCGAATGGCCGATCGTCGCGGACATAAACCCAACATCGGGCGGTGTCGGTCTTGCCTTTGGCCAGAACCGGAACCGTCGTGTCATCGCCATGCAGGCGTTCTGCGGCCAGGACGTGGAACTCAAGGCGCCTGCTCAATGGCGCCAGCGCCGTGCAAGCCGACCCCACGGCATCGGCCATGGTGGAGAGGCTGATCGGCACACCTTCACGCGCATAGCGCTCCGCCTGGCGGTTGAGCGGCTGATGCTGACCGAATTTCTCGAACAGGATCATCGCCAGAAGGCTCGGCCCAGCCCACCCCCTGGCGATCACGTGGAAGGGGGCCGGCGCCTGGCTGATCTTCTCGCAATCCCGGCAGGTAAACTTCTCCCGCACGGTCTCGATCACCTTCCATTTACGGGGGATCGATTCCAGCGTCTTCGTGACGTCCTCGCCCATCTTGCGAAGCCGGTTGCCACCACAGCAATCACAAGCCGCCGGCGGATCGACGACGACACGTTCGCGGGGGAGATGTTCGGGAAAGGTGTTTCGCTCAGCACGCTGGCGGGTAAACCCCGCGACCGAAGTGACATTGCCGACCGCGAGTTCGGCGGCCAGCTCATCCTCGGTGGCGCTGGCTGCAAGTTCCTCGAACTCCAGCGCCATCTGCTCAATGAGCAAAGATGACCGCTCCGACCTGGGGCCGTAGATCTGCCGCTCAAGCTTGGCGATCCGCAGCTTTTGATGGGCAATCAAGGCCAAATCCTCTGACGCCTTGGCCCGTGCAACGGCGAGTTCCGCCCCCCGCACGTCACGTTCGGCGGCTACCTCCCGCATCCGGGCACGCTCGATCATGAGCGCCGCTTTCAGGGCATCTACGTCATCCGGCAGGGCTGCAAGATCGGCGTCCATGCCCGCGATAGAATCACAAATTCTGCCCGTTGGCATCTATAAAATTGCGCTACCAGATATTATCCGGCGCTCGTTGGGCGCCAAGTGTGACGCGGATTTCGCCAGTCGATTCCGTCGAGCATATAGCCCAGCTGCGCCGCCGAAATAGCCAGCACGCCGTCACTTGGCGATGGCCAGGTGAAGCGGGATTTTTCGAGCCGTTTTGCATACAACGACATCCCGACGCCGTCATGCCAGATGATCTTTATCAGGTCCCCGCGCGCGCCTCTGAACACGTAGAGGTCGCCCGCATGGGGGTCCCGCCCGAGCGATTGCTGAACCTGCAATGCGAGGCCCGTCATCCCGCGACGCATATCAGTCCGCCCGACCGCCAACCATACACGCACGCCTGATGGAAAGGCGATCATCGCCGCTCCAACGCATCCAGCACAACGCGTAACGCCGCGGCCTTGATGTTGCTGCCGATCCGCACACGGTAGCCGCCCGGCAGCTCAATCTCTATCAGGCCGGCTGAGTGCAGGCCGGCTGACGGCGCCGGTGGAGCAGCTACTGGTGGGTCCGGCGTCACAACGACCGGTAAAAGCTGCGGCGCTACCGTCTCCGGCACGCCGCCATAGAGCTTGCGCCAAGTGAAAACCATGTTGGTGTTCACGTCGTATTGCCGCGCGACCACCGACACCGACGCTCCCGGCACCAGGCATGCCGCCACGATCTCTCGCTTAAGTGCTTCAGGCCACACTTTGTGCCGGCGCTTCGCCCGCAAACTTGTGTCCATAGCACATCAGGAAGGACGGCAGGGCTGCTGGGCAAACGGCGCGCGAAGCCCTTGCGTAGCGTAGCGTGCCGTTTGAGGCGGTCATGGCCGGGCACAATTTCTCTAGAGTGAAGGTGTTCGAAGCCCCTAATCCGGAGAGACCAACCATGACCAAATTCCAGCTTACTCCAAACGATGGCGTGCTTGTATCCATTGATGTCGCTAAATCACGCAATGAAGTCCTTATCGACACTCCCAGTACCGGCCGGCGCCGCCGGCTGACCATTTTGAACGAACGCCCAGACCACGATCGTCTTGTTGAGCTTTTGCGCGCGTTCAACGTGCCGATCGTCTGCGGTTTCGAGGCCACGGGCAATTATCATCGGCCTCTTGCGTGGCGCTTACTCGAGGCCGGCTTCGAGGTTCGGCTCATCTCCAGCGTGGCATTGGCACGGACCCGTGAAGCGCTGCATAATAGTTGGGACAAGAATGATCCAAAGGACGCTCAGGTTATCTTGCATATGCTCAGGATCGGCGCGTGCCAACGTTATTACGATCCGTTGGCTCACGGCATCAGCGATATCCAAGAACTGTCGAAGACCCACGAAGCCATCTCAAAAGCTAAAACGGAGGTTCTGCATCGGCTTCTGACGCATTATCTGCCATTGTACTTTCCGGAAGTTGATCGCTTCCGTCAGAATAGCCGCAGCGACTGGTTTTTCGCCTTTCTCGATCAGTTTCCAACGCCTGCGAGTATTGTTTCCCTGGGTAAAGAGAGATTTATCGAAGCTGCCTGGAAAGTCGTTGGTCGAAAGGTATCGAAGGCCAAGTTGCTTGGTGATATCTATGAGACTGCCATGACATCAATCGGTCTTCCGATCCCACAAGATGCGATTGCGGTACGCATGTTCCGCATGATCATCGCCGAAATTCGCAGCCTGATTCGCCAACGTGATGAGATCGAAGACATGGCCAACGCCCTGCTTCAGGAGAACCGCGACTACCAGCTGCTGCGCAAGATACCGGGTATTGGGCCGATCAATGCATTAACCATTCTCGCCGAAGCCGGGGACATTCGGCGTTTCGGCCATCATCGCCAGTTTCTCAAGTTCTGCGGACTCGATCTCAGTACACAGCAGTCCGGGACATTCCGCGGAAAAACCAAGCTCTCGAAATATGGCAATGCCCGTTTGCGTCGGACGTTATGGATAGCGGGCCAGGTAGCAATAAAGCAAAGGGAAAACAGTTTCCGCGACAAATTCGAGCGCTATATTACAAAGGACCGATCCAACAAGGATCTCCGGCGTAAAGCGCTCACTGCAATTACCGCCAAGATGGCCCGCGTCGTGCATGCGGTTGTCAAAAGCGGTTCCGATTACCGACCCTTCTTTGAAGGGGCGGTACCAGGTGGGAGAACCTCTCTTAGCAAGGGCCGTTAGGGCACATCACGTGACCCTGTAGATAATGCTTGGGTCTTCCATCTGGATTGGTATCTCGTTTTAAGGACGGTAAGGGCCAGGCAACGGCATGCCAAGGACCCTATGTTTGCTATGGCAGAGAACTACTCTTGTCGATGGAAGCCATCTGGATTTTGCTTGACGAAAACCAAAACGCGAGGTCAAACTTGCGAATAGAGATATTTTGCCCCGTCGCCCAATTTCCTTCGCTACATAGGACGTTATCTCAGTTGTGGACACTTTCCACCCTCAAGTTACGATGCCAGGATCCTCACCCAAATCTTCAAATCCGAGAAGGTGGCCGCCGCCGGAGGGATACGTAGATACCAAGGAAGCCCAGAAAGATCACTAGGCCGACGCCTATGCCAAGCAAGCCTGCGCCATGGTCGTCAGATGCTGGAGCCGGAGTGCTATCCTGGCTGGCTGGCTGGTGTCTGAGGCTGGCTGTCATTTGAATTAGACGTGTCATTCGCCACTGAAGGAGGGTCCCAAGGGGGGCTGAGTTTCGGTTTGGGGAGCCTGGGCTGTCGCGTCTGGCGCAGGCGGCGGCTGATCATCGGCCGTGATTCTGTACGGTCCATAACCCTCCCGTTCTCTCCAGAGATCAGAAAAGCCCCATTGTCATACTTCAGCCCCCATGTCCCGATCGAAACGTTGCTAATTGGAAAAGACCGAATCTATAGTAGTGTTAGAACTACGGAGGGATGCCATGAAGCGTGAGACCAGCAACAAGATCAGGACTATAATTGAAGACTTTTTACCACCAGTCCTCAAAGATACAGTGGCGTTCCAGCTATTAGCGAGCGTAACTGGAGTGGGATCGTATGTGCGGCGATCCGCCGACTTCAGGGCAAGAGCGCCCTTTCTGACGGAGCGCGAATATATTGATTTTTATAAGGCTTCACCCCGGATACATTCCGAGACAGACAATTCGAAAGCCTGTATCGACCGCACTACCGCCAATATCCTTGGCGACTCTGTCTGTGATGTGGGTTGCGGGACCGGTTATTTGCTTCATGCTATCAAGGCGAAAAACAAACAGGTCAACCGATTTCTCGGTGTCGAAATTGTACCGCCCGTAGATAGCGGGGGCATCCAGTTCTTAGAGGGGAAGGTAGAAAGCATTCCCCTCCCCGACAAGAGCATCGATACCGTAGTTTGCACTCATGTGATCGAGCATATTCTGGATCACAGAGCGGCTATCGCCGAGCTAAGAAGGATCGCTCGGAAGCGCCTTATTATCGTCGTTCCAAGAGAGCGTGAGGGGTATTACAGCTTCAATCCCCACTTTAACTTCTTCCCTTACCCGCACAGCTTTCTGAGATTCATGATTCCTGTACCAAATGATCATATCTGCGAGCTTATCGGTAGAGATATTTATTACCAAGAAACTATCTAAGTCCGGATAATCAGGGGATGGTCGCGGTCGCCGCCGGGAGGGTCCCGGAATTCGTCGGTTGGTAGACCGTGACAGCTCCGAATGGCGACGCATTCACGCATGATCCGGCTGTGCATCGCGTTGTCAGGGTCCTGCGGGCGACCCTCGGACCCTCCTTATAGAGAGTGAGGCATCCTACCGGCGGCGCACATCGCTCAGCCATTCAAACGGTCGACACTCAAAACCGTCTGCCCCCGCTAGGTCGAGCACGGCGTTTCATTTGCATGCTACTTTGTACGCTGAAAACGATGTCGTTGAAAATCTATAATATTTGCCACGGCTCTTGGAAAAGGTGGTGGCGAAATAGGTAAAGGCATCGTTGCCGATCTGGGTACAAAAGCCGTTCCGTCCGCGGTGGCGGGCGCCAGTATCGTCCACCGATATCCATTTGCCCTGCGTCAGCCCGGCCCGCAGAATATCGCGGGCTTCGGCGACGAACGTCTCGGTGGCATCGGTCAGAATCCGCACCACTTGCCGTTTGGAGATATCCATCCCCAGCATGCGGAGAAACTCGACCAGTCGCGGCACCGTCGTCTGTCCCTGGTGATATTGGGCGAGGATGAAGCGCTTGATCTCGGGACCGAAGTGATCCCCGATCCCAGCTGGCAGCGGCGCGATAATCGTCCGTCCGTCCGGCGTCAGCCACCGTTCGCGGCGGTAGAACACCACCTGGGGAACGATCTTGAGATCTTGAACGGTGAAGCTCTCATAGCCTTTGAAGCGGGAACCAACAGGAATGTCGAGGCCCGCGATCACCCGCTCCTCGACCGGCGCCGACGGCTTCTTCGCGCCGCGCCGACGTTTCTCCCGCCACTCCCGTTCCGCCCGCCTCGAAGTCTCCTTCTCCATCCCCGAGGGCTTCGACGGCTTGATCTCAGGCTTGCCCTTCAAACCCTTGAGCCGGCCAATCTCCTCGGCCTGCGCCGCCACCTTCTCCTCCAAGGACGCGACCTTGCCCAGCAACGCAACCACCAGAGCTCTCAACTCCTTGTCGCTCAGGCGGTCAATGTCCGGAAGGGGCGATGAACTCGGCATACAGCAATGGAATCACACCGGATTCCTCAATTCAACCACTGATGAGTCCTGAACCAAAAAATCTGCCCGGCCTTTTGCCCCAGTTACCGCAGATATAGATAAGGCGGCCCAAGAGCCGCCTTAATAGCCTTCGTAGATTATCGCCGTAGCGATATTACAAAAGATAGAGCCTTATGCGGCCTTGATATTGTCAGCGGCGCTCTTGCCGTTGCGGCGGTCCTGCACGATGTCAAAGCTCAGCTTTTGACCTTCGGTGATCACATTCATGCCGCCACGTTCCACAGCGGAGATGTGCACAAAAACATCCTCACCGCCATTGTCGGGCTTAATGAAGCCAAAACCCTTCGTTGCATTGAAGAATTTTACTGTTCCAGTTGTCATGACGATTTCCTTTCAATCAGTCATAGAGTTACGACTTGCAACACGGAATGTGGTGCAAGCCAGCCAAGATCGATTTTGAAGAGGAAGATCGTCAACGGCGCAGTTAACGCGGAAACAAAGTTCAATAGCAAGATCGACTTTCACCGGTATAAGACAGAGGGACATAAAGCGCAAGTTTCTTGAACTTAGGTCTGGCTGACCTATCCCATGATATCCGGAACACCCTGCGCGCTGGCCGGGAAGGGCGCACACTGCGGACCTGGAACGCCGCTTTTAAGCTGGGTGCGGCGGGGGCTTGCCTCTTTGAGCAATATGATTTTCTGGCCCTGGCAACATCTGTTACAGCCCGGTTATTGCTACAACGAATTGTCCTGATGAGCAGGTTCGGCTAAACAGACCGCCCCTGCAAACGGCCAGACAACACATGACAAAGGACCGGAGCCGCCGTCCCCGCCACTATGTTCAGCAGCTCTGGAACGGCGCGGATCCGGGCGGCTGGCTGAACAGGATCGACCCAGGGGCGCACCGGCGTATCAAGGGTCTGCGGCTGATAACCGCCTACGGGATCGCCGCCATGCTGGGCTCGATGGCGGATATCACCCGCGATGTGCCGGACTCGCCCTCTCTGAGCGCTCTGGCGGGCGGGTTCGCGCTCTGGGCCAGCGTGTCGGAAGCGCGCGGCACGAGGCGTGAGTTCAGCCGGGATCTGGTGCTGCTGGCCGCGGCGGCGGCGCTGGGGGCGGCGAGCTTCGCCTTGCTGGCCCCGTTGCTGGGGCGGTTTGGAACGGCCGGGCCGGAATTCTGCCTGATCTCCGGGGCGTTCTGCGCGGGTTATTTGCGGCGCTTCGGGCTGACCGGAACGGGTATCGGCTCACAGATCTATATCGGGCAATTGCTGGCTCTTGGGGCGGGGCTGGGGCCTGGGGATTTGCGCCTGATTGGGGTGGCCGCCTGCATCGCAGCCGCGGCATCTGTCGTGCAGCGCGTGCTGAGTGGACCGGCGGAGCTGCCGCCGCCCCTGCCCCCGGCCCTGCCCCGCGCACCGGGGCGAATGCGGCCGGAACTGGCGATGGGACTTCAAGCGGCCGTGGCGGGGCTGGTGATGTGCGGGCTCAATGCGGGCTTCGGCCTCATCGAATCGGCCTGGGCGATCACCGCCTCCACCTATGTCATCGCGGGCTCCGCGACGGCGACAACCAGCCGTGTCCTGCGGCGGATCGCCGGCACGGCCGTCGGCGTACCGCTGGCGCTCGCCTTTTTGCTGCTTGCCGCCAATTTGCCCATCCTGCTCTGGGGTGCCGCCGCCTGCGCCATGGTGGTGTATGCCATGGCACTGCCGGGGCGCTACGACATTGCCTGCGGCGCCTATGCTTTTACCCTGATCGTGACACTCGCCGTGACGGGCGAACACAGCGTGGCCATATTAGCGGCCCGCGCGTGGGAGACGCTGCTTGGCGCGGCCTTAGGCTGGGCCGCCGCGACCTTGCTGTTTCCGCTGCGCCTTAGCGAGACCTCTGAAGCTGGCCATGTCTGACCTGTGGTGACGCATGCGGAACGCCGGCGGCCCTCTTAGACTAGACGACGTGATCCGGCCGCAAATGGCAGGCCTCGGCGGCTTCCGGCGTTTCTAGCTGGATGGTCGTATGGCCGATGCCGAAACGCTCCCGCATTTCATCCGCGATGCGCGGCAGGATCGCCTCACCGCCCGCGCCATCCTGCTGCACAAGATGCACGGTGAGCGCGGTATCCGTCGTGCTCAACCCCCAGATGTGCAGATCATGGATCGCCGCGACCCCAGGCAGAGTACGCAGATAGGTTTCCACCGCGTCACGGTCTATGCCCTCAGGCACGGCATCGAGCGAGAGATTGACCGAATCCCGCAGTAGGGACCAGGTTCCGGCGATAATCACCACGCTGATAGCCAGGCTCACCACCGGGTCCACCCAGCTCCACCCTGTCCATAAAATCACCGCACCGGCCGCCACGGTACCTGCCGAAACAAGGGCATCGGCGGCCATGTGCATGAAGGCGCCGCGGACATTCAAATCCCCCTTCCGGCCGGACATGAAAAGCAGCGCGGTAACACCGTTGACGACGATGCCAACGGCCGCAACCACCATGATGACGGAGGCACCCGGATGCTCTGGCGTGACCAGGCGCAGAACAGCCTCCCAGGCGATGCCGCCGGTAACCACCAGCAGCAGCACGGCATTGCCCAGCGCCGTGAGGATGGAGGAACGGCGCAGACCGTAAGTATAACGCCCACCGGGTAGCTTCTGCCCTAGCCAGGTGGCACCCCAGGCGCCAGCAAGGCCCAGAACGTCACTGAGATTATGCCCGGCATCGGCCAGCAGCGCGAGGGAATGGCCGGCAACGCCGTAAAATGCCTCGCCTATGACATAAGCGAGGTTAAGCGCGAAACCGATGGCGAAGGCCCTGCCGTAATCGGCTGGCGCATGGCTGTGGCCGCCTATGCCATGGTGATGGCCGTGATCGTGGTCGTGGTCATGGTCATGGTCATGGTCATGGTCATCCGTGGTCGTGGTCGTGATCGTCCTGCATCAGGGCCTCACTTCAGATAGGTGCGCACGACTTCGAGCAATTGCTCGGCGGCGTCCTCGTTCAGCGCATTGGGATAGGTGTGGGTATCGACAAGATGGGTGAGGACATGATCCTCCACGATCTGCGCCATCAGCCCGGCAGTGGCGCCGCGCATGCCGGCGAGCAGATGCATCACCTTATCGCATTCCGCCTCGCCTTCCAACGCGCGCTCGATCGCCTCAACCTGGCCGCGGATGCGGCGCACCCGCGCCAGAAGCCGCTGCTTGTCCTTATTGGTATGTGCCATGACTTCATATACCCTACCCCCCTATACCTTTTATGGCAATCGAGGTGGAGACTGGCCCAAGCGCATGCCAGCTTTGGCCTGTACCCCCGCGCATCTTCCCTCGCTCTTTAGATCAAGCGGGGTAACAGCGGCAGCTCGTCACAAATTCCTGCGCCGGTCCATATCTGGAGAGAACGCATAGAATTCGCGTTTGTTTTCATACATCGCGGTATCGGCCTGCTGAATGGCGGCTTCCATCTTTCCGCCGATTTCACAGATTGCCGCGCCAACTGAAAAAACCACCGGCGTCGAGCGGGAGTGGAACTGGTTATTCAGCTCGGTGATATGCGCCAGATCATCCAGCACCGCTTGCACATCTGCTTCGGTTTTCGATGGCAGAAGAATAATGAACTCATCACCACCGATTCTGGCGGCACAGCCTGGCTTTTCCACCACCTGCTTCAATATTTCGCCCACCCGCCGCAGCATTGCATCTCCCGCAGCATGGCCGAGTTCGTCATTCACCATCTTCATGCCGTTCAAATCGATCAGGATGATCGCGATGGGGAAAGGCCCCCTGCGATCAAGTCTGTTGATCTCATCCGTATAATAGGAACGGTTATGCAGCCCGGTGAGCACGTCATGCTTACCGAGATATTCCAGATAGGCTTCAGCCTTCTTGCGCGCGGTAATGTCTGTCAGCGACACCAGCACCTTCGACCAGTCTTTTTCCCTGCCGGGCACGACGGAGAATTGCAGGATCAGGTTCAGCAGTTCGCCATCCAGCCGGTAATTCACCACCTCACGCTCATGCCACAGCTTGCCCTCCCACAAAGAGACAAGTTGTTCCGCAAAAAAAGCGCGCATTTCATCCCGGAAGACTTCGTCTAACCGGTTAAGCAGGTCGTCTTTATCCCGCGCGCCAAATAACGTTAATGTATGCACGTTAACGTTCAAAACATGGATGTCCTGCATACACATCTCAACGAAATCGGGATGTACGTCGATGAAGGTACGGAAATCCGTGATGCCCCGGCTCCGCAATTCATCCAGCCGGGCCTTGATGAGACCGAAATCCTCCAGCCAGATGGAGACCGGCGAGTCGTTGAAGAGCGCGCGCGCCTCCGCCTCGCTGATGAGCAGATCACGCCGCGCCGTTTCCTGGGCCGAAATATCCTCAAAGGCGACGATCACACGCGACCAGCCGCCCTGACCATCGGGATGGATGGCCCCGTTCACCCGGACATCGATCCGGCTACCATCAAGCCCATAGTTCACAGTCGTCGTGGTAAAATTGGTTTTACCACTCCAGATCTGGAGCAGTTCCTGCATATAGGCGGGAAGCGCGTCGCCTCTTATGATGTTGGAGAGATTGTCAGAAAGGTGGGTCAAACTCTCCGCCCCCAGCATATCCAGCGCCCTCTGGTTCACGCGCCTGATTTCGATGGAATGGGCACAGCGCTGCACCCTACCAAAATCTGCCTGAAGATACGCATGGAGATCCATTACGCCTTCGGCACGCCATTCATCGAAGATCAGTTTCAGCGCACTGAAATCCTCTTCCCACAGCGCCACGGGCATCAGCTCGAAGAAATCATCCTGGTTGAAACTGTCCTCGGGAAGCGCCGAAGTATCCATTTGGTCCATGTCTCAGATCACCACCTACAGGTCAAAATAGATTTTATGAAAATGATAAACAACTAACAAAAATTGGCGCGCAGCCATGCCTCCCGGCGCCAGGTTGCATTCTGGCTTCGCAGAATATTACGGCAAGACCATGACCGCGGGGACCATGCGGTATATGCTCGCGCCAAAACCCTGGAGGAAAAACATGTCCGGCTACGCCACGCATGAGGTCCGCAACCAGCCCCCGCCGCTTGAGGATTTCAATGCCTGGGCAGCGGACCAGCCACTGCGCGAGGCGGTGGGCGCCTTCGGGGCCAGCTGGGCGGAAGAGCGGTTGCAAGCCTGCGGCAACCGCGTTGGCTCGGCCCATGTGCAGCAACTGGCGCGGCTGGCCAATCGTTTTACACCCGAGCTGCATACCCATGACCGCTATGGGCACCGAATCGACGAGGTGGAGTTCCACCCTGCCTGGCACGAGCTGCTCGGCATGCTGCGCGCTGACGAGGTCCATGCCCTGGGCTGGACCGAAGCGCGTCCCGGCGCGCATGTGGCCCGGGCGGCTTTGTCTTACCTCTGGGCGCAGGGCGAGGCCGGGGTGGGTTGCCCGGCGGCGATGACTTTCGCCTCCCTGGCCGCGCTGCGCCACGCGCCGGAGCTGCTGGCCCAGTTCCAGGCCAAGATCCTCTCGCCCGCCTACGACCCGCGCCCGCTGCCGCCGGGGCAAAAATCCGCGCTCACGGTGGCCATGGCGATGACGGAGAAGCAGGGCGGCTCCGATCTGCGGCAGGTGCAGACGGAGGCTATGCCCGGCCGGGGGCGGCTGGTACGCGCTCACCGGCCATAAATGGTTCTTCTCGGTGCCGGTGGCGGATTTGTTTCTTACGCTGGCCCGCACGGAGGCCGGGCCCACCTGCTTTCTCGCCCAAGGCTGGCGGGATGATGGCAGCCGCAATTTCCTGCTCCTGCAACGGCTGAAGGAGAAATGCGGCAACCGCTCCAATGCTTCGTCGGAGGTGGAATTCCGGGGGCTGGAGGCGAGGATCGTGGGCGAGGAAGGGCGCGGCATCGCCACCATTCTTGAGATGGCCCATCTCACCCGGCTGGAATGTGCCCTGGGCAGCGCCGGGCAGATGCGCCAGGCGGTGCGTCTGGCCCTGCACCATACGGCCATCGTTCAGCGTTCGGGCAGCGTCTCGCCGCGCAACCGGCGATGGCGAATGTGCTGGCGGATCTGGCGCTGGAGGCCGAGGCCGCCATGTGGCTGGCCATGCGGGCGGCGGCTTCGCTCGATGCCAGTGTCCGGGACGAAAGTGAGCGCGTTCTGAGCCGCATATTGGCCCCGCTCGCCAAATATTGGGTGTGCAAGCGCGCGCCGATGGTGGTGGCCGAGGCGCTGGAATGCCATGGCGGCAACGGCTTTATCGAGGAGCATGACATTGCCCGGCTATACCGCGACGCGCCGCTGAACGGGCTGTGGGAGGGCTCGGGCAATGTCATCTGCCTGGATGTAATGCGCGCCCTCACCCGTATGCCGGAGAGTTCTGGCGCTGCTGCGCGATGAAATCGGCCGTGCCAAGGGGGCGCATCCAGCGCTGGATGCCTGGCTGGCCGCGCCCCTGCCCTCGCTCGAGGAGAGAAACGCGCGCCGTCTCACCGAGCAGTTAGCCCTGGCCCTGGCCGCCAGCCTGCTGCTGCGCCACGCGCCCTCCAGCATCGCCGCCGCCTATTGCACGACACGGCTGGAGCATGGCGGGGGCTATGCCCTTGGCACACTCCCAGAGGGAGTCGATTTCACCCCGATCCTCACACGCGCCATGCTGTAGGAGACCTGACGGCGCGGTTATTCCGCCGCGCCGTTGGGTAGATAAATCCGCCCGCCGCTCTGGTTGAAGGCTTCGCTCATCTCCCGCATGCCCTCCGCGCGCTGGGCTTGCTCGCGTATATCCTGGCTGATCTTCATCGAGCAGAATTTCGGGCCGCACATGGAGCAGAAATGCGCGGTCTTGTGCGCCTCCTTGGGCAATGTTTCGTCATGGAAGTCCCGGGCCGTGTCAGGGTCGAGCCCGAGATTGAACTGATCCTCCCAGCGGAACTCGAAACGGGCGCGGGAGATCGCGTCGTCGCGCAGCCGCGCCGCCGGATGGCCCTTGGCGAGGTCCGCCGCATGGGCCGCGAGCTTGTAGGTGATGACGCCGGTTTTCACATCGGCGCGGTTGGGCAGGCCGAGATGCTCCTTGGGCGTGACATAGCAAAGCATGGCGGTGCCGAACCAGCCGATCATCGCCGCGCCGATGGCGGAGGTGATATGGTCGTAGCCCGGCGCGATATCCGTGGTGAGCGGCCCCAGCGTGTAGAACGGCGCCTCGCCGCAGGTGGCGAGCTGCTTGTCCATATTGGCTTTGATCTTGTGCATCGGCACATGGCCGGGGCCTTCGATCATCACCTGGCAGCCCTTGTCCCAGGCGATGCGGGTTAGCTCGCCCAGCGTTTCCAGTTCGGCGAACTGGGCGGCGTCGTTCGCATCGGCGTTGGAGCCGGGGCGCAGGCCGTCGCCCAGCGAGAAGGAGACATCGTAGCGGCGCATGATGTCGCAAATCTCGTCGAAGCGCTCGTAGAGAAAACTCTCGCGGTGATGCGAGAGGCACCATTGCGCCATGATGGAGCCGCCGCGCGAGACGATGCCCGTCACGCGCCGCGCGGTGAGCGGCACATGGGCGAGCCGCACCCCGGCATGGATGGTGAAATAATCCACCCCCTGCTCGGCCTGTTCGATCAGCGTGTCCTTGAACACCTCCCAATCGAGCTTGCTGGCATCGCCGCCGACTTTCTCCAGCGCCTGATAGATGGGCACCGTGCCGATGGGCACGGGGGAATTCCGCAAAATCCAGTCGCGGATATTGTGGATATTGCGTCCGGTGGAAAGATCCATGACCGTATCCGCGCCCCAGCGTATGGCCCAGACCAGCTTCTCCACCTCGTCAGCGGCGGAGGAGGTGACGGCGGAATTGCCGATATTGGCGTTGATCTTCACCAGGAAATTACGGCCGATGACCATCGGCTCCAACTCCGGGTGGTTGATATTGGCCGGGATGATGGCGCGCCCGGCGGCGATCTCGCTGCGGACGAATTCCGGCGTGACGAATTCAGGGATGGCGGCGCCGAAGCTATCACCATCGGCAAGGCGCTCGGCTGCCCCTTCGGCGGCTTGAGCACGGCCGAGATTTTCACGGTGCGCCGCGAAAATCATCTCCTCGGTGATGACCCCGGCACGGGCGAATTCATATTGCGTGATGAGAGCCCCGCCCTGCCCGCTCAGAACGGCATGAGGCGCGGGGCACGGCAGCACCAGCTGCGCGGCGGCGACGAAGCCGTTATCCTCTGGCCGCACCGCCCGGCCCGGCACGGGGCCAAAACCGCGCTTGGCAAGCCAATCCGAGCGGAGCCTTGGCGCGCCTTTATTCAAGTCGACGAGGATTTGCGGGTCGGTATAGGGGCCCGAACTATCATAGAGGCGGAAAGGAGGCTCGTTGGCGGAGGGGTGCAGCACCACCTCACGGAACGGCACGGCGATGTCCGGCCTGTCCGGTGGCGCGGAATAGATACGGCGTGAACCAGAAATTTGGCCAATGGTGACTTTGGCTGGGTCTGTCTGGGCTGTCATCTGCACTCCTCCTCAATAAAACAGAGGGTGGGAGGGCCTATGGCGCCTTAAGAACATCCCCCGTCCCTCCGCCGGTGTTAACCGGATCAGGTTCAAAGGGTCCGTTACGGTGGGCTTTAAGCCCCTGGCAACGTCTCAGCTCCTTCACGGAGCCCCCCTCGGTAAATGCAGCCCAGCATCTCCAGCGGGGTATTGTCAAGCCATGCCGTCTTCCCCTCACGGAGCGCGGCCGAAAGCCACCGGCGCCGCCTGAAATTTCATTGCGGCACCGGGTTCATCCATTTACTTAGGGAATAAACAGCAGGCTTGCACCGTAGATCACGAAAGACACGACAAACGTGATTGCCGTGTAGCCCATGACGCGCTGCAGCCTTATGCCGGCCATGGCCACCACAGGCACTGCCCAGAAGGGCTGCAGCATGTTCGAGACATTCTCCGCCATCGCAACGCCCATGGCGGTGCGTGCCGCCGAGGCGTGGAGCGCCACGGTCGCGGGCACGACAAACGGGCCTTGCACGGCCCAGTGGCCGCCAGCGCTCGGCACCAGAAGGGTGATGATCATCGAGCTGACATAGCTCCAAAGCGGCAAGGTTGTGCTTGTGGCGATATTGACGAAGCCTTTTGCGATGAGCGCGGCCAGCCCGGTGCCCGCCATGATCCCCATGATGCCGCCATACATCGGATATTGCAGGATCATCGAGCCGGTCTGCTTCACACCATCGCGGACGGCGTTGGCGTAGTTGATCGGCCGCCCCTGCAAGGCCAGCCCCACCAGCAGGAAGATCAGGATCGTCATGTTGATGTCCAGCGCGAAGCTGTGGGTGGAGAGTTTCAGCGCGATCACGCCGATCCCGAACGCCAGCAGGATGATGGTGCCGATGGGCGAGCGTTCCACCCAGGCCGCCGGGGAGTTGGGGCTCATCGCGGAACGGCTATGGCTGTCGGCCTCCGGCGCCTCGGCGCTTTGCTGCAAGGGCTGCACATCGTCGCCCTTGGGATGCATCCAGATAAAGATCACCGCCATGACCACGACCACCAAGATTGTCGGCACCAGGACGAAGGGCGCGAAGATCGTCTGACTGAGAGGGATGAGCTGGCCGGTCGCCTTTTCGACGAAATTCAACTCGTTGCCATGCGTTGCTTGCGACAGCGCGATGGAGCTGGACAGGCCGTTATTGCAGACCGACCAGGCCGTATAGGAGCCCGCCACCAGCCAGCCAAAATCCACCCGCACCTGGCGCGCGATCTCGCGGGAGAGGAACGCGGCCACCACCAGGCCAAGCCCCCAGTTCAACCAAGCCGCGACAGCGACCACCGGAAACAGCAGCAACACGGCCTGAGTTGGCGTTTTCACGTTTTTGGCCAGGGCACCCAATAGCGCACGGACGGCAGGCGCATCCGCCACCGCGAAACCAGTGAGTAGGATCAGCACCATCTGAAAGGCGAACTGCAAAATCTTGAAGGCGCCGCCATACCAGCTATCCAGCAGCTTCGGCGCCGTAACGCCGGGCACCAGAACCACAGCGAGAAGTGCCACCAGTACTGTCAGCCCGATCGACAAAATGAACGGATCCGGCATAAGTCTTTCAAAAACATAGACCATCTTGCCGACCACGCCCTTATGGTCGGCGCTGCCTAAAGCGGCGGGAGAATTTTGGGAACTCATCAGCTTCTTCCTCTAGTTCTTGTTGAGCGCATGGCGTTGCGGGCTGTGCCGTTGCGCTCTGTACGACATTATCTGCCGCTCACCGGCAAAATCCTGGACCGCCGCCTACTCCTCTGGCCGCGTGCGCTGCACTTGGCGCCGCTTGTTTCTGTCAACACGAGCCAACCATCCGATAATCGGATAATTTGGCCGATAATAGAATTAATCTTTTGACGGACCAGTGATGTCAATGCCCGCGCGCGCTACCTAGCCATGCCTTAAGTGCACGAATCAAATGTACGCTGACGTTCTTGCGCAACCTGCCTCTCCCATCCTCTGGTCCGTGCTTGGCACCTGCGTCACCAGTTGGCGGCGAAAAATGCCATTGCGTCCAGCGACGAAAGAACGGCCTGCGGCCTTGGCCTCGGAGCGAAGGCCTGGTCAACAGTCATTGTCTCTTCATAACAACAAGCTTCGAAACATGACAAAGGAACCGTTACGGCAACATAATCGAGATCATGGGGGTCTTCATGAACAGAACGGAAGCTGGCGCTTCGGCTAATTCCCGCAAAACGGTTCAAGACTATATCGATGAAATCCCGACCTGGCCGGATGGCACGCAATTCACCTCTTTGCCTATGACCGGCATGCAATGGCGGATTTGGGGGCTGGCGATCGCGGGCAAGTTCTTTGAAGGGCTGGTCGTGTTCATGACCGGCATTGCTCTGCCCCTTATCTCCAGGTCTTTCTCGCTCAACTCCTATCAGATGAGCGTGGTCACGGCCGCATCCTTGTTCGGTATCCTGATCGGCGCAACCTTGCTCGGCCGCATGGCCGACACGTTCGGCCGGAAGACGATGTTCATCGCCGAGATGGTGCTTTTTGTCATCTTCCTCATCGCGCTGACCCTGGCGCAGAATTTCGTTGAGCTTGTCGTCTGCCTGTTCGGCATCGGCGTGGCGCTGGGGTGCGATTATCCCACGGCGCATATGGTCATTTCCGAAGCTGTTCCCAGCCGGGGGCGTGGCGGGTTGGTGCTTGGCGCATTCGCCTTCCAGGCGTGGGCGCGATCTGCGGTGCCGGTGCTCGGCATTCTGCTGCTGACCATCCATCCCCAGCTCGATGCGTGGCGCTGGATGTTCGCTGCCGCGATCATCCCCGCCATTGCGGTCATCTCGGGCCGTTTCTTCATCTGCGACAGCGCGCATTGGCTGGTGGCGCGCGGCCGCATGCGTGACGCCGAAGCGGAAACCAGGAAGCTGCTGAAACGCGAGCCGCAATATCCGAAAATCGTGGAGCTGCACGATCCGCACGTCACCGAGCATGGCGGACGCGAGGAGCCGAAAGGCCACGTTGCCGTGCTGTTCGATGCCGAGCATCGCCGCGCCACCCTGCTCGCCTCCGTGCCGTGGTTCCTGCAGGATCTCAGCACCTATGGCATCGGCATCTTCACGCCGGTGATCCTGGCGGCCACCATCGGCACCGCCGGAGCGGTCTCGGATGTTCCTGGCGTCGTTCACAAGGCTCTGCTCTCCGCCCAGGGCACGGCAATGCTGGATGTGCTGCTGATTCTGGGCATCCTGTCGGCCATCGTGCTGGTGGAGCGCGCGGGCCGCATCAAGCTGCAGATCCTGGGCTTTATTGGCTGCGCCATCGGGCTGGGGCTCGCAGCACTCTCCATGGTCGCGGCGGCCAGAACCTGCCGCTGCTGTTCATCGGCTTCATGATGTTCAACTACATGACCAATCTTGGACCGAACGCGCAGACCTACCTGCTGGCCGGTGAGGTGTTTCCGACGGCCATCCGGGGGTACGGGGCGGGCTTCGCGGCGTCTTTCGCCAAGATCGGCGCGGTGCTGACCGCGTTTCTGTTCCCCATCCTGCTGAAGGCCATCGGTACGCAGGCGCTGCTGGTGTGCTTGATCATCGCGTCCTTGCTCGGCGCGGTGGCAACCTGGGTCTGGCGGGTCGAGACCAGAGGCGTCCTGAAAGCGACATCAGAACGTATCCAGCCGCAAGTCTAACTGCTGCCTATCGCTATACGGAACGAGAGCAGACTGCCGCAAATCCAACTGGGACGGCAGTTTGCCTCGTAACCCCGCCGCCAGCGCGTGAAACAGATTTTCTAAAGCACCATGCCCTGTCCAGCAGACAATGGGTTTTAGTCTTAGCGACTTGGTGGCTAACGCCGACCATAACGCGCCTTAGAGGCACTTGTATCTCGAAGATTTTCTGCGACAAAAAAAACAGGTTGAACCAGAAGGTTCAACCTGTTCACAAACGTCTGAATTTCTATCCGGCCGCAGCCTCTTCAGCAGCGGCCGGATATTTTTCCGAGGGATCAGGCCAGATCGAAGCGATCGGCGTTCATCACCTTGGTCCAGACCGCCACGAAGTCGTTGACGAACTTCTCCTTCGCGTCGGAGCTGCCATAGACCTCGGCCAGCGCACGGAGCTGGGAGTTCGAACCGAACACCAGATCAACGCGCGTGCCGGTCCACTTGACTTCGCCGGTCTTGCGGCAACGGCCTTCGTACAGATCCTTGGCCTCGGAGACCGCCTTCCACTCCGTGCCCATGTCGAGCAGGTTCACGAAGAAGTCGTTGGTCAGGGCGCCCGGGCTCTTGGTGAAGACACCGTGCTGGGTCTGACCGAAATTGGTCTCCAGCACGCGCAGACCGCCCACCAGGGCCGTCATCTGGGGCGCGGTCAGGGTCAGCAACTGCGCCTTGTCGATCAGCATCTCCTCTGCTTTCACAGAGTACCTGCCCTTGGCGTAGTTGCGGAAACCGTCAGCACGCGGCTCCAGGAAGCCGACGAACTCGATGTCGGTCTGCTCCTGAGACGCATCCATGCGGCCCGGCACGAAGGGAACCGTGACGGTGACGCCGGCGGTCTTCGCCGCCTGCTCAACGCCCACGCTGCCAGCCAGCACGATCAGATCGGCGAGCGAGACCTTCTTGCCGCCAGACTGAGCGCCGTTGAACGCGCTCTGGATGCCCTCGAGAGCAGCCAGCACCTTCGCCAGACGGTCAGGCTGGTTGACTTCCCAGTCCTTCTGCGGGGCGAGCCGGATACGGGCACCGTTGGCACCACCACGCTTGTCGGACCCACGGAACGTGGAGGCCGACGCCCAGGCGGTCGAAACCAGCTCGGAAACGCTGAGGCCGGAGGCCACGATCTTGCCCTTGAGGCCGGCAATGTCCTGCGCGTCGATCAAGGGGTGATCAACAGCCGGGATCGGATCCTGCCAGATCAGCACTTCGCTGGGAACTTCCGGCCCGATGTAACGCATCAGCGGTCCCATGTCGCGATGGGTCAGCTTGAACCAGGCGCGGGCAAAGGCGTCCGCATACTGGTCAGGATTCTCCATGAAGCGGCGCGAGATCTTCTCATAGATCGGATCGGCCCGCATCGAAATGTCGGTGGTCAGCATGGTCGGCAGATGCTTCTTCGACGAATCGAAGGCGTCCGGGACGGTTGCGCCAGCGCCCTTGGCGACCCACTGGTGGGCTCCCGCCGGGCTCTTCTGCAGTTCCCATTCATAGCCGAACAGATTCCAGAAGAAGTTGCTGCTCCACTGGGTCGGCGTGGTGGTCCAGGTGACTTCAATGCCGCTGCCGATCTGATCGGCACCCTTGCCTGTGCCGTAGCTGCTCTTCCAGCCGAGGCCCATCTCTTCAAGACCGGCAGCTTCCGGCTCAACCCCCACATGGCTGGTCGGGCCAGCGCCATGGGTCTTGCCGAAAGTATGGCCGCCGGCGATCAGCGCGACGGTTTCTTCGTCGTTCATCGCCATGCGCGCGAAGGTCTCGCGGATCGCCACCGCCGCGGCCAGCGGGTCCGGCTTGTGGTCCGGGCCTTCCGGGTTGACGTAGATCAGACCCATCTCGGTTGCGCCGAGCGGGTTGGCGAGTTGCTCAGGGTGGCGGTGGGCCAGCCAGGCGCTCTCATCGCCCCAATAGACATCCTGATCCGGCTCCCAGGTGTCCACGCGTCCGCCGGCGAAGCCGAAGGTCTTGAAGCCCATCGACTCAAGAGCGACATTGCCGGTGAGGATCAGCAGGTCGGCCCAGGAGATCTTCTCGCCGTATTTCTGCTTGACCGGCCACAACAGGCGCCGCGCCTTGTCGAGGTTAACGTTGTCAGGCCAGCTATTGAGCGGAGCGAAACGCTGCTGGCCGCGGCCGGCGCCGCCGCGGCCATCGCCGGTGCGGTAGGTGCCAGAGCTATGCCAGGCCATGCGGACGAACAGCGGACCGTAATGGCCGAAATCAGCCGGCCACCAATCCTGGGAGTCGGTCAACAGCGCCGTCAGGTCTTTCTTCAGGGCCTCATAGTCCAGGCTCTTGAAGGCTTCGGCGTAATTGAAGCCCTTGTCCATGGGGTTGGACAGGGAGGAGTGCTGATGCAGAATATCCAGCCGCAGCTGTTTCGGCCACCAGTCCCGGTTGGTCGTGCCTTCGACAGGGGAATGCACAAACGGGCACTTGCCCGTACTCTTTTCAGTCTCTGCGTCCATTTTTTCCTCCGATTAAGCAGCGGCTGCTAAATGGGTCTATGGGGATAAGAAAGCTGCCAGGCCAGTGATGGCCCTTTGCCCTCCCGATAATGCCTACTAGATATACATTATCAGATCAATTTTGATCTACTGATTGTCGTGATAAGATTATATTATGACTTACCTGGTACCTAAATTTTATCATGATATATCTAACGCTTAAGCAGTTCCGCTATTTTGAGGCCCTGGCGCGCCATGGTCACTTTGGGCGCGCGGCTGCCGCAAGCTCCATTTCTCAACCCGCTCTGTCGATGCAAATCAAGGAGCTGGAGCAGGAACTCGGGGTGGAACTCTTTGAACGAGACGCGCGCCATGTCCGACTGACCGGCGTCGGAGAAGAGGTCGCCCTGCGCATCCGGGATATTCTGCGCTCGGTCGATGAGTTGGGAAACATGGCGCACGCCTCGCGTGACGGGATGGTGGGGCGTCTGCGCGTTGGCGTGATTCCAACCGTCGCCCCCTACCTGCTGCCGTTCATCATCGACAGCCTGACCCGCTTGCATGGCGGTCTCGATATTCATGTACGTGAGACGTTGACGCCAAGGCTCATCCAGGAACTGGATGAAGGGCTGCTTGATACGGCCGTCGTCGCCCTGCCGGTGTCTGAGCCCTCATTGACCGAGATTACCTTATTCACAGAAAATTTTGTCCTTGTCCGGCCCAGCAGAGATGAGGGAAAGCCGATACCGGATCCCGAGATGCTTCGGGAAATGAAGCTTCTGCTCCTCGAGGATGGGCATTGCTTTCGCGAGCAAGCCCTGTCCTTCTGTAACATCAACACGCGTGCGGTGCAGCCCCGCAAATTGCTCGACGCCAGCTCGCTATCCACGCTGGTCCAGATGGTGGGCGCCGGCGTCGGCATCACGCTGATTCCGGAAATGGCCGTGGCGGTTGAGACGCGCTCGGCCTCCGTCTCCATTGCGCGCTTCAAGAATCCGCAGCCTTCGCGGACCATCGGCATGGTCTGGCGCAAGACAAGCCCGCTGGCGAAGCAATTGCTGCAGATATCCGAAGCCGTTCGCCATTCCGCGGAGCAGTTGCGCGTGCAGCACAACTCTCCCCTGGATCTTTAACCCAACAGCGGATTGGCCGCCACCGAATATGGAACCCCCGATAGGTGCCTATAACTATTGGTAAATTTTGGTATACGCTCAGCAAAGAGGAGAGCGTAAAATGCTGCATGGAAAAATTGCACTGATTACAGGCGCCACGGCGGGTATTGGCGAGGCCACAGCCAGGCTGTTCGCGGCTCGGGGTGCTCATCTGCTGCTCACGGGCCGTAACGAGCAAGCTGGTGCAGCCTTGGCCGCCGAGCTTGGGGGGGCTTTTCTGGCTGCGGACATCACGGCGGCGGACACACCGGTCAAGCTAACAAGCTGGGCCATGGAACGGCATGGCCGGCTGGACATACTCGTCAATAACGCCGGGATCCTGTTCCAGGGAGATGCCGTGGATTGCACGGATGAGGAGTGGGATAAGACCATGCTGGTCAATGTCACCGCTGTTTTCCGCATATCTCGTGCGGCCCTACCGTTAATGATCGGCCAAGGCGGTGGCTCCATCGTCAATGTTGCCTCGGATTGGGGGCTGGTCGCGGCAGACCAGGCGCTTGCCTATGGCGTCAGCAAGGGGGCCGTTGTGCAGCTTACCCGTTCTATGGCCAAGGACCATGCGCGCCAGGGCGTGCGGGTAAATGCCGTGTGCCCCGGCGATACCGACACTGCCATGCTCCGCCGCGAAGCAGGAGATGACATGTCTCGGCTTGCCGAAATGGCGGAGGCGATTCCCATGGGCCGGATCGGTAAGCCGGAAGATGTGGCGGCGGCCATTGCATTTTTAGCGTCTGATGACGCGTCTTTTATCACTGGCGCAGCCTTGCCGGTGGATGGCGGCAACTCTGCCGTATAAGAGGGCAGAGCAGAAGGCGCGGCCCAGCCGCGTCAGTCACGGACCAGCATTTTCGCCGCGCGCCAATTGCCGAACCGGTAATAGGCGATGGTCATCAACAACGCTGCGATGGAGCCTGCCGGAAAGCCCAGCAACACGCTGTCCACACCAGATCCTGACATGAGGGCGGCAAATGGGACGCGCACGCCCCAGAAGGCCGCGAGCAGGATGAGCAACGGAGGCACCACGGAGCCGGCCGCGCGCACCACGCTGGCCAGGACGAAGCTGACGCCAAACAAGATGAACGACCAGGAGACGATGAGATGCATGTGCTTTGCCATGGCAATGGCGGCATCGTCCCGGCCAAGGAAGAGCCCGAAAGCTTGCCTGTCCAGCAGCGTCACAAGGGCCACAAGCGCACCCGTAAGCAGAATGTTATAGACCACACCGGCCATGGCAACGCGGCTCACCCTGTCCCATCTCTTAGCACCGATATTCTGTGCCGCCATGGAGGACACGGCGCTGCCGACCGCAAAGGCCGGCATCTGAATATAGCTCCAAAGCTGGAAGCAGGCGCCGTAGGCCGCAACGGTGGCCGAGCCGAAACGGTCCACCAGGCTGATCATCGCGATCATGGAGGAGGACACGACAATCACCTGCAGCCCCATCGGCACGCCCTTGGTCAGCAGGCTGCGCAGAATGGCGCGGTCGGCACGGAATACGGCCCTGTCGGCCAGCCCAACCCATAGAATGTGGCGCTTTGCACGGAGCCAAAGCAGGAGAAGGAATAATGTCAGCCATTGCGCAATGGTGGTGGCCAGCGCGGAACCCGCAATGCCAAGCCGGGGGAACGGACCAAGCCCTGCGATGAAAAGCGGGTTGAGCCCGACATCAAGTATCGCCGACAGCAGCATGAAGTAGAAGGGTGTGCGGGAATCGCCCGCACCGCGCAGGGCCATCGCCAGAAAGGTGGAAATGAACAAAGCCGGAATGGCAAGGAAGATGATCCTGAGATAGGCGGAGGCAAGCACCATGGCGTCAGGCGGGGTGTGCATGGCCAGCATGAGCTGCGGCGCTAGAATGAAGCCGATGGCGGCAATGGCCACGGACAAGCCGCCGAAGAACAGATAGGATGTGCCCATTACCCGCTTCGCTTGGGCAATATCACGCGCACCCAAGCTTTGACCGATCAGGATGGTTGCCGCCAGGGCGATGCCAAAACCCAGGCTGATCAGGAAGAAGAGCAACGCATTTGCGTTCGCAGAAGCGGCCAAAGCCAAAGGCCCGATCATATGGCCGATCCAGGCGGCGTTGATCGAGGTGTTCAGCGATTGCAGTACGTTGCCGGCCAGGATCGGCAGAGAAAATAGGATTAGCGTGCGTCCCACCGGACCTTCAACCAGCGCCGGGGGAGACGCGCGCCGCTTGGGGGCTGAATTGGTACTCACGGTTGTGGAAGTGTCGTTCAAGGTCCGTTTCCGCCAATATTGGGGTTGTGTACGCAGACAATAGGCCATGCGGCGCAGGACGCCAAAGGACGGCTTGTCCAAAAAGGATCATCTTACAAGAATCCGTGACTTTACCTTACAGCGCAAACAGCCTGCCATCGGTGCCACAAGGCACCAGATGACAGGCTGTTTCCAATCAACACTGGCGGCAAAATCAAATGACCGATTAGATCAAGCCTCGATTGCCCATACCTATCTCATAGAGTTGTGCTGTCTCGCGAAATATAGTGGCGCTCAGTGTACTTTAGTGATTAGCGCCACCGCTCGCATCCTGGAGATTCCTCAGCACCGCATCTAGGTTGAACGACGCCGGCTTCTGCCGGGGAGGAAATTTCTTAAAATCCTCAATCTGCCCGGCTACCAGTGCCTGCATTCCGTAGATCAGAAAGGCGTGGTCAATCATCCAGTCCCAGTAGGTGTTTGAATTTTCATCCGCCCGTTCAAACGGGTCCTGACGAAGGTTGAATATTTTCGGCACCCGCAACTTCACGAACGGCTCCGCCCAGCACATCATTTGTTTGGCGCGCTGCTCCATCAGAACCATTTTCCAATCGCCACCGCGGATAGCGAGAACGTCCCCATCATCGCTCATATAGAAAATAAATTTTCTTGGGCTCTCCTTCACGGCACCGGTCAGGTAGGCTGTCATGTTGATGCCATCGATATGCACTTTGAAGGTTTTGTCGCCCGCTTTGTGTCCTGCGAGGAGCTTCGCGTTGATATCCGGCTCCCCGGCGGCCTCAAGCAACGTTGGCAGCCAGTCCTGGTGCGAGACGATGTCGTTGAAAACAGTGCCCGGCTTGATTTTTCCTGGCCAGCGCACGAAGACTGGCACCCGCCAGCCGCCTTCCCAGTTGGTGTTCTTCTCGCTGCGGAAGGGCGTAATTCCGGCGTCTGGCCAACTGTTATAATGGGGGCCATTATCCGTCGAGTATAACACGATCGTGTTGTCGGCGATGCCGAGTTCATCGAGCTTAGATAGTAACTGGCCGATATGCTCGTCATGCGCGACCATGACATCATTGTAAACGCCCTGACCGCTCTTGCCCTTATGCTTATCTGCACGGTGCGTGCGAAAATGCATGGCGGTCGTGTTGTACCAGAGAAAGAAAGGATCCCCGGACTTAACGGTCTTATCGATGAACGCAAGTGCTTTGTCGGTTACCTCATCATCGATTGTTTCCATACGCTTTTTGGTCAATGGCCCGGTATCCTCGATTGTCTGCCCACCCTTGCCGTTCGCCAAGCAGTGGAGCACCCCACGGGGACCGAAGAGCTTTTTGAATTCAGGGTTCTTGGGGTAGTCTGGATTTTCCGGCTCTTCCTCGGCATTGAGGTGATAAAGGTTACCGAAGAATTCATCAAAACCGTGCATGGTGGGAAGATATTCGTCCCGGTCTCCCAAATGGTTCTTGCCGAACTGACCTGTGGCGTAACCCAAGGGCTTGAGCAGTTCCGCGATGGTCGGATCCTCCGCTTGAAGACCGACAGTCGCACCCGGCGTCCCCACCTTGGTCAGTCCGGTACGTAGCGGATTTTGGCCGGTGATGAAGGCGGCGCGGCCGGCTGTGCAGCTTTGCTGGCCGTAATAGTCGGTGAAGGATGCGCCCTCATTGCCAATACGATCGATGTTAGGGGTGCGGTATCCCATCTGGCCGCGACTATTGTAGCTGATGTTCCACCAACCGATATCGTCGCCCCATAGGATAAGGATATTTGGCTTCTTCTCTTTGGTCACTTGCTTCCTCCTGTTTGGTTATATCTTTCGGTGTGCGTAAATCGGCTTCGAGGATCGCCTGGCTAAGCTTCTCATCAAAATGGACCGATGTGAAAGAGCATGCTCAAGATGGCTGAAATGCCTAGCCCTAGAAGAATGATGGCGACTATCAAAGTCAATGAGGGTGGAAACGGGCTCTTGCCTTGGATGAGCCCAGCCAGCGTTAATCGCTTCCGTTCCTTACGTAGGCTATACATAAAATGGATGTGATAGATTATGCCAATAAAGAGCATGACGATGCCAAGAAGAACTAGTCCGACACCAAAATGGGGTACCGTGGCATTCACCTTTAAGATATTTTCTCTTTTTAAATCTTGCGCCAGGTTAAAAATCGTAAAGCCGAAACTGATGAGCGAAAGAGATGTGCGGACGACTGCCATCAACGTCCGGTCTGCGGCCATGCGCGTGCGTTGTAACGCCAAGCCGGTGTTCCTGGAAGCCAGTTCAAATGAGCTATTCGCGGGTGGTGACAGCACCGTAGGCAGCTCATCGCTCATTACGAACTCCTTTGGAGTTAAGCATGGCTGTACCACCAGAGCATAATGCGGGCGATCGGTCCGCGCAGAAGCAAATAGGGAACAAAGGCGAGCACTAAAGCGATGACGACCGCCTGACCGGGATAAAAGGACTTCAAGACAAGGAACTGGTAAATACCATCCATAACAAGCCCCAGAAGAATGATCCGGGCCGTGTGAACCAATCCCTCATATAAGCGTCCTTTACGTTCCGCTTGATTGGTAAGGATTGTCCAGAAATAGGGCGATCGTCCCGTCTTCGCATCTTTGATGCCGTAATGAAACGCCACAATCATCGCCATGACAGGCTGAAGAATGAAGCGAAAGGTCATGGGGCCGCCGGGGCGCTCGACGAGGTCATGCCAGAAGGTCTGCAGAGTTGTCGGCGATAAGACGAAGCGGATGAGGCCAAGGATGACCAACGCGATTAACGCGACCGCAACCAGGCGAGCCATCATGATTTGACTTTTTGATGGAGTTTCAGACATGAAGCAAACCTTATTTGCAGCTTTGCAGATCGAAGCCGCGTATACCCGTCCTCCAACAAGACGAGGGTGGCTGGGAATAACAGCATTACGCACAGGGAAGGCCTTTTCCGTACCCTGTTATAGTTATATATGGACCGTCACGGTCTTACAGTCATAACTATTACTAAACATGCAGGACTGGTGTATTTGATTTTCGTCAAATACAAAACATATCCGAAATTGCTAGTCTACGTTTCATCGCTTTAAAATCCTGGGTCCACTGAATAAGTGCAGGATTATGAGTTGGTAGCGTTATATTTCTGGTGAGCGCCTTCTGCGGGCCGCGACATCTTGCGTTGGGCCGCCGTTTAAGTCGCTATCAAGATGCCATGATACGTAGATCCGAAGCAGGTATAAACGATTACCCGGTTCGACAAATGCCTCAAAAACAGAAACGCCAAGATTAGCGGCGGCAATTTTGATTGGGTGGGCCATGAGGTTTCGGTACATCGCGTCTGTCGCGCCTTTTTCGATGGCACTTTGCTTGGCGGCTTCGGTCGGCACGCCAGCCTGGGCTCAATATTTCTCCAATCGGGATGGCTACACGAATACCGGAGCGTATCGCGTACAGGTCGAACTCGACCCCTATTTATGGTGGCCTGGTCTCACCGGATCAGTGAATTATGCCACGCCGATCGCCAACACGCGGCTACCAAACGCCTTTAATACCGGCTTGCTGAGTCCAAGTGATATTATACATAGTCTCCATGCAGCCTTCATGGGCGATGGCCTTGTGAGGTATGGTCCCTACTCCGCCGAAATGGATCTTCAGTATATTTCCGTGAGCCAAAGCCAAGACCTGCCATCCGGCCCGTTGGGGAATAGTCTCCGGGTGAAATCGGCCCTGCAATTGTTGCGTATTGCGCCAGGGGTCGGCTATCAGGTTTATGCCGGCAATGTTTACGGCGTCCCTACATCTGTAGATGCACGCGTGGGTTTCGCCGTTTTTACCACTTGGCAGAGCTATACTGGCGAGGAAGATCTGGCGGGCCGTAGCTCAAGCAACAACACCAGCTTCATACAGCCCTGGCTTGGCGTACGGGCCGACTTTATCCCCGCGCCGCGCTGGCGTATTGAGCTCGCCGGACTGGTGCAGGGCTTCGGTGTGGATAGCGGATCCTGGGGATGGGGCGCATCGGGCGCAATCTCCTACGCCGTAAATGAATGGTTCAGCGTAACTTTGGCTGCTCGGGCGCTAAATACTGAGCGGTTCGGGGAAGATAGTAATACGCTCGGGGTACGGAGATCGCTGCACTTGACCACCTATGGCCCCCTGTTCGGTGTCGGCTTCAGGTTCCCGCCGCCTGTCCCTCCTCCTCCTTCGGTACCAACCGCTATGCCGGCTGCGGCACCAGCGCCAGCGCCAGCCAAGACGTATCTTGTGTTCTTCGATTGGGATAAGGCCACGCTTACCCCGCGTGCGAGTCGAGGTCATTGCCCAGGCAGCCTCAGACAGCCGCACAAACCAGACCACGACGATCGAAGTGAATGGTTACACTGATACATCGGGTAGCCCCGCCTATAACCAGGACCTTTCCGTACGCCGCGCGAAGGCCGTAGAGGAACAGTTGGTTTCCGACGGCGTTCCCGCTTCTGAAATTTCCGTACAGGGTTTCGGTGATACCCAACTTCTTGTGCAGACAGGTGCCAATGTACGTGAACCGCAAAACCGCCGAGTCGAGATTATCCTGCAATAGAAGCGACCGCCTGGACCAATGAATTATCTGAGCAGATCCGGATCAAATCAGGAATTGTACCAAAAGTTATGATCAGGCCTGTAGAATACTCACGATGATATAACAGGAGAATTCTGATGACCATAAGACGCCGTGACGCCATGATAGGTTTCTTCTCGGCAACAGGGTTGACGATTGCCCTGACTGAACCGGCGTCAGCCGCATCCGCCACGGAACTTATCCGCGAATCAGATACAGCGCTGGCAAATCTTTATGCCAATGAGCCAAACGCCAAGCTGCTCGGCGATCGCGCTAAGGCCATTCTGGTATTTCCTAACATCCTCAAGGCTGGCTTCATCGTTGGCGCAGCAAGGTGGCAATGGCGTTCTGTTCGAGAATGGTCTTCCAACACGTTACTATAACATCACGGCTGCGTCATACGGGCTGCAGGCTGGCGTGCAGTCTTTCAGCTATGCTCTGTTCTTTATGACAGACTCGGCAGTCTCATATCTTAAAAGCAGCAATGGCTGGTCCATCGGCGCGGGACCCAGCGTCGTGGTTCTCGATAAAGGTAAGGCCGAAAGCATGACAACCACCACGCTGACAGAAGACGTTTACGCGATACCATTTGGAGAGAAGGGGTTGATGGCCGGACTTGGCCTTGAAGGATCTAAAATCACAGCGATCAGTGTCGGTCCCTAGCCATGGCCACGGCGAGCGGTGCACCAGGACTAGTCTCGCACGATCCCGTTGCCGATACCTGGCGCGAATGCCCGCAATGCGGTCTCATCTCAGCTTTGCCACCGATACAGGCTGACCGCGTCGCCGTATGCCCACGTTGCCGGCATGCTTTGTGGCAGATGAGCCGGCACCCGTTCGAAATTCCTCTTGCGTGCGGCGTGTCGGCGCTGCTGTTCTACTGCTTTGCTCTCATCGCTCCGTTTTTGGAAATATCGGCCTATGGCCGATACCAACTGGCAAATATTTCAACCGGACCAGCCGAACTCATGGGCGAAGGCTTCCAGATGGTTGGCTGGCTCGTTCTGGGCACGACGGTGATATTTCCCGGCTGCAAGCTGGCTATTCTATTGATCGTACTGCTCGGCCTTAAAACCCGCCTCCTGCCGGCCAGCCTACTGAAGGAGCTGTTCCGCTGGTATGGGCCGATTACGCCCTGGGCGATGATCGATGTCTATCTGCTCGGCTTTCTGGTGGCCTTTACCCGCATCACCGCCCTTGCCTCGGTACATTTGGATACCGCGCTCTATTCCCTGATCGGCGTCATGCTGGCGATGGCAGCGGCGGACGCCACCCTCGACCCAGAAACGGTATGGCGCGCACTTGACGTTGCGGGTCATAAAGCGGCGCCCGTCAGCGCCGGAGAAGACCTTCCGCCCATTCAGACCTCCTCAACTGGTGTTCCGCTTGGATTTATCGGTTGTCACTGCTGCGATCTCGTAAACCGGGCCGAACCCGGTGAGCACTGCCGCCGGTGCGGCGTTGTGCTGCATAAGCGCAAGCATGACAGTATCAACCGCAGCGGGGCATTGCTGCTAGCGGCGGCAATGCTCTACGTCCCCGCGAATATTTATCCGATCATGACCATGACGGAGATAGCGGTGGCACATCCCTACACCATCATGGGCGGCATCGTCGATCTGTATGAAGCCGGTTTGTGGCCGCTTGCAGCGCTGGTATTTTTTGCAAGTTTCACGGTTCCCCTGATGAAGATCATCATGCTTGGATATCTGCTCGCGCAGACACAGACAGGCAGTACCAAACACCTTCCTGGCCGCACAACAATCTACCGGATTATTGCGTTCGTTGGGCGATGGTCCATGATCGACGTCTTTGGACTTTCGATCCTGGTAGCTCTTGTTCAGTTCGCACAGTTTGCGAATTTTACCGCGGAGATCGGCGCAACCTGCTTTGCCGCGGTGGTCGTGCTGACCATGTTCGCCGTCGATTGTTTTGATCCAAGACTGATGTGGGATGCGCAGGCTCCGGGCCCGAACGCCAACTTCCAATGCCGGCATGGCCGATGTGGAAAGGGCCCCGGTATGACCGACACGCCTACCACCAGCGAAGAAAACGGCAATCCGCCACAGGCCCAAACGCGCCGCCCGCGCTTTTCCGTGGTGTGGATCATTCCAATTATCGCCGCGGTTCTTGCCGCTTATTTAGGATACCGCACGGTGGCGGAGCGAGGGCCGTTGCTGACGCTTACGTTCGATGACGGCAGCGGGCTTACTTCTGAGCAGACACAGCTCCAGTACAAATCCGTAACCCTGGGCATCGTCGAGAGAGTTGACCTCAGCAATGACAATAAGCATGTGATTGTCAGGGTACGCATGAACAATGTCGGCACCCGCTTCCTAACCGACCACGCGCGTTTCTGGATCGTTCGGCCGTCCTTTGGTGGGGGCAACCTCTCCGGTCTGCAGACCTTGGTCTCAGGCGATTATATTACCGTGGACCCGGGCTCCCCCGGCGGTCATTACCGTAACAATTTTATAGGGCTGGAGGAACCGCCTGGCGTACGCTCAGATGATCCCGGCCATACCTATGTTCTGAAAGCAGCGAACATCGGCTCACTCGGCACGGGCTCGCCTGTTTTTTACCGTGACATTCCCGTGGGCGAAGTGCTCGGGTACGATATTGGCAACGGACTTGGTCCTGTGACTGTAAGTATTTTCGTGCGGTCGCCCTATGATCAATTAGTGCGGCCGCAAAGCCATTTCTGGAACTCTTCCGGCATCACGGCCGGCATCCAGGGCGGCGCCTTCCATATCGAGTTCCAGTCGCTGCAGGCGCTACTCTCGGGTGGTGTAACCTTCGATCTTCCGCCCCAAGCCGTAACCAGCGCGCCCAGCCCGGACAATGCAATTTTTCCTTTGTATGAGTTTTATAACGCAGCGAATGCCGCAGGTTATTTGAGAAAGATAACTGTGGTCACATACTTTAGCTCTTCGGTTAACGGCCTGGTAGCGGGTGCGCCGGTGGATGTTCTGGGTATCCAGATCGGCCAAGTAACGGATGTAAAACTTGTCCTCGATCTAAATACCGCTATTCCTAAGGTGCGCGTTGCCCTGGAGCTGCAGCCGGAACGCGTCTTCCAGACCGCAATTTTGCCAAAGGACATGTCACTTGAGCAAGCGATGCAGAAACTGGTCGATAAGGGGCTGCGCGCGGAAGTTGCCACGGCCAACTACGTCACTGGCCAGCAGATCATCTCCCTCGTCACGGTGGTGGGCGCCGCCCCGGTTCAAGTGACCACGGAGGGAGATGCCTTTGTATTCCCGAGCCAGGGCAGCGCCTTCGCGTCCATCGCCTCATCGCTCTCTGTTATTTCGGATAATCTTGCAAAAGTTAAGTTCGATGAACTTAGCGATAATCTTAATAAGTTGCTGGTTACGACCAACAGAACCGTTGCAGACTCCCACATTCAGCAGACATTGGCCACGTTGTCCCAGACGCTGAACAGCCTGAATAGGAGCTATGGTAACGACTCTGATTTTGAACATAATTTGGAACAGCTTATGACCCAGGCAAACGACACGCTACAATCACTAGATCAACTCTCCAGCTATCTAGACAGGCACCCTGAAGCGCTGTTGCGCGGCCGGAGTGACCAATGAACACCTCCCGTCGCGGCTGCTTTCTCACCGGGCCTGTCATATTGGCTGCGGCGCTGGCAGCCTGCTCCTCGCCCTCTACCCGTTACTATCGTCTGATGTCGGTTCCTGGAACCGTTCGAAATACCGCACCAATCACCGCGGCTGTTCGCAGTGTAAGCATTCCTGGCTATCTCGATAGAGACGGAATTGCCAAGGTTGGTCACGACTATCAGTTTGAGTTTTATAGCAACGATCTATGGGCAGACCAGCTTTCCAGTATGCTTCAATCCGTTATGGTTCAGGACCTGGCACAACGTTTGCCGGCGACAACCATGCTACGCAGCGGAGGTTCCATCGACGCCTCTTCCGATCTTCTAATCGAAATCAACGTTCTACGTTTTGAGCCGGACAATAGCAGCAGCAATCTTGTTCTAGACGCGCAGATCGCGATCAAATCTGGATCGACCCGTGCGCTGTGGACGGCGCGAACCTTTGACAGCAGTCGCCCTCTGAGCAATAGTGGGACAGACTCAAAAGGCCCCGACGCATCCGAAATCGTTTCTAAGATGAGCGCACTCTGGGCGGCTATGGCAGATCAGGTCGCGGATATCATCATCGAGTACCTGGCTACACAGTCACATGCAGGGCGTTAGGGGCTATTCTTCCCTCACGCGATCAGAAAATGAGTGTCATCTGGGCACGAAGTTGCCATGTGGCACCGTATTTTTGACGCAAGACATTCGAATATGCGCTTAAGCTAAAATTTACCGGCAATTTGCCACCGAGTTTTATAACACGACCAACACCACCACCGATCGGAAGCGTCCAAGCGTTGTTGCCACTGGTCTCCCAGTTGGCGGTGATGATGGGGGAGGTAGTGAAGTACCAGCCTTTTCCAAAATTATAGTTAAAGAATGGCTGGTGGACGCCTCGATGATCTCGCAGATGAAGGCGGTTGAGGACGGAACCGCCGTTTGAAGAAGATGTTTGCCGAGCTGAGCATGCAGAACGAGCTGCTCAAGGAGGCTTTAGGAAAAAAATAGATCGGCCATCTCAACGCCGCGAGATGGCCGAGGCTGCGGTTGCAAGGCGTGGGGTTAGCATTGCGCTCGCCTGCCGGACGTTTGGGGTAAGCGAGGCGTGTTATCGCTATAGCCCCAAGTTGGCTGCGAAAATGAGGAGATCGCTGATCTTCTGGTCGGGCTGACCCAAGCCCGGAGAAATTGGGGATTTGGACTATGCTTTCTGTATTTGCGCAATGTTCAGGGAAGGCTGTGGAACCACAAGCGCGTCTACCGCATCTATTGTGAGTTGGAGCTGAACTTGCGGATCAAACCCCGCAAGCGGCTGCGCCGGGATCAGCCTGACGCGTTGACCGTTCCCGCGGCGCCGAACCTGGTCTGGTCGATGGATTTTATGGCAGTATAAGAAAATTATTGTATTTCGTGCCGCTAGGCCCGGATGTGCCACCAAAGGACCAAATATTATTGACGAGTGCGCCCGTCACAATTGGCCCTTTCATATAGACGAGCACAGCCGTGGGGCCGGCCCCCCACACGTTGGAACCTAAAGTGGCGCTGCTGGAGGTAGGCAATTGCACAACTGGCCCCACGCCCCAAAGCCAGCCATCGGTTGGGATAGCCGGCGAAAGAAACGCCGAAAGCACTGTCGGCCCGGTGCCAAAGGGAACGGTATGCGCAGGCTCCAAAGACGGCTGCCAAATGAGTGGTAAGATAGCACGGACAATAACATTCCAGTCTTTGTTTAGATGAATTGGAATTACAGGCTGAATATTTAGGTTTTCTTGCGTGCCCTTGTTCGGCCCATAGTTGAAATTCGTATTGCTCTGGAAGGGGAAGCTATACAAATCGCCGATCGGATTTTGTAGTTTCTTCGCAAGGTTCGAGGCGCTAGCATTGCCACTGTCTGTGCCATCTGAAGCGAAATTAACGGTAGAAGAATTGCTCTCCTGCGCCTTAGCAGGCGGCACGGCAAGTATCAACGCGACCGTTATTGCCACATACACGGCCTTTTTCATGGACATGTTATGATCTCTAGAAAGACTCCTTGCACCAAGTAAACCGATTTTACTTCGTTAGCATTGACGAAAATCAACCCGCTGATGGGTTAACTTCAAGCATCATCAATGCCGTGCGTGTGAAGGAAGATGTTCCTTTTTGAGAGGCTGTTCTGTACTCTGCTTTTATAAAATCAAAATCATCTTGATCTTAATCAATGCCACCGGCAGGTGTAGCCTCTAAAATGACAAGCATAACCGACGTGTAACCGAGGAGGATTTACAATGCGCGCTTACACTTCCAAATTAAGCATAGCCGTGCTTTCGATTACGGTTCCGCTTGTGCTTTCTGCTTGCGCCTCTCAGGACCTGCAGACGCAAAATCAACAATTGCAGACACAAAACCAGCAGCTTCAGCAACAGCTGTCGGCCTCGCAGGCCCATGTGAGCCGGCTGCAGGGTGCAATTGTATACACTGTGAACAGCGACATGCTCTTCCCGTCCGGTAGCTGGCAGATGTCCGCTCAGGGACAGCGCATCATCTCTCAGATGGCAGCAAAGCTCGCGCCGACGCAGCAGGATAAGCTTTACATAAATGGATATACGGACAATACACCAATCGGCGCATCGCTACAGCAGCAAGGGATTACAACGAACCAACAGCTGTCAGAGAAGCGTGCCGATGCCGTGATGAACTACCTGATTTCCCAGGGAGTTAAGCCTGATCTCGTAGCAGCGCAAGGTTATGGCGAAGCCAGCCCCGTTGCGTCAAATCACAACCTCAAGCGGTCGCGCCCAAAATCGTCGTGTCGAGTTAACGCTTACCCCTGAGTAATCTCAGGGCATTTTGAATTTAAGCACGCTTGAAGCCCGATGGTTTTTGTCGAGATTTTTGCAAGACATGAAGCTCATATGCTTGGAGAATTACAAGCCTGAGGAGATTGCGGCCACAGCAAGGCCGGAATTGGCAGCGCTGCCGATCGCCGCGCGAACCACGCCGCCCAGACCACCCGGCCAGATGGGCCCGCGAGGCGCACAACGACGCGCCCGCCGAGCACCACCACCTGGACGATATCAGCACCTCCATCCTCTTCGACGGCACTAAAGAGTTGGAGGCCCGAGGAGTGATGCGCCGGTTGGGCATGCGTTTTGTACCAGCCGGTCCATGGATTGCCTTTGCGTCCTTTGCCCGTCATGATATTCTGGTAGATGACCTCTATGGCAAGGTTCAGGAATGGAAAAAGAGATAGACTTGGCGGACAATGACGCACCGGCGAGTACCATCCGTCCCCGCGACCCGGAACGCACGAAGCAGGATATTCTCCAGGTCGCGGCGGAGGAGTTCGCCAAACACGGCCTTTCCGGCGCCAGAGTGGATGCGATTGCCGCACGTACCCACACCACCAAGCGGATGATCTATTATTATTTCGAAAGCAAGGAGGGCCTTTATGTCGCCGTGCTGGAGCGCGCCTATGGCGGCATAAGGCGGATCGAGGAGAGCATGAAGCTCAGCGAACTCGACCCCGAGACCGCGCTGCGCCGGCTGGTCGAGTTCAATTTCGATTATCATGAGGCGCACCCGGAATTCGTCCGGTTGGTGATGATCGAGAACATCCATAATGCCGAGCATGTGCGTGGCTCGGAGCTGCTGCGCCGAACCAACAGCCCCGCCATCGAGATTCTGACGGATATCCTCGAACGCGGCTACAAAGTGGGCGTGTTCAAGCGGCAGATCGAACCAACGGAGCTACACATGCTGATCAGCGCCCTCTCCTTCTACCGCGTCTCCAACCGCGCCACGTTCGGCACGCTCTACAGCATCGATATGGGCGCGGCGCAGCCACGCGAGCGCCAACGCCGCTATATCGCTGACTCCATTTTGCTGCTGATGACCACGCCGGGCTGATTAAACGGCGGTGAGCTTGCGCGCCATTGCCGCGAGCCGGATTGGCGCGTTGCTGGCACCATAGCCCTGGTAACCATGGCGCTCCAGCAGTTCGAAGAAGAAGCGCCCGGAGAAATGCGGCAGATAGGCGTGGAAAAACTCCCCGCCCGCGTCGCGGTCATAGAGAATGCCGTGGCTGCGCATCTCCCGTAATTGCGAATCATCCAGCCCGAAGCGGGCTTCCAGATCCTCATAATAATTCGACGGGATAGGCACCGGCGCCACGCCTGCCTCGGCCGCGCGGGTGGTGGCGGCGCGCAGATCCGGCGTGGCGATGGCGATATGGTGCACCCCTGCCCCCGCTGCCGCGGCCACAAAACGCGCTGTCTCCGTCGCCGGACTTTCTGAAATATTCAGCGGAATCCTGATGCTTCCGGAAGCATTCTTCATGGTGCGCGAGCGCACGAGGCCAAAACGGTCGGCATATTCGATCGTTGGCTCCGGCACCAGATTGAATAGAGTACGGTAGAACAGGATGAAACGGTCCATGGAGCCTGGGTTCAGCGCCTGGGCGATATGGTCGATGCGCGGCAGAGCGCTGGCTTCCACCGGCGCGTCCTCCGACAGGTTGAAATCCGCACCCCACATCTGGCGGGAAGCCGCCTCGTCCACAAGGTAGAGCAGCGTGCCGTCCGGCTCGCGCACGGCGGGGATGCGGTGCTCGCCGGGGCCGGTGCGCTCAGTCCAGGTGGGGCAGAGCAGCGCTTGGGCGCGGGCCAGGGTGGCCGCGACATCATCCACCTTCAGCGCCAGCGCGCAGACGGAGGGGCCATGCAGCGCGAAATGTTCTGAGGCCGCGCTGTCCGGCTCCGCGTTCAGCACGATATTCACCCCACCCATGCGATACAGCTCCACCGCCTTGGAACGGTGCTGCCCAGCCTTGGCAAAGCCCATAGCCGCCAGATAGCGCCCCAACGCCTCACCGCTGGGGGCATCCACCGCGAATTCCACGAACTCCACCCCGCCCAGCTCCGGCGGCTTGGGAAGCTGCGTGCGCCCGGCCTCGGCCTCCACCCAGATGAGCGAGCGCAAGCCATCCAGCGCCATCGGGCGCGTGGGGCCGGCGCGGAAATTATCGTTGAAGATCTCCAGGCTCAGCGGCCCGCTATAGCCCGCCGCCAGTGCAGCGCGGGTAAAGCCGGCCACGTCGAAATCCCCTTGCCCCGGAAAATTGCGATGATGGCGACTCCAGGAGAGCACATCGAGGGAAAGTTTGGGTGCATCGGCGAGCTGGATGAAGAAAATCTTCTCACCAGGCACACGCTCGATGCCTGCCAGGGAATCCCCCAGCGCCAATGTGTGGAAACTATCCAGCGTGAGGCCGAAGGAAGGCTGGCTGACGCGCTGCACAAGATCCCAGGCCTGGCGCCAGAATTTCACATGCGTGCCCCAGGCCAGCGCCTCATAGGAGATGCGAACATTGCGCTTGGCGGCACGTAGCGCCAGTTCCGACAATTCCGCCGTCAGCTGCGCCGGGTTGCCATCCGCATGCGGCTGCACATTGCTGCAAAGCAGCAGCAGGTCGGTGCCCAGCTCGGCCATCACATCGAATTTGCGTTCCGCCCGGTCCAGATTGCGCTGAAACTGCGCCGGGCCCAGCCCCTCGAAATCACGGAAGGGCTGGAACATGAAAATCCCCAGCCCCAGATCGCTCGCCATCTTGCGGACATCGCGCGGGGTGCCGTCGAAGGCCAGCAGATCCGCCTCGAAGATCTCCACCCCGTCAAACCCGGCGGCGGCGGCGGCTTCCAGCTTGTCGGCCAATGTACCGGAGAGTGAAACCGTTGCGATGGATTTGGGCAATTTTTTCAATACATTCACGGCGGATCCCCTCCTGGCAGGCATTATATCTCACGTCCCGAACAGTGTCTCGGCAAAAAACTGCTTGCAATGTTCTATTTGGTTAGTTACTGGATTGCGAAGCAAAAAGAAACCGGTGCCGCGGCGCTGGAACGTCATTTTCAGAGTGTCTCCTTTACGGTGCTGCTTTTCCGTGCCGTGCGTTGGTTAGGGAAATGTCCTTGTCATGAATTATGTTGCTCCGGCTTCCACCGGTACCAATCCCGCACATTCAAGCGGCCAGATTTTGCTCGGCCTGATTGGCGAAGGCATCGGCCCCTCGCGCACGCCGCGCATGCAAATGGCGGAAGGCAAAGCGCAAGGACTGGATATACGCTACGATCTCGTCGATCTGCTGCAACTGAAGCTCACCGTGACCGATCTGCCCAAGCTGGTGGCCGATATCGAGGCGGCGGGCTATGCTGGCGTGAATGTCACGCACCCTTGCAAACAGGCGATCATTCCGCTGCTGCACGAGCTTTCGCCAGACGCACTGGCGTTGGGCGCTGTAAACACCGTGCTGTTCCGCGACGGCAAGCGTATCGGGCACAATACGGACTGGTCAGGATTTTCGGAAAGCTTCAAGCGCCGCCTTCAGGGTACTGACCTCGCTCATGCCGTGCAGATCGGCGCCGGCGGGGCGGGCAGTGCCGTTGCCTATGCACTGCTGAAATTAGGCGTGGCCAAACTCACGCTGATCGACGCGGATATTTCCCGCGCCCAAGCACTGGCCACGCGCTACACGCCGCTTTTTCCCAACGCGAAAATCGAATCCGCCGCAACGCCCGAAGCACCGTTGCAAAGCGCCACTGGCCTCGTCAACTGCACTCCCATGGGCATGGCGGCGCATCCCGGACTGCCGCTGCCCGCTACGTTGCTACGCCCGGAACTCTGGGTGGCGGAGATCGTCTATTTCCCGCTGGAAACAGAACTCGTGCAAACCGCCCGGGCGCTGGGCTGCAGGGTGAGCGATGGCGGCGGCATGGCCGTGTTCCAGGCCGTAGAGGCCTTCCGCCTGTTCACTGGACGCGAGCCCGATGCGGCGCGCATGCTCGCCAGTTTCGGCACCTGAACTTCTTGCACTAAACACCCAAACTGTATAAGCGCCGCTATAAAAAAGGGAGTTGAACATGTCCGAGATCACCAACACCGGCATCAACGCGGCCGGGGCAACGCGCACCGGCCGCGTCCGGTTCTTCATGCTGGGCCTGGTCTGCCTGGCCGTGCTCGTGAATTATCTCGACCGCGCCATTCTCGGCATTGCCGCCCCCAGCATGCGTAGCCAAATGCATATCGACGCGGCGGTGATGGGCTTCGTGTTCTCGGCTTTTTCCTGGAGCTATTTCGTCGCGCAAGTTCCCGTCGGCATCATGATCGACAGGTTCGGCAACCGCGTCATCTATTTCTTCGCCCTCACCTTCTGGTCGCTGTTCACGTTGGCGCAGGGCTTTGTCTCTTCCGTTGGGGTATTCATCGGCCTGCGTGTTGGCCTTGGTCTGTCGGAAGCGCCATGCTTTCCCGCAAACAGCAATATTGTCGGCATGTGGTTTCCGCGCAAAGAACGTGCGCGCGCCATCGGCATCTATACGGCCGCTGAATATGTCGGGCTTGGCTTTCTTACGCCTGTCCTGTTCTGGCTGCTGAAAAGCTTCGGCTGGCAGTCTTTGTTCATCGTCACGGGTGCCGTCGGGCTCGTCGTCGCTGTGATCTGGATTTCCAAATATCGCGACCCGCAGGAGAGCCAGACCGTCAGCCAGGCTGAACTGCAGCATATCGCCGCGGGCGGCGGGCTGGTTGGTAAAGGTGTTTCCGGCTCCAAGTTCAAATGGTCCGACATGGCGGAGATGCTTCGCCACCGGCAGATCTGGGGCCTGCTGATCGGTCAGTTCTCCGTCTATTCCACGTTCATCTTCTTTCTCACCTGGTTCCCCACCTATCTCGCCAGCGCGCGCCATATGGGCTGGATCAAGGTCGGCTTCTTCGCCTCCCTGCCTTATATCGCGGGTTTCTTCGGCATCTTGTTCGCGGGCTGGATGTCTGACGCGCTGCTGACACGTGGCGCAAAGCTCGGCGTCGCCCGCAAGCTGCCTGTGATCATAGGCCTGCTTGGCGCCTCCTCCATCATCGCCTGCAACTATGTGCAGTCCGATGCCATGGTCATCGCCATTCTCTCCTTTGCCTTCTTCTGCCAGGCCATGTCCTCCTCCGGCTGGTCGGTGCTGTCCGAGATCGCGCCGGCCGGCAAGCTGGGGATGCTCAGTGGGCTGTTCTCCGCCGCCGCCAATCTCTCCGGCATCGTCATTCCCATCGTCATCGGCTTCATCGTTCAGGATACGGGCTCCTTCGTCGGAGCGCTGGTTTTCGTTGGGGCAGTCGCGTTCGTTGGCGCCATGTGCTGGATCTTCGGCATCGGTGAGCTGAAGCCGATCACGCTGAAGCACCACGCCTGATCTCCCCCTCTCAGGGTACAAAAGACCGGCCCGCTTACCGCGCGGCCGGTCTTACAGGAGCATTCACGTCGGGCGTTCTCATCAATGGGTCCAAAACTGCTTGCCGAAGTCGTGCGTTCTTCTCCTTCAGTCGTTTCACCTGATCGACCTTCAATCCACCATCCTTACGAAACGGTAGTACGTCGCAAACCGTCTCTCCAATCGACCGGATCGCCTCAAACGCCAGCTTCCCCTATTGGGTTCAAATCCCTCATGGCGTTCAGCGAGTTACTACAGATAATCTGAACCCGTGATTGTGGGCTTGCCTGCCGTGGCGCTGACCCATTTCGGTAAAACGCAGCATCCTGCTCCATCGACACCTCGGCCTGAAGGCTCTCAAGGGGGCTGAAAAATCATTTGGTATCCAAATGGCGAATAATAGCAGGACAACACCCCGAAGCGTCCAAAACAGATCTCATACCAGCACGAAGAGGCTTGGGCCTTGCTATGAAGAGTGGATCGACAGCTCATATCGGAAATATCAACTTACCCGCCAACGCCGCCTGCTGGCAGCCTATTTTTATTCTGAGACACTGCCAGGAATATGGTATGCTAATCGATAAGAACGGAGGATACTTGGAGCTAGCAAACCAAAGCTAGCATATGGCATTGCTCGCCTTCCTGCGGCCCGAACCGCTGAGGCCCAAACCAGTCTATGCCCTGGAGCGAAAACTCCGGCTCTCCCGCCCGCTTGGCCCATGGTCGCACCGTTAACGTGCATTTCCGGTTCCCCCGAAAGGGCCGGTGTCTGAAGCTGCATGGCGTTTCAGTGCTGAACCGAGGTTGAAAATGAATAAAGGCAGTGCACTACCTGGATTAATCTTTATCATTATCGCCGGCATTGGCTTGGGCTTGGCCTATGGCGACTATAAAAGCACGGCTTATGGCGCAAGCCTTGTGATTGCAGCGAGCGGTTTTATTATTGCCGCCATCGCCGCCTACGCGGTTAAGATTGCCAATCAGTGGGAAAAAGTGGTGGTTCTGCGCCTGGGGCGTTTTCATGCCCTACAGGGACCGGGACTGTTTTTCATTATCCCGATTATCGAGACAGTGCCATACTGGATCGACATTCGTGTGATTACGACCTCTTTCAAGGCCGAAAAAACGCTTACGAAAGATACTGTGCCCGTCGATGTCGATGCCGTTCTGTTTTGGAAAGTTCTCGACCCCAAAAAGGCGGCGCTTGACGTTGCCGATTATTCCAGCGCCATCAATTGGGCATCGCAAACAGCACTGCGCGATGTCATCGGGAAGACCATGCTCTCGGACATGCTTGAGGGACGAGAGAAAATCAGCTCTGAACTCCAGAGGATCATCGACATCCGCACAGAGCCATGGGGCATCAATGTGATTTCCGTGGAGGTCAAGGACGTTCTAATTCCGGCGGCACTTGAGGATGCGATGTCGATGCAGGCACAGGCGGAAAGAGAGCGTCAGGCCCGCGTCATTCTTGGCGATTCCGAAAGGCAGGTCGCACAAAAATTTGCCGAGGCGGCCCAGACCTATGTTGACGACCCGGTCGCCTTGCATCTCCGGGCAATGAACATGCTTTATGAAGGGTTGAAGCACAATTCAACGATCGTAATTGTCCCTAGTTCCGCCGTAGAAACCATGCAGCTCGGCGGCCTGGCCGGATTGACGGCACTAACGATGGAGTTGGAGCAAAAGCGAGCAAACGCAGGAAAGGCAAGCCTGCATTCGGGCGCCCGGTCTGAACCCGGACTGGGGAATGAGGCTTGAGTTGGTTCGGATAATCGGGACACCGCATTGCGAGCCATGCAGAGGCGGCACTTTATCGTTTCGATCATGGTCTGCACACGTTAGCCGTCAGATCGAGCAACAGGCCGTGAAAGGCCAACGATCTTTTTCTTAGCGTCAAGGATCAAAAACATGACGCCACAACCTATCGCCCAACCAAGGGCTGCAAGTGCCGAAGGGCAACACACCGCAACAACCGCGTCAGGATTACTCGACATTGCTCGGGGCCTGCATCACGAACTTCATCCGCGCAGCCATTCCGCCGAACGGGCCGGGCTCGACAGCTCACTCCAGCGGGACTGGGGCTTCGACAGCCTATCGCGCGCGGAACTGCTCTTGCGGGTGGATCGAGCGTTCTCGATTCATTTGCCTGATCGGCTGCTTGGCGACGCGGAAACGCTCAGCGATCTCCTGACGGCGCTACAGGATACGCAGGCCACCCCGGCGGCTTTCGATGCCGCCGTGCAGCGTGACATCGGATATGACACCGCCGAACCAGCGCCCGCCGGTTCCACGACCCTCACCACGGTGCTGGATTGGCATGTTGAACACCATAGCGAGCGCATTCACATCATCTATTGGCATGGCGACGGGACGGAGACGAGCCTGACATATGGCGAGCTTGCGGAGCGATCACGCGCGGTCGCGCGAGGCCTTCGGCAGGCGGGGCTTCAGACGGGCGAGCGGGTGGCGATCATGCTGCCAACGAGCGAAGCCTTTTTCGTCGCTTTTTTCGGCATTCTCTACGCTGGTGGTGTGCCGACGCCCATCTATCCGCCCGCCCGCCCGTCGCAGCTTGAGGAACATCTCAAACGGCAAGCCGAAATCTTACGCAATGCCGGCGCGGTGTTGCTCGTCGCGTCGCCGGAGACCATTGCGGTTTCACGCCTGCTAAAGCTGCAAGTCGAAAGCTTGAGAGACGTGGTCAGCGTTGAGACGCTGAGTAAAGGGGGCGGTACGCTGCCGGGCCAATTGGTCCCGCACGGCCTTGCGCTGCTGCAGTATACGTCTGGGAGCACCGGAGCCCCCAACGGCGTTGCCCTCAGCCACCTTAACCTTCTCGCCAACATCAGGGCGATCGGCCAGGCGCTTGAAGCGGGCCCCACGGACATCTTTGTCAGCTGGTTGCCGCTTTATCACGATATGGGGCTTATCGGCGCTTGGCTGGGCAGCCTCTATTTCGCCGCGCCGCTCGTGGTCATGTCGCCACTCACCTTCCTGGCCCGGCCTGAGCAGTGGTTATGGGCGATCCACCGGCACCGCGCCACGCTGTCGGCTGCGCCGAATTTCGCGTTCGAGCTTTGCCTGCGCAAGATCGAGGATGCCGCTATCACTGACCTCGACCTCAGCTCGCTACGGATGCTGGCCAACGGATCCGAGGCCGTCAGCCCCGCGACAATTCACCGCTTTGCCGCGCGGTTTGCGCAATATGGCTTCCGGCCGGAGGCGATGGCGCCGGTCTACGGACTGGCCGAGAATGCCGTGGGATTGGCGTTCCCGCCACTTGGCCGCACGCCGGTCATCGACCGCGTTGATCGTGGGGCGCTATCCAGGAACGGAACCGCCCTTCCGGCAGCGGCAAACGATCCAAATGCTCTGGAATTTGTCGCGTGCGGCCACGCATTGCCAGGCCACGAGATCCGAATCATGGGCGCGACACGGGAACTTGGCGAGCGCCAGGAGGGATTGTTGCAATTCCGGGGTCCGTCCGCCACCGCAGGTTATTTCTCCAACCCGGCCAAGACGCGCCAGCTCTTTGACGGAGACTGGCTTAATAGCGGTGATCTTGCCTATATCGCCGGCGGCGATGTGTTCATCACCGGCCGCTCGAAGGACATTATCATCCGTGCCGGCCGGCACATCTATCCGGAAGAGATCGAGGCCATCATTGGCGAGGTCCACGGTGTTCGCAAGGGGTGCGTCGTGGCCTTTGGAACGCACGATCCACGGGCCGGAACTGAGCGTCTTGTTATTGTCGCCGAGACATATGACACGGACCCGGCTGCCGTGTCAGCTTTGCGGCAGCGCGTCGAGGACGCGGCCACGCGGCGTCTGGACACGTCGCCGGAAGAAATCGTTCTCGTTGCGCCTCATACGATCCCGAAAACGTCGAGCGGCAAGCTGCGCCGCGCCGCCACCCGTGAGCTCTTTGAGCAAGACCGGCTCGCGCTGCATCCCCAGCCTGTATGGCGGCAAATCGCGCGGCTCTGGGTTGCTGGCATTGGTCAGCAAACCCGGCGCTTTGGCCGCCTGCTGAGTGAGGCGGGCTATGCCGCATGGTGGTGGGGCGTGGTTGTGCTGCTGGGCACCCTTCTTTGGCCCACGATCCTTATGTTGCCACGTCTCGCTTGGCGCTGGAGGCTACTGCACGGTACAGCACGCGCGGCGCTCTGGCTCATGGGGATCCGGCTTGAGGTGAATGGCGCATGGCCAACTTCAGACCGGGGGATCGTCATCAGCAACCACGCCAGCTATTTCGATGGGCTGGTCTTGTCGGCTGCGCTGTCCGGCGAACTCACCTTCGTCGCCAAAAAGGAGTTGAAAAAGCAGTTCTTCGCGGGCCATTTCCTCAAGGCGCTCGGCACGATTTTCGTCGAACGTACCGATCCAGAAGAGGCGGTCGAAGACACGCGCGAAGCGCTTCGGGCTCTACCAGCAAAACAAACTTTGGTCTTTTTTCCCGAGGGGACACTCACGCGTGCTCCAGGGTTGTCCGCCTTTAAGCTGGGCGCATTTGTGATAGCAGCAAGCCTGAACCTCCCGATCTTGCCCGTAACCTTGCGCGGAACACGGTCGATCCTGCGTGGCGGCCAATGGTTCCCGCGAACCGGCGCCGTATCGATTTGGATCGGCAATCCCATTTTCCCGGAGGGCGCTGATTTCACAGCGGCGCTGAGGCTACGCGATATCGCCCGCGCGGCCATGCTCGTGCACTGCGGTGAGCCGGATGCCTCCATACCGCTGTAAACTCCGTGGCAGTTTTTGACTTTGGTTCTGAGAAGGCGCGCTATCGGAGCAATTGTTGCTCACTATTTACTTTAGTGAGGTATGGCTTTCTGGTATTTAACATTTACTTGAAAGACTTAAGAATCATCCGGCTAGAATAGCGACTTCCTTCAAGGAGGAGAGCCGTTTGAAGAAGATTCTAATCTTTTCGAAATCATATTGTTCATCCCAACGTCCAGCTTGGTGCGGCAGCCGCTTTGTTAAACGAATCCGGAATAAAACGTTATTATAATGAGTAGTACAGGAACAGTGGCTTCGCCAAATGTATCTGGCGCCTTCCATCTGCTTGCCAAACCAACCGGTGCGGCCTGCAACCTCGATTGCAAATATTGTTTCTTTCTGTCCAAGGAGATGCTTTATCCTGGCAGCCGCTTCCGTATGGCGGACGATCTTCTCGAAATCTATATCCGCCAGCTTTTGGAATCACATCTTGGGCCGGAAGTGACCATCAATTGGCAGGGCGGTGAGCCGACCCTGATGGGGCTCGATTTCTTCACGCGCTCAATCGCTTATGTGCAGGCACACAAAAGACCTGGCCAGCAAGTTGGCTACACGATTCAAACCAATGGCGTGCTGCTGAACGATGAATGGTGCGCATTTTTTAAGAAACACGGCTTTCTTGTTGGTATCAGTGTGGATGGCCCCCGGGCGATGCACGATGCCTACCGGGTCAACAAAGGGGGCCGCGGTAGTTTCGACCAAGTCATGAACGGGCTGGATTGTCTGAAGACGCACGGGGTCGATTTCAATATCCTATGCACCGTCCATGCGGAAAATGCCGATCATCCGCTTGAGGTCTATCGTTTTTTCCGCGACGTACTGCGGGCCCGGCACATTCAGTTCATACCCATCGTCGAACGCACGACAAGCGAAAATCTCACCACCTCCGCCAAAGGATGGGGGGAGCAGAAGGAAGCCGAGCATCGGCTCTATACGCAATCCGGATCCCTGGTCACCGAGCGCTCGGTGGGTGCCGTACAGTTTGGTCGCTTCCTGGTCGATATTTTCGATGAATGGGTGCGCCACGATGTTGGCACGGTATTCGTACAGACCTTCGACGTCGCGCTGGGCAGCTGGCTCGGCCAGCATAATCTGTGTGTCGTAGCGCCGACTTGCGGCAATTCCTTGGCGCTGGAACATAATGGCGACCTCTATTCCTGCGACCATTTCGTCGAGCCTGATCATCTCCTAGGCAATATCCGAGACACGCCGATGGCAGAGCTGGTCGCCTCGGAGAAACAGAAGACCTTCGGCTGTGCCAAGTTCAACACGCTGCCGCGGTACTGCCGCGAGTGCGACGTGTTGTTTGCCTGTTATGGCGATTGTCCGCGCAATCGCTTCATCTCAACGCCGGATGGCGAGGCGGGGCTGAATTATCTCTGTGCTGGCTATAAGCTTTTCTATCGCCACATAAATGAGCCGATGAAAGTCATGGCCGGCCTATTACGTCAGGGGCGCTATGCCGATGAGGTGATGGGCTGGTACGCGGCCAGGGAACAGCCCCAGCCGGTTAAAGTCGGACGGAATGCCGCCTGTCCCTGCGGCAGCGGCAAGAAATACAAACACTGTCACGGCGCCGGTACCGGCGCAGAAGGCGAGCAACCACCATTCACCATTTAAAGTTGCAAGGGAGTTACGCAGCCATGTCCATGAACGAATATAAATCGGGCACCGCCTTCACGGGCGTGATCGGCCGTACGTACGACACCTCGAGCCCAGCATGGCCGCAACCCCTTCGTTCCAAGGCGGGAGCCCCCAACGTGCTGTTCATCGTTTTGGACGATGTTGGCTTCGGGCAGCTCGGGTGTTTTGGCGGGCCATGTGAAACGCCCAATATCGATCGCCTGGCAGCGAACGGCCTACGGTACAACAACATGCATACCACGGCGCTCTGTTCGCCATCGCGCTCATGCATCCTGACCGGGCGTAATCATCATTCCAATGCCATGGCGTGCATCACGGAAGGGACCACCGGCTATCCTGGGTCCAACGGTTATATCCCGTTCGAGAACGGCTTTCTGTCGGAAATGCTGCAGCAGCAGGGCTACAACACCTATGCGGTCGGCAAGTGGCACCTGACAGCGTTGGATCAAAGCTCCGCCGCTGGCCCCTATGACCGCTGGCCCCTGGGACGTGGGTTCGAACGGTTCTACGGGTTCATGGGCGGCGAGACAAACCAGTATTATCCAGCACTCTACTCAGACAACCACACCGTCGCGGCTGGGAAGACACCCGAAGAAGGCTACCACCTGACGGAGGATTTGGTGGACAAAGCGATCAATTTCATCGCCGACGCCAAGCAGGTAGCCCCGCAAAAGCCGTTCTTTCTATATTTTTGTCCCGGGGCGGGGCATGCGCCGCATCAGGTGCCCAAGGCATGGGCGGACAAATACAAGGGCAAGTTCGACGGCGGCTGGGATAAGCTGCGTGGCGAAACACTCGCACGGCAAAAGAAGATGGGCGTCGCCCCGGCCGACGCCGAGCTGTCGCGCCACGACCCCGACGTTCCGCAATGGGATCCGTTATCGGCGGACGAAAAGCGACTCTATGCCCGCATGATGGAAGTGTTTGCGGGGTTCATCACCCATACCGACCACCATATCGGGCGGTTGCTCGATTTCCTGAAGGATTTGGGGGAGCTCGACAACACCATCATCATGCTGATCTCGGATAATGGCGCGAGTTCCGAGGGCGGGCCGCAAGGCATGGTTAACGAGGCGCTGTTCTTCAATAATGTACCCTCCACCCTGGAGGAGAATCTCGCCGCCATCGACAAATTGGGCGGACCAGAGGTCTGCAACCATTATGCCTGGGGCTGGACCTGGGCGGGCAATACGCCGTTCCGTCGCTGGAAACGCGAAACCTATCGCGGCGGCGTGAGCGATCCGTTCATCGTTCATTGGCCGAAAGGGATCAAGGCGAAGGGCGAGGTGCGCACCCAATATGCACATGCGATCGACATGGTGCCAACGATACTGAAGGTAGCAGGCTACCAGGCGCCTGAGACGATAAGAGGGGTTACCCAATCGCCGATCCAAGGCGTGAGCTTTGCCCATAGCTTCAACGACGCCAAGGCGGAAACCTGGCATCTGACCCAGTATTTCGAGATGATGGGCCATCGCGCGATCTATCACGATGGCTGGCGCGCGGTCTGCCCTTGGCCGGGACCATCCTTCACGGAAGCCGGCGCTTTTTTCGGCGCGCCGATGAACAAGGACAAACTGGCCGAAATCGACGCTACGAAATGGGAACTCTACCATGTGGCGAAAGATTTCGCGGAAAACAACAATGTTGCGGCGGAGAACCGGCCCAAACTGATCGAGATGATCGCCACGTGGTATGTTGAAGCCGGCAAATACAACGTTCTGCCCATCGATTCACGCGGCACGCAGCGTTTCGCCGATGAGCGTCCGAAATTGGCGGCCGACCGGGGCCGGTTCAAGCTTTACCAGCACACCCAGGCCGTGCCGACCGATGCGGTCCCAAGCTTGTTGAACCGCTCCTATAGCGTCACCGTCGATGTCGACATCCCCAAGGCGGGAGCCGAGGGCGTGCTGCTATCGCAGGGTGGCAATGACGGCGGTTACACGTTCTATTTGCTGGGAGGCAAGCTGTGCTACGCTTACAACTACGTAGGCCGCACGATCTATGACATCATGTCCCGGGAAGCCGTTCCCGCCGGTGTCCATCAACTGCGCTATGAGTTCGAGGTGACAGGAAAGCCTGACGTCGCGCAAGGCAAAGGCGCCCCAGGCCAAGGGCGGCTCTATATCGACGGCAAGCTCGTCGGGCAGGGTGACATTGCCCTCACGATGCCGCTAACCATCGGTTTGACGGGGGGCATCGCCTGCGGCATCCATCTCGGCGCTCCCGTGACACCGAATTACAAGCCGCCTTTCGCCTTCACAGGCACGATCCAGGCTGTGACCGTGGATGTCAGCGGCGATCTAGTCCGAGATCGAGAGGCGGAGATGCGCATGGCCTTGGCGCGGCAATAGCGCCAGACATAGGGCCATGCGTGATTGGCACGAATGATCGGCATACATTCGTGCCGATCAGGGCCTTTCCTGTGCGCTCGCCCCATCTTCATGCCCCCAGACGCCTGCGCCATCGCAGGCATCACACCGTTTAACGCGCGCCGATGCGAGCCGCGGGAACAACGAGTAAAGGGACATGTCAGCCGGGGCCATCGGCCCGCCTGCCTGCAAGATGCAGCCAGTGCCATTGCAGACTCGGCAATGCCTTTCCGTCATGATGAGATCGCCACGCAGACTGTCTTAAGGATGGGATGTTCACTATCAGGGATCATTTTCGCGTCCGCCCTCCAATAACGCGCTCAAAGAGTAATTCCCTGCAGCAACCAATGGCTATTGCACTTGCATCGGGTTTGGTTGTCCGCAGTGCAGGAACTGCTAGCCATCGGTTTAGGGCAATGATGCCTACAGCGAAGGAGCGCTACGCCAAGCGATTCATTAGCGCATTCTACTGCACGGGCACACTACTGGCGCATCTTCTGCCGGCAGCGGCCTTCGATGAGCAAGAGCGTTTCACCCTGGCCGGGGGCCCCCGATCATCTCCGCAACCCTGCCCCGCGACCGGCATCGCTTTCCCGCGCGCCATTGTCCCGGCAATAGTCCCGCTGATTTTCCATTGCAAAGGATCCTGGCCCGGCATGAACCGTTCTTTCTATCTCCGGCCCGCCGTCAGCGCGCTGCTTGCTTTGCTCGTCTCCGCCGGTGCGGCGCTCGCGCAATCTCCGCCCCAGGTGAACACAGCCGAGGGAACGGTCGCAGGCCTGCGCGTGGGCGGCGTCAGCGAATTCCGCGGCATCCCCTATGCGCAGCCGCCTGTAGGCGATCTCCGCTGGCAGCCGCCTGTCGCGGCGAAGCCCTGGAGCGGTGTGCGCCAAGCGACCATGTTCGGCCCCGCCTGCGCGCAGATCACCACCCTTGGCGCCTTCGCCGGCCCGGCGACCGCCAACGAGAATTGCCTGACCCTGAACGTCTTCACCCCCTCCACCGGCGCTGCGGCAAAGCTGCCCGTGCTGGTCTGGATCCACGGCGGCGGCAATATGGACGGCTCCAGCGCCGGCTATGATGGCAGCCGCCTCGCGTCCCGGGGCCACGTCGTCGTCGTCTCAGTCAATTACCGCCTCGGCCTGTTCGGCTTCCTTGCCGATCCCGCGCTCGATTCCGAGGGCCACCCCTTCGGCAATTATGGCCTGCTCGACCAGCAGCAGGCACTCCGCTGGGTGAAGCAGAACATCGCTGCCTTCGGCGGCGATCCCGGCAACGTCACGCTCGGCGGCCAGTCCGCCGGCTCGATCGACACCGAAGCCAACGTCGCCTCCCCGCTTGCCGCCGGCCTCTTCCAGCGCGGAATTTTTGAAAGTGTCGTCCTTGATGGCACGCCGCTGAAAACCGCCGAGAAAACCGGTGCCGACTTCGCCGAGGCTGCCGGTTGCGGCCGGGGCGCCTCGCCCGCCGTCGCCGCCTGCCTCCGGCGTCTCCCGGCCAGCCGCATCGTGCAGCTCGAAGGCACTGCATCCACGCAGAGCCAGTACATCATCCCCCTGATCGCGGACGGCCAGATCGTCCCCGCCGAGCGGCCTTTTTGCCGCTTACCGCAGCGGTGCCTTCACGCACATGCCGATCATGAGCGGCACCGTGCATGACGAATACAACTTCATTGCCGCCATCGCGGAATATTTCTCCGGCCCGCCGCGCCACCCCATCACCGCCGCGCAATATCGTAACTTCGTCACGACCAGCTTCCCGCCCGCGACGGCGCAGCGCATCTTCGCGGAATACCCGCTCGCGCACTATCGCACCCCGCAGCTCGCCTGGAATGCGGTCGGCACCGACAGCCTCGTCTGCCCGCAGCTCGCGCTCAACCGCACGCTCGCGTCGCAGGTCCCGGTCTATGGCTACGAATTCGACGACACGACCGCGCCTTTCTACTTCCCGCGCATGCCCGGCTTCGTGCCCCTCGCCTACCACACGTCCGACATCCAGTACCTCTTCCCCCTCTGGCACGGCGGCCCCCAAGGCCAGCCCCACGCGCTGAACGCGGAACAGGAACATCTCTCTGACACCACTGATCGCCGCCTGGACCAACTTCGCCCGCACCGGCAACCCCAACGGCCCCGGCGCCCCCAACTGGCCCGCCTTTACGCAGAGCCCCGGCAAACCCGGCCTCTACCTCGACGAAACCCTCCCCGCCTCGACCACGATGACGGACGAGGCCTTCGCGACCGAACATAACTGCGCCTTCTGGGCGAGCCTGCCCGGACAGATGTAACCGGGCATCTGTTCGCGGTTTTTCGCCCTGGGACGCACGGCGACCATTGCGACGATGTCGATCCACTCGACATCGTCGTTGCCAAAACCTGAGTTGGGAAGCGCGTTTCACCCCGGTCTCGGCCTGCTGGCCGGAAACCGGGCATTGAAGTTTCGAGATAGCCGTTCTCCCAGGGCTTCCGCCGCTGCCATTTCAACGGCTACCCTAGCGCATGGACAGCCCCTTGCCAGACATCACCATCCTTGCCACCGAACCTTGTTGCCGACCCAGGCGAGGTGCTGCACCGCCTGTTCGGGCTCTCCGCCTTTCGTGGGCAGCAGGAAGCGGTGGTCTCTCATGTCATCGCCGGGGGCGATGCGATCGTGCTGATGCCGACGGGGGGCGGCAAATCCCTCTGTTACCAGTTGCCGGCATTGTGCCGGGCTGGGGTTGGCATCATCGTCTCGCCGCTCATAGCCCTGATGCGCGACCAGGTGGCGGCGCTGCGCCAACTCGGCATCGCGGCGGCGGCGATGAACTCCAGCCTCTCTGGGCCTGAGCGGCCGCAGGCGCGCGCGGATCTGCGCGCGGGGCGTCTGCAATTGCTCTACGCCGCACCGGAGCGGCTGTTGATGCCGGATTTCCTGGACATGCTGGACGGCGTGAAGATCGCGCTCTTCGCCATCGACGAGGCGCATTGCGTCAGCCAGTGGGGGCATGATTTCCGCCCGGAATATCTGGAACTCTCCAAACTGGCGGCGCGCTTTCCCGGTGTGCCGCGCATCGCCCTCACCGCCACGGCAGACCCGCAAACGCGCGAGGATATCGCGCGCCGCCTGGAACTGGCAGAGGCGAGGCTGTTCCTCTCCAGCTTCGACCGCCCCAACATCCGCTACGCCGTGGTGCGCAAGGAGTCGCCGCTACGCCAGTTGCTCACCTTTCTACGCGCGCATGAGGGAGAGAGCGGCATCGTCTACTGCCTCAGCCGCAACACGGTGGAGCAGACGGCGGCGGCGCTCAACGAGCACGGCATCAAGGCACTGCCCTACCATGCCAGGCTGCCGCCCGAGGTGCGGTCCGCCAACCAGGATGAATTCCTGACCACGGAAGAGGGGCTGGTGCTGGTCGCCACCGTCGCCTTCGGCATGGGCATCGACAAGCCGGATGTGCGCTTCGTCGCGCATCTGGACCTGCCTGCCAGCCTGGAGGCGTTCTACCAAGAAACCGGCCGCGCCGGGCGCGACGGTCTGCCTGCCGAGACGCTGCTGCTCTATGGCATGCAGGATCTGGTGATGCGCCGGGGCATGATCGAGCAAAGCAATGCGCCAGCGCAGATCAAGCAGATAGAACGCGGCAAGCTCGATGCGCTGCTCGGGGTGTGCGAGACCGTTACCTGCCGGCGCCAGGCCATCCTCGCGCATTTTGGCGAAACCATAGGCGCTGCTTGCGGCAATTGCGATAATTGCATAACCCCGGCCGAAACCTGGGACGGCACGGTCGCGGCGCAAAAGGCGCTCTCGGCGGCGTGGCGGACGCGCCAGCGCTTTGGCGTCGGGCATCTGACCGATCTGCTGCTTGGGGTGAAAACCGAGAAGATCGAGCGCTTTGAGCATGACCAGCTGCCGACCTTCGGCGTCGGCACGGAGCTGGACCGGAAAGACTGGGGTTCGGTGTTCCGGCAGCTTATCGTGCGAGGGGCGCTGGAGGTGGACCATGAGAATTTTGGCGCCCTGGGCGTGACAGCCACGGGCGAGACGATCCTGCGGGGAAAAGAGACGGTAAAGCTGCGCAAGGAGGCAGCCAACAGCAGCACACGTACGATCCTGAAAAAGAAGGCCGGGCGGCTGGAGGTAGCGGCGCAGGACCAGGCGCTGTTCGAGGCGCTGCGCGCCGAGCGGGCACGGCTTGCCAAGGAGCAGAACGTGCCAGCCTATGTCATCTTCCATGACGCCACCCTGGCGGCCATTGCCGCCGCACGGCCGGGGAGCGAAGCGGCGCTGACCCAAATCCCCGGTATAGGGACCTCGAAGATTGAGCGTTACGGCGCGATGATTCTGAACATCGTCACCGCCGGACAATAGGCGAAAGCAGCCTGGGTGGATTCGATCACTCGGATGCGCGTCGAGGCTTATGAAACCTGCACCGCCCTGCTCCCCTTCACCTCCGACTATCCCGGGAAATCTGTTGCTCCGTAGAAGTAACCACAAACCCGATCGGGTTTGCTAGCCCGCCGCATGAATTTTCAGCAAGGGGATGAAAAACCTTACTCGCAGGCTCCACATCGTGGAAGATAACGAATGCGCCCCGGCGGGGCACGAAATGGCAGTCGTCCCGGCATGAAAATGCGCCGCGCTGCAAGTGATATTTCAGGCTTGCGCGCCCATTCTGGTTATCCCGCAGGTAGACGCATCCAACCCAGCAGGAGGATGACGCATGAGCGGGACGGCGTGGGGAAAACTCTTCCAGGGCAGTCACGGGCCTGGCAAAGGCGTAAAGCCAGGGCGTAGAGTTTTGTATGGCATCGTTCGCCTGCTCAGATGGCTGACCTGGGCGGTCCTGCTGGTTCTGCTCGGCTGGGCGCTCAGCAATGAGGCACGCACATCCTATCTGCAGGCGCGCTTCTTCACCTGGTTCGACAGCGGACTGAAATATGGACCAGCGCCAGGTGCCAGCCCGTCCATCCGCTTCCCGCAATCCGGCCCCAGCGACATGCGGCTAGGCTATGCCGAACTTTTCGCCATCATTCCTTGGCTGCAAGAGCAGCAATTCGAGATCGCTACGCAGGCTCGCTGGTCGCCACGTCTCGGCTGGTTTGTCGCCCATGGCGGCTACGTGCCCTACACGCAGAAGCTGCAGGCCGGGCTGCGGCTTTATGACCGCAATGGCGTGCCGCTCTTCGCCGCTGCCTACCCGAACCATGTCTATGCCGATTTCAACGACGTGCCGCCCCTCGTCGCCAGCACGCTCACCTCCATCGAGGACCATGATCTGCTCGAGACGCAAAACCCCATTCTTGATCCGGCCGTGGCCTGGGGCCGTTTCATCCTGGCGACGGGCGGGCGCATCGCGGGCGTGGTGAACCACCATTGGCAGCAGGGCGGCGCCAGCACGCTCGCCACCCAGATCGTGAAGTTCAGCGATTCACCCAGCGGACGCACCGACGGCGCGCTTGAGAAGCTGCGCCAGATGTTCACCGCCGCCTCCCTGGCCTACATGAATGGGCCCGATACGATGTCCGCCCGGCAGGGCATAGTGGTGACCTATCTGAATTCGACGCCGCTTGCCTCGCGGCCCGGCTATGGCGAGGTTATCGGTATTCCGGAGGCTCTCTCGGTCTGGTACGGGACCGACCCGGCGGAGGCCAACGCTATTCTGACGCAGCCGCAGGTGAGCCCCCGCCAGGGAATGGTCTACCGCGAGGTGCTGAGCCTGATCCTGGCGGGGCAGCGTCCGGCCTACTACCTCGTACAGAACCGCCCGGCGCTGGAGCGCCTCACGGATGCGTATTTGCGTAACCTCGCCAGGCTAGGGGTTATTTCGTCCGGCTTGCGTGATGCCGCGCTCGCCGCCCGGCTGCTTTTCACCAACGCGGTGCCGCCGCCGCCGGACATTTCCTACACCAGCCAAAAAGCCACGACCTGGCTGAAAACCGGCCTGCTCTCCGCGTTGGAGGTTCCAAACATATGGAGCCTCGACCGCTACGATCTGACCGCGTACGCAACCATCGACAACGCCGCACAGCAGCGCGTGACCAATGTGCTGACGCGTCTTGGCGATCCGGCTTACGACCAGTCGATGGGGTTGTACGGCCACCTGATGCTGGCCAGCGGCAATAATCCGGCCCTCATCAAATGGAGTTTCGTGCTCTATGAGCGCGGCGCCAACGCCAATTTCGTCCGCATCCACGCAGATAACCTGAATCAACCCTTCGACATCAATTCCGGTGTCAAGCTGCAACTCGGCTCGACCGCCAAGCTCCGCACCCTGGTCACCTATCTTGAAATCATGGCGGCACTGCATGACCAGTTGGCCGCGCTGCCGGCGTCAGCGCTGGCGCATATTGCGGCCACCGCCCAGGACAATCTTACCGGCTGGGCCGCCTCCTATCTCGCCACGGCAAAAGACCGGAGCGTGCAGCCGATGCTCGATGCAGCGATGCAGCGCAAATATCTGGCCTCGCCCGCGACCTACTTTACCGGCGGCGGCAACAATTCTTTCGGTAATTTTGAGCCTTGGGAAAACACCCTCACGCCGACCGTGGAATATGCCTTCGAAAACTCAATCAATTGCGCCTTCATCCGGGTTATGCACGACATCCGCACCTATTACACGGCCCAAAGCGGCATAGACGAGAAGAAACTGCTGTCCGACCCGCATGACCCGGCGCGGCTTGTCTATCTGCGCCGTTTCGCCGCGCAGGAGGGAAACCACTATTTTTACGGCTTCTACACAAGCTATCGCGGCCTTTCGGCCCAACAGGCGATGGAGCGCCTGGCCAAGAACACCAGCCCACAGGCCAGCCATCTCGCGGACCTGTTCCTGGCCATCCACCCCGACGCCACGCCCGGGGAGATGACGGTCTTTCTGCAGGTGCATATGCCTAAGCCGTCATTCGCGGAGCTGACTAATCAGCGGCTCGCGCAGCTTTATGGGGAATTCGCGGCGGGCAAATTGTCGCTCAACGACGAAGCCTACGTTGCCGATGTCCATCCGCTGGAAATCTGGCTCGTGCAATATATGCAGACGCATCCTCAGGCGAACTGGAAGGAGGTATCGGCGGCCAGTCCCGCCGCGATCCAGGCCTCCTATGCCTGGCTGTTCAAGCCGAACAAGATGTTCCAGCAGAATGTCCGTATCAGCATTTTGCTGGAGCAAGACGCGTTCAAGCGCATCTGGGAGGATTGGCGGCACCAGGGATATCCGTTCGACCATCTTGTGCCATCGCTGGGCACGGCCATCGGTGCTTCGGGCGACAAGCCGGATGCGCTGGCCAAGCTGGTCGGAATTATTCTCAATAATGGTGTGCTCCAGACCAGCGTCAATATCGACCGTCTGGATTTCGCCACCGGCACACCCTTTGAAACCGATTTCATCAGCCGGCCTGTCCCGCAACAGGTGCTCAACCCGGCGGTGGTGCAAACCGTGCGCCGGGCCTTGCTGGGCGTGGTGCAGAATGGGACGGGCGGCGCCGTCGCGGGCGCTTACAGGGCGCCCGATGGCAGCGTGATGCAGATTGGCGGCAAAACCGGCAGCGGCGACAACCGCTACCACATCTACGGCCGCGGCGGCGTGCCGCGCGGCGAACGGGTGGTGGACCGCACCGCAACCTTCGTGTTCTTCCTTGGCGATCATTTTTTCGGCACGGTGACAGCCTACGTGCCAGGACCGCAGGCCGCTGGCTTCAGCTTCGATAGCGCCATAGCCGTGCAGCTTTTGAAGGACCTGCAACCGCAACTCGCCCCGTTGCTCCGTCCGGCCCATACGTGATCGCCGTGAAAGGGCGAGATGTTTTGTTCTTGATCATTGGCTAAATGGAAGAGAGCGGCGCGGCTTTTCGGCCCGCGCCGTGTTGGTTGGTCAGTACCCGAGCACCCGGTCAATCTCGGTCGGCGCTTTCGCCCCTTCCGCCAGAGCCGCTAGGTTCTTTTTAAAGATCTGCAGCGTCAGCATGTTGTAGGTGCTGGGATCGTCCGATGACATATGCGGCGTGACGATAAGGTTTTTCGCCGGCCAGGCGCGGTGGCCTTTCGGCAGCGGCTCTTCGTGGAATACGTCCAAAATAGCCCCTCCGATGGTTTCCGCCTCAAGGGCGTCGAGCAGCGCCGCCTCGTCCACCAGCCGGCCGCGGCCAATATTGATGATCCCGGCTCCCAGCGGCAGCAGCTTCAGCCGTTCCGCGGAGATCAGGTTGCGGGTCTCAGGCGTCAGCGGGCAGGCCAGGAGCAGAATATCGGTCTCCGGCAGCACCGCGTCGAGCGAAGCGGTGGTAACGACGCGGGCACAATGCGCGTGCGCTGCCCCGGAACGGCTAACGCCAGTGACCTTCATGCCGAGGCGGCTCGCCTGCATCGCCGCGGCGCCACCGAGGCCGCCCAGGCCAACCACGGTCAGCCGGTGGTTTTTCGCCACACCGGACAGTTGATGAGTCCAATGCTGCTGGTGCTGCGCTCTTGCCAGGCGCGGAATGGCGTTCACCAGCATCAAAATCGCCATCAGTGCATATTCGCCGGCCTTGTCGCTATGCGTACCGCGATTGTTCATGATCACTACATCCGCTGGGATGCTGTCAAAGGGCTGCAGGCTGTCCACCCCGGCGGAGGTGAGCTGCAGCAGGCGCAGTTGCGGTGCGGCGAACAGGTCGAGTTTTTTCAGCCCCCGCGTCGGCGCGATCATCGCCTCGACGGTCCCCGCCTGTGCCAGATAGTCTTCAGAGGAGAAGCCGATGGTGACGCGATGGCCGGGAATCTCCGCCGCTGCCCACTCCGCCTCGTCCATCGGCTTATCGAACCCGTCCAACTCATTGTGGATATGGAGATGCATTTTTGGTCGAACCCTTTGTGGTGGTGAAAGGAGGTAGTGCCGTGCCGCTAATGCCCGTACCCGGGAAAAGCAAGGAGCAGACTGAGCAGCGTACTATTGACCCCGCCTGTCGCGGCCGAGCACCTCGCCCACGCTAGCGGGTGCGGCTTCGATCACCGCGACAGGGGATAAGTGGCAGCCGAGCCGACGAGCGATTTTTGATCAGCCGCAAGGCACCATGATACCGAAATGCTCAACAAGCGTATCGACAACATTATTTGCCATATCAATACGAGTTTCTTCAGTCGCCGAACCAATATGCGGCGTCAGAACAACGCGTGGATCAGCGATCAATTCCTCAGGAACATTCGGCTCATTCTCAAATACATCCAGTGCCGCACCGGCGATTTTGTTCTCTGCCAGAGCTTGGATCAGCGCGCGTTCATCTACGATGGGGCCTCGCGAGACATTCACAAGATAGCCGCGTGCCCCCAACGCTTCAATCACCGAGGCATTCACCAAATGATGCGTTTCAGGCGAAAGCGGACATGTAAGCACCAGCATGTCGCAGGCCGAAGCCAATTGCGTCACATCAGCGTAGTAGGGAATATCAACGGGCTTTTGACGCGGTCCAAAATACGCGATCTTTGCACCCAAGGCTTGCAGACGTGGGACAATCGCGGAGCCGATAGCGCCGAGCCCCACGACTCCGACCCGCATTCGAGAGAGCGAGCGCCCAAGCGGATATTGCCCGGAGATCCGCCAAGTTCCTGCGCGCACATAGCCATCAGCCGCAACAATATCGCGGGTGACAGAAAGGGCCAACCCTATTGCGAGATTCGCGACATCCTCAGCCAATATATGCGAAGTGTTTTCGATCTTGATTCCGCGCGATTTTGCATGGTCGACATCAAGATTATCAAGGCCAGCACTATAGCTAGAGATGATTTCGATTGCGGGAAGCGCATCAAGCAAAGCGGCATCAACCTTGGCCTTGCGCAGTGCCATGCCACGAATCGTCGGTCCATATTCCCGCAGGAAGCCAGCGATTTGACTTTTATCGTGTGGGAATTCCAGCACGTTGAATATATCGTTGAGTGCTGCCGTTGTTGCCGCCGGCAGTTCGGCGGCCTTTAAAATTGTCGGCTTATCCATAACCAGTCTCCGTGTATTCTAAAATTTAGAAGGCGACGCTCATGATCGATGTGGCCACGGGTTACTTGGCTGCCACCGACCGCGCGAAAATCGATGCGTGGCCAATTTGCTCGTTGGATTGATCTTGTGCTTTTACGCCACCTGCACGCGCTCGATCTTCCCCATCACAAACAAGTAAATCAACGCCGCGACAATGCAGTGGGCGGCAACGAAATAGAGCCCAATATTATAATTGCCTGTGGCCTGAACGATGTAGCCGAACACAATCGGCGTGACGATGCCACCGACATTGCCTACGCAGTTGAAAACACCGGCCGCCAGCCCTACCGCTTCACGCGGCGCGGTATCGCTCACGATCGCCCATGTTCCGGCACCTGCGGCCGCACCTTTGCCGAAGAAAGCAAGCCCCATTAGAAAGACAATCAATAGGTTATTTTGCGTAAAGGCCGCCAGAATGATGGCGCACCCAACAAACATGCCTATGATGTAAGGCGTCTTGCGTGCCGGGGATACTTCCCATCCGCGACGGATCAACGCGTCTGACACCGCCCCACCCACTAGCCCGCCCACGCATCCACAGACTGCGGGAACAAAGGTTGCGAACCCAGCATGCATCACGCTCATGCCCCGCGCCTGAACGAGATAAATCGGGAACCATGTAATGAAAAAATAACTCAGCGCGATGGCGCAGTATTGACCAATATACGCGCACCACAGCATGCGGTTGCCTAAAAGTGTGCGCGCCGTCTTCCAGGAGACACTTGGGCGCGTCTGCAATTCCCGCTGGGAATCGATATCCACCAAGGCGCCGCCTGCTATGACGAGATCAAGTTCCGACTGGGATATCCATGGATGCTCGCGCGGCTGGCGCATTGTCAGCTGCCACATAATCGCGGCCACTACACCAACTGTACCCAATGCAAAGAACGGCGCCGACCAGCCGTACAAAGACACCAGCCAACCCGACATTGGTGAAAAGATTGCCACTGCGAAATACGAGGCGGAGGCAAAGAAAGATGTCGCCAACCCACGCTCGTCTTTCGGAAACCACATGACCACGATGCGGGCATTCGCGGGAAAGCTGGGACCCTCGATAAGTCCAACCGCAAAGCGCAACGCGAAGAGCAAACCAATCGCCAAAGATATGTCGACGGAGAGTTTACCAATAAATCCTATAAGAAATGTTACGACCGACCATAGCAGCAGCGTGCCGCCATAAACTTTTTTGGTACCAAACTTGTCCAGCAAAAAGCCGCCCGGGATCTGTCCTATAACATAGGACCAGCTAAATGCCGACAGGATATAGCCTAGCTGTACTGGCGAAAGATTAAATTGCTGCTTGATACCAGGCGCCGCGATGGAGATGATAGCGCGATCCGCATACGCGACCGTCGCGATTAGCAGAACCAGAGCGAGGATAACGTAGCGTACGTATGTCGTCCGCTGTGAAGCAAAAGTCTTATCTTCTCTTATATTCCGCATTAACATCTTGTTTTTTCCTGGTCGTTTTATTCCCGGTTTAATATAATTGGCCGGTATTTTCCTGCAGACACCACCGTGCATAGTCCACGGCGATGTCAATCACAACGCTATACGCGGCAACACACTCACCGCGCTGATGTGCGCAAATGATTCGCTGAAGAGCACCGTAGAGTGGCACACCTAGTCCGTTTCCTGTGTCCTTTACTTCCGACTGATCCATCGATTTTTATTCATGGCAATAGTCCATGGGAGGTGACTAACCGTCAATATTGATTAATATAATCAATATGAAAAAATGGATGACGCAGCAAGAAGCGAGCGAAATGCTGGGAGTAAGGGCCCAAACCCTTTACGCCTATGTCAGCCGAGGATTGATTGAGGTACGCCGTGACCCCACGCTCTCGCGTAGCAATCTCTATCGAGCGGACGACATTCTCGCTCTGCTGCGCAAACGCGACCTAGGCCGCGCGCCCAAAAATATTGCGGCCAGTACGATGGCCTGGGGCGAACCAATCATCTCCACCTGCATCTCCACAGTCGTGCATGGCCGCCTTTTTTATCGCGGCCATGATGCGGTGCAATTGGCGGCAACGCTAACGCTGGAGGAAGTGGCAAAGCTTCTGTGGAATGCCGAGGATCAGCCCTGCTTTCCCGTTTTTGTGCCGGATACAGAACATCATCTCGTGCGGGCGCGCGCTTATTCTGCGCTGGGTGAGGCCGCCGCCGTATCGCCCCCGGCGCATGCACTTTCAATGCCGCACATGTGTCGGGAAGCGGCTGACTTGGTTGGGCGTCTGGCCAGTAATTTCATTGACCTCGACCCGCGCCCCGCCCCGCTTCATATGCGCATCGCTCGTGGCTGGAACTGCGAAGACCGCGCGGAATTGTTGCGGCGCGTGCTTGTGTTGGTCGCGGATCAGGAACTGACAACCTCTGCATTTGCGGCACGTGTAACCGCGTCAACCGGCGCCTCACTTGGCGCTTGCGCGATCGCGGGATTGGCGGCGGTATCCGGGCCTTTCCATGGCGATGCCACGGTACTGGTGCAGGCGCTTCTGGTGGAAGTGCAACGTTCGGGTGCGGAACGCGCCGTAAACCTCTGGATGTCTAGCGGCCGGCCTTTACCGGGCTTCGGGCATCAGCTTTACCCTGAAGGCGATCCACGCGCCGCGGATCTTCTGGCGGCGTTTCCCCCGTCCGATGGAACAAGCGCCCTGATTGAATGTGTTCAACGCCTGACAGGCCTGCAACCAAACATCGACGTTGCCCTTGCCGCGCTTGCGGAGCATTGCGGCTTGCCTGAAGGGGCGGCTTTCTCTCTGTTCGCCATCGGCCGGAGCGTTGGCTGGATGGCGCATTCCATCGAGCAAATCAGCACCGGCCACCTAATACGGCCGCGCGCACGATATGTCGGCGTTCCGATCATGGCCTCTGAGGAAAAATAGGGCAAGCTGTGCGCCTGGTGCTGACCTAAGCCACCTCTAATCCAACATCAACCAATTGATTTAGCTTTATAAAATGATTCATCGTAGGCAGCGCTGATTTGGAGCCGCTGTGCGACGGACTTTTTCGCGCCCTGTCCGGCTCGTAGGCGCCCATCGCCCGGAGCCTTAATAAATAATTAATATTAAGTTGCATGAAATAATTATTAACGGGATGATGGCTTCCGGGGGATCTGAGACGGGCCACTGATTCTACCCCAACCACTCGTTGGAGCGGAGAGAGTAGGGTAAGTGGGACTAAGGTTCCGCATTCGCTGCGTGCATTGATTATATCCCAAGGATTGATGCCCTCATGCTTAAGTCCATGCTCTCTGCCCTTGCCGCCGCCGCGATTATCGTGATTGGCGGGTTCGGGATCTACGCTTGGCACAGCAGCCTGCCTGCGATGAGCCCCTCCGCGCGGCCGCGTTTTGACGTGGCCACGGTCGAGCAAGGGCGCATTCTCGCCGCTGCCGGCTATTGCGCGGCCTGCCATACTGCGCAAGGCGGCGCGCCCTATGCTGGCAACTATCCGCTGGTAACCGGCTTCGGCACGATCTACGCCTCGAACATCACACCCGACCCGGAAACCGGCATTGGCGAATGGTCGCCGGAAGCCTTCCGCCGCGCGATGCATGAAGGGGTCGACCGCGCGGGGCGCAACCTGTTTCCGGCCTTCCCCTATGACCATTTCACCAAGATGTCGGATGCGGATGTAGATGCGATCTACGCTTACATCATGACCGACATCCCGCCGGTGAATGAGGTCACGAGGCAGCCATCCATCTCTTTCCCACTGAACATCCGGTTCCTGCAATCAGGCTGGAAGCTGCTTTTCGTTCATTTCGGGCGTTATGAGCCCGACCCGTCGCAATCCGCCGCGTGGAACCGCGGCGCCTACCTGGTTGAGGGCGTGGCGCATTGCGGCGCGTGTCATACCCCGCGCAACGCGCTTGGCGCGGAGGAGAAGAGCAAGCAATATACGGGGGCCATGATCGATAATTGGACGGCACCGCCGCTGACAAATGCGAACCCCTCCTCCGTGCCATGGACCGCGGCTGACTTTATCGTCTATCTGAAGACCGGCTCCGACCCTTATCACGGTGTCGCCTCGGGGCCGATGGCTGAAGTGGTGGCGGGCCTGCGCCAGCTGCCTGACAGCGATATCGAGGCGACCGGCACGTATCTGGGCACAATCTCCGGCGCCACGAACAGCAACCCGGCGCAAATCCCGGCTGTGGTGGCGAGCATTGAGGCCGGCAAGCCCGACCCGGAGTACCGTAAGTATCCTGGCGGGCAGCTTTATGCCGTCGCCTGCGCCTCTTGCCACTACAATGCCTCGCCTGAGAGCCTGGAGCCGGAGCGTCCAGATCTGGGGATCATTTCCGCCACGCGGCTGGATGATCCGTCGAACCTGATCCATACGATCCTTGATGGCGTTCCCGCATCGCAGGGGGTACACGGCGTCGCCATGCCCGCCTTCCGTACGGCGTTCGATGACAGCCAGATCGCGGCCATTGCCGCCTATCTCCGCGCCGCCCAGGCCGGTCTACCGCCATGGCAGAACCTTGAAGCGACCGTGCAGTCCCTGCGGGCACACGCCGGAACGAATTGACGAGGATAGGACCATGATCGAGTTCACCATCAACGGACGCAAGGTCAGCCTGGATGTCGCGCCGGATACCCCTCTGCTGTGGGTCATCCGTGACGAAATAGGCCTGACAGGCACGAAATTCGGCTGCGGCATCGGCATGTGCGGGGCCTGCACCGTGCATATCGGCGGTCGCCCGACGCGCGGCTGCATCACGCCGGTGCAGAGCGTCGCGGGGGCGGAGATCACCACCATCGAGGGGCTGGACCCGAATGGCAATCATCCGGTGCAGATTGCCTGGCGCGATCTTCAGGTGCCGCAATGCGGCTATTGTCAATCGGGCCAGATCATGACGGCGGCGGCCATGCTCAAGGACATGCCCAACCCGACAGATGAGGATATCGACGGGGTGATGACGGGTAATCTCTGCCGCTGCATGACCTATAACCGCATTCGCGCCGCCGTGCGGCAAGCCGCCGCCGCGATGAAAGGGGCTGTCAGCAATGGCTAATGGCCTGTTCCCGCCTCACAAGGCGGCGATGCCGGAGATCGGCCGCCGTGGCTTCCTCGTCTCGATGTGCGCGGCCGGTGCCGTGTTCGGCTTCCCGCTTGGTGCCAGCGCCGCCATGAACCCCGAGGTGCCGGACGGCCTGCCCCTGGAGGCCGTCGGTGCGACATATGAACCCACGCTCTGGTACTGGATCGACAGCACCGGCAAGGTGAACGTCAATATCATCCGGGCAGAGATGGGCCAGCATGTCGGCACCTCGATCGCGCGCATCCTCGCTGATGAACTCGGCGCCAACTGGGACGATGTGAATATAGACTATGTCGACAGCGACCCGAAATGGGGGGTGATGGTGACTGGCGGCAGCTGGTCCGTATGGCAAAGCTGGCCGGTCTACCGGCAGGCCGGTGCCGCTGGTCGCGTCGCGCTGACGGAAAAGGCGGCTAGCCTTTGGGGGATCGAGGCCTCGCGGATCACGGTTGAAAACGGCATTGTCTCCGGCGGTGGCAAGACGGCGACCTTCGGCGAACTGGTGACGCGAGGTATCAGCCGCAGCTTCACCCCCGCCGAACTGCAGGCCCTGCCTCTGAAGCCGCATGCGGATCTGACGCTGCTGGGCAAGACATTGCCAGCTCTCGATATCCACACCAAGACCACGGGCCAAGCGATCTACGGCATCGATTCGAAGGTGGAAGGCATGGTCTATGCCGCGCCGATCCTGCCGCCGACGCGCTATGGTTGCACGGTCACGGGGATCGACGACAGCGCCGCGAAAAATGTTGCGGGCTATCAGCAAACTCTGAAGATCGACGATCCGTCCGGCACCGCGCCAGGCTGGGCGATGGTGATCGCCGACAACTACTGGGCAGCGCAGAAGGCCGCGAAGCTCGTGAAGATCAGCTACGACATCAAGGGCAATGCGCAGCAGATCGGCGAAACCGATATCCAGGCCGAGAACAAGCGCCTGATCGATGACCCGAAAACCGGGGCGCTGCTCGACACCGGCGATACTGAGGTTGACCCGGTCTTTGCCAAGGCCGCCGATATTTTCGAGGCTGCCTACACGACGCAGACGGTTCTGCATTTCCAGCTTGAGCCGCTGAACGCCCTCGCCTTCCAGAACCAAGACGGCGTTTGGGAAATTCACACGGGCAACCAGTGGCAATCGCTGTGCCTGCCATGGCTCCAGACGGCGCTGGGCGTCGGCGAGGACAAGGTCATCATGCGCACCTACCTGCTGGGTGGTGGCTTCGGGCGACGCCTGAACGGTGACTATACGGTGCCGGCCGCTCTGGCCTCCAAGGCGCTCGGCGGCAAGCCGGTGAAGATGATCATGATGCGCCCGGACGACGTGCATTTCGATAGCGTCCGCTCTCCGAGCATGTCGCGCATCCGGATGGCCTTCGATTCCGGCAAGCAGGCGATCGCGATGGATACCGCCGTTGCCTCCGGCTGGCCGACAAAGGTGATGCTCCCCGCCTTCATGCCGAAAGGGGTGAATGGCAGACCCTATGATCCGTTCGCCTCGGACGGGGCGGACCATTGGTATGATGTCGGCGCCCAGCGCGCCCGGGCGATCTCGAATGAGCTGGCCGAGGCGACCTTCCGCCCCGGCTGGCTGCGCTCCGTCTCGCCGGGCTGGATCAATTTCGCGGTCGAGAGCTTCATGGACGAGGCCGCCCGCCATGTTGGGCAGGACCCGCTTCAGTTCCGCCTCGCCCATTTCACCGCGCAGGGCCGCAATGCGGGGTCCGCGCCGAATTCTGTTGGGGGGGCAGCGCGTCAGGCGGCGGTGTTGAAACGGGTCGCCGAGATTTCGGGCTACGGCAAAGGCGGCCTGCCCGCCGACACGGCGATCGGGATTGCGACGACTTACGGCCAGTCGCGCTCGATGCCCACATGGGTCGGCGGCGCGGTTGAGGTGCATGTGGACCGTACCACGGGACAGGTGGATGTGCAGAAGGTCTGGTTGGTCGTCGATTGCGGCACCGTTATCGATCCGAACGGCGCGCGGGCTCAGGTCGAGGGGGCCGCGATGTGGGGCCTGTCCATGGCGCTTTATGAGGGCACTCAGTTCAAGGCCGGCAGGGTCGTTGATTCGAACTTGGATACCTATATGCCTCTGCGCATGATCGACGCGCCTGAAATGACCATCGAGATGGCTGAGAGCACGGAGGCGCCGACAGGTTTGGGCGAGCCGGGCACAACCGTCATGGCGCCCGCGCTCGCCAACGCAATCTTCGCGGCCGTGGGCGTGCGGATGCGCCATTTGCCGATGACACCGAACGCGATCCTCGACGCGCTCAAGGTAGCTAAGGCGTGAGCGCAGGGGGAGATGGCTGTGACTGGACACCGCCCGGTTCGATGAGCGGGCTGCATCCCGCTCTGCTCGACCCCTGGGATGCCGCCCTGACGATGGGGAATGGCACGGTCATCGCCCTTCTCATGGCGACCGAAGGGCCCGCCTATCGCAACCTCGGCGCAGCGCTTGCAATCTCTGCCGATGGGCATTGCGCTGGGGCGATCACTTCGGGCTGCGTAGAAGCAGACCTTATTCTCCATGCGCCCGAGGTGCGGGCGAGCGGGTTGCCGAAACGTCTTCGCTATGGGGCGGGCTCGCCATTCTTTGATCTACGGTTGCCCTGCGGTGGCGCAATTGAGGTAATGCTGTTCACCCTGAGCGATCCTGACAAGCTTGGCGAACTGGCGCGGCTGCGAACGGCGCGCAGGCCTGTGTCGCTATTCGTCTCCAGGCAGGGGCGTTTATCCATCGTGCCCTATGCGCCAACGAGTGTCGTGAATGGCGGCTTGTCGCTCGGCTTCCGTCCACCGGTACGCTTCGTGCTCCTCGGTGCCGGGCCGGAGGCGCTTATTTTCTCGCGCCTTGTGGCAAGCCTCGGGCATGACCATCTGCTGCTCTCGCATGATGACATCACGCTCGGCGCCGCACGGGTGGCAGGTTGCAAGGCTGAAAAACTCTCGCGGATTTCAGATCTGCCGGATGTCCTGGTCGATGCCGATACCGCCGTGACGCTATTCTATCACGATCACGATTACGAGCCGGAATTGCTGCGTTATCTTCTGGCGGGCAAGGGCTTCTATGTCGGCGCGCAGGGCAGCCTTGGTGCGCAACGGACCCGCTTGGCCCGGCTGCAGAGCATGGGCGTGCCTGCCGAACAAATTGCCCGCCTGCGCGGACCGATCGGCCTCATTCCATCTGCCCGCGATGCACAGACACTCGCGATTTCGGTGCTTGCTGAGATCACGCAAGTCGCCAAAACACGCGAGACAATGGGTATTTCCGCCGCCGCTGAGGCCGTTGGCTGATGCGCAGACTCGGCGTACTGCTTGCGGCCGGGGCGTCACGCAGGTTTGGCCCGGAGGACAAACTTCTAGCGCCCTATCGCGGTGAGGCGCTGGTGCGCTCGGCTGCCACATCCCTCCTCGACGCTGGCTGCGATGCCGTGTTGGCCATCGTTTCTTCTGTGGAGGTTACTGCTGCATTACCCGCGGGAATTGAGATTTGCAGCATTGCACCTGGGCAGCCGATGGCGGTCTCGTTCCATACAGCGATTGATCAGGCGATCGCACGGCGGGCAAGCCGCTTGCTGATCTGCCTTGGCGACATGCCGAATGTGAAACCGGCCCTGCTGCGCCGGCTTGCGGCCCATGACAGCTCCTGTGCTTGCCAGGCTGGAGCTATCCGCACGCCGCCAATGCTTCTGGCCGAGACCGATTACGCCGCAGCATGGGCAAGTGCGGACGGCGATCGGGGGGCGCGTCGATTCCTTGCCGGGCTACCGCCAGATGCTCTGATCGATGTCGATCCCGTCGAGATACTCGACATCGATCAGCCGGCGGATATCACCCCGGCACCAGATCACTGTCGCTGTAGCGTGGATGATGGCACCTGCTAGCCCGTGCCGCTTGCCCACGGCTCCATCACGCCAAACAAAACAGGGGTCACTTTTGAACGCCAATTGACAGGCCTATGGCTGACGCGGCGGCCCGAAGCGCAAGCAGATAACTGTCTACGCCGAATCCGGCGATCTGTCCGCGCACGATATCGGCGAATACGGAATGATGTCGGAATGGTTCGCGGGCATGGATGTTGGACATGTGCAGCTCCACTACCGGTACGGTAAGAATCGCCAGTGCATCGCGAATGCCGTAGCTGTAATGCGTCCACGCCCCAGCATTAATGAGCACGGCGTCAACGCCTTCCTCATAGGCCCGATGGATGCGCTCACACATCTTGTCCTCGGCATTGGTCTGAAAGCTCACCACCTGCACACCCAGTTCCTCACCTAAGGCCTGCAACTGGTTGTCGATTTCCGCCAGCGTCGTCGTGCCATATTGCTTGGGATCGCGCTTGCCGAACATATTGTGGTTAATGCCGTGCAGCATAAGAATTGTCTTCGCCATTCTGGTTCCTATGATTTTATGGATTTGATGTCAGACTAGTCATTCGGCAAAACCGCGAGTTGCCGCGTCAAAGCCGAACAAGCGGCATGGAGTTGGGTTGTACGAGTAGCGCATGGCGAACGCCATAAGCCTCGAAGACATGCTCCATCTGTGTCGCGAATGCTATCTCTTGCCCTGCGGGGCGATACGGTGTGTCTATCCTGTAGGGAAACCGTACCGGGTCAAACAGATGGCAATGGCAATCCACCTTAGGCTCGTCAAAAATAGACATTATGCACCAGTCCTGTTCAATCTTGCCCCGTGGTTAGACCGGAAAATTGCTTCCCGGTCTAACGCTCGCGTTAGTTCGATACGTTTTATATCACCAAGAATAAAGATGTAAGAAAACGCCCCCAACAATGCAACCGCGGCGATGAAGGCCAGCGCATCGGCAAAAGATCCGGTTGCTGGAAACGATATAGCCAATCACCAGTGGCGTAATGATGCCAGAGAGATTAGTCATTCCGTTAAAAAGGCCACCGGTTAGACCCATCAGGGTCTTTGGCGCGATATCCGAGATCCCAGCCCAACCTAACCCGACCATACCCTGGCCAAAGAAGGCGACAGAGAGAATCGCAATAAAGCATCGCAATAAAGCATGGTTGGCAGCCTCGGAGCGCTGTTCGCTTGCCGCTTTGGCTTCGGCACTACGGGGTGATGCCGACATGCCTCTCCTTCCTGCGTCTGGTGCGCAAGGCCGGTGTGACGACCACCACCGACCGCATGGTTTCTCCAGACCCGGTGGCAGGCTGAACAAGATCGAAATTAAGCTGACAATGACCCGATTAGCTACATCTTCGAAATAATTGGTATTGTTCTTTTTTTTAGCGCTACCGTATTTTCACTTGGCCAGACCCGCGCTCCCTCTTATTGATGCAATCATGACGCCCGAGACCTTGCCCCAAACCGCCGCCGAAGCAGAGTTCGCCAGCCTGATCGTTTCCACATTGAATCTGGACATGACCGCTGCGGACATTGACCCGGAAGCCCCTCTTTATGGAGAAGGGCTGGGGCTCGACTCGATCGATATGCTGGAGATCTCCCTGGTGGTGGCGCAGCGCTACGGGGTGAAGCTGCGCGCGGACGACGAGAATAATCAGAGCATTTTTAAGTCCCTGCGGAGCCTTTCCGCGCATATCCAGGCAAACCGGGCATCTGCATGACCGCCGGCGCACGGGCGCGCTCACCGTTTGGGGCCATCCTGCTCATCGCCCTTGTACCGCTGCTGTTTCATGCCGCCATCATGGTAACCCGCCGCTTTCCCTTCGCGCTGACCGCCGGGGGGCTATTCAAGGTCGGCTTTGTCACCGCTGCCGCGCTGATGCATTGGGTCCTTTATGCCAGCCTGCTGGCAAGCTTCGCCTTAACGCTGCGCCGGGGGCATACGCCTCTTATCACCGCCATGGCGTACCGGCTGCATGGGGCCGATATTCCTGCCGAACTGATCGTCTATACACGCCGCGTTACCATCGCCTGGTCCTTGTTTTTCGCCGCGCAGCTTTCCACCTCCATCATCCTGTTCTGCTTCGCGCCGCTCACAGCCTGGTCATTCTTCGTCAATATCCTCGATATCCCGCTGGTCGTGGCGATGTATGCCGCGGAATATGCCGTACGCATCCGCGTACTGCGCGATCCGCCGCGCCATTCCTTTGCGACGATTTTCGAGATGGTGAGCGATTGCGCCAAAAGCCGCCCCCCAGCTCCCAGCCCCCGCCTGGATTGACGCACCGATGATGGGCAGCACCTCCCCCAGCAGCCGCCTTTATGAAATATTGAACCATGGGCCGGAGGAGATCGTCGCCATCGGGCCGCACGGCGCAATCCCCGCCGCGCGGTTCCGGCGCGAAGTCGCGGCGCTGGCGGCCCTGCTGCCGGAGGCCGGTTTCCTGGTCAATCTGTGCACCGACCGTTACCGCTTCATGGTCGGCTTCGCCGCCGCCTTGCTGCGCGGGCAGGTGAGCCTGATGCCCGCCGCCGCCACGCCCGCCGTGCTGCGCGACCTCGCCGCAGAATATCGCGGGCTGTACGCCCTGACGGATGCCCAGCCCCCCGAGCTACCCCATTTGGTTTTTCCCGCCAGCCTGCCCGAGGCCGGGGAAGCCTTGCTCAGCATCCCGGGCGAGCAGCCTGCCGTGGTGCTGTTTACATCCGGCTCCACCGGCAAACCCAAGCCCGTCACCAAAAGCTGGTCGGTTCTGGTGCATAGCGCCCTCACCGCCGGAGAACGGCTGGGAGCCACGACTATGCGCGGGGGCTGTATCGTCGGCACCGTGCCGCACCAGCATTCCTATGGGCTGGAATCTGTCATCACCCTGGCCTGGCAGCACGGGCTTGCCGTGGCCGCTGGGGCACCGCTCTTTCCCGATGATGTGCGCGCCGCCCTGGAATTCGCCCCCTCGCCGCGCCTGCTGGTAACAACACCGGTGCATCTGCGGGCGCTCACCGCCAATCCTGGAGAGATGCCCGAGCTGGCGCTGCTGCTCTCAGCCACGGCGCCACTGCCTCCCGCCCTGGCCGAGGCGGCTGAGGCCGCGTTCCGCGCCCCGCTGCTGGAAATCTATGGCTGCACCGAAGCCGGGCAGATCGCCACACGCCGCAGCACGCAGGAGACGGACTGGCATTGTTTCGACGCAGTGACACTGCACCGCGACGAGGCGGGCTGGTGGGCCAGCGGCGCGGCGGTGGAAGGCATCGCCCCGGTGCAGGACGAGATCGAGCCAACAGGAGAGCGGCATTTCCGCCTCGGCAGCCGCTCGGAGGATCTGGTGAATATCGCCGGCAAGCGCAGCTCCATCTCCTATCTCAACCATCAGCTTCTCTCCGTCCCCGGCGTGCGGGACGGCAGCTTCCTGATGGATGAGGATGAAACCCAGACGGTACCCCGGCTCAAGGCGCTCGCCGTGGCGCCGGGGCTGAGCGCGGCGGAGATCCTGCAGGCGCTGCGCGAGCGGCTGGACCCCGCCTTTCTACCCCGCCCGTTGATTCTGGTCGATGCCTTGCCACGCAATGAGCTGGGGAAGCTGCTGCGCGCGGACCTGCTTGCCCTGGCCTCCCGGCGCGTGCCCGAATGAGGCCTCGCCACACACGCAGCCTTTGCATTCCGGCGGCACACCCCACCGCCGCGCTGCATTTTCCCGGCCTGCCCGTCATCCCCGGCGCCCTGCTGCTGGACGAAGCCGCCGCCGCCATAGCGGGCGCCGCGCCGCTGCATTTCCGGACGGTGAAATTTCTTACCCCCGTGCGGCATGGCGAGACGCTGGAGTTCCACTGGCAGGAAGATGCCGGCAAGCTGTTCCGCTTTGAAATGCACCGCCCCGGCGAGACTGCCCCCGTACTCACCGGCACGCTGGAGCGCCTCGCATGAATGGCCGCGGCCGTCCCGCCAGCGCGCAGGAATGGGTGGATCGGCCTGAGCGCGGCTCCATTATGGCCATCAAGCTCGGCGTGTGGATCGCGCTGCGCCTTGGCAGGCGGCTGGCGCAGTTTTTTCTCTACCCTGTCTGCCTGTATTTCCTGCTCTCCTCACCGGCGGCGCTGCGCGCCTCGCGCGATTATCTGGGCCGTGTTCTCGGGCGCAAGCCGCGCTGGGCGGAGAACTACCGGCACTTCCTCACCTTCGCCTCCTGCGTGCTGGACCGCGTGTTTCTGCTGAATGAGCAGGACCATTGGTTCGATATCACCGTGCAGGGCGACGAGCTGCTGCGCCAGATCGACCAGGAGGGCGGCGGCTGCCTGCTCTTCGGCGCGCATTTTGGCAGTTTCGAAGCCGCCCGGATCGTCCGCCGCCGCTACCGCGACCTGCCGGTCAGCCTGCTGATGTATGAGGAGAATGCCAGGAAGATCCGCGCCGCGCTGGGGGCGATCAATCCGCGCCTGGAAACAGAGGTGATCGGGCTGGGGCGGCTGGACTCGCTGATCCTGGTTTCGGAGCGCCTGCGGGACGGGCATTTCGTCGGCGTGCTGGCGGACCGCAATCTGGATGGGCGGGACATGGTGCGCCTGCCCTTCCTCGGCGCCCCGGCTGCGTTTCCGCAAGGCCCGTTCAAGGTGGCGATGATGCTCAACCGGCCCGTGGTGATGATGGCCGGCATCTATCACGGCAAAGGCCGCTACGAGGTTCGCTTCGAGCTACTGGCCCCGGCGCGCGAAAGGCGCCCGGCGGACCCGCAGGCCTGGCAGGACGAGATCATGCGCCTCTACGCCGCGAAGCTTGAGGCGCTGTGCCGGGAGGCACCGTATAACTGGTTCAATTTCTACGAGTTCTGGGCCTGACATGCGGGCAAGGACGCTTCTGGCCTGGTGCGGGCTGTTGGCGGGCGCTGCCCTGCTCTCCCCTCCAACCGCCGCCGCGCAGACCACGCCCCGCTTCACCTTGCCCGGGCTGATGGCGCAGCTCGCCAAAGTGCGCGCGGCCTCCGCCAGCTTCACCGAAACCAAGAGCATGGCGCTGCTCACCACCACGCTGCAAAGCAGCGGCACGCTGAGCTATGCCGCGCCGGATTATGTCCGCAAAACCACGCTTAGCCCCTGCGCCGCAGGAGTTCATCCTGCAGAACGGCACGGTAACGCTGACCATGAACGGGCAGACAAAGCGCTTCACCCTGTCGCAAGCGCCGCAGCTTGCCGGGCTGGTGGAGGGGGTGCGCGCCACGCTCGCCGGTGATCTGCCCGCATTGGAGCACTATTATAATCTGTCCCTGAGCGGCGGGCCGGAGCATTGGCAGTTGCTGATGCGTCCGCGTGACCCGGCATTGGCCCGAATGATGGCCTGGATGAGCATCACCGGCCAGGACAACAGGATCACCGAAATCGACAGCGCCGATGCCAAAGGCGGCGAGACGAAGATGCAGGTGAACGAAACCATCCAGCATGCGCAGTAGCCTCTGGCCTGTCTGGCTGTGGCTGGCGGGGCTGCTCGTCTGCGCCGGCCTCGCGGCAAAGGCTCATTACCGCACGGATATGGGGGATTTCCTGCCCAAGGCGGAAACGCTGGGACAGGCGGCGCTGGAGGCGCAGGTCAGCGGCGGCGGCGCGGCGCAGTTGCTGCTGGTTTCGATCGACGGCGCCCCTGCCCCCGCGCTGGCGGCACTGAACAAGACCCTCGCCAGCCGGTTGCGCGCCGCGCCGGACTTCGCCGCCGTACTGAATGGCGACGACACGTCCCTGGCCGAAACGCAGGCTTTCATCTGGAACAACCGCTATCTGCTCAGCCCCGATACGACGGCGCAGGCATTCTCCGTGGCCGGGCTGCACACGGCGCTGCAGAACGGGCTGGCGCTGCTTGGCTCCGACCTGGGCAGCGTGGCGGCGCAGACCCTGCCCGCCGACCCGACGGGCGCGGCGCTCGGCCTTGCCCAGACTCTCGCCGGGAGCGATGAAAACGGGCCTCGAACGCAGGATGGCGTCTGGCTGGCGCCGGATGGCAAGGCCACGCTTTTGCTGCTGCGCACCGCCGCGCCTGGCTTCGACCTTGACGCCCAGCAGCATGCCCAGACGGTGCTGGAGCAGGATTTCGCCGCCGCGCGGGCCGCCACCCCGGGTGCGGCAACGGCAAGGCTGCGCATGACCGGCCCCGGCGTGTTCGCGGTGCAGACGCGCGACGTCACCAAGCACGATGTCACGCGCCTCTCCCTTCTGGCCAGCGCCGGGGCGGTGCTGTTTCTGCTGCTGGCCTACCGTTCGCCCCTTGCCCTTGGGCTGGGGCTCTTGCCTGTCATCAGCGGCGCGCTCGCCGGCATCGCCGCCGTCTCGCTCGCCTTCGGCTTCGTCCATGCGATCACGCTGGGGTTCGGCATCACGCTGATCGGCGAGGCGCTGGATTATTCCGTTTATCTGCTTACCCACACACAGCGTGAGGGTGGCGCGCGGGCAGCCATGGCACGCATATGGCCCACGCTGCGCCTCGGTGCCCTGACCTCAATTGCCGGGTTCGCCTCCATGCTGGGCTCCAGCTTTACCGGCTTTGCCCAACTCGGGCTGTTTTCCATGGCCGGACTGCTCACGGCGGCTGCGGTCACGCGCTTCGTGCTGCCCCGCCTGGTGCCAAACGGGTTTTTCGCCAGCGGCGCGGCTGGCATCGGCTGGCCGCTGCGGCAGATACACCGCCGCCAGAGCGCGGCGCGGCTGGTTCTGGCCGGGATCGCCACCTTGGCGCTGCTGGCCCTGGCGCTGCATCGCGGCGGCATGTGGCAGACGGATCTGCTCTCCCTGAGCCCTCTGCCCCCCGCCACCCAGGCGCTGGACAAGCAATTGCGCGCTGAGTTGGGCATCACCAACCCGCGCTACTTCCTCGCTTGGCAGGCCAACAGCGAGGAGCAGGCGCTGTCCATCAGCGAAACGGTTCAGCCGGTTCTAGCCGCGCTTGCGGCCAAGGGGGCTCTCAACGGCTTCAGCCTGCCCAGCCAGATTTTGCCCAGCCTGGCGGCCCAGCAAGCCCGCCGCGCAGCGCTGCCGGATGATACAATGCTGCACGCCCGTTTTGCGGCGGCTTTATCCGGCCTGCCTTTCCGCACGGATGCGTTCGCGCCGTTTTTCCAGGACGTCTCGGCAGCGCGCGCGGCGCCGCTGCTCACCGCCGCCAGCCTGCCACCGCCTCTGGCCCTGCGTCTGCAATCCATGCTCACACATACCAATACGGGCTGGATCGTGCTGGCGCCGCTGGGCACGGTGAACGCCGCCCACAGACCTAGAGACCGCACTGCCGCAAGGCGTGGTGCTGGTGGATCTGGATCGGCAATCGACCCTGCTGCTGCATCTGTTCCAGCATGAGGCGGAGGCGCTGGCCCTGTGTGGCAGCCTGGCGATCCTCGTCATTTTGGCGCTGTTCCTGCGCTCCTGGCGGCAGGTGGCGCGGGTGGCGCTGCCGCTTGCGGCGTCCGTCATGGTCTGCGCGGCGGTGCTGACACTGGATAGCGGCAAGCTCTCCATTTTCATGGTCGCCGGGTTTCTGCTGATCGTTGCCGTCGGCTCCAATTACTGCCTGTTCTTCGCCCGGCAGGGGCTGGATGATGCCGCACAGGAACGCGCCTTGGCCTCGATCATGCTCGCCAATCTCTGCACCGTGGCGGCGTATGGTGTACTCTCGCTTTCCTCCATTCCGGTGCTGCATGATATCGGCGAGACGGTGGCCCTTGGCACCTTCCTGTGCCTGCTCTTCGGCGCCGCCTTTGCGGCCCCCGCCGGGCGCCCCGGCGCATGAGCGGGCTGAACACCCTGCTGCACCACCCAGACCCGCGCGCAGGCAAGGACAGGCTGCTGCTGGTCATGCTGCCAGGAGCGGGCATTGAGGCTGAGGATTTCGCCGCGCAAGGCCTGGTGGCGGCGGCGCAGGCAGACGGGCGGATCGTGGATGTGATCGCCACCAAACCCGACCAAACCCTATATCTGGAAGGCGCCGTGGCACCGGTTCTGGAGCAGGCCGTCATCGCCCCGGCGCGTGCCGCCGGTTACACGCGGCTGTGGCTGCTTGGCATCTCTCTGGGCGGCATGGGGGCACTTTCCTACGCCGCCGCGCGCCCTGCCGACATTGAGGGGCTGATCCTGCTGGCCCCGTTCATCGGCACCCATGGCACCATGGCCGAGCTGATCAGCGCTGGAGGATTTGCGGGCTGGCGCCCTGAAGCCAGCATCGCCACGCCACCTGAGCGGCAAATATTGTCCTGGCTGCAAACCCGGCTGGGCGGCGCGCCCGGCCCGCAAATCTGGCTGGGGCATGCCACCAAGGACCGTTTCGCCGCAGGCCACCGGTTACTGGCCGCCGCTCTGCCGCAAACACAGACAGTCCTGGTGGAAGGCGGGCATGACTGGCCGGCCTGGCGCGCCGCCTTCCAGGCACTCATGGCCCGTGCCCCCTTTGGCTGAACCGCGCTGGACGCTGTAACCTGCGGCAACTATAGTCGGAGGGGGATGACCCAGACCGGCCTGCGCACGAACCAAACCGAGCCACCGCGCCCATCGGCCGCGCCATCCTACGAAGAAATGTTCCCCTATTATGCCGAGCTTTGCGCACTCTCGGAGCTGCGTAAGAAACCCGGTTTCGGCGTGCCCATAAGCAGCGGCAGGGGCGGGCATTCATTGCTGTATCTCAATGGCGTGCGGGTGAAACGGGGCAGCGATAACTATCCCGAGCTCGAACTCTGCCCGCCTGGTCCCGAGGTGGGGCGGCACGGCACCGCAATCAGCGTGAACTCCCATTACCGCAACGCCAACTGGGTGGCTTTCGAGGGCCGGGATTTCGTCTTCCACGGCGCCTTGCCCCCCGGCGCGCGGCTGACACGTGACGCCTATGAAGAAACGCAAAAGCTGGCGCGGGAGTACGGGCTGCTGGACGGCATCCAGTTCCACGAGCATTTCTTCCGCGACAAACCGCCTGGCATGAGCGATGAGGTTTTCAAATACGAGATCTCCGTGGCCACCGATTACGCCGCCTGCTTCGGCCGCGATGTCTACCGGGCCCGCCTGCCCCTGAACGCCGCGCAAATGGGCCTCATCATCGACTACCTCAACGGCCTGAATGAACCCTACAGGACCGGAGCAAAAATCTATCGCTGGCGGCTGCTGAACGATAATTGCGCGCATGTGGCGCATAACGCGCTGGCCGCCGCGGGCATCTGGGCGCCCTGGCCGACAGGGCAGTTCTTCCTCCGCGCCGCCTTCAAATTCCCCGTGCCGAAGAATGAAATGGTCGATCTCGCCCTGCGCGCCAATGATTTGCCGCTGGAAGACCCCGAAGCTTTGTTCCAGGACCAGACGGTGCGCGAGGCCCTGCTGACCCACGGCACCCTGCCCACCGGCCCCGGCGCGCTGACCTCCACAGCCCCCGCCATCACTGCCAACGACGTCTACGACACCCAAAAACTGCGTCTGATTTTTTACGACAACCCCTTCTGGGGGCCGTACCGGTTCCGCTTCCGGCGCATCTTCTCTGAGCCGCGCTACACCAATCTCGCCGCCAATCTGCGCCATTTCGCCCAGCGCTACCGCATTGCCGCCGCCGCGCCCGCCCCGCCGGGCGGGCGGGTACCGGGCGCGTTTCTGGAGCACTATGAACGCCATATCGCCTCCCAGAACGCATTCCTGGACTCCTGGCTGCCCCGGTGGGAGACGGCAAAGCCATGAGCCGGGAACCATTGCTGATTTCCGGCCTGTCCCTGGTCTCCGCGCTGGGGGATGGCATGGCCTCGACCTGGGAGGCCTTGCGGGAAGGGCGCAGCGCCCTTGCCCCTTGCGGGTTCGAGCAACTTCCCATCGCCGCCTGGGCAGGCGAGGTTCAGGGGCTGGATACCCCGCTCCAGCGATGACTTTGCCGCCTTCGATTGCCGCAATCACCGTCTGGCGGAGCGCGCTTTGGCGGCGGATGGGTTTGAACAAGCCGTATCCCGCGCCGTGGAGAAATATGGGGCGCGGCGCGTCGGGCTGTTCACCGGCACCAGCACGTCCGGCATCCTGCAAAGCGAGCAGGCCTATCACCACCGCAATCCGCAAACCGGCGCGTTGCCTGACGGGTTCGATTACGACCACACCCACAACACCTACGCCCTTGGCCGTTTCCTGCGCGCGCGGCTGGGGCTGGCGGGGCCCAGCTTCACCCTCTCCACCGCCTGTGCAGCCACCGCGAAGCTCTTCGCCGTGGCGGCCAGAATGATCGATGCCGGGCTATGCGATGCCGCCGTGATCGGCGGGGCGGATAGTTTCTGTGCGCACCACCTTGTTCGGTTTCCAGGCGCTGGGCGTCATGGCGGAAGGCCCGTGCCGGCCCTTTGATGAAGCGCGCAGCGGCATTTCCATCGGCGAGGCCGCGGGCTTCGCGCTGCTGGAACGCGCCCCCGCCACGCCAGCACCTGAAGCGCTACTGCTGCTCGGCACGGGTGAAAGCTCCGACGCGTACCATATGTCCTCGCCAGACCCGGAGGGCGCGGGTGCCGCCATGGCGATGCGCCAGGCGCTGGCGGAAGCCGGGCTGGCAGCCGAGCGCGATCGACTATATCAACCTGCACGGCACCGCGACCCTGGTGGGCGACACGGCGGAGGACAAAGCCGTGACCAGCCTGTTCGGGCCGCATACACCGCGCAGCTCAGCCAAGGGTTTCACCGGCCATACGCTCGGCGCGGCCGGCATGGTGAGCGCGGCGGTGGCGGCCCTTGCCATCCAGCATGGGTTTCTGCCCGGCAGCCCGCATACGCGAAATCTCGACCCCGCTTTCGCCCCTGGCCATCTACTGACGGGCAGTGCCGCGCCGGTGCGGCGGGTGATGTGCAACGCCTTCGGCTTCGGCGGGGTGAATTGCAGCTTCATCCTGGGGCGCGCGGCATGATGCAGCTCTTCGTTGAAGCCATCGGGCTGCGCGGGCCGGGGCTTGAGGGCTGGGAGGCCAGCGCGCCCATCCTCAGCGGACAGGCGCCCTATCTGTCAGCCCAAACCATCATCCCGCCCGCCGCGTTGCTACCCGCGAATGAACGCCGCCGCGCGCCCCAAACGGTCAAGCTCGCCCTGTCCGTGGGGGCGGAAGCCTTCGCCAGTGCCGGGCTTACCCCTGCCTCCTGCCCCACGGTGTTCGCCTCCTCGGGCGGTGATGGCGAGACGATCCACGAGATTCTCGCCACGCTCGCGGGCCCGGCGCGGGAACTCTCCCCCACACGCTTCCATAACTCGGTCCATAATGTCGCGGCGGGCTATTGGAGCATCGCCACCGGCGCCAAAACCCCCGCCACCAGCCTGTGCGCGCATGATGGCAGCTTCGCCGCCGGACTGCTGGAAGCGGGCGCGCAGGCACTGGCGACAGACGGCACAGTGGCGCTGATCGCCTATGACCTGCCCTATCCCGAGCCTCTGGCCGCCGTGCGGCACATCGCCGCCCCCTTCGCCGTGGCGCTGCTGCTCTCCCCTGCTCGAACGCCGCAGAGCCTGACACGGCTCGACATTGATCTCGGTCGCCCCTCCCCCCAACGGGTGCGACACTGCCGGAGTTGGAAGCGCTGCGCCAAACGATCCCCGCCGCCCGCGCCTTGCCGTTGCTGGAGGCGCTGGCGCGCGGCAAAGATGCAAGTGTAACACTGGATTATCTGGAGGACCTCGCCCTGGCCGTGCAGGTAACCTCGTTATGAGCATGCTGGACCGCGCCGCCATTCTGCGGCTCATCCCCCATGCGGGCGCGATGTGCCTGCTGGACAGCGCACAGAGCTGGGATGATGCCGAAATCTCCTGCATTTCCACCCGCTATGCGCAGCCGGACAACCCTCTCCGCCGGGCGGACAGCACGCTGGGCGCGTCCTGCCTCATTGAGATCGCCTCCCAGGCGATGGCGCTGCACGGCAGGCTGTGCGCCGCTGATGACGCCCCACCCCGCCCCGGCTTTCTCGTAAGCCTGCGGGATGTGATACTGCACGCCGCCACGCTGGACGGCACCGAAGGCGCATTGACCGTCATTGCCCGCCAAATTCTGGGCGATGCGCGCGGCGCCAGCTATGAATTCAACGTAAGCGCCAGCGGCAAAGCGTTGGCGGAGGGACGCGCGATGGTTCTGTTCGAGGCCCCGGTATGAAGCGCGCCCTGGTTACCGGCGCCAGCGGCACAATCGGCGCCGCCATCGCACATCATCTCGCCGCCTGCGGGCATCATGTCTATCTGCATGCCAACGCCCAGTTGGAACGGTCAAAGACTCTGGCTGCGGAATTCGCCAAAGCGGGTCACAGCGCCCAGGCCGTGCGGTTCGACATTACCAATGCCGAAGAGACCGGCGCCGCGCTGGAGGAGATTCTGGCCGCCGGGCCGATCCAGATTCTGGTGAACAATGCCGGTATCCATGACGACGCGGTGATGCCGGGCATGCGGGCGGAGCAATGGGCGCGGGTCATCGATGTCTCGCTCAACGGCTTCTTCAATGTCACGCAGCCTTTGCTGCTGCCGATGATCCGCACGCGCTGGGGGCGGATCATCAATATCTCCTCCATCGCGGCGGTGATGGGCAATCGCGGCCAGGCGAATTACGCCGCCGCCAAGGCCGGGCTGCACGGCGCCACGCGCACGCTCTGCCTGGAGCTGGCGAGCCGGGGAATCACGGTGAACACGGTGGCACCGGGTATCATAGCCTCACCCGCCACGGCGGATTTGTTCCCGAAAGAGACGCTGGCCAAAATGGTACCCATGCAGCGCGCCGGCACGCCAGAGGAGGTGGCGGACCTGGTCGGTTTCCTGGCCTCGGAAAAGGCCGGCTATATTTCCGGCCAGTTGCTCAACATCAATGGCGGGATGGCCTGAGGCACCGCCCCACCCAGGCCGCAAACAGCCGCGCATACATGCGCGCGAGCCGCAAATTGTCCCGCCCATAGCGGAAATGCGAGATACCGCCCTCATCTTTTGAAAAATACCGCACCGGCGCTGGTTGATTGACCGCGGGCACCCCCGCCCAAGCGAGCCGCACCACCGCCTCCGCATCGAAATCATAGCCGCGCATGTGGTGGCTGGCCGCCATCACACGCAGCAAGGGCGCCACGGGATAGACACGAAAGCCGAACAGCGCGTCCTCGATTTCAACTCCGGCCAGGAACCGCACCAATACATTGGAAATCTTGCGCCCCCATACGCGCACGCGCGGCGCCTTGGCATCGAAGCGCGGCACACCGAGGATCATCGCCTCCGGCTGCGCCTGAGACAGCGCCATGAAGCGGGAAATCTCCGCCGCCGGGTGCTGGCCGTCCGCATCCATCACAAGCACATGGCTGAAGCCCGCCTGCGCGGCTTCACGCAGCCCCTCCAGCACCGCCGCCCCCTTGCCGCCATTTTGCGCGCGCCTGAAAATCCGCAAGCCCGGCCCTTCCGCCAGCGAATCCGCTGAACCGTCTGTACTGCCATCCACCACCAGCCAAACCTGCGGCCAGGCGGCACGGGCCTCAGCCACCGTCTCGCGCAATTTCGGCCCGCTATTATAGCTGGGAATCAAAACCAGCCGCTTTGTGGAAGACGGAATACTCAGTTGCCCACCGCCGCGCGCGTGCCGCCTACATGCCTGCGCGGATCGTTCGAAAGGCGGAAGCGCAGATGCGACAGCTTGGTGACGTAATAGATCACCCGGAAAATATAGAGCCTGAAACGCACCTTCCAGCCATCGAAAATACCACCCGCCAGCAACGCCAGCACGGCTTCCTCCACCCGGAACATGTTGCGCGGGGACATGAAGAGATTGCGCATCGCCGGCTCGCGGATACGGTAGATGAACCAGGTGAAAGCGTCTGCCGCGCCACGCGTGCGCGCCTCATAACGGCGCAGCAGTTTCGCGGATTTTACCGGCATGGCAAGGCAGCCCTGCACCGCCTCCGCCGCCCAGAAGCCCGACAGCATCGCCAGATAGACGCCGGTTGAAAACACCGGGTCGATGAACGCCGCCGCATCGCCCGCGAGCAGAAAACGCTCCCCGCTGCGCGCGTAGTGAAATAGGAATAATTCCCCGTTGCGGTCACGCCGCCTTGCAGCGTGGCATCCTTCAGCCGGTCGGCAATCTCGGGGCTGGAGGCGATCAGCGTGCGGAAGAAGCTTTCCATATCCGTACCACGCGATTTGAAAACCTCCGCCGGGCAGACGGCGCCCACACTGGTCGTTCCATCGGAAAGTGGGATGAACCAGAACCAGCCCTGGTCGAACCAGACGATGGTGATATGGCCTTCATCCCTGCCCTCCAGCCTGCGGGCGTTGGTGAAATGGCCGAAGATGGCGGCGCTGTTGTTGCGCGGGTTGCGTTCCTTCACGCCAAGCTGTGAGGCCAGCAGCGTATCGCGCCCCGAGGCATCGACCACAAAGCGCGCCCGCCATTGCCGCGAAGCGCCACCGGCCAAGCTTGCCGTGATGACAGGATCGTCCCCCTCGGGAAAGGCGACATCGGTCACGCGGCATTCCTCGAACACCTCCGCCCCCTTGGCGGCCGCATTGCGCAGCAGCACCTCATCGAAGCTGGAGCGGCGCACCTGGAAGGAATAGGGAAAACGCTTGTCCAGCGCGCGGGCGAAATCATAGCGTACGCTCTTGCCATGATAGGGGGAGACGAACTCGATCCCATGCTTGTGCATCGCCCCCGTCTCCAGCTTGTCCCGCACGCCAAGCCGGTCCAGCAGGGGCAGATTATGGGGCAGCAGCGATTCGCCGATATGAAAGCGCGGGTGCTTGTCCTTGTCCGCCAGAACAACGCGCAGCCCTGCCTGCGCCAGCAAGGTGGCGGTGGTGGCGCCGGCGGGGCCGCCGCCAATAACGAAAACGTCGCAATCGGCTGGTATCCTGCTCTGCTGCTCCGTCACCGGCCTTGCCCCCTGTACTCCCGCGCCGCCCACACATTGACCGGGTCGCTATATCGGTCGACATTCAATTCGTTTCAGTAAAGCCACAGGTGTGCCGCCATGTCCAACACTCAAGACCAGCCGGAGGCGGCAGCAATACGGGAGCGGATCGAGGTCCTACTACGCCAACCCGGCACGCCGGCCGGGTGCGGCACGAGCCTTATTCAACAATTTCGCCAAACATTACGACCTCATCAACCATATCTTCTCCCTGGGCTCCGGCTCCTGGTACCGGCGCACCTGCCTGCGCAAGGCCGGGGTCGGGCCTGGTGCGATGGTGGTGGACGTGGCGGTAGGCACCGGGCTGCTGGCGCGCGAGGCGCAAAGGCTGATGCAGGGGCGCGGCACGCTCATCGGGGTGGATCTCAGCGAATCCATGCTCGCCCAGGCGCAAAAGTCTCTGCGCATCCCGCTGATCCAGGCCACGGCCGAAGCGCTGCCGCTGGCCGATGGCATCGCCGATTTCGTCACCATGGGCTATGCGCTGCGGCATCTCTCGGATATCGACCAGGCGTTGCGCGAAGCACTCCGACTGTTGCGCCCGGGCGGGCGGCTGGTGCTGCTGGAGATCAGCGCTCCCTCCAATCCCGTATTCAGAACGGCGCTCAGCACCTTTGTCGGCAGGGTGCTTCCCGCGGTCTCAGCTCTGCTTGCACGCAACCGCCAAGCGAAGGCGCTGATGGATTATCACTGGCAGACCATTGCCGCCTATGCGCCGCCGGAGGCCGTGCTGGAAACTCTGCGCCAGGCCGGTTTCCAGGCTCCAAGCTGCGCCAGCGAATTCGATTTCTTCCGCTTCTATTCTGGCCAGAAATCGGTCAAGTGAGCATGCAAAACATCGCCGTCCCGCTTGTGACGTCGTCACAACGTACCGAGACGCTGCTGGTTTCGGTGCTGCTGCAGCTCATCATTATCATTGGCACGGCACGCTTGCTGAACCTCGTATTCCAGCGTCTGCGCCAGCCCGGGGTGGTGGGCGAAATCGTCGCCGGATTGCTGCTCGGGCCGTCCTTGTTCGGCCATCTCTGCCCGAGGCTCGCGGCGTGGATTTTCGGCGGCAACGCCTGCCCCGGCCATCAGCATCCTCTCACAACTCGGGCTGATTCTGCTGATGTTCCAAATCGGTATGGGCTTTGAATTCGGCCATCTGCGCAAGGCGCGGGCACGCCAGGCCGTTATCCGCGTTGCGGCCGCTTCGATCACCGTGCCGCTACTCTGCGGCATCGGGCTTGGCTATGCCTCGCATGGCTTGTTTGCGCCGGGCGATTGCCACGCCGATCTATGCGCTGTTCTGCGGCGTGGCGATGGCCATCACCGCCGTGCCGATCCTGGGACGTATTCTCGCCGGATATGGGCTGGCCCAGCACGAGCTAGGCGTGTTGGCCATCTCAGCGGCGGCACTTAACGATGTGGGTGGCTGGATACTCCTCGGCATTGTCTCCGCGCTGGCCACCGCCAGCTTTTCGCCGCTTTCCACCCTGGCTCAGCTCGGCGGGTTGGCGCTGTTTGCGGCCATCTGCTGGTTCATATTGCGCCCCGCCGCCGCTTGGCTGCTGCGCGCCATACCCGTTCGAGGGGCAGAAATGCCACCAAGTTTGATGGCCCTGATGCTGATCGTCATTTTCACTCTGGGCATATGCACGTTCCGGCTCGGTATTTTCGGCATCTTCGGCGGATTTGTCGCAGGTCTGCTGGTGCATCACGACGCGGCCTTCACCGCCGCCTGGCGCAACCAGGTGGGGCTATTCGTGACGATTTTCTTTCTGCCGATCTTCTTCACCTTCACCGGACTGCATACGGACATTCTGGGATTGGCCAGCCTCACGGACTGGCTCTGGGCCATGATCTTCATCCTCATCGCGATCGCGGCGAAAATTCTACCTGTAGCGCTGGCGGCAAAATCCTGCCGCTATAATGGCTGGGAGGCTCTTCTCACCGGCACGCTAATGAACACACGCGCCCTGATGGAACTGATCGTGCTGAATATTGGCCTGGAAACCGGCTTTCTCCCACAGAAGGTTTTCACCATGCTCGTGCTCATGGCCGTGATCACGACATTGATGACCGCGCCATTGCTGAACCTCTCCATGGCTAAGCTGGGGTTAAAGATACCGCACCGAACGGAGGCTTAAGGCCGCTCCCGGCTTAATGCGACCAAATGCCCGCGGCTTCATTCCTTATTCTCCACCTAGGAGCCTGTCCCTGTAACGGTTGAATTTTCTCGACGGGCCGCGGTGCGGCGTGATTTTCTTGTTTCATGAGCAAAGTGTTTCGCCCCTGGAAGATCGACGAGGTCTGGCTGCTTCCGCCATCGGTTTCCGACTTCGTCCCGGCCGGCCATCCGGCGCATTTTATCCGCGATCTGGTGAGCGAGGAACTCGATCTTTCGGCGATCATGGGCGCCTACACCGAGGTGAAGGGCTATCCGCCCTATCACCCGGCGATGATGGTGGCCCTGCTGCTCTATGCGTATCGCAGCGGTGTCTATTCGTCGCGCCGGATCGCGCGGGGGTGCGAGGAACGGCTGGATTTTCAGGCTGTCACGGCGCTGAACCAACCGGATTTCCGCACCATCAGCGAGTTCCGACGACGCCACCTCGATGCGTTGGCAGGGCTATTCGTGCAGGTGCTGGCACTGTGCCGCAAGGCTGGCCTGGCGGGGCTGGACCATGTTGCTGTCGATGGCACCAAGATCAAAGCCAACGCCTCCAAGCACAAGGCGATGAGCTATGCCCGCATGGTGAAGTCGAAGCGGAGCTTGCCCGCGAAGTGGCGCAATGGCTTGCCCGCGCGCAAGCTGAGGATGCGGCTGAGGACGCCGAGCACGGCAGCACGCGCCGCGGCGACGAGCCGCCGGATTGGATGCGCGACAAGCAGGCCCGGCTGGCGCGCATCCGCGCCGCCAAGGCTGAACTTGAAGCCGAAGCCCGGCAAGCGGAAGCGGCAAAGCCCGCGCCGCCGCGCAACCCTGATGGCAGCCCCAAGCCGCGGCCGGGCAGACCGCCCAAACATCCGCCGGGCCAACCAAAACCCAAAGCGCAGCGGAACTTCACCGATCCGGAAAGCCGGATCATGAAGGGCCGGGACGGCTTCATTCAAGCCTACAATGCACAGGCCGCCGTCGATGCCGATGGTCAGATCATCGTGGCGCATCGCCTTACCAATAACGGTTCCGACCAGGACGCCTTGCTCGCGCTGCTCGATGCGGTAGCGGAAAATACGGGCGAAATGCCCGATGAGGTTTCCGCCGATAACGGCTTCTGTTCAGAGGCTAACCTCGAAGGTCTCAACGCGCGCACGGTGCGCGGCTACGTCGCGGCGGGCCGCGCCAGCAAGCCCGGCGGTGGCAAGAACGGGGGCAAACTGGTGCAGGCCATGCGGGCCAGGCTCCGGCAAGGCGGACATAAAAGTCGATACCGGATGCGAAAATACATCGTCGAACCCGTCTTCGGACAGATCAAGCAGGCCAGAAGCTTCCGACAATTCCTCCTGCGCGGCATCGACAAGGTAAAAGGCGAGTGGGCGATGATCTGCACCGCCCATAACTTGGCAAAGCTGACCGCATGAGAAAGGCACGGACACATCCAGCCTGCAGTCATCGCACCCCGAAAGCGTTACAGGGACAGGCTCCTAGCTGGCGGTGTCGCGGGCGACATGACATTACTGGAACAGCAATACCTATGACCCCCTAAAAATCACGGCGCGCTGACCCCAGATCACCAAACCCAATGGAGAGTGAGTAGATGGAACAGATGGATCCCAACAAGCCGACGCAACGGAAATTAGGCGCCAGTGCACTTTTGGTGTCTGCGGTCGGCCTCGGCTGCATGTCTCTTTCCGGGGTTTATGGGACGGCTGACAATTCTGAATCCGAGGCGCTCATTCGCCACGCGATCGAAAAAGGTGTGAACCACCTGGATTCCTCCGACATGTATGGCTGGGGTCATAATGAGGAAGTCGTCGGCCGGGCGATCAAGGGCCTGCGGGAGCAAGTTGTTCTGGCGACGAAGTTCGGCCAGGTGAAGCGCGATAGCGGGCCGAACGGCGTCGATGGCCGGCCGGAATATGTCATGCAGGCCTGTGATGCCAGCCTCAAGCGCCTAGGCGTCGAGGTGATCGACCTTTACTACCAGCACCGTGTCGACCCGGCAGTGCCCATCGAGGAAACCGTCGGCGCCATGGCAAAGCTCGTCGAGCAGGGCAAGGTGCGCTATCTCGGCCTTTCCGAGGCGAGCCCCGAGACCATCGTCCGGGCGCACAAGACGCACCCGATCGCAGCCGTGCAGACTGAATATTCATTGCTGTATCGGACCGAAGCCGAGGAGAGCCGCAAGGTTACGGCGGATCTCGGCATCAGCTTCGTGGCCTATTCCCCGCTCGGCCGTGGCTTCTTGACCGGTGCGCTCAAGGAGCTTGCCGATATTGACGGCCGCCGCGCCGCGCATCCGCGCTTTCAGGCCGAGAATTTCGCACATAACCGGGAACTGGTCGTGCGCATTGAGGCGATCGCGGCGAAAAAAGGCTGTACACCGTCGCAGCTCGCGCTGGCCTGGGTACTCGCACAAGGGCCGGATGTCGTCACGATCCCTGGGACACGTTCACCGCAACGGCTCGACGAAAACGCCGGCGCCATGCGGGTGGCGCTGACCGCCGGTGAAATCGCCGAAATTTCGGCGGCCGTCCCCAGCGGCGCTGCGGCTGGGGAGCGGTATCCCTCCGCCGCGATGAAGGCTGTTTATCTGTAAATAGCCTTCATTTCCGCAAAGGGGCCCAAGCTTGGTGGGCGGCGCGTCCGAACCTTCGGTGATTGCCGGGGGAACTGATGTTACCGCGCCGCCGGCGCTGGTGGACATCCATCTGTCCGTCGTCAGATGATTTGAGACAGTTGGCTGCCTGAATTAACGGAGGTTTTGGCTCACCCGTTGGGTTAAAAGTTTAAGCGGCTAATTGGTTGTGGCGCAAGCGTCTTGCCCGGATGGTTTGCCACTTGATTTGTTCCCGCGAGCGCAGGATGGCCTGCGCCCTTCCATGATAAGCATCGGCTGGTGTGACGTTGCCAAGGCTCTCATGATAGCGGCGGTAATTATAATGCTCGATGAAGGCTGCCACCTGGCGTTCGAGGTCTCCTGGCAGATAGTAGTTTTCGAGCAATATCCGGTTTTTGAGTGTCTGGTGCCAGCGTTCGATCTTGCCCTGGGTTTGCGGATGGCATGGTGCCCCGCGGATATGCTCTATATTTCGGCGCCCCAACCATTTGGCCAAGTCTGAAGCGATGTAGGATGGCCCGTTATCGGAGAGCAAACGCGGCTTATGCTGTACATTGGCTGAAGCACAGCCTGAAGCAGCCAAGGCCAGGTTCAGTGTGTCGGTGACATCTTCGACCTGCATTGAGGTGCAAAGCTTCCAGGCAATGACGTACCGGGAATAATCATCGAGGATCGTTGAGAGATACATCCAGCCCCAGCCGATGACTTTCAAATATGTGAAGTCGGTCTGCCAGAGCTGATTTGGCGCCGAGGTCTTGCTGTGGAATTCATCAGCCGCTTTGACGACGATGAAGGCTGGCGAGGTGATCAGGTCATGCGCTTTGAGCAGGCGGTAGACAGATGCCTCGGAGACGAAATAGTTTTGGGTATCCGTGAACGTCACGGCCAGTTCCCGTGGGCTGAGTTCCGTCTGCTCCAGGGCGAGTTCGACGATCTTGCCCCGTACGTCATCGCCGATGCGGTTCCACACGCGGTCTGGCTTTGAGGGGCGGTCGTGCAACGCTTCGGGCCCGCCGGCGCGATATTGCTCGTACCAGCGGTAGAAGGTCGGGCGGGGGATGCCGAGCTGTTCCAACGTCCGGCGCACCGGCAGATGCGACTGCTCGACCAGCCGGATGATCTCAAGCTTCTCTGGAGCGGGATACCTCATTCTTGGCTGCCCCCAGCCCCGATCATGCTTTTTTTGAGCAGGCGCAGCTCCAGGGCTTGTTCAGCCACCACCTCCTTCAGGGCCTGCGCTTCCTGGCGCAGCCCCTTCACCTCGCCCGACGTGGCCTCGCGTGCCGTATCGCCCGCCAGCCGGCGCTTGCCGGCTTCCAGGAACTCCTTGGACCAGGAATAGTACATGCTCTCGGCAATCCCCTCACGCCGGCACAGCTCGGCAATGCTGTGCTCACCGCGCAGCCCTTCCAGCACGATGCGGATCTTATCCTCCGCCGAATAATGTCGCCGCGTGGCCCGGCGGATGTCCCGCACCACCGCCTCGGCGGGTGCTTTGGAAGTCAAGGATCTCTGGCTCATCTGCACTCCTTCGTCGTTACGATGAGCCAGAGATCCTCCCTTATTCAAGATACCAAATTTGTCTCATAAGAGCTGACGGCGGACAGACATCCATCTGCAAAGCGTAATCCGACCGACCTCATCGCCAGCCTTAGAACCCGTTAATTTCTTGCGTCTGCTCGCTTGAGTGTGGTTCTGGGCATGGCGGAGGCGGCGGATAGTTACATTGAGCGCAAAGTTCGCTGAGGAATAGTTTAATCAAAGGCCCGTCCTTGTCGGCGCGGCGATAGGCCGCATAATGCGTGGACAGAAATTGGTAAGTTTGTGGCCTCAATGTTTTCATGAGGCCCGCGGCCACGTAGGAATCGCCGACATGGCAAGGCAGGAAGCCAATATACTGCCCGGACAGGATCAGCATTGCCTGGGCCTCCATATTCACTACACTGGCGCTCGAGCGTGGGTGGTTTGCCCTGTATAAATCATCCAGTTGCCGGTAGGCCCGCACGGAAAATCGCGTGGCCTCGATATCCGCAACGGTTACGGTCTTCTTCTCAAAAAGCTTATGGCCGGATCCGCAATAAAGCGCATGCGCTTCCTGATGCAGCGGAATGTAGGCCACCCCCGGCCCTTGCTTGGCGAACGGGCCAATGACGATATCGCGCGCGCCCTCGGCCACCCATTGCTCCAGCTCGTGAGGCGTACCCAGTCGCAAGTCGATATAGCCGTCCGGCGCGGCGGCGGTGAAGCGCCGGATCGGCTCCTGCAGCGCGAGCGCGTTGTTGGTGATGATGCTGTCGATGATCCCGATACGCAGGCGCCCGACCAAGCTGTCCCCCGCATGGGTAACGCTTTGCTGGAACTTGTCGATGTCCTGAAACAGCTCGCGTGTGGCGCGCAATGTCGCCTCGCCGAATGGGGTGAGCTTGAAACCACGCCGCCCACGCAGGCAGAGCGCGCCATCGAGCAGTCTCTCCAACGACTTGATGTGCGTGCTGAGCGTGGATTGCGACAGGTTGAGTGCGATCTGCGCACTGCTGAAGCTGCCGGCCTCGGCCAGGACCACGAACACGCGTAACAATCTGAGATCGATATTGTCCAACCGGCGCATGGGCGGAGTATATATCGGCGTTTTTCAATGTAAATCATGAGAAATTTTGGTCGTCTTGCATGTAATGATTGTGCAATCTCGCGAAATGATTTGCGCTGAAAACTTTCGCGGTCTGTGGTCCCGTTCGCTCATCGCCTGGCCGGATGGTCGTCGCGACGTCACCACGCAGGTCGGCTGGCTACAGGGCATCGGCCTGTTTGCCGATCTACGGCAGCCGGCGGGCCATGCCCAGCACCTCAGTGCCGCAACCTGCCGCGAGGAGCTAACGCAGGATGACTGCCTGGCGCTCGCCGCCCAGCAAGGCTTCTCCGGACGGTTCGAGGGGCGCGAGGCGGCCTATGAATGGGTGCGACACATCGACTACCAACCGCCTCGGGCGACGCGCGATATTGGCCGGCTGTTCTGGCGCGGCGAGATCATGGTCGAGGAAGGGGTTGAGGCCGACTATACCGAGCATTGGCATCTTGACCCCACCGTGCCCCCCTCCCCTTGCGCCGGGTTTTGGCTGCGCGATGCCGCGCGCGGGGTTTTTGGCTGCCTGCTGCGTGTGGGAAACAGATTCGCCTACGCGCGCGGCAGGGCCGAACCCATTGCGGGGACATCGCTCACAGCACTCATCCAGGGCGCGGACTCGCTGCGCCAGATGCAGGAGCTGGTTGATTGCGAAATCTCCCAGGGTGAGGTGGACGAAGAGGGCTGGCGGATCGCGCGCTCCAGCCTACCCTACAAGGTCGGTGCCACTTGCAGCGTGCAGCCGGGGCCTGGACGACACTTGGCCATGGCCGATATGGACGAGGCCGGCCGCGCCATCATACGCCTCTGGGAGATTGCCGCAGAAGAAGGGGATGGTTCGGCCATTCTCGATACATCCGCCAAAAATTTTGGAATGACATCGGAGTGTTTATGAATGGTTAGTTTCCGCTTTCCTGTTCGTCAGAGGCCGCTGCATGGACTTTAGCGGAAAAAGAGTACTGATCACGGGGTCCAGCCGCGGCATCGGGTTGGGCATCGCGCAGGGCTTTGCCAAGGCGGGGGCGGAACTGCACCTGCTTGCCGACCATGAGCAGATTTTCGACGTGGCCAAGACGCTGGGGGCAGCTCCATATCTCGCGGACACGACAGACGCCGAGGCGGTAGCCAAATGCATGGCGCAGATGCCGCCGCTCGACGTGCTCATCAATAATGCCGGGCTGGAGCGCCTGACGCCGCTCGACGACGCCAGCGACGAAACCGCGGCGATGTTCAGCCGCATTCTCAGTGTGAACGTCACCGGGACCTATCTGGTCACCCGCGCGGCTTTGCCTAAGATGGATCGGGGGGCGCGGATCATCAGCACCAGCTCCGTCTGGGGCCGTGTGGCGGAGCCGCTGTTCGGGGCCTATGTCGCCTCCAAGCATGCGATCATCGGCCTTACGAAATGCTGGGCCAAGGAGCTGGGACCGCGCGGCATCAACGTCAATGCCGTGGCTCCAGGCTGGGTGCGCACGGAGTCAGCGCTGCGCTCACTCAAATTCATGGCCGAGCGCGGCGGCGTGGCTGAGGATGCTCTGCTCGAGCAAATTCTGGCCGGGCAGGCGCTGCCGGGGCTGATGGAGCCCCCCGACATGGCGGGTGTGTACATGTTCCTCGCCTCGCCCTATGCGGCCAACGTCACGGGACAAACAGTCGGCGCCGACAGGGGGGAAATGCCATGGTAGCGCAGCGTGTTATTGTTACGGGTGCGGCAAGCGGCATTGGCCTTGCCACGGCACGGCTCTTTGCCAAATCCGGCGCGCGCGTGCTGGGGCTCGATATTGCCTCACTCCCGGATGATGTCCCGGGCTTGGCCGTTGACCTTTCTGATGTGGATGACGCAGGCCGCGTTGTCGCCCAGGCCTGCGCGCAGCTGGGCGGACTCGACTGCCTGGTGAATTGTGCCGGCGTGGAATATGACGCGCCGCTTGCGGATGTGGATGTCGCCGCGCTTGACCGCATGTTCGCGGTCAATCTGCGCGGACCCATTCTTGTCGCCCGCGCAACGCTGCCCTTCCTGGCGGAGGGTGGATGCATCATCAATCTCGCCTCGGAGCTGGCCTTTCTCGGTCGCGCCGGCGCTTCCGGCTATTGTGCGACGAAAGGTGGAATGCTCTCGCTCACCCGCTCCTGGGCGCGCGAACTGGGGCCGCGCATCAGGGTCAACGCCGTGGCACCGGGGCCGATCGACACACCGCTTTTGAATTTCGCGGGCATGAACGCGGAGCTGCAGAAACTCGAAACCGGCAACCCCTTGGGCCGTATCGGCCGGCCCGAGGAAGTTGCGGCGGTCATTCAGTTCCTTGCCAGCCCCGCGGCAAGCTTCATCACTGGACAATGCTACAGCGCCGATGGCGGCGCGGCCATGCACTAAGGAGACTGACGATGGTTGAAAGCGTATTTATGGCAGAACTTTCCTGGCCCGAATGGGAGGCGAAAGTCGCAGCCGGGGCCATCATCTTCATCCCGCTCGGCGCCACGGAACAGCACGGGCCGCATCTGCCGCTCAATGTCGATGTTATTCTGCCGACCGCGATATGCGAGCGCGTGGCCCGCAATGTCGGCGGGCTGGTGGCGCCCACCTTGCAGTATGGCTATAAATCCATGCCGCGCTCGGGCGGCGGCCAGACCTTCCCCGGCACCACGAGCCTGGATGCACAAACCTTCGCCCATACGCTGCGCGACGTGATCCGCGACATGGGCGCACATGGCGCCCGGCGTTTTGTTGTGGTGAACGGGCATTTCGAGAATTCCTGGCCCTCGGTGGAAGGGCTCGATCTCGCCCTGCGCGCGCTGCGCCAGGAGAACATCACGGATGTGACGGCGATGCGCCTGGAATATTGGGATTTCGTCCGGCGCGAAACGCTGGACCGCATCTTCCCCGACGGCTTCCCCGGCACCGAGTTGGAGCATGCGAGCCTGATCGAAACCTCGCTTATGCTGCTCCTGCGGCCAGAGCTCGTGGCGTTGGACAAGATTCCGCAAGAAGGCCGCGCCAACTTCCCGACCTACGACATCTTTCCGGCCCCGCCTGGCTATCTGCGCGGCACTGGCGTGCTCGCCGATGCGCGCGGCGCGCGCGCCGAGATTGGCCAGTGGCTGATGGATGACCATGTGTCGATGATCACCGCCGCGGTGAAGAAAGAGTTCGGCCTGGATACAAGCGAGATCGTCCGCGGCCTGGCGGCATCGATGAGCGTGCCATGAGCCTATCCTCGCCGACCGATGCCGCGCTTGTCCCGCGCTTCGCGGGCATCTCGAGCTTCATGCGTCTGCCTGTTCTGGATGATCCAACGCAGGTGGACGTCGCGCTTGTCGGCGTCCCGTTCGACGGCGGCACCACCAACCGCGCCGGCGCGCGCCACGGCCCTCGGGAGATCCGCAACCAGTCAAGCCTGGTGCGTCGGATTAATGCCAACGGAGTGTCGCCCTATGATGTTCTGCGCGTCGCGGATCTGGGCGATTCTCCGGTCAACCCGATCGATCTTATGGATTCCCTTAGAAAAATAGAGGGGTTTTTTGCGGATATCGCGGCGGGCGGCGCCATCCCCATCGCCGCCGGGGGCGATCATCTGATCACCCTGCCCATCCTGCGCGCGCTTGCCAAAACGCCGCTCGGCCTTATCCATTTCGACTCCCACTCCGACACCAACGACAAATATTTCGGCGACAATCCCTACACGCACGGCACACCGTTCCGTCGCGCCGTGGAAGAAAACCTGCTGGACCCCAAACGCTGTGTGCAGATCGCCATCCGCGGCACCTACTACCACGAAACCGATTTCGATTTCGCGCGCACGGCGGGGATTCGTATCATCACCATGGAGGAGGTGATGGATCGTGGCATCGCCGAGGTCATGACTGAAGCACGGCACATTGTGGATGATCAGCCTTGCTATCTCTCCTTCGACATCGACAGCCTCGATCCCGCCTTCGCGCCCGGCACCGGCACGCCGGAGATCGGTGGCCTGACGACACGCGAGGCACAGCGCGCTTTGCGCTCGCTATATGGCTGCAACATCGTCGGCGCCGATGTGGTGGAGGTCGCGCCGCCATTCGACACCTCCGGCCTCACCGCCTTCACCGGCGCCTCAATCATGTTCGAGCTGCTTTGCATCATCGCCGCAGGCCGGCGGCCATGACGCATAAATACGAAACCGGCCGGCTTGACCTTCCCTTTGTCGGTATCTGCAGCTTTGGCAAATATCCAATCCAGCTCGACTGGGAGGCGATCACCAGTGACGTCGCCATTCTTGGCGCACCATTTGACGGCGGCACGCAATGGCGTGCAGGCACCCGTTTCGGTCCCCGGGCCATCAGGGAGGCGTCAACATTGTTCGCCTTCGGCCATGCCGGAGCCTATGATCACGAAGACGACGCCACCTACCTTGCTGATGTGAACATCGTCGATATCGGTGATGCCGACATCGTGCATACTGATACTGAGCGCAGCCACGCCAATATCGAGCTTGGCGTCCGCAAGATTCTCGCGGCTGGCTCTCTACCCGTGGTGCTGGGCGGTGATCATTCCATTAACATTCCCTGCATCCGTGCCTTCGCGGATCAACCGCCGATCCATCTCGTGCAGATCGACGCGCATCTGGACTTCGTGGATGAACGCCACGGCGTCCGCCACGGCCATGGCAACCCCATGCGCCGCGCCGCCGAGCAGGCGCATGTTACAGGCCTCACGCAGCTTGGCATCCGCAATGTCTCCTCCACCGCCCGCGACGGGTATGAGGCTGCGCGGGCCTTCGGGTCGGACATTCTCTCCGTCCGGCAGGTACGCGCCCTGGGAACGCAAGCCGTGCTGGCGCGCATCCCCGCGAATACACGCTATTATCTGTCCATCGATATCGACGCCTTCGACCCCTCTATCGCCCCAGGCACGGGCACGCCCAGCCACGGCGGTTTCCATTATTACGAAGTGCTGGAGCTGCTTGCGGGCCTTTGCGCGCGCGGGACCGTTGTCGGGATCGACCTCGTGGAAACCGCGCCGGATTATGATCCGTCCGGCATCACCGCCATCCTGGCAGCGCAATTGCTGCTGAATCTCATCGGCCGTATCTTCATACATCGCGGACCGTGTCGCCTTACAAAATAACAAAACGCCGTATAAGCAAAAAATCTTGAAACGCATTCACACCGGTAAGCTTGACCAAAGACAATTCTCGGAAATTGGAAAGGTATAAGTCATGTCCGACGTTAAAATTGATGGAATGTCACCGCAGACGGTGACAAGCCAGGACCAGCCGGTGCGCGAATTCGGCCTTTGGTCGGCCTTCGCGCTGGCCTTTTCGAATGTCTCGCCGATCGTTGGCATTTATTCCGTGTTCACGATCTGCTTGACGACCGCTGGGCCAGGCTTCTTCTGGGGCTTACCGGTGGTGCTGCTAGGCCAGCTGCTGGTCACGCTGGTGTTCGGCGAGCTTGTCTCCAAATATCCGCTACAGGGCAGCGTCTATGCCTGGTCGCGTGAGCTTGTGGGACCCCGTTATGCCTGGTTCACCAACTGGATCTATATGTGGGGCCTCACACTTGTCCTCTCGGTTCTCTCCCTTGCCGCCTCCGGCTATTTGCTCGGCGCCGCCGGCTTCGACAATCCCAGTAACGCGCAGACAGTGGCGGTCGCACTGCTCGTGCTGGTGGTGGGCTCGCTGTTCAATATGCTCGGTGGATCCTTCCTGAAGATTCTACTCTATATCTCGCTCTCTTGTGAGATGCTGGCGTCGCTTGGCATCGGCACGGTGCTGCTGTTTCATCACGTCAACCCTCTCTCCATCATTTTCACCACCTCCGGCACCGGCACCGGGCTGCACTGGCTCGCTGGTCCGTTCCTCGGCATCGTATCCTTCATCGGCTTCTCCTTCGTCGGATTTGAATCCGCCGGGTCCATCGCGCAGGAGGTGCGCGAGGCGCGCGATGTTCTGCCTATTGCCATCCCCTTGTCGCTCATCGCCTGCGGCGCACTGGTGACGTATGCCTGTCTGGGCATCGCGCTCGCCATTCCTGATCTTCCTGCGGTTATGGCCGGCAAGGTCGCGGACCCCATCGCCTCCACGCTGGAGCACAATCTCGGCAATGGCGTCGGCCGCGTCCTGCTCGTGGTTCTTTCCGTTGGGTTCACGGCGAGTATGATCGCGGTGCAAACGGCGGTGACCCGCTCGATCTGGTCGGCAGCGCGCGACGGCGCATTGCCGGGCGGCGCCATCTTGGGCAAGCTCTCGGGTCCCGAGCATCTGCCCCGCTACGCCATCGCGCTCACGGCGATCATCGCCGGTGCGCTGCTTTTCATCAGTACGTCGAAGCTTTACGCGCTGCTCCTCTCCTTCGCCAATGATGGCTTCTTCCTTGCCTATGGCATGCCGGTTCTGGCACTTGTCTATGTCAAATTCAGCGGCAGATGGGTGCCGGGAGGCTTCTCGCTTGGCAAGTGGAGCATGCCTATCACACTGGTCACGGCGGTCTGGATCGTGTTCGAGGCCATCAATATCGCCTGGCCGCGTGCCCTGAATCCACAATGGTACCTCAATTGGGGCGTCATCATCATGATCGGCTCTCTGGGCGTGTTCGGCATTCTTGTTTCGGGCTATGTCTTCCGTTCCAATGTGCCAGCCTTTGCTGCCGTGACGGTCGAAGAAAGCGACTGAGCGACTGCAGGCTGGGTGTCTTCTGGACATGGCGGAGGTGTCTTCGCCATGTCCGATCTATTATTGTGGATGTGCAGGATCGCTTATCAATTTGCGGACGTAGCATGCGGCCGAAGCCATCGTGCCCGCCAACGACAATGAAAGTCCCCGGCTTATCGTTTCGTAAATCGTTACCGAAACGCCAAACGATCTCGAGATGTGCTACGAGGCCCCCCGGAGCGACGCCAGCAGGCCGGTTTCTTGCGCCACGACTGGCCTACGAAAACAGGCATGGGCCAATGCGCTCCTTTTAATGACCCCGCGCGCCTAAGCCCAGCTGTTCACCGATGGCACGCTTGTTTGCTGATTTTCCTGGGAGGTCCCGGGCGTTGTTGTGGTCGATATAACTTCACCGCTTGCGTTCGTGACAGTTGTCGTGACCGCGCCATTAGCGGCTACGGTCACTGTTGTCGTGCCTCCCGAAGAAGATGATGACGCCGTCGAAGATGACGAGCCAGAGAACAAAGAAGACACCCCTGCCCCTGACGCGGCCTGTGAGCCGTTCGATACACTGAGATTTGTGAGCGACGCCGAAACACCACCTACCGCGCTAATACTCATGGCTTTGACCTCCACATTATCTGGCCAGAATATTCATGCACGCCACTTACCGATTGCTTAACGGATGCACACGGAAACGCTGATGGCAATGTGAAGTAAAGTATCCGGCAACTGCCCGAGCGGAACACACTAGGGTGTGTCTATCACGTCTCGAACCAGCCCCCGGGGCCTTTGGCGGTATTACCGTGGCCACTTGCGATACCTATCGCCGGTATCAGCTGAAGTGCCTGTTCCAGGCCCAGGGCATCGCCCTCACCGCAGAACTAGAGGCCTTCATTGGCGACGAAAGCCGGGATGTGCCGCGCCCAATGTTCCGGCGGCGTACGCTCCGTTGGCAAGCAGGCAGAAAATTATTCAATCGAATCCGCGCGTTTGGGGCTATACTGTGATTGCTCACGCGGCCAAGCCAAAAACAGTTGACGGGGAGATAAAATGCCCGAAACGCAAGCGCCTCCACGACGCCGGTTCAGATTGCCGAGGAGTTTCTGGCGGATCCTAAGCTTTGTGGCGGCGGCGCTGGTGCTGTACCTCTTCGTCAGCCAATGGAACCGCTGGGAGGGCGATGCGCGCTGGCAAACCACGGATGATGCCTATCTGCAGGCTGACCTGACTCCCCTCTCAGCGCAGGAGCCAGGCTATGTGCAGGCCGTGCCGGTGCAAGATTATGCCAGCGTGAAGGCAGGCCAGGTGATCGTGCAGATTGATCCGTCCCAGTACGGCGCCCAGGTGGAACAGGCCGAGGCGGAAGTGGTGGCGGCGCAGGCGCAGATTGAACAGGTGCAGGCGCAACTTCCGCTATTGGAATCCAATCTGCGCGCCGCCCAGGCGAATGCGGCGGCTACGGCGGCGCAGCTCACCCAGAGCGGGCGGGACCTTGCCCGCGCCCGGCGGCTGCTGACAACAGGCTCCAGCTCCACCGCGGATGTCGAGAAAGCCGGGACGGCCCAGCAGCAGCTCTCCGCGCAACTTGCCGCTAATCATGCGCAGGCGGATGCGGTGAGCAAGCAGATCAACCTGCTTCACGCACAGCTCGATGCCGCGAAGGCCGCACTTCTGGCCAAGCAGGCGGCCCTGCATCTGGCGCAGATCAATCTCGGCTATACGCGCATCACCGCTCCGGAGGACGGGGTGATCGGGCTGCGGCAGGTATTTCCCGGCCAGTTCATCGCTGCCGGCACGCAGGTGACCACACTATCCGATCAGTCGCATGTCTATGTGCTGGCGAATTACAAGGAAACCCAGCTCACCCGCGTGCGCGTCGGGCAGGCGGCGACGATTACGGTGGATAGTTTTCCGGGCGCCAAATTGCGCGGCCATGTGGCGGCGATTTCACCGGCCTCCGGCGCGCAGCTCGCCCTGCTGCCGCCGGACAATGCCACCGGCAATTTCACCAAGATCGTGCAGCGCATCGCGGTGAAGATCATCATTGATGACCAGAATGGACTACAGGGCCTGCTGCGCCCGGGCATGTCGGCAGTGCCGAGCATCGACACCCATTCAGGCCCGCACCCATGAGTGGCGCGGCCTCCGCCCCGGCGGCGCCTCCCTCGTAGAGCAAAAGATTCCCTGGCTCGGGCTGGCTGGGTGTACTGCTCGGCACATTCATCTCCACTCTCACCGGGAGGCTTTCCACCTTCGGTCTCGCCGACGTACGCGGCGCCCTGCATGCCGGGTTCGATGATGGGGCGTGGATCACCACCTCCTTCACCGTGGCGCAGATGCTGATCACGCCGTTCGCCGCCTGGGTGGGCGCGGTCTATGGGCCACGGCGAATTCTCATCATCTCCGCGCTCATTTTCGGCGCGGCCTCCTTCTTGCTGCCATTTTCGCAGAACCTGCCGATCTTCCTGGGCCTGCAATTCATCGCCGGGCTCTCCTCCGGCTGCTTCATCCCGCTCACCCTCGGCTTCATCCTGCGTTCGGTGCCGCTGAAATATTGGGCCTATGGCGTCGCCCTCTATGCGTTGAATCTGGAATTATCGCTGAATATTTCAGCCTCGCTGGAAGGGTTCTATGTCGATCACCTGAGCTGGCACTGGATTTTCTGGCAGAATGTGCCGCTGGCCTTGGGCATGGCGGCCTGCCTGCATTGGGGGGTGAAGCACCTGCCGCCAACCAACTGCATCCGTTGGGACCCGTACGGACTTACCGCCTGCGGGGTGGGGTTCGCGCTGCTTTACGCGGCGTTGGATCAGGGCAACCGGCTGGACTGGCTGAATTCCGGGCTGATCTGCGGACTGCTGCTGGCGGGCGGCATCATGCTCGCCGCCTTCGTCATCCATGAGCTGACATTCCCGCATCCCTGGCTGGACCCGCAAGTGCCCTTCCGCTGGCCAATGCCGCTCCTGCTGCTGCTGATCTCGATTTTGCGCCTGACCATCCAAAGCACGGCGGTGCTGATTCCCTATTATCTTGGCGGGGTGCGCGGCTTCCGCGCCTTGCAGATCGGCGGCACGCTGATCTGGATCGCGGCACCGCAGCTCATCATCTGCATGGTTGCCGCCCTCATGCTGCGGCGTTTCGATTCGCGCATTACCGCGGGGCTTGGCATGTGCCTGGTGGGGTTGGCCTGCATGATGGTCGCCTGGACGATCACACCCGCCTGGGGGTCGGACCAGTTCCTGGCCTCGCAGCTTTTGCAAGCGGTGGGGCAGAGCTTGGCTCTTTCCGGCGTGAGTATTCAATGGCGTTTTGCATCTGCGTCCGCAGGATGCGCTCTCCTTCGGCGCCACGTTGCAGATCGCCCGGCTGTTCGGCGGCGAGGTGGGGGCAGCGCTGATCACCACCTGGGACCGTGTGCGTGAGCAGCGGGCCTCCAACCTGATCGGGCTGCACGTGCAGAAAGGGGCGTTGGATGTGCAGCACCGGCTGGCCGGCTACCAGCATTTGCTCGCGGCCCAAGGGCATCCCGGCGCGGCTGCCCCCGCATTGCTGGGCAATGTCGTGCGGGTCATGGCAACCACCCAATCCACCATTGACGGCTTTGTGCTGGTGGGCGCGGTGGCGGGGCTCGGGCTTACCTTGTTCGTGCTGATCGTACCGCAGCCGCCGCGCACGCCCGCTTCGCACGTGCCCCTGTTCCGCCGGAAGAACGCGCCATGACCCAGCGCACCTTGCTGCTGCTGGCGCCCGCGCTGCTGGCCGGATGTGCGCTGGGGCCGGATTATCATCCGCCGGCGCTGCCCGCCGATGCCACGGAAGGGTTCGTTTCCACCGGCAAGACGGTGAGCCTGGCGCCGCTGCCAGATGATTGGTGGGTGTTGTATCAGGACCCGGAATTGAACCGGCTGATTACCCGGGCCTTTGCCGCCAATAATGATCTAAAGGTGGCGGAAGCCAACCTCTCCGCCTCACGGGCCGTGCTGGAGAATGCCCGCAACGGGCTGTTCCCGCAGACAGAGCTGCAAGTCGCCGGCACCTATGGCCGCGACCCGACGACCAATGAGATCCTGGAACTCACAGGCCGCAAGCCGCAGACGGGCTGGATCTATGACGATCTGCTAGACGCCTCCTACGAGCTAGATCTGTTCGGCTATGTGCGCCGCACGATCGAGGAGGCGCGGGACAGCGCCGAGGCGCAGGAAGCGGCGCGGGATGATTTGCGCGTGACCATTGCCGCCGAAACGGCACGTGCCTATGGCGACATCTGTGCGCTCGGCGAGCAGATTTCGGTGGCACAGCGCGCGCTCGATCTGGCGACGCGGCAATATCAGATTGTACAGCAGCGTTATCAGGCGGGGGCAGGCACGCAGTTCGACGTTACGCGCCAAGGCGTATTGGTGGCGCAACAGCTGGCGGTTTTACCGCCGCTTGAAGGCCAGCGGCGCGCCGCTTTGTTTGAACTGGCCGACCTTTTGGGCGAAACCCCGGTGCAAGCGCCGCAGGAGACCCTGAATTGCCAAGCCCCACCCAGGCTTTACGCCCCAGTGCCGGTGGGTAACGCCGCCGCGCTGCTGGTCCGCCGGCCTGACATACGCGAAGCCGACCGCCAATATGCCGCCGCCCTCGCGGGGGTAGGCGTGGCAACGGCTGATTTATTCCCGCGCGTGACGATCAGCGGCTTTTATGGCGGGGCGAGCAACACGATCCACACGCTGGGCAGCAATAACGGCCTGGTCTGGGGCATTGGGCCGGCGATCAGCTGGAGCTTTCCCAACCTGAACGGCAAGCTGGCGCAATTGGCGCAGGCCAAGGCGGAAAGCCGGGCCGCGCTCGCGGGATACGATTCCGTGGTGCTGGGCGCGCTGACGGAGACCGAGCAGGCGCTGACAACCTATGAGTTGGAGCTGGACCATAATGCAGCCCTGGCGCAGGCGGATAGCCAAGCGGCGCTAGCCTTCGCCCAGGCGCAGGATCAAGAAGCGGCCGGGGCGATCAGCTCGCTCGACCTGCTAACGGCGGAGCAGACGCTGATTTCCGCCGATGCGGCCCTGGCGGCCTCGAATGGGGTTTTGGTGCAGGACCAGATCGGTTTGTTCAAGGCGCTCGGCGGCGGGTGGAGATAATCTCAATTTGCCGTGTCACTACCTCGGTTCTTCATGGCAGGAGAGTTGCTCAATTTCGAGTTTGTCGACATCCATTTTTTCAGATCACAGCATGGCGAGGGGCTGTTTGCGCCGCGGTGGCGGATGCGCCTGGTCGATCGCCGCGAGATCTTCGGTGGTCAAGCGGATCTTGGCCGCAGCCGCGTTTTCGTGGACATGGGCGATCGTGCCCGCCTTCGGGATCGCGATCGTCGCGCCGTCCCGCAGGTTCCAGGCCAGTGCAATCTGAGCCGGGGAAACCCCATGCCGCGCGCCAATTTTGGTCAGCGCTGGTGAGCGCAGCAACCGTCCGGCCTGTCCCAGTGGCGAATAGGCCATGATCGGCATGGCACGCGAACGGCACCAGGGCGTGAGGTCAAACTCAATGCCGCGGGCGTCCGGATTGTAGAGAACCTGGTTGGTCGCGCATCCGCCGCCTCCGGCCACGTCCGAGAGTTCTTCCATATCGGCGGCATCGAAATTCGAGACGCCCCAGGCGCCGATATGCCCTGCCTCGCGCAGCCGCTCGAACGCCTCGACGGTCTCGCTCAGCGGGTATGAGCCCCGCCAGTGCAGCAGATAAAGGTCAATCCGGTCGGTCCGCAGCCGGCGCAGGCTGCGGGCGCAGGCTTGCGGGATGCCAGACGCCGAGGCGTTGTGGGGATAAACCTTACTGACCACGAACACCTCGTCGCGCCGCCCCGCTATTGCCTGGCCGACGATCGTCTCCGCCCGGCCATCCGCATACATCTCGGCTGTGTCGATCAGTGTCATCCCAAGATCGATGCCAGCGCGCAGCGCCGCGACCTCCGCCGCCGCGTTTGCCTGGCTTTCGCCCATGTACCAGGTTCCCAGGCCAAGAGCCGGGACTTCAACGCCGTTGGGTAATGTCACGCGCGGGATCATCTCAGAAGAACCCTCCAATATCTGCCTGTTTCGCGCTCACGGCGCCTCGACCGGCGTTAAGCTTATTAATAGGCCATGGCAACGCACTGACCCGCCGGTCAGCCGCCCCCATCGGGCCTCCTACCATTTAAACAGCCAGGGCGGTGGCAGTAAATAACCAGGACTCGCAAGCAGTTGCTCTCGCCGTCGTCATCAACTCACGGCGAATCCCAAGCAAAAAAAGCCGGGCAAATGCCCGGCTTTTCGTTTGTAAGCGCAAGAATGGCTTAGAACAGGATTCCGGCTTCGAGCGTGCCGGTGAACTCGCTACGGCCAGTGCCGTTAGCGCCGTAGCCATAAGTGACACCATTGGCCTTGTTATTCAGCAAGTAGATGTAACCCGCGTTCGCGCGGGCGAACAGGTCCTTATACTGCCAGGTCGGCGCCACCGCGAAGCCGATCGCCTCGGAATCCGGCCCCAGGAACCAGTTGTTGGCGTTTATACCATTCTGCTGATTCAACGCCGAGCCGTGCGAGTCGAAATACTCAACCCAGCTTCCGAGCGAGTAAGGCGTCTTGGCGAACGCATAGGTGCTGAACAGAGCCGCACCGAAATTGCTGGTCTGTTTGTAGATACCCAGCTTGGCGTTGGCCTTGGCCACCTGATACTGCACTTCCGGCACCAGATTCAGGTTGCCCATCGTGTAGCTGTAATAGGCGCCGACCAACTGCGAGTTGTCGAACTCTGGACCATAGTAGCCGACGGTGGCACCGCAGGCCGCATCCCCATAGCTACAAATGGCGCTGCCATAGGTCTTGGCGTTCAGCCCGGTCTGGCCGAGATTACCGCCGTAATAGACGTTCAGGACATTTGAGGAGTTGATCGTGTAGGTGAACAGCCCCTGCAGGAAGTTGAACACGCCGGTATTGTAGCCGTCGCCATACATCACCGTGGCGCTGATCGGGCCCTTGGTGAAGTACATGCTGACACCGCGGCTGCTCAGATTTTCGACACCGAAGAGAGCGGTGGTGAGCTGGACCGGGTTGCTCCAATCAGTGCCCCCCTCATAGCCTTCGAGCGAGACCATCTGGCCGGCCGAGAAGGTGACCGGCGACCCCGTCGGCGCCAGGGTGACATAACCTGCATAAAGCGGGCCGGTGGAATATGCGTTAATCGTGGTCTGGGTCGGCCGCGCGCCCAGGGTCGTCACGCCACCATTGGAGCCGACCTCGATCGTGAATTGCAGCACACCGCTGGTCTTCTGCAGCTCAATCAATGCGCTGCCGACATTAACGCCGTGATCGCGGTCCGTAACGCCATAGTTGTTGAGAACGTTGTCGCCCGCACCGACGCCCGCGCCGGTCTGGTAATAACCATAACCGTCGAGACCGCCGCTTAATTCCAGCTGGCCCAGCGGGCCGCCATCGATCTGAATGGCCGTGGGGCCGTTCAAAGCATGCGCTGCATTGATGGCGAAGAGAGAGGACGCGGCCATCACGCCCAATCCTAACAGCTGCCGACGCATATTAACCATTCTGCACTCCTGAATGCGCATTTTGTGCGCGAATACCCAACGTATCCGTTCCGACGCATCACAAACCAGGCGAAACACCCAATCCAATGACATCGAACGGTCACGGAGCGGCTATCTACATCCCAAGACGGGGTGGAACCAGACGCACCGCAGCGTCTCTGCCGCATTGCAGCAAGACTGTGGCGCGAAAGACACAGGTGATAAAGTTTTTATAAAGATCAATGTATTAGGAATCGATCCGAACGTTCCGCTGTCGGCTCTTCCACATTGCAGCAACCGTCATGGAAAAAACCAACCAGCCCACAAGGTCCCGATGCGCTTGGCCACGGACAGGCCCGCCAAAAAAACTGACGCGACATAAAGTGGGTATAAAGTCGTCAGTGGCGTGACCGGCGGTAATTGCGCGTGAGCACACAGCGCGCGGGACGATGCGAAATGGCAAGACCCGTGATTGGTCAAACCAATATATTGTTAATGCAGGCGGCGCGCCATCTCGCATTGGTTGGCAATGCCGGTCATATCACAACCTCTGGTGCTGGCTGTCGGTAGCCAAGCGGACGAGTGCGGCCCGAGCACCTTGTGCTGCGTCGCCTGCGGCAGCAGCCGTGGCACATTGCGCCCGGCGGCAAGACAGGCTTGTCAGCAAGTCCTGGCCCGGGCGGGCCAGGCGCGGCAGTCTCCGCCTACACCACCCGTGCCGAGGAAATACTGGTCGCCAAGACGTTTTAACCGGGCCACGACTTATCCACAGACTTCTTAATAACCTCGTGGATAAGTATGTGGACGACACGGCAAAAGCCTGAACAACACAGTTAGGCCCGGACGCGGCCCAAAATTCCCAGTTGACGGCACGAAATTTTAAAAGATCCACATTTTTGCTCGAACCAAGCGCTCTTTTGACGCTACGGCTGCAAATCGAATTGGCCAAAAAAGCCCTTGATTCAACAGAAAATAACAGCCGTGGAAAACTTCGGCTTGCGCTGCCACGCCGCCCCCTCTGGCGGCCGAGCGACGGTGGTTTGGCCACCAGTGCCTCGACCTCCCGCCCGGACAACCATATAGGCTGAAAGGGCATGCCTAGCCCGGCTATTCCTTTGAAAAAGCCAGGCGACTCCAGTAAACCCCTGGCCGCTCAAGGCCACCGCCCCGCCCTTCCTGCTGAAACACACAGCGGCACCCGGCCGCCGCAGCGAGGCTGATGGTCTCCTCCATCCCCACCTCGAACATACGCCGGCCGGGCGGCACCGGCCCATGCCGCAGCGAGAAGATCATCGTCCCGCCCGGTTGCAAAAATTCCGTCACTCGCGGCATGGCGCGGCGCCGCTGTTCTGCATCCAGATGCATCCAAACCGCCGTCAGCAGTACCAACGCATAGCTTCCCTCACGCCCTGCCAGGGCGGAGAGATCGGGTAATGCGCTGTCCAGCCAGTCTATGCATGTTGAGGCGTGCAAGCAGATGGCGGCCGCGCGCAGCGCGGCGGTTGGTTCAACCGCCGTGACATGGTGCCCCATCTCCGCCAGGGCGGCTGCATCACGCCCCGTTCCGGCGCCAATATCCAACACCCGGCTGGACGCTGCCGGGAGCAGATGCAGCACATGCCGATGCACATCCGCAAAGGCCAGGCACTCATACTGACTGATCAGCGCCTGTGCCTCATCAGCATATCCCTCCGTGCCACTGACATGCCCGGCAAGGCTCATCTTCGCCCCTTTCCGCCCCGTATGGCGCCGTTCTTCTCGCTGCTTTCAGGCCTCGCTAGTGACCGCTTCCAGGGAGCGCTTCGTCGCCCTGATGGTGAAGGGCAAAATCAGCAGCGTCACCAGCCCGGTCAAAGCCATGAACAGGAATACTGTGGTGAAGCCGTTGCCTATGCCGCCCCAGCCATAGACCGCAAACGCCATGATCGGGCCGATGGCGCCTCCTAGATGTCCCACCCCGTCGGTCAAGGAAACGCCAGTTGCACGGGCATTGGTTGGAAAGCTCTCGGCCGTGAGCGCATAGAGAAGTGGCAGGAAAAATCCGAGGGACATCGACACCAGAAACACCGCGACATAGATGAGCAACGTACTCTCCGCGTAGCCGATCACGACGAAGCAGACGGTCCATAGTGCCATGCCGGCCATGATCATGAATTTACGCTCGAACATATCGCCCAACAGCGTCGCGAGCACGGAGCCCACCGGATAGCCGATGGAGGTTGCCAGCATGAAGGTGATGCTACTGGTGAGCGTGAAGCCCTTGGCGACGAAGAAGGTCGGGCCAAGGCCAAGCCACGTATAAGTGCCGATATACCAGACGAACCAAAGAACGAACAGCAACGCGACACGCCCGGCAAAAGGCGCGCGGAACAGCGCAAAAGTAGGAAAGCCGCTGGCTTCCACCTCGGGTGCCGCCTCGATCAGATCAGGCAGATGCCCGCCATTGCGGGATTTGGCCCGGCTTTCCGCCGCGTCGATGATTTCCGCCGCCTCCGAAATCCGGCCTTTCGTCATCAGCCAGCGCGGCGATTCAGGCAGCCAGGGGAAGGCAAACAGGGTTAGCCCGCCGAGCGCGCCGAGAAAGAACATGGCCCGCCAGCCCCAATCGAAATTCGGCACCAGCGCCAGCGCGACGATGGGAACAACGCCCTGCCCCAGCATCGCGAACACATTCGCCAGCCCGGTATAGCGCCCGCGCACCGCAGCGGGTGCCATCTCGCCGATATAGGCCGATATCACCGCGATCTCCGCGCCGATGCCCATGCCGGCGATGAAGCGGCCGACCACCATCGAGTTCCAGCCCGAATGCGAATGTCGTGATCAGGCAGCCGATGGTGAACAGGGCGGTGGCCGTGGCGATGCCGGCCTTGCGCCCGGCGATATCCGCGAAATTGCTGTTGAGCCAGGCACCAGCGACATAACCGAGTAGACTCGCTGAAATCGGCAGCGCCTCCTGCTTCGCCGTGAAGTGCAGAACCTTGCTGAACACCGGCATGCCGAAGGCGACATTGGTGATGTCGAAGAAGGCGATCAGATAGCCGATGCCGACAACCCACAGAACCGCGTTGGAATGCGGCCAGATGGGAATCCTGTCGAACCTGGCAATTAATGTTTTCTCGGCCGCATTTTCATATTGTTCTAGTTTCATGACGCTTCCCCTCGTCTTTTTATAAATTTGACATCACTTCGATCTTAGGGCGCTGAATGAAAACAATGCTGCGACGCTGTTCAACTGATCAAGTTCAAGCACCGCGCTGGCCAGGCCTTCAGCATTGCTGTCTCCGAGAAGCTGCTGCGTTAGTCCGTGAAACTTCGCCGTCAGTTCGGCTTCACTCAGGAAATTATCCGGCTCTCCCTTCGGAACAACCACCGTTTTTACGAATTCGCGTCCCCCGGCACGTACCGTGAGCTTGCCGGACATGTTCGCCGGAAATTCGGCTTCGATATCCGGGTCGTTCTCGCAGCGTATCCGGCTCATCAGAGCCCGGATGGCGGGGTCCGTGAGCTTGTCATAGCTGCTCCAACCCATGGTGCCGCTGCTCAGCGCATTGGCGATAACGAAGGGGCCGCTGAACTGCGCATCGACGATGTTGTCAGGACTGGCCTTCTTCTCCGCGGGCTCGCCGATCAGCAGCATCCCGGCGCGCGAGAGCCCCAGCGTCACCGCCTCGATTTGCTCCGGCTTCAGCCCATGTTCCGCCCGCAGGGCGATGGCCGCGTCGACCCCCGCATGCCCCCAGCGGCAGGAGGGATAGGGCTTCACGCCGGTTTGCATCAACTCCCAGACCTGCCCCAGATCCTGCATGACGCGGGCGGGCTCAGGCGCCGGGCTGTAGGCGCGCAGAAAGCCATGCTTGCCTTCGAGAGGCTGTGCCGCGCCCTTGAAACCTTCGCGTGCCAGGCACGCCGCAGAGAAGCCCGCCATGCCGGCCCAACCGACCTGGAAACGCTTTGTCCAGGCGCCATTGGAGAGAAACTGCAAACTACCCGCCGTCTGGCTGAGGGCGATGCCGAAGGCGGAGGCGAGCTGCTCCGAAGAGAGGCGGAAAACACGCGCCACCGCTGCCGCCGCGCCAAAAATGCCGCATGTCGCTGTCGGGTGGAAACCCCTGTCGTAATGCGCGCCCGCCGGCAAGGCCAGCGCGAGCCGCAAGGCCACTTCGTAACCTGCGGCGATCGCGGCGATGACGTCGGCCCCGGAGGCATCCACGGCTTCCGCAGCCGCCAGGGCGGCTGGAATGATCGGCGCGCCAGGATGCACGATGGCCGTGGCGTGCGTGTCGTCAAAATCAAGCGAATGCGCCAATGCGCCGTTGATCAGCGTCGCACCTGCGGGCGAATAGCCATTCGCATCGGCGAAAACATGGGCGCTGCCCTGCCCCATGCCCATGGCCTGCACAGCCGCGATCAGGGCGGGCGTACTCTCCGAATCCCAACGGCCACGGATGGCATTGCCGATAGAATCGAGCATGAGATATTTCGTTCTCTGCACCACGTTATTCGGCAGATCCGCCAGCTCCAGGCTGGTTACAAATCTCGACAGATCCAAAGTAATGTTCATCGCGTTTCTTCCAGCTGAAAATTCTTGTTATGCTAGGCGCGCTGCAATATTTGCCGCGCACGGGCACGCACGGGCGCATCGACCATTGCTCCGTCAACGGAGACCGCGCCATGGGCCTCGGCCGACATGACCTGGCGCGCCCACGCCAGCTCCTCCGCTGTTGGGGCAAATCCGCCTCGCACCGGGGCGATCTGGCGCGGATGAATGCAAAGCTTTCCGCCGAACCCCAAATTCAAGGCGTAACGCGCATCGGCCTCCAACAGCGCCGCATCGTCGAGAGACGGCGTAACGCCATCAAGCGGCGGCAACAAAGCTGCCAGGCGTGATGCCAACACGATCTCGCTGCGGGCTAGCAGCAGTGCCTCGCGCATATGCGCAGCGCCAATATCCGCGCAATAATCGATGCTGCCGAATGCCAGGCGCCGCACGCAGGCGGCCGCGGCAATCTCCCGCGCCATCGAAAGGCCCAGCGCCGTCTCGATCAATGCGATGATGGGTTTGCCTGCCGTATCTTCCGATGCCTTTTCAACATCACGCGGGGATTCGGACTTCGCCAGCATGATGCCGGAGATGGGAAGCTGCGCGATAGCCGCCAGATCCTCCCGATGCCACGCGGTGTTGACGGCGTTCACGCGCACATAGATATCAATGTCCGCAGGCAATGCGCCGGGGTTGCAAAGCGCAGCACGGGCCTGCGCCTTGCAGGCGGGGGCAACCGCGTCCTCAAGGTCAATGATGATCGCATCCGCACCGGAGGAGGCCGCCTTGGCATAGCGCTCCGGCCTGTCGCCCGGCACAAATAAAGGCGTCACGCAGTTCTGCATGGTCAAGACGCCTTCGCATCCATTGTCAGTTTTCCGTCCAGCGTTTCGATCCAAAGATGCAGCCCGTCAGCCGTGCCGCGCGCGCAAAGGCGGAAGGGCTCGAAATCGAACAAAGGCTGCAGGCCCCGGAAATCAAAACGCGACGGAGCGCGGCCATGGATCTCCTCGGCGAACTGCAACAGCAGCGTGGCCTGCAACGGGCCATGCACGACGAGGCCTGGATAGCCCTCCACGCCGGTGACATAACTCCTGTCATAATGAATGCGATGGCCGTTGAAGGTGACAGCGGAATAACGGAACAGCAAAGCCGGGTCCGCCTTCATGTCACGCGTCCATTCGGCCTTCGGCAAGGATGCGGGATCGGGTTTCGGTGCGGCCTTTCCGTTGAGATCCCGGTAGACGATGTCATGCCGTTCCGTGAGCGCCAGGCCGCGAACCGTCGAAAGCTCGTGGTTAACCGTAACGAAACACAAAATGCCGCTGCGTCCTTCCTTCACGGTGACATCCGTGATGGAGGAGCGGCGCTGCACCTCGTCACCCACGCGCAGCCGGTCGTGAAACTGCAGCCCGCCGCCCGCCCACATGCGCCGCGGCAAGGGAACCGGAGGCAGGAAGCCGCCGCGCATCGGGTGACCATCCGGCCCGATGCTGGAGGCTTTCACCGTCGGGGGAGACAGGCACCAATGGATCGCAAGCGGTGCCAGGGCACCGGGAGCCGGCAGGTCATCGCTCTTGTCCAGCGCTGCAAGGAATTCCCGCACCAGCCGTGCCGCGACGACATCCTCGAGCCTGCTCGGTCCGGCCGATCCATGTCTGCAGCAGCTTTTCATCGATTTCGGAAACGATCGTCATGAGACTTCGGCCTTTGCCATATTCAGCCCCGCAAGGACTTTGTCTGTATGCTCACCAAGCGCCGGCACCTTGCCATATCGTCTGTCCGCGCCCGCGATGATCGCAGGCGGCGCGGGGATCGAGGCGGGCCCGGCTTCGGTCTCAACCAGGATCCGCCGCAAATGTGGATGCGCCGAGAGCGTCGCCATATCGTTCAGTTCCGCGAACGCGATATCGGCTTCATTGAGTCGCGCGATCAGCAACGGCCCCGGCCAACGCCGGAAGGCATCCGCCACGGCAGCGTCTGTCTCGGCGCGATGATTAACCCGCGCGACATTGCTGGAGAAGCGTTCATCCTGAAGCAACTCAGGGCGCTGCAGGATCTCTTTGCACAGCACGCGCCACTCGCGCTCGCTTTGAATGGAAATCAGTACCTGCCGGCCATCCGATGCTTCGAAAACGCCATAGGGCGCAATGGAGGGATGTGCCAGACCGACCCGTTTTGGCGGCCGGCCGGCTTCGGCATTCAGCAACGGGACGGCCAGCCAATCCGCCATCACGTCGAACATCGACAGCCTGATATCCGCCCCCTCGCCTGTCTGGCCGCGCACGATCAAGGCTTCGAGAATTGACGCATAAGCCGTGGCGCCGGTCGCAATGTCCACCAGCGAGATACCGACGCGCGCCGGTTCCTGCGGGCTGCCGGTGATGGAAGCCAGGCCGGATTCAGCTTGAATCAGCAGATCATATGCCTTGCGTTCCGCCAGCGGACCGTCCTCGCCATAGCCGGAGATGGAGCAGCAGATCAGGCGTGGATGTTTGTGGCAGAGGGCGCTTATGTCCAACCCCATCCGCGTCATGGCGCCCGGCTTGAGATTCTGCACCAAGATATCCGCCTCAGCGATGAGGGCGGCGAGCTGGTCGCGAGCGGTCTCCAGGCGAAGATCCAGCACAACCGATTCCTTGCCGCGATTGAGCCAGACAAAATAGCTTGATGCGGCAGGCAAGGCATCATCATAGCCCCGGGCGAAGTCGCCCTCGGGCCTTTCGATCTTGATGACGCGTGCCCCCGCATCCGCCAGCCGGGCCGTGCAGAAAGGTGCCGCAACCGCCTGTTCGACCGCGACGACATTCAGTCCCGAAAGCGGTGATTTCATCAATAGGACCTCGGCATGCCAAGTACGTGCTCGGCCAGATGGCTGAGGATGAGATTGGTTGAAATCGGCGCCACCTGGTACAGCCTCGTCTCGCGGAATTTGCGCTCCACATCATATTCTTCCGCAAAACCGAAGCCGCCATGCGTCTGCACACAGGCCTCGGCCGCCTCCCAGGAGGCCTCTGCGGCAAGCATCTTTGCCATGTTCGCTTCCGCCCCGCAGTTTTTCCCGGCTTCATACAACGCCGCCGCATGATAAACCATCAGCTCAGCCGCACGCATTTTCGCGTAGGCCTTGGCGATCGGAAACTGGATGCCCTGATTCTGGCCAATCGGCCGGCCGAAGACGCATCTCTCATTGGCATAGCCAACGGATTTTTCCGTAAACCATTTAGCGTCGCCGATACATTCCGCCGCGATCAGGATTCGCTCCGCATTCATGCCGGACAGAATATACCGGAAGCCCTTGCCTTCTTCACCGATCAGCGAGTCAGCCGGAATCCGCATATCGTCGAAAAAGATCTCCGTGGTGGCATGATTCATCATGGTCCGGATCGGACGGATGGTCAGTCCCTTGTCACGCACCTTTCTCATATCGACGAGAAAAACGGAAAGCCCGTCTGTTTTCTTTGCCACCTCTTCACGCGGCGTGGTACGGGCCAGCAACAGCATCAGATCCGAATATTTGGCGCGTGACGTCCAGATTTTCTGACCGTTGACCACATAAGAGTCACCGTCCCGGCGGGCGGTTGTCTTCAGCGCCGTCGTGTCCGTGCCGCTGCTTGGTTCGGTGACACCAAACGCTTGAAGCCGCAGCTCCCCGCTGGCGATTTTCGGAAGATAAGCGCTTTTCTGGGCGTCATTTCCATGCCGCAGCAATGCACCCATCATATACATCTGCGCGTGGCAGGCGCCGCTATTGCAGCCGCTATGCTGGACCTCTTCCAGAATTGCCGCCGCCGCGGAAAGCGGCAGCCCGGAACCACCATATTCTTCCGGAATCAACGCCGCCAGCCAGCCATCCCGCCCCAGTGTTTTGACAAACTCCTCGGGATAGGCGTCGTCCCGGTCGAGCTGACGCCAATATTCGCCAGGAAATTCCGCGCAGAGCTTACGCACTTCTGTACGGATCGCAGTGTAGGGATCGCTCTCATTGTTGTAAGCAAAACCGTCCAAGCGTCTCTCCTCATGTTTTTGAACAGCGTGGCAAACCGCCGGACGCCTGATTGCTTCTGTCCTATCGCCGTTTGACATAGATGAAAAATAGATAAATGATATAGGACACATAAAATTTCGATATAGGTCCGGAGGAAACGCTTGGACATCAGAAGACTGCGCTATTTCATCGCTATTTCGGAGGCTGGTTCTTTTTCCCGGGCAGCAGAGCGGCTGCATGTCGCGCAGCCGGCCTTGAGCCAGCATATCCTCGCGATGGAAGCTTTTTTCGGCGTGAAATTGCTGCAGCGCAACGCCCGCGGTGTGGCTCTGACTGAAGCTGGCCAGCGGCTGCTGAGCCGCGCCCGCTATATTGATGCGGCCTTTTCGGATCTGACCGATTTCATCCGCGGCGAGGCGGTCCCAGCCGGGAAGGTTCGTTTCGGCATGCCCGGCACGATCAATGAGCAGCTCGGCGTGCCTTTAATCGAAGCCTGCCGGCGCGACTACCCGGAGGTCAAAGTTCGTGTTTCCGAGGCCATGAGCGGCTTTGTCCTGGATTGGCTGCGCGACGGCAGCATCGACATGGCATTGCTGTACAATACGGAAGATCAGAAAGGGCTTAACTTGCACCATGCCCTGACCGAAGAGATTGTGCTGTTCGGGATCAAGGGGCTGAAAGGTGCGCCAAACGCGAGCGAAATCACACTGGCGACGGCGCTGCAGCTGCCCCTAATACTGCCGGGCGAAGCGCATGGCCTTCGCTCGTTGATCGATATGGCGGCGCGCTCGATCGGTAAAATCGTTGAGCCCGAAATCGAGATTGACTCTTACCGACAGATCAAAGGACTCGCCCTCCGGGGGGTGGGGTTTGCGATGCTGCCGACAACAGCGGTAAAACAGGAAATTGCCGCTGGGATATTCGATGTCTGGCAGGTGAAGCAGCCGAATATTGAGCGAAAAATCTGCCTTGGCTACCAGTCAGGCCGTCCTATTAGCGCCGCCAGCCGCGCTGTCGGGCGACTGAGCTGGAATATTCTGCACAGGCTGGTCATGGCGGGCGACTGGGCCGCCACATGGAACCAAAATGAGCAATTATCCCTTTAAACTCAGGACGGTCCGGTTGGGCTGCCACGATCCGGCACGCAAAGATTTTTCGTCGAAGTCTCGTCGACCCCAGATAAGCAATTAGGCACGTCTATCGTGACGCAACGAGATTAGGCGGTTACCAGCCTAATCTCGTTGCGGATCGTTCCGATCCGATCGATCTCTGTTTCCAGGATATCGCCAGGCTTCAGGAACTCCGGCGGGTTGCGCGCGGCGCCGATGCCGGACGGCGTACCCGTCGCGATGATGTCGCCCGGCTCTAGCGTTAGTCCGAGGGACAGTTCGGCGATGAGACGCGGCACTTTGAAGTACATCTGCCGTGTGTTGATATGCTGCTTCACCACACCGTTGACCCGCGTGGTAAGCTCCAGATTGTTGTAGTCAATGTCGCGGGCGGCGATAATCCATGGTCCGATCGGGCCATGCCCATCCAGGCTCTTGCCCTTGAACCACTGTCCGCCATGGTCCATCTGGATGTCGCGGGCGGTAGTGTCGTTGATCACCGCGTAGCCGAACACGTAGTTCATCGCGTCGGCCTCTTTGATATTGCGGCCGCGCTTGCCGATGATCACCGCAAGCTCGCCCTCCCAGTCGATCATTATCGAGACCGCCGGATCGAACGGAATCGGATCGAACGGGCCATTCACCGTATGCGTGTCCTTCGTGAAGAACACCGGATGTTTCGGCAGTGCCGCCTTTGCCGCGTGCGCGGTGAGGCTCTCGTCGAAATGCTCCAGGTAGTTCCAACCCACCGCATAGGTATTGCGGACCGGTACTGGGATTGGCGCCATAAGCCGTACACTGTTTAGCGGCACGCCTGGTTCTGCTGCCGCGCAGCGGCGCGCCTCGGTAACGGCAACCGGGCCGGCCGCAATCAGCGAAACCATGTTCGACGGATCGAAACTCAGCCGGATTCCCCCTGCCTTTGCCCCCTGAGCCAGATCGACGATCGTGCCTTGCGCGGTCACTGCACCGACCCGTGGCTTGCCACCCGCTACCGGCCGAAACGTCGCCAAGCGCAGTGCATCCTCGCCTGGGCCAGCCGACACAGGAACCGTAACGGTTTCGGTTGCCGCGCGTGCCGACGCCGCCATCAGTGAGCCAACTGCGGCACTGGTGCCGAGCCTGAGGAATGTACGTCGTGCATTATCCATTGGCGTCCCTCCAGAATTTATAGTTAGAATTTTTGCTATTCTATCCTTGCCATATGTGACTGTAAATGGACCGAAGTCGCGCCGTAACCGGTTCAAATTAGGGGCCTAACTAACAACCGCCATTTCGATAATGGCCTTTCATTTGGCAAGCAAGTGGCTAAATGGCCAGATGGCGAACTGTTACAGGTTCAAGATAAAGGACGAAGAGCCGGCAGGTGTTCTCCTGACGTCCGAAGACTGAAGGTCGCTGACGATCGTCAAAGAATCATGCGCACGCGGATGAGCGGCACCCCTGGCCGGAGTGACAGAAAGCCTCGATCTCGAGAAGCAAGCCGGGCCTACAAATATCGCCGCGAAGATATAATCGCCGACTATCGGCGCCAAACATCGCATCGATGGCGGGGTTGACCGCCTCGCGATAGGCCGGGTTCTGGAGATAGATTTTTAAGGCCCAATTCTCGCTCAGGGGCGCCGGCGCGGTTTGCGCGGCCGCGCCGATGAGCGCGCGCAGATTTTCGATCGTCTCGGCGATCTGGCCAGGCAGATCGCCGGGGTGGCGCGTTTCGTGGCCGACGATGCTGGCCGTCCCCGAAATGAACAGCGCCTCCATGCTTCCCTGCGCATAAATTGAAGCGCGCGAGAAGTTTGGGCTGCTGGGACCATAGAATCAGCGGGTACTCGTAAGCACTCACCTGGCGCGGGTTTTCGATCGGCCTTGCAGGCGTGCGCGCCGCCAGAAAATAGATCACCGACGCGCCCTGATGACCGCCGACGCCACTGGCGGCCGGCGGTAGCTTTTGCCGCAACCGGGCGGAGAACGCGCGATGACGGCCGATATTGAAACGTCTGTAACGCTCCAACCCGCGATCGTCATCGGTGATCGATGTCAGATAATTCCAGATCCGGATCGGCGACGTCGAAGCCGGTTCTGTCCATAAAATCGAAGATGTTCAAATAAGCCTCTTCGACCGTGGCTTCCAGCGAAGCGTTTCCAGCTTCCTCCAGCTTGACGGCACCGAAGGCCAAATCATCGCTACAGGCGCCTATGACCGGCCCGACCTGCCACGGCTGGCTTGCGGACGCTGTCGTCCAGATTTCGAACATCGCGCCGCCAGCCACAGGCAGCAGCGGTGCGGTCACGAACGGGCAAGCCGGAGGCAGGAAATCAGGGCGTTCCGCGCCATAGCCAACCACGCCGAGGATCGAGCTGGGATGCGCCAGCAGAGGCCGAGCGGCGAAACTATGGACATAGCGAACCGCGAAGGGAGTTTCGAGCTTTTCCAACGGCTGTCGCTCGGGAGACGAATGGGGCATCGGCAAAAGGGCTCCTTCAATGGCAAGAATCGGCATTTGTCCGTCAGAACTTTGCGTTTACCATCAAGCCCCGCGACTTTTTCGAGAAGCTGACGGCATCCACATCGTACGCGGTAAACAACTCCAACCTCTCGACAGGCCCCAAAGAAGTCGTGATCGGGCTTTTGAGCGCTGCTTTCGCGAAGCGCTATAACTGCCAAGAATAACTGAAATGGGCACGGAACGGCAACTTTGACCCGAACTTGGCATTCGCCGATACGTTTTGTCGACCGAAAACGGTCATCGCCGAATGGTCAATCCCGATTCCACTTAGCACTCACTCATCCACTGGCGATGAGTGAGCCTGCCAATATCGGCTGCACTACCGCAATAGGCCTGACTTGTCCTGGCGCGTTTGCTGGCTTGACAATACGGCCTCAATTCCATAAACCATCCAATCAGATGGTTTATGGATGGTATACTCAATGACCGCCAATGTACGAGAATTGCGGCCGAAGGTCAGCGACAGTGAAAAGATCACGATCAATCTAGGCTACGTCGACCTTGGTCAGATCGACCTGCTGGTGCAGGACGGCTTTTACGCCAACCGAACAGACTTCATCCGAACCGCCATTCGCAACCAGCTCGACCGGCATAGCGACGTGGTCCGGCAATCGGTTGCGCGAAAGACCTTGGATCTTGGCCTCCGGCACTACAGCCGTGAGGACCTGGAGGCCGTGCAGGCCGCGGGACAGAGGCTTCATATCAATGTGCTCGGGCTAATCACCATTGCCCAAGACGTCACGCCTGAATTGGTCCTCGCAACCATCGCCTCCATTACCGTGCTGGGCGCGCTGCATGCCAGTCCAGAGGTTAGGGCCGCCCTAAGCGGCCGAATACGCTGACGTCAGCCCACGGGGCACACGAAAAACCCTGCCAACTCAGGAGCCGCACCCGGGTTCCTGCCCACTGCAAGCACAGAGAGGTGCTCGACATGAACACCATTTCCCTAAGAAGCATGCTCGAGGCAACTCGCCTCACCCGAGCAGGCCAGCTCACGGAGGCTACGAGGCTCCTACAGCAGCTGCTTCAGGGCCGGGAGGAGCCAAGAAACGCTTTGTCCTCGGTTAAATCCACCTCCCCGGTCCTCGACGGGGTAGCCCAGACAGACGGGGTAGCCCAGACAATTGAAACTGCCGAGGCCGCTGCGTTGCATGCCCCTCCGGCGCGCGGGATCGGCGTCCGTCGGCAGTGCTCGGGAGCAACTGGCACCGGAACGCTGCCGGCAATGTCCGCGTTGCGCAGCTTTCTTGAACAGGACAACCGCATGGGATTTGCGGCTCCGTTGGGTGGCCTCGTTTTTCCGGCCCCTAGCGAGGACGCAGCCGCGCTACCCGACGGTGCTAAATTCCTTTCGGCAACCTTCAGCAATTCAGCCGGCACCCGTCCCTACAAGCTCTACGTGCCCAGTGGCTATCAGGGGCAGCCGGTCCCCTTGATTGTCATGCTGCACGGTTGCACCCAATCGCCGGACGACTTCGCCGCCGGCACGCGCATGAACGTGGCCGCTGAAGAGCACACCTGCTTGGTCGCCTATCCAGCGCAGACCAGCGCGGCCAACATATCAAAATGCTGGAACTGGTTCAGCGCGAGCAACCAGCAGCACGGCCAGGGCGAGCCGTCGCTGATCGCAGGCATCACCCGCGAGGTCATGCACCAGTATGCGGTCGACCCACGGCGCGTCTATGTTGCTGGTCTCTCCGCAGGGGGCGCGGCCGCGGCGATCATGGGCGCCGCCTACCCAGACTTGTTTGCCGCGATTGGCGTGCATTCGGGCTTAGCCTGTGGGGCAGCTAGCGATCTGCCATCGGCTTTCGTGGCAATGCGGAAGGGCGGGAATGGGTGCGGTCAATCAACTCCCGTTTGGTCGGGCGGAGACAAAGGGCGGGCCATTGTCCCCGCAATTGTGTTCCATGGCGACTGCGACACCACTGTGCACTCATCTAACGGTGATAACGTCGTCGCACAGTCGACGTTCGCAATGCCACTCGAGACACGGGTAGAAGACGGGCACGTGTCCGGCGGTCATGCCTACATGCGCTATCGGCACATCGACCCGAGTGGAAAGACGCTGATCGAACAGTGGCTCATCCGTGGCGCCGGCCATGCCTGGTCCGGCGGCAGCCCGACCGGATCCTACACCGATCCTCGCGGTCCTGATGCCACCAAAGAGATGCTGCGCTTCTTCCTAGATCACCCACGGCCGCCTGATATGCCCGTGGTCTAACCGCGTGCCTCTGTGCTGGCCTGCTCGGGCGGCTTGCCCCCAATTGTCCGAGCAAATTGGCCAGCATGGGCGACGCATACCGTCCGTCCCATAGGGGGTTATCGTGCAACTTAGCCGCGACGATACAAACCTTGACGATCCTGGATAGTTAGCCGTGTCCTTCACTCAGCACGTGTAGTGCGTGCTCCACTCGGCCAAGCATGTTTTCCTCGCCACCCACCATGCCCTCTGCCTCAGATGTTGACAGGTGAATGGCGTCCTCTTGCCACCGGCGCAATATTGCAAGTTTTCTCTCTCGCGAGAACTCCGGGTAGTCCACAACATCTTGCGGCTCAGAAAAGAAGGCTTTGGGGTCTTGTAACGCCGCTTCAAAGTCGACTTGAGCAGGTCCTCGGATCATTGGTCAAACTCCTCTTGGCTGCCCCCCTTATAGCACAAATTCTGGACTGGCTGTATGCGCTGTGAGCGCTCTCACACTTCCCCTGGGTTTCTCTCGCTCATCCTTATGAATTCAAACTAACTGCTATCTTCCGCTCGAACCCGCAGCGTACCAAATGATATTAACGGCGTAAGTCCCATGCATGAATCTGACTGGCGGCCCGAGAAGGCAAGACTGGCCAGGAAAAATTTTCATTTCCAGACCAGCCTATCCTCTCCTGCCTCCTGATTTCGACGGGCGGAGGTAAGGCTAATGAAACAAATTCTCATGGTGCCCCTGGTTTGCCTTGCTTTGGGCGGTTGTCTTCACGAGGTGCCGACGCCCTCAACCGGCTATCTGCCGCCAGACGCATTCGCCACAATTGCGGTGGGACAGGATCCGGACCTAGCAGCCGTCCAGGAGGCGATGATCGCATTTGCTTACCCTGCGAGGATGCAGGGAAGGCCCGCAGAAATGGCGCTGGCCATCGCATCGCTTGACGCGATGGCGGGGCAGTTTTCAACCGGAGGGCGATGGTTCGGCATGAATTCAATCCCGAAGCAGGAAATGCTGGATGCGCGCACCGAGGTACGCGGCATACTCGGCGTGCCGGAGAACGCGCCGTCGCAGTCGGTGATCGACCAACTGATGGCGGCGTCCCGCGCCTTGAACAAAGGCGACCAGAAAGCCGCCCTGGCGGCATTGTCTGGCCCCGACTTTACCAAGACGCCCGAGCAGACATTGGAAATTTTGGCGCATTTTCCAAGAGCCCCAATCGCGAATAGCGCAACGATGAGTGCAAACACGAATTTTTTCCCGCCAGATTCCGTGTGGTAGCACCTTACAAAATGGTAAACCGCCAGCGGGACCGGCAGAGAGTTGTCCGCTTTGGTCCTTGAGAGCCCTACAAGCGGCCGGTCCGATTGCGCCCCGCTTTCAGCTACCTTGGCGGCCCGTCCAGTTGAACCGCTCGAGCTTTGCCAAGCTGAGGGGCCTTCCTGGTTTTTAAAACCTATGCATAGGCCGCTCGATTTCCTTAAACATCAGAATTGTGCGTGCAGCCGGAGCAGAAAAACCGAGACCGGCCCGCGCTGGCGGTTATAGGCAGGGTTGTTGAGGAACTGATAATCTGCGGTGAGATGCGCGTAACGCATCACCGGCACGCTGTAATAGGTCTCGATGATCTGCTCGGGCCCCGCCTCGGGCAATTGTCCGTCGCCGATCAGGATGCCCATCCCGCCCGCAGCGAAGTACTCCTTGGCCTCATGCGAGATCGTGTTCACGGCGCCCGCGAGACCGAACGTGTCGTTGGGCCTGCCCCAGCCATTGCCCGCGAGTGACAGCCCAGCCGAGACGGATTGGCTGATATCGGTGTACTCGTCGCCCTCGACCCCGCCATTATTGGCGCTCGCCCGCGCGAAGACGCCGAGCGCCGGCGTGATCTGCTGCTGGATGTTCACGCCGAACCCATCCTTGCTGCGCTCGCGCCGCACATTGGCGGTCGAGGGCACCCCGCCGTTCGCGGCGGCGTAAGCGAGCGCATCGCCATAGCTGCCGAGCATCCCGCGCGAGAGCCAATAGAGTACACGGATCGCGCCCGGCTGGCCCCAGAGCGTGTGGCGCTCCTCGAGCTCGCCTACATACTGCATCTGCTGCCCGAAGCGGTTGTCGAGTTTTTCGCCATTCGGGACGATAGAGAGATCGAACGCGCCGACGCGTGCGGTCCAGCGGCCCTGGTACCATTCGGCCGCGGCACCGTAGGTATAGCCCCAGGCGTTCGCAGCGTAGTCGAACGCACCCATGTCGACGATCGACCAGTTCAGAAAGTCGTTCCGGGGATCGTGCGCGTAGTCTGTTATTGTCGAAAATGTCGGTAACCGAAAATTTCCCGATGGTGAGTCACCAGCCGGTTGGCCGTCTCCGTGCCGCCGAGCTGGTTGAGATCCGGATCGACCGCCTCGGTTTTGCCGCCGAGATCGATCGTCTGGCGGAAAAAGCCCCGCGGCATCTGGTAGTACGGATACAGCTCGCCCGACCTTGCTAGAACTTCGTGCATTGATATAGCCCGCCAGCGCCCGTCACGTCACTGAGGCCGTAGCCCTGGTCCATCTCGGGGTTGAGCCAGATCTCGCCCCCCTTCCACGGGCGCAAGCCCGAGATAGAGCGTAGTATCGACGGTCTCTCGTCCATTCGCGGCAGCGTTCAGGCTTTGCGGCCCCTGATAGGGCGAACGGAAAGCTGGCTGCATCATCCAGATGCTCGTCGCCTGGGCGTGGATCGCCCAACGTTGCGGCGCCGGTAGCCTCGGTTGGGTTAGCTTGTTGCAGCGAACCGGTGCGGACTGCGACGTCGGGTCGGCCAACTGCGCTGCGGCGGTTAGTGGCCAAGACGCCAGGCCGGCCGACAAGAGAGTGGATGAGAGCTAGAAGTTTCCGATGGGAGGGCGCGATCAACCGCACGGCAAAACATGTCTGCATGATAAAAATCTCGATCAGATGAAGGGGGATAGGTTGGGAACAGGGCGCGGCTCACCCATCACGACCGGCGTATGCCGGTCGCGGTCAGGACGTCCGCGTGGATCTGAAGTTTAGGAGGCGCCGGTGAGCGCGAGCTCGATGATGCGTGCGATCACGAGGCCACCAGCCAAAAAGAGATAGCCGCGCAGCGCCATCATCCATATGCGCATGGTGGGGGAAAAGCCGCCAGGCGTCAGTTGGTCGAGCGGCGGCATCCGCCAGGTATCCTGCTGCGAACGGTCGATAGGCGCCGGTTTCGACCCGCCCTTCAAGCGTTTGGCGGCAAACATGCTGAGAGCGACGATCAGGGCCAGGACACAGCCGCCGACGAGGACCGCCATGATCTGCGCGCCGGTGATCGATGGATAGACCACTGCGGCGGTGAGGATGACGGAGAGCAGCAGCAGCACCACGATGACGATGCCGGTGAGCAGATTGATCCAGCGCCCATTGACCCAGGGACCGAGCACAGCTTTGTCATTGCAAAGCAGCAGCAGAAACACCGTCGCACTCGGCAGCAATACGCCAGCCAAACCCTGCACGGCGTTGGTGATGAGACCCAGCGGCATGCCCGGCGTAAGCACCAGCGCAGCGGCCCCGAACAGCAGGCCGGCATAGACGACATAGAACAGCTTCGCGTCGGTTAGCTTGCGATGCAGTGAATGCTTGAATTTGAAGACATCGGCGATGGCGTAGGCCGAGGAGAGCGAGACCGCCGAGGCACCGATGATGCTGGCATCGATCAACGCCAGCGCAAAGAGCACGGCGGGCAACCTTCCGGCATATTTCTGGATACCATTCGCAACGCCGAGATCATCGGTGAAATTGCCGAATTCGGGATGATGGGCGAACACCGAAGCGGCGCCAGCCATCAGAGCGACCGCGCCGCCGATGACGATGATGAAGCCGATGCCGAGATCGACACGCGAATATTTGATGAAGCGCGGGGTGATGCGTTTGTCGATCACATAGCTCTGCTGAAAGAAAAGCTGCCAGGGCGCCAAAGTGGTGCCGATAATGCCAATGACGAGCAGCAGCACGGCGGCCAGGCCGTCCGAGGGCACATGCGGCATCTGCGGCACGAAGAAGCCATTGGCCACCGGGCCCAGCGGCGGGTGCACCAGCACGAAAAACGGGACAAGCAAAAAGCTGAAGAAAATCAGGCACATGGCGAAGCGTTCGAAGCGCCGGAAATCGCCGGTGCTGGCGGCGCCGATGATGACACAGGCGGCGACGAGTACGCCGGCGATCTTCGGCACGCCGAGATATTGCAGGCCGAGATTGACACCGATGAATTCGGAGACGGTCGTCAGCGCGTTCAGCAGAAACAGGTCGATGACGCTGAAGGCGCCCCAGAACTTTCCAAAGCGCTCCAGAATGAGTCGCGCATGGCCAACGCCGGTCACGGCACCGAGCCGGATGACCATCTCCTGATTAACATAGAGCACCGGCAGCATGAGCAGCAGCGTCCACAGCAGCGAATAGCCGTAATCCTGCCCGGCCTGGCTATAGGTGCTGAAGGCGCCTGCATCGTTGTCGCCAGTCATCACAATGAGGCCGGGCCCGACAATGGCGAGCAGCGTCATCAAGCGTGCGCGCCAGCCCCGGCGCGGCGCTGTGTCGTGCTGGGTGATGGTGCCGAAAGCACCGCGGATATCACCAAGATGCGCGTCATCAAGGACGGCTGTGGTGGCGGTGGTTTCGATTTTCGTCATATGGGTCATCGATATCTCCCGCGGCGCAGCCTTGTTGAAAGGCTGCGCCGGCACGGATGGGTATTGTTCGAAGGATCGTCTGCCGGGATAAACCGTCCCGATCAGTGCCGGGACGACGCTGGCAGGTCGAAAACCCAATGACAGAACAAATGTCCGCGCGCATCCTGCTCCCAGCGCATGACGAGCGCAGGCCGGGTTTGGCAGGGTGCATTCAGCGTGACTTGAGCGCGCGATGCGCGCCGCTTAGCGATGATATCGAATTTCAAAACGGCCATGATTAGGCCTCCTATAACTCAAGGGGTGCTTGAGCCCGGGAGGCCTGGCCGGCGGAGGTTTAGCGCATCAGCGCAAAAACCTTGGCGGTTACATGCTCAGCCCGGGCGATGGAAGAACCCTCGGGCAGCGTTACAACAGGCGCGAAACGCCTACTATCGCCTTCCGATGGTTCAGAACTAGATCGCGGGTTCATGTGTCCTCGAATGGGGTTAAATGACGTGTACCGGCAACGGTTGCATCGCGCGGCACGGGGCGCGCTTATACCCCTGGCGGCATCCGGTCAAGGAGGATACGGTGCTCAATCGAGCAATGCCTTTATACGTGCAGGACACTCCGGAACGCGGCCGTAGGCGCAAAATATCGTAAGCAGACTATATTTTTTGGAGCTGAACGGCACACCGTTCAGCTCCGCTTCGGAAAATGGCGCCGCTTACTACACCAAATCATCGGTCAGCTTGGTATGGGGCATGCGGCAAGACCGTCGACGAGTTCTACTATTTCTACACGTGAGGGACGAGTTGGAATAGTACCGTGAAGTGAGGCCGCGTTCAGACCGCGTGACGCAACGAAGCCGCGGCCTTTTTCACGCGCTCATGCAGCCCCTGGCCGCCAGCATCGAGATGCTCGAACATCTGCCCGAGCATCCGCCTTTCCCAGAAGCTGCTGAGGTGGCTCGCGATCTGCCCGACTGCCTCTTCCTCCTTCTGGTTCCTGAAGAAATCGTCAATCTGATTGGCCATATGTACAAGCTTTTCAATCCGCATAACGAACTATCCTCGGATTGTGTGTAAAAGAACGATTCATTCCGCGGCCTCCTGCGGCGAAATGCGGCGCGCCTGGTCGCTATGCGCGCGGTAGCGCTCCTGCCATTCGGTCGGCCCATTGGAGAGCGAGACCTGCACGGCCGTCACCTTATATTCCGGGCAATTCGTCGCCCAATCGGAATAATCAGTGGTGATCACGTTCGCCTGCGTCGTGGGATGGTGGAAGGTGGTGTAGACCACCCCCAGCGCGACGCGGTCCGTCAGCTTGGCGCGCAGTGAGATTTCGCCGGAGCGGCTCACCAGCTTCGCCCAATCGCCCTCCTTGATGCCCCGCTGCTCCGCGTCATGCGGATGGATTTCCAGAACATCCTCTTCATGCCAGGAAACATTCGGTGTACGCCGTGTCTGCGCACCCACGTTATATTGCGACAGGATGCGCCCGGTGGTGAGCAGAAGCGGAAAGCGTGGGCCGGTTTTCTCGTCAGTCGGGATATATTCCGTGATGACGAACTTACCTTTGCCGCGCACGAAATGCCCGATATGCATGATCGGCGTGCCTTCTGGCGACGCATCGTTGCAGGGCCATTGGATGGAGCCTTTCTCGTCCAGCGCCGCGTAAGACACACCAGCGAAGGACGGCGTGGTGCGGGCGATCTCGTCCATGATCTCGCCGGGGGAGGAATAGTTCATTTCCGTCCCCATCGCCTTGGCGAGAAGCTGGGTCACTTCCCAATCGCCATAGCCATTCCTAGGCGACATCACCTTGCGCACTCGCTGGATGCGCCGCTCAGCATTGGTAAAGGTGCCATCCTTCTCCAGGAAGGTGGAGCCCGGCAGGAACACATGCGCGAAATCCGAGGTCTCGTTCAGAAACAGATCCTGCACAACCACGCATTCCATGGCGCTGAGGCCCGCCGTAATATGCGTAGTGTCCGGGTCCGACTGAGCGATATCCTCGCCCTGGATATAGATCCCCTTGAAGCTGCCATCCATCGCGGCATCCAGCATATTGGGGATGCGCAGGCCAGGATTGTTGGAAAGCGGCACGTTCCATTCAACCTCAAAGATATGGCGCGCCGTGTCATCCGCCACGTGGCGATAGCCGGGGAATTCATGTGGGAAGCTGCCCATATCACAGCTGCCCTGCACGTTGTTCTGGCCGCGCAGCGGGTTGATGCCGACACCGCTGCGCCCGACATTGCCGGTGGCCATTGCCAGATTCGCAATGGAGATCACCGTCGTCGAACCCTGGCTGTGCTCGGTCACGCCCAGGCCATAATAAATCGCCGCATTGCCGCCTGTCGCGTAAAGCCGCGCCGCCTCGCGGATGGCTTGCGCCGGCACGCCAGAAAGGGCCTCCGCCGCCTCCGGGCTGTTTTGCGGCAGCAGAATGAACGACGCCCATTCGGAAAACTCATCCCAATCGCAGCGCTCGCGTACGAAATCCTCGTTCACCAGCCCTTCGGAGACGACGACATGCGCCAGCGCATTCACCACCGCCACATTGGTGCCGGGGCGCAACGCCAGATGGTAAGACGCCTCCACATGCGGCGTGCGGACGATATCCGTGCGCCGCGGATCAACCACGATCAGTTTCGCGCCCTGGCGCAGGCGTTGCTTCATGCGCGAGGCGAAGACGGGATGCCCATCGGTCGGGTTGGCGCCGATGACCATGATGACATCCGCATCCATCACGCTGTCGAAATCCTGCGTGCCGGCGGAGGTGCCGAGCGTGGTCTTCAGCCCGTAGCCGGTGGGCGAATGGCAGACGCGTGCGCAGGTATCCACATTGTTGTTGCCGAACCCGGCGCGGATCAGCTTCTGCACCAGGTAGGTCTCTTCATTGGTGCAGCGCGAAGACGTGATGCCGCCGATCGCATCCCGGCCATATTGCGCTTGAATCCGTTTGAACTCGGAGGCGACATGGGCAATCGCCTCCTCCCAGCTCACCTCCCGCCACGGGTCGGTGATCTTCGCGCGGAGCATCGGCTTGGTGATGCGGTCCTTATGCGTGGCATAGCCCCAGGCGAAACGGCCCTTGACGCAGGAATGGCCGTGATTGGCTTTGCCATCCTTATAGGGCACCATGCGCACCAGTTCCTCGCCGCGCATCTCCGCCTTGAAGGCGCAGCCCACGCCGCAATAGGCGCAGGTGGTAACGACGGAGTGTTCCGGCTGGCCCTGCTCCACCACGGAGGTTTCGATCAGCGTAGCGGTCGGGCAGGCCTGCACACAGGCGCCGCAGGAGACGCATTCCGAGCCGAGGAACATTTCATTAATACCGGGCGAGACTTTTGAGTCGAAGCCCGAACCGGCGATGGTGAGCGCGAACGTGCCCTGGATCTCCTCGCAGGCGCGCACGCAGCGCGAGCAAACGATGCATTTGGAGGGATCGAACTGGAAATAGGGGTTTGAGGTGTCCTTCGTGGCGCCGAGATGGGTTTTCACCTCATTGCCATAGCGCACATCGCGCAGCCCCACGGCCCCCGCCATGTCCTGCAACTCGCAATCGCCGTTTGCACTGCAGGTCAGGCAGTCCAGCGGATGGTCGGAGATGTACAGCTCCATCACCCCGCGCCGCAGCTTCGCCAACTTGCCATTCTGGGTGTGAACAACCATGCCTTCGGCCACCGGCGTGGTGCAGGAGGCCGGGGTACCCGCCCTGCCCTCGATCTCCACGAGGCAGAGGCGGCAGGAGCCGAAACTGTCCAGCGTATCGGTGGCGCAAAGTTTAGGAATTTGCGTGCCCAGCTCCGCCGCCGCGCGCATCACCGAGGTGCCATCCGGCACGCTGATGCTCTGCCCGTCGATGCTCAGCGTGACGAGCTTTGTCGCGTTGCTAGGCTTGGTGCCGTAATCGACTTCGTGAATTAGACCCATGATGGCCTCCTATTCCGCCGCAAGAGGAAGCGGCGTGCCGCCGAAATCCTCAGGAAAATGTTCCAACGCGCTCATTACCGGATAAGGCGTGAAGCCGCCCAGAGCGCAGAGCGAGCCGAATTTCATCGTCTCGCAGAGATCCTTCACCAACGTGAGGTCATCCGGCTTGGCCCGGCCTTCAACAAACCTGTCCAGCACCTCGACGCCGCGGGTGGAACCGATGCGACAGGGGGTGCATTTGCCGCAGGATTCATGGGCACAGAATTCCATGGCAAAGCGCGCCATTTTGGCCATGTTCACGGTATCGTCGAACACCACCAGCCCGCCATGGCCGATCAGCCCGTTACGCGCGGTGAAAGCCTCATAATCATAAGGCGTGTCGAACTGCGCGGGCGCGAAATAGGCGCCCAGCGGGCCGCCCGCCTGCACCGCGCGCACCGGCCGCCCGGATGCGGTGCCACCGCCGATCACGTTCACAAGCTCGCCCAGCGTGATGCCGAACGCGACCTCAAACAGCCCGCCATGCTTGATATTACCAGCCAGCTGCACCGGCATGGTGCCACGCGAACGGCCCATGCCAAAGGCGGTATAAGCCTCGGCTCCCTGCGCCAGAATATAGGGAATGGTGGCCAGCGAGATGAGGTTGTTGATCACAGTAGGCTGGCCGAACAGGCCGCGCAGCGCCGGAATGGGCGGCTTGGCACGCACCATGCCACGCTTGCCCTCCAGACTTTCCAGCAAGGCCGTTTCCTCACCGCAGACATAGGCGCCAGCGCCGACCCTCAGCTCCAGCGCGAACCCGTCCAACATGCCGGCGCGTTCGGCAATGCGGATCGCCTCGTTGAAGATCTTGATGGCATTGGGATATTCGGACCGGCAATAGACATAGCCCTGGCTGGCACCCACCGCGCGCCCGGCGATCGCCATGCCCTCAATGAGGCAAAACGGGTCCGCTTCCATGATCAGGCGGTCGGCGAAAGTGCCGGAATCACCTTCGTCAGCATTGCAGACGACATATTTTTGCGTCGCCTCGGCCTTGCGCACGGTCTCCCATTTCACGCCGGTGGGAAAGCCCGCACCGCCGCGCCCGCGCAGGCCGGATTTCTGGACCTCGGCGCAGATATCCGCGCCCCCCATGCCCCGCGCCCGCTCCAGCCCGGCCAGACCGCCATGAGCCTTGTAATCATCCAGGCTCAGCGGATCGATCACGCCGCAGCGTGCAAAGGTGAGACGCTGCTGCTTGGCGAGGAAGGGGATCTCCTCCACCAGCCCAACGGCCTTGGGGTGCCCGGAGAGATCAGCCGCGAAGAGCCCGGGCACATCGGCCAGCGTCATCGGGCCAAACCCAATGCGCCCTTGCGGGGTTTCTATTTCAACCAGCGGTTCCAGCCAGAACATTCCACGCGAGCCATTGCGCACGATGGTGGCCGAAACACCCTGGCGGGCCGCCTCTTCGGCGATGGCGGTGGCGATCCGATCCGCCCCCAGGGCCAGAGCGACGGCATCAAGCGGTACGAAGATACGCATCAGACAGCCTCCGCAGCGAGGTCTTGCAGGGCATTCAGCATCAAGCCGTGCGCGAGGCTCATCGTCCAGCATCGCATTCGGGGCGCAAGCGCACAGGCCCAGGCAATAGACTGGCTCGACGGTGAGTCGGCCATCTGGCGTCGTCTCGCCCCAATCGAGCCCCAGGCTACGCAGCAGAGCGCTCGCATTTTCCTCCGCGCCCATGGACTGGCAAGCCTCCGCCCGGCAGATTTTCAGCACATGCCGCCCCGCCGGAGCCTGGCGGAAATCATGGTAGAAGGAAACCACGCCATAGACCTCGGCCCGTGTCAGATTCAAGCTCTGCGCCACCAAGCGCATGGCGTCCTCGCTGATGAAACCGAATTCCTCCTGAAGCGCATGCAAAATCGGCAGCATAGGGCCTTTCATAGCCTGATGCCCTGCAATGATCTCACTTGCCCGCTCTGAGTTCCAACTTACTTCCATGGAGCAGATCACCTATTTTCCTTGTTCCCCTTATTTGAGATTGATAGAATACCGAAACAAAAACAAGACCGACTTCCAGTGCTGCGATAGCATAAAACTATAGAACCAGCCTGCCCTCAGCCACCATCGCAAACATGGCCTGCGTCAGCGGGGGCATGGGGGTGCGTTCGCTTATCAGTAGGCCGACCATATGCACCTCTTCCGGCTCCATAATCGGAATCGCTCTGACATCAGGCCCAAGGCCGAAAAGCTCCACCAGCCTTTCCGGCAAGACGCAGGACCAATCCCCTGTTCTCACATGGGAGATCAGGACCATGATGGAGTTCGCTTCCAGGGCGGGGGTCACCTGACTTCCCGATTGGCTCAATAACCGGTCAATGATTCGCCGGTTCTGCATGTCCGGCGTCAGCAGGCAAAGCGGCGTGTGACCGACCTCGGCCCAGCTTACCGACTTGCGCCGGCCGAAGAGTGATGCTTCGGTGGTCACCAGCCTGTAACGCTCCTGGTAAAGCGGCAAAAAACGGCCCTTTCCGATCGGTTCATTATCCAGATAGGTTATGCCAACGTCGATTTCGGAATTATAGAGCTGGCGCAGAATCTCCGCCGAGTTGCAGGACTGCACGCTGAACCGCACATTTGGATGCAGTGCCCGGAAGGGCGAGGTAAGCTCCGCGACAACGGCCAGCGCCGTCGGGATCACGGAAATCCGCAATAAACCGGCCAAACCGCCCGCGACGCTCGCCAGCTCTTCGCGCATGGACCGTAAATCCGCCGTCACGCGCCGTGCCCAGCCCAGAACGATCTCACCCTCTGGCGTAAATCCCTGGAAACGCGAACTACGGATGACCAGCGGCAACCCCAACATTTCCTCAAGCGCCCGGATGGCCGCGGAAAAGCTCGGCTGGGTTACCCCGCAAGCTTCGGCCGCACGGCCGAAATTCTTTTCCCGTTCAAGCGCGATGAGATATTTGAATTTGGTGACTATGGCCGGCTCCCCTCTAGGCACGCAAATTTATGAACGCCCCAGGAGCTGTCAAACTAACATGTTTCCGCTCTGAAAAGCGAAAATTCTAATAGGAGCACCGCATTAAGCCGCCCTTGCTTCGTGCTTCAATGGGTCGAAGCTCGGCGGACGATCAACACAGTGACGACCACAAGCGCCAAATCCACCCGTGCTCATGAACATCATCCATGAAAAAATCCAGCCAGACAGCGCGATGTATACGGATTCATGCCGTGTCCACTTTGCCCTGGATGGGTCCGAATTCCATCACCACCGCATCGATCACTCAGAGATTTACACGGCCGTAAAAATCTACCTCAATGGCATCCAGAAGTTCTGAAACCAGGCCAAAGGCACCTGCGCAGATACAACCGTATCCCAAAAGCCAACTTCCACCTCTTCTGCAAGGAATGCCAACCCAGCTCTAGCAGGTTGCGGAAATTTGTCTTCCGGTTTGGCCGATAAGTGAGTTTTCGCCGCAAGGACGGCGCGGATGAGCCGCCAACCGGACCTGGGCGCAATGCCGAACGCAATTTTCATGGCGAGACGCGCAGCAACGATACCCATGCATCGACCACCGACCCGGACGCGCGGCTGTATCGAAAGTCCAAAGGCCAGCCAGCACGGCTTTGCTATATGGGGCATCTGCTGATTGAAAATCGCCATGGCCTGATCGTCGATACGCGCACCACCCATGCGACCGGCCGGGCGGAACGCGAGGCGGCGGAGGATATGATCGCTGCAAAACCGCGTAGCCGACGATGTAGCCTGGGCGCCGACAAAGCCTATGATACCGCCGAGCATGCCGCCCGGCTGCGTGCATTGGGCGTGACCCCGCACGTCGCGCAAAATACCGCCGGGCGGCGCTCCGCCATTGATGCGCGCACCACCCGTCACCCCGGCTATGCCATCAGTCAGCGCTTGCGCAAGCTCATCGAAGCAATTTGGCTGGATCAAAGCTCCGCTGGATTAGAAAATATTGACCTAATATCTGGGACAGCCGCCTAATCTTATATCTCTGTTCTATCGCCCATGCGGCCATAGGGGCGCAGTATCTACCACGCTCAATCGGCGCTGATTCGATGGAGAGTCGAAGCCCCGCGCCGCGAACGCGGGGACTCGTTGTCGAGCTCGTCCCCCGGTGTGAACCTTATTTGACCGCTGGTAATCCGGTTAAAGCCACAGGCCGCAAATAATCCGGGAAGTTGAAAGAAGGCATCAGTAGAAGATGCCCTCGCTGTGCTTGTCGACATAATCGGCAAGGCCCAGCGTATGGTCGCGGCACAAGTGCTCGGCCCGTTCGATGTCACGTTTCTCAAGCGCGTCGATGATGGCGAGATGGTCCTCAATCGAGCGCGAGGCGCGGTCATCTCGGCCGATGGTTAGACGGCGAATACCGCGCACGTGCAAAATAATATCCTCTGTCATCCGCCGCAGCACGCCGGAACCCGTAAGTTCGATAATCGTCTGGTGAAAGCGGATATTGGCGGCCGAGTATTCCGAGAGGTGGTCAGCCGGACGGTGGGATTCGTGGAACGAATTAAAAATCTGGCGAAGCTGGCCGATCTCCTCGTCGGAAGCATTCTGGATCACAAGCCGCGCAGCCATTGCCTCCAACGCCGCCCAGACCTGGATCGTCTCGATCACCTCGCGCTTGCTCTTACGCAGCACATTGATCCCGCGGCGAGGCACAGACTTCACAAAGCCCTGCTGCTCCAGCATCGCGATCGCTTCACGGATTGGAGTACGGCTTACGCCGAGCCGTTCGGCGAGTTGCCGCTCGTCAAGCCAAGTTTCTTCCGGCTTACCGTAGATCTCGAGCGCGATGAGCGCCTGTTTCAGCGTATCATAGACCCGGGTCTTGAAGGTCGGCTCAATGGTGAATGGGGCCACAACCAGTTCCGAGGTCGACACGTCGGACACGGGCCAAGATTCCTCCGGCCGAATACTCAAAAGCAGTCTCCTTCAATCGATCCTGATTCAATTCCCCAGTTTCGCTGAGGCTCAGCTATGGTATCGGAAATTTTCAGGGAACCCGCAACCTCCAACAACAAAAACTCGAAAAACAACAGGTGAGACCCGCGCCCGGGGCATGGATCGAATAGCAAACAAAACGGCCCGCCCCCGTGACGGGAGCGGGCCCGACAGAAACAACGGTTCAGACGGCCTGCGCGGCGTGCATTTCCCCGATTTTTTCTGATGAATAGCCGAGTTCCGCAAGAATCTCGTCTGTATGCTCACCGAGCAACGGCGACGACTTGATATCCACAGTCATGTCCGAGAACTTGATCGGGCTGCCGACGGTTAAGTAGGTGCCGAGTTTCGGATGCGGAACCTCGACAATCGAGCCGCTCTCGCGCAGGGATGCATCGGCCGCGAGTTCCTTCATCGTAAGAACCGGCGCGCAGGGGATGTCGAACTTACGCAGAATGTCAACCGCTTCGAACTTCGTCTTGTCCGCGAGCCAACCCTCTATATCGGTGAAGATATCAAAAATCTTGTCCTGCCGCGCCGCAGCGGTCATGTAGGCTGGATCATTGGTCCATTCCGGCCTGCCAATTGCCCGGCAGATCGGCTCCCAGGCATGGCCCTGGATGGTGAAGTAAATATAAGCGTTCGGGTCGGATTCCCAGCCCTTGCACTTCAACACCCAGCCAGGCTGGCCGCCGCCGCCCGCGTTACCGCCACGCGGCACCACATCCGAGAAGGAATGGTGCGGGTATTGCGGGTATTCCTCAAGATAGCCCAGTGCATCGAGGCGCTGCTGGTCACGCAACTTCACCCGGCAGAGGTTCAGCACGGCGTCCTGCATCGACACGGCGACCTTCTGGCCCTTGCCGGTCTTGGCCTTTTGCATCAGCGCGGTCAGAATACCGATCGCAAGGTGCATGCCGGTGTTGCTATCGCCCAGAGCCGCGCCCGACACGGTCGGCGGGCCATCCCAGAACCCCGTGGTCGAAGCCGCCCCGCCAGCGCATTGCGCGACGTTCTCATAGACCTTGAGGTCCTCGTAATGATGCCCATCGGAGAAGCCCTTCACCGACGCGACGATCATGCCGGGGTTCAGCTCCTGCATGTGCTTCCAGGTAAACCCCATACGGTCCAACGCACCCGGCCCGAAATTCTCGACCAGTACGTCTGATTCCTTAATCAGCTTGGTGAGAACTTCCTTGCCTTCCGCGGTTTTCGTGTCCAGCGTCAGTGAGCGCTTGTTGGAGTTCAGCATCGTGAAATAAAGCGCGTCGGCATCCTTGACGTGGCGGAGCTGGTTGCGCGTCACGTCACCCGACCCAGGACGCTCGACCTTGATGACGTCGGCCCCGTACCAGGCGAGGAGCTGTGTACAGGCCGGACCGGCCTGAACATGAGTGAAATCGATAATCTTAATACCTTCGAGCGGTCTGCTCATTAACCTTCTCCCTTTTGCCTTGTTAGCCGTTGTCTACGCCACCGAGCTGGCCGGAGGCTTCCTCAAGGGCCATCAAGCGCCGGCGCAAATCGCGCTCCTCGCTCCAGCGGGCCGTTTCGTCGCGGACGATGGCGACGATCTGCGTAACCTCGCCTGCCGATTTCAGCAGAGCGACGGTAAAAGCGATCGAGAGGGCCCGCCCGTCCTTGTGAAGCGCGGGTACTTTCAGCAGCGTCGTACCGTACCGGGTTATGCCACTGGCCATGGTCGCCTCGTAGCCGGCCCAATGCCGCTGCCGCTGCCGCTCCGGAATGATGATGTCCAAGTTTTGGCCCATGGCCTCATCGTGAGAGAATCCAAAGATGCGTGTCGCCGCCGCATTCCAAAGCGTGATCGCGCCTTGTGAATCTGAAGCGATGATCGCGTCGCCGGCTTCCTCGACGAACTGCCGGTAATCCACGGAATCCTGCCTTGGTTTCATACTCGGCCGTCTCATTCCCTAAACATGCCAAGCCAGCCCAATCTCAGATTCACTCTGGAACGGTGGCCGTTCACGGTGGATCCTTCGACCAAGAAACACCGCCTGCACGCCTTATAGCGTTGCAACCCAGCATTCTCTGGCATTTGGCATGCCAATAATTGACGTACCAGATGCCGCTGTCAAGGGCTCCGTCATTCTGAAAATTCTCCACCGCCGCAGCGCCTGGATAAACTGCGGCCGGCCGGGCCCCTCCGCTGGCTTTCCACGGGCGGCGCCAGCATAACCTTGGCCAGTTCCGCCCATGCGTGCCTCCAGCAGTCAGCGCAGGCGGTGGAGGCAAGGCCGAGCTGCAGCCATCCCAGCGGTGCAGCCAGGCCCAGCGTCCTGGTCTTGCTTCGATCAAACAGTCTCTACAGCGGTGCGCTGTTCAGGCGTCGCGTCCGGCATAGAGCGCGGTCAGCCTTCGGGCCGCCTCTCTCACCGCGTCGCCGAGCGGAGCGATCCGGTCTTCCGTCATGCGGAAATTTGGTGCCGATACCGAGAGGGCGCCCGCAGGTTCACCGAATTCGTTGAGGATGGCCGCGCCAACGCAACACATGCCGAGGGAGTGTTCCTCGTCGTCCAGCGCATAGCCCCGCTGGGCCGTCAGCTCGACGTCGGCAAGCAGGGAGGCGTAATCGCCGTGGGTCGAGCCGGTGAAGCGCGTAAATTCGTAGCCCCCGAGCAGTCTTTCCCGCTGTTCCGGCGCAAGCGCGGCGAGCACCACCTTACCCGCAGCCGAGGCGTGCAGCGGCAGCCCTGATCCGGGGCGGAAGAAGGCGCGGACGGAGGCATGGCACTCCGCCTGCGCCACGCATATGATGAGGGGATCCTCGAACACAGAAAGATTAACGGTTTCATCCGTTTCTTGCTGCAGCGCGCGCAACACCGGGCGGGCGATATCCGGAAGTTTGCGGATACGCAAATAAGCGGAGCCGATGCGGAATAGCCCGACCCCAACCGACCAGAGCCCGGTCTCTATGTCGTGCCCGACCAGGCCGCGATGCTGCAATGTTTGCAGTTGCCGGTGTACGGTTGAGAGCGGCAGGCCGGTGCGCCGGCCGACCTCCGCGAGAGAGGTGAAATTTACCCCTGCCAGCACTTCGAGGATGGAGATCGCACGGTCAAGGGACTGGATGTCGCTGCCGCCCTCGCCATTCGCCGAGGGTGGACGGCCGCGCCGCCGTGGGGTTTGGGGCAAAATGGTATCGTTCATACGTTTCTCCTAAGTGCACCGCATACCCGGGCACCCTATTTTCCACGATACAAGAAAAGATTCCGCTGGACAAAATCCGCACGCCTTGTCATTATACCGTATCATGAGATTAATTTCCATATAAATGGAAAGAAGGAGGAAATAAGATGGCGCGGATGACCGCGGCTGAAGCGGCGATCAGGGTCATGGAAAGCGAGGGTGTGGACGTCGCCTTCGGTATTCCGGGGGCTGCGATCCTGCCTCTCTACGAGGCGATGCAGAACAGTAAGATCCGCCATGTCGTGGTCCGCCACGAGGAGGGCGGCACCCATGCGGCGGAGGGTTATACCCGCGCGGCGCCGGGCAAAATCGGCGTCAATATCGGCACCTCGGGCCCGGCGGGCACCAACATGGTCACCGGCCTTTACTCCGCTATAGCCGAACTCAATTCCCATCCTCTGCATTACCGGCCAGGCGCCACGCGCCAAGCTGCATAAGGAGGATTTCCAGGCGGTCGACGTCGCCCGCATCACCGAGCCGGTCACCAAATGGTCGGTCTGCGTGATGGAAGGCGCTCAGGTTCCCTGGGCATTCCGCCGCGCGTTCCAGTTGATGCGTTCCGGCCGTCCCGGCCCCGTGCACATCGACCTGCCGATCGACGTGCAGAAGGAAATTATCGAGTACGATCCAGAGTTCGACGCGCCTCTGCCGGTTGAGCAGGTCGCCCCGAACCAAAAGGCGATCGAGCGCGCGCTTGACATGATGATGGAGGCTGAGCGCCCCGTCATCATCGCCGGCGGCGGCGTGGTGAATGCCGAGGCATCCGAACTCCTTGTTGAATTCGCTGAACTCACAGGCGTGCCGGTCATCCCGACGCTGATGGGCTGGGGCACCATCGCCGACGACCACCCGCTCAATGCCGGCATGGTCGGGCTGCAAACGCAGCACCGCTACGGCAACGCAAATTTCCTCCGCAGCGACTTCGCCATCGGCATCGGCAACCGCTGGGCGAACCGCCACACCGGCAGTGTCGACGTCTACACCAAGGGCCGGAAGTTCGTGCATATCGATATCGAGCCGATGCAGATTGGGCGCGTCTTTTGCCCGGATCTCGGCATCGTCTCCGATGCGAAGCTAGCGCTTGAGGCCCTGGTTGCCGCCGCGCGGGCGCGCGCCGGCAAGATCAGGGAGCGTGCCGCCTGGGTTGCCGAGTGTGCCGAGCGCAAGCGTACCATGCTGCGCCGCACGGATTTCGACAACAAGCCGCTCAAGCCGCAGCGCGTTTTCCAAGAGATCAACAACGTCTTCGACGCCGACACGCAGTTCGTCACGGCAATCGGCCTCTATCAGATCGCTTCTGGCCAGTTCCAGAAGATCCAGAAGCCGCGCCACTACATCATCTGCGGCCAGGCTGGCCCGCTCGGCTGGGAAATCTCGGCCTGCACTGGCGCCAAGCTGGCGAATCCGGACAAGGAAGTTGTCGGTATCGTCGGCGATTATTCATTCCAGTTCATGATCGAAGAACTAGCGGTTGCCGCGCAGTACAACATTCCGTTTGTTCTCGTCGTGCTGAACAATGCCTATCTCGGGCTGATCCGCCAGGCCGAGCGCGCCTACAAAATGGACTTCCAGGTCCAGCTCGCCTTCCAGAACGTAAACGCGCCGGAGATCGGCGAATATGGCGTAGACCATGTGCGCGCCACCGAAGCATTCGGCGGCATTGGCGTGCGGGTCTTCGAGCCTTCGGACCTCGCCCGCACCTTGCAATGGGCCCGCGACGAAGCAGCAACGCGCCGTCTCCCGGTGGTGGTGGATGTGATCACGGAACGCGTCACCAATATCGCTATGGGCGCGGAGATCGACGCGATCACCGAGTTTGAGGAAGTCATAGACCTGCCGGCAAGGGAAGTTGTATCAGCGAAGTAAGCGATATGCGGGGGAAGGGAGAAAAACGAACAAGGAGAAGTAAATAATGAAAGTGTGCATTTTCGGCGCAGGCGCAATCGGCGGATATCTCGGTGCGGAAATGTCCCGCGCCGGGGCAAATGTAAGCTTGGTGGCGCGTGGAGCACATCTTGAGGCCATGCGCCGTAACGGTGTGCGGGTGATCAAGGAGAGTGAGGAGTTTGTCGCCCGCCCCGTCTGTACCAGCGACACGAGTGAACTTGGCGTCCAGGATTATGTGATCATTGGGCTCAAGGCGCATCAAATCGCCGCCGCGGTACCGGCACTGCGGCCTTTGATGGGCAACCACACGAGCGTGGTCGCCGCGGTCAACGGCATTCCGTACTGGTATTTCCACCGTCACGGCGGCAAGCATGACGGCAAGGTGGTGGAGAGCATCGACCCAGGCGGCGTGCAGTGGAGCGGCATCGGGCCGGAGCGGGCGATCGGCTGCATCGTCTATCCTGCAACCGAGATCGAGCAGCCGGGCGTGATCCGCCATATCTACGGCGACAAGTTCCCGATCGGCGAGCCTTCGGGCGAGACCACGCCGCGCGTGCAGCAGCTGTCGGAACTGTTTGAGGCCGCAGGCCAGCGCGCGCCGGTTCTTGAGCGCATCCGTGACGAGATCTGGCTGAAGCTCTGGGGCAATCTTAGCTTCAACCCGATCAGCGCCCTCACCCATGCGACGCTTGACACGATCTGCACGGATCCCGGAACGCGCGCGGTGTGCAAGGCGATGATGCTGGAGGCACAGGAGATCGCCGAAGCGCTCGGCGTGAATTTCCGTGTCGATGTCGAGCGCCGGATTGAGGGGGCGCGCAAGGTCGGCGCGCACAAGACCTCGATGCTGCAGGATCTCGAGCGCGGGCGCGAGATGGAAGTTGCACCACTACTGACCGTCGTGCAGGAATTCGGCCGCATGGTGGATGTGCCGACGCCCGTCATCGATATCGTTCATGCGCTGATCTCGCAGCGGGCGATGAAAGCCACGATGAACTGACCGCTGGCGCCGGTTCCCGCGCCAGCCACACAGCGACAGGCCGCACCGCGAGGTGCGGCCGCAGGAGGAATTAATGCCGCAAATTCGCAGCAAACCTGACGATGCTTTTCAACGAGCTTCCCTTTCTTGATCGCTTCGCCGCCGCGGCGGATGCGGGCTTCGATGCGGTGGAGTTCATGTTCCCCTATGACTACGAACCGACCCAAATCGCCGACATGCTGGCGGCGAACGGGCAACGGCTCGTGCTGTTCAACCTGCCTGCTGGCGACTGGGCGGGCGGTGACCGCGGCATTGCGTGCCAGCCAGGCCGCATCGCCGAGTTCCGCGCGGGCGTGGAGCGGGCAGTCCGCTATGCCAAGGCGCTGAACTGCCCCCGGCTGAACTGCCTTGCCGGTATTCCCGCCGGAGATGCAGCCGAAGCGCGCCAGGTGCTCGTGGAGAATTTGCGCTATGCGGCGGACGCGCTCGGCGATGCCGGGATCGAACTGCTGCTCGAGCCGGTCAACACCCGCGATGTGCCGGGCTTCTTCGTCAACACGGTCAAGCAGGCGCTTTCCATTCTCGACGATGCAGGTTCCAGCGCCGCGCGCCTGCAGTTCGACATCTACCACACGCAAGTGATGGAAGGCGACATCGCCAATAAGATCGAGGCGAATTTCGACCGGATAGGCCATGTCCAGCTCGCGGATAATCCAGGCCGCCATGAGCCCGGCACCGGCGAGATCAACTACGCATACCTGTTCCGCCGGCTTGACGAACTCGGCTATGGCGGCTGGATCGGCTGCGAATACCGCCCGCAAGGCACCACCACCGCCGGCCTCGGCTGGCTGACCCCCTACCGCCGTGAAGCGGCCCGGCAGGCGCCCCGGACGATCGGCGCCGAGGAGGCAAATCAATGAGCCGGATCGGATTCATCGGCCTCGGCATCATGGGCGCGCCCATGGCCGGGCACATCATCGATGGCGGGCACGAACTCTTCGTCGTCAAGTCGAGCGGCAAGGCCGCTGATTTTGCCACCCGTGGTGCGAAGCTCTGCGCCGATGCGCGTGAGGTTGCGTCTTCCGCTGAAATCATCATCACCATGGTGCCCGATACTCCCGACGTCGAAACCGTGCTGTTCGGTGAGGGCGGCGTCGCGGCGGGGCTTTCGTCCGGAAAGATCGTTGTCGATATGAGTTCGATCTCCCCGATCGCGACTAAGGATTTCGCGCGCCGCATCAACGAGCTTGGCTGTGAATATCTCGACGCGCCAGTCTCCGGCGGCGAGGTGGGCGCCAAGGCCGGCAGCCTGACCATCATGGTCGGCGGTTCCGAGAGCACGTTTCGCGAAGGTGAAGCCGATCTTCGAGTTGATGGGCAAGAACATCAATCTCGTCGGCGGCAACGGCGATGGGCAGACCACCAAGGTCGCGAACCAGATCATCGTCGCCCTCACCATTGAGGCTGTCGGCGAGGCGCTGCTCTTCGCCTCCAAGGCGGGCGCCGATCCGGCCAAGGTGCGGACGGCATTGATGGGCGGCTTCGCGAATTCGCGCATCCTTGAAGTGCATGGCGAGCGCATGATCGCGCGCAATTTCCAACCGGGCTTCCGCGTTGAGTTGCACCAGAAGGATCTGAACCTCGCTTTGTCCGGCGCACGCGTTCTCGGGCGTCAGCCTGCCGAACACCGCGACCTGCCAGGAACTCTTCAACGCGGCGTGCGCCACCGGCGGCGGCGGGTGGGATCATTCCGGCATGGTGCGCGTGCTTGAGCGCCTGGCCAATCATGAGATCTCCAGCCAGGCGCAGGCGAAGTGATGGCGACGGCAAGGCACTGGGTCCGCTTCACCCATGAAGGAAGCGACGGCTTCGGCATGCTCGAAGGCGCGTCGATCCATGTCCATGAAGGAGACATGTTCGAGCGCCCGTGCGATACCGGGGTGGCGCTGCCGCTTTCGGCGGTGACGCTACGCGCACCGTGCCGCCCAGGCAAGATTATCGCGCTATGGAACAATTTCCACGCGCTCGCCGCCAAGCTCGGCGTCAGCCTGCCTGAGGATCCTCTCTGGCTGCTGAAGGCGGACACGTCCATCGCCGATCCCGGCGCCACCATCCGCCGCCCACCCGCTTATGATGGCCGCATCGGCTATGAGGGCGAGCTCGGCATCGTCATCGGAAGGCGCTGCTCCAGCGCAGACGAGGCGGAGGCCGAGGCGGCGATCTTCGGCTATACCGTGGTCAACGACGTCACCGCCGGCGACCTGTTGCGGAAGGATCCAAATTTCCCGCAATGGGCGCGCGCCAAGGGATTCGACGGGTTCTGCCCGTTTGGCCCCTCGATCGCCGCCGGAATCGACGTGAGCGGCTTGTCCGTGCGGTTGGTGCTGGACGGGGCGGAGCGGCAGAACTATCCGCTCTCGGACATGGTGTTCCCGCCCACGCGGCTGGTCTCACTGCTCTCGCGGGACATGACACTGATGCCGGGCGACCTGATCTGCTGCGGCACGTCCATAGGCCTTGGTTCGATCAAGGGGCCGGTGAGCACCGTGGACGTGACGATCGAGGGGATCGGCACGCTAACCAACCACTTCGAGATTGAAGCCCCCGCCGCGGCACAGAGGACGGTGCCCGCCGCCTGATCCACCGCCATCTCCGGTGGATCTCAGCCCGTTCTGGCGGCAATATCGGGCCGTGGCGGTCGGTCCTGTTTCGGCCGGAAATTGCGACATCTTGGGAGGGCTAAAGAAACAAAAATTTCAAATTTCGAAAGTGAATTTTGTTGATTGCATCTCTTGTATACCATATACCAGATACCAGCCCCAGAAGCCAAAGAGCACTGGTCCTTTCGCGGAGGAGCGTGTCATGAAGATAGAGACAATACTCACCCAAATTGCGCCCAGCCGTGTCAGCATGCACATGGAGAAACCTCTGCGCGCGGCTTTGAAGCTGATGGAAACGGAGGGCGTGGAAGTTCTCGTCGTGACCGATCATTGTGCGACTGAAGGTGAGGCCGTTCTGGGCCTATTGATCCGCTCCGATGCCGAAGAGGCCGTGGCCGCCCGCGGAGCTGGCGGCTCTTGACTCGGCGGTTTCGCGCTTCGTCAGCAACAGCTTCGTCGTTTGCGACAAAGGCGAATATCTCGACGACGCCATGAAAATGATCGAATGGCATGCGGCGTCTCATATGCTGGTCATGGACAGGGAAACCATGGTCGGGCTCGTGGCCCATCGGCAAGTCCGCGGCTTTGTCCGGCCTATGGCGGAGGTCGACTGAAGATGCTGCTTGTGTGGTCATGCATGTCCCGCGTGTCATGTGTCGGCCGCGTGAAATCCTTTGTGGCGTATTCTACTTCTGATATACAGACTCTCCATCGAAAGCCCACCCGGCTATCTGGTGGAGTTGAACGGCTCAGAGAGACCTTCGATGGATAGCTCAACGAGTTTTCAGTTTCTTGACATAAAGCCGCTTCAAGCGAATGTGGGCCTGCGCCGGCTTGCATGCGATGCGATCAAGCGGGCAATCACCAATATGGATATCTATGGCCAGCCCGAAGAAATCCGCCTCGACGAACGGCAGCTTTCTCGTGATCTCGGCATAAGCCGTACGCCAATTCGGGAGGCGCTCAGCCTGCTCGAACAGGAAGGCTTTGTACGATCCGTGCCTCGCCGCGGAATTTTCATCGTCCGGAAGAACAAGCGCGAACTCGTCGAGATGATAACCATCTGGTCCGCCATCGAGAGCATGGCTGCCCGTCTTGCTTGCGAAAAAGCGACCGACGAAGAATTCATGGAACTGCGCGCAATTACGTCATTCAGGAAAAACCCGAGCAAGCGTGTCAACGAATACGCACGATCCAACATGGTGTTTCATCGGGCCATCATCGCCATGAGCAGATGCAACCTCATGGTCGAATTAACTGAAAATCTCTTCATCCATATGCGCGCCATCCGGTCGACGGCGATGCGCCAGGGTGATAGGGCCCAACGCTCCATAGTAGATCACCTGAGCATTGTTGAAGCTCTTGAAGCCCGTAACCCTGGTTTGTCTTCGCAACGCGTTAGAGACCATACGTTGGGCCTCGCGGCGCATATCGAAAAATATGGTAATTTTCTTAATTAATACGAAAACGGAGTGGACACGCCTAAAGTTGGGATGAGATGAATTTGGTTTCGTCCAGATTGCCAGAATTGGCGGGCTATCCCGCCTCATAAAGGCTGTTTCAGTTTCGGTTGGCCTGAGGCTTGCCGGGTTCAAGGAATAACAAAGATTGCGGCCCGCATTTGAGTGCGCGGGCCGAACCAAGGAGGAAAAGGTGACCAAGGCTCTCCAAGGCGTGCGTGTTCTCGATTTTACCCATGTGCAGTCTGGGCCGACATGTACCCAGTTGCTTGCCTGGTTTGGTGCCGACATAATTAAAGTCGAGCGGCCCGGAGTTGGGGATATCACACGTTCACAATTGCGTGACGTTCCGGATGCGGACAGCCTCTATTTTACGATGCTAAATCATAACAAGCGGTCGCTGACGCTCGACACGAAGACCAAGAAGGGTATGGAGATCCTTGAAGAATTGGTCCGCATCTGTGATGTTATGGTAGAGAATTTCGCACCTGGCTGTTCTTGATCGCATGGGGTTGACGTGGGAGCGCATCCAGGAGCTGAACCCCCGCATCATCCTCGCATCAGTCAAGGGATTTGGGCCGGGTCCTTACGAAGACTGCAAGGTTTACGAAAATATCGCTCAATGTGCCGGCGGTGCCGCTTCCACCACTGGTTTCGACGACGGCCCTCCGCTCGTCACAGGCGCGCAGATCGGCGATTCCGGCAGCGGATTGCATCTGGCGCTTGGTATCGTGACCGCTTTGTATCAGCGCACGCATACGGGGCGGGGGCAGAAGGTGCTGGCCGCGATGCAGGATGGCGTGTTGAACCTGTGCCGCGTGAAGCTGCGCGACCAGCAACGCCTCGCGCATGGGCCGCTTCAAGGAATATCCGCAATATCCTCATGGAGAGTTTGGAAGTTCCGTGCCGCGCGCGGGCAACGCTTCGGGTGGTGGCCAGCCGGGCTGGATATTGAAATGCAAAGGATGGGAGACGGACCCCAACGCCTACATCTACTTCGTTGCGCAGGCGCCTGTGTGGAAGTCGATCTGCGAAGTGATCGGAAAACCAGAATGGATCACCGATCCGGACTACGCGACGGCAGAAGCGAGGCTACCCCGCCTGAAGGAGATCTTCGCCACGATCGAGGAATGGATGACGCAGTACACGAAGTTCGAAGCGATGGATATTCTCAACAAGTTCGACATCCCTTGCGGGCCGATCTTGTCGATGGAGGAAATTGCCGCCGATCAGTCTCTGCGGCAGACGGGAACGATCGTCGAGGTGGATCATCCAGTGCGCGGCCCGTATCTGACCGTCGGCAACCCGATCAAGCTTTCGGATAGTCCGACAACAGTTGTCCGCTCTCCGTTGCTTGGTGAGCATAACGAGGAAATTCTAAGAGATGTCCTAGGCTTTGACGAAAGAGAAATGATGAGCGCGTTTGAGTCAGGCGCGTTAGGCGCCGTGCCGGCCGAGGTCGCGGGATAGCGGTCCCGCTTTCATTGCGAATGAGACTGAGCGGGAACATGCCCTGTCCGCCGTTATGGCTTGCCGCCGGACCTTCAAAATAATTCTCTGACCTGAGGACAAACTCATGAACATTCACGAGTATCAGGCAAAGGAGTTGTTGAAATCGTATGGCGTATCTGTACCGGACGGATACGTGGCGTGGAGCGGCGAAGAGGCGCGATCCGCGGTGGAACGTCTTCCTGGTCCTGTTTATGTGGTGAAGTCGCAGATACATGCGGGTGGTCGCGGAGCGGGTTATTTCAAGAATCACCCACAGGGCAAGGGTGGTGTCCGGCTCGCGCGTTCGCCCGAGGAGGTTTCCGCGGCGGCTGAGGCGATGCTGGGCAACACGCTGGTGACGACGCAGACGGGTCCGGCTGGCCAGGTTGTCCGGCGGGTTTATGTGGAGGCCGGATGCGATATCAAGCGTGAGCTTTATCTTTCACTTCTGGTGGATCGCGGATCGTCGCGTGTGGTGATCATGGCGTCGACCGAGGGCGGGATGGAGATCGAAGAGGTCGCGGAAAAGCACCCCGAAAAAATCCTGCGCGTTTCGATTGATCCCGCGACGGGACTTTCGGGCTTTCACGCGCGCAAGCTGAGCTTCGACCTTGGGCTAAATGCGGCGCAGCAGAAGTCCTTCACGAAGTTCATGGGCGCGATGTACAAGGCGTTCCTGGCGCTTGATTGTTCAATCATGGAGATCAACCCGCTGGTGGTAACGGGGGCTGATGAGGTGGTGGCGCTGGACGCTAAGGTGAGTTTTGACGACAGCGCGCTGTATCGCCATCCCGATCTCGAGAAACTGCGCGACGAGGCGGAAGAAGATCCGAAGGAGATCGAGGCGCTGAAGCATGGCCTGCATTACGTGGCGCTGGACGGTTCGATCGGGTGCATGGTGAACGGCGCCGGCCTTGCGATGGCCACAATGGACATTATCAAGCTGTACGGTGCCGAGCCGGCGAACTTCCTCGACGTTGGCGGCGGGGCAACGAAAGAGCGGGTAACGGCGGCGTTCAAGATCATCCTGTCCGATCCCAATGTCGAGGGGATCCTCGTGAACATCTTCGGGGGCATCATGCGCTGTGACGTGATCGCGGAGGGCGTGGTTGCGGCGGCGCGGGAGGTTTCGCTGTCGGTGCCGCTGGTGGTCAGGCTGGAGGGGACAAATGTGCAACTTGGCAAGGATATTCTGAATAAATCCGGCCTGCCGATCATCGCGGCCAAAAATCTGGCAGACGCGGCGTTGAAGATCGTGACCGCCGTGAAGGAGGCTGCGTAATGCGATCCTGGAGGCTATCGACGCGAAAATGGCGTTGATCGTGTGCGTCACCGAGGGGATACCGGTGCTGGATATGGTGTGGGTGAAACGGGCGCTGAGCAACTCGGAATCAATTCTGGTCTGACCGAACTGTCCTGGGGTGATCACACCGGATGCGTGCAAGATTGGCATTATGCCAGGCCATATCCACCGGCGAGGCAAGATCGGGATCGTCTCGCGCTCGGGTACGCTGACGAACGAAGCGGTGGCCCAGACGACAACCGCTGGGCTCGGGCAATCGAGCTGCGTCGGATCGGCTGAGATCCGGTAAAGGGACTCGACTTCATCGAGGTTCTAGAGATGTTCTTGTCTATCCGGAAACGGAGGCGATGATCATGATCGGCCGGGGCCATCATCTCCGGAGGCCAGGACACCGCGCAAGCCAAGGTCCAAGCCATTAAGGCGGCTGGAATACCCTCGGAAGTACGATAATTCGAGGTACGATGGTTCGGGTACTCTCCGTCGCTGCCCGCGGGCAGGGATTTGTCTCACCCAATGTAAATCAAAATGCAGGATGCCGAGATTCAGGCGGGAAATAGGCGGCGAGGCCAGGTTTCTCCGCTGGAGCCCCTGACGGCGAGGACCAGTTCTCTGGCGAGTGCCACCGCCGGCTGGCATGTATCAGCGCCTATCACGACAAAGGCTGTGCCACCAAGAGGCGGGAGGCCGGACTCCGGCGGCAGCACAGCCAGTCCGGCCGGAATCTGCCGCGCCGCCTGAACGGCAAAGCCGAGCCCGGCGAATGCCGCAGCGCATAGCCCGTCCAGACTCTCGGACACACACGCAATCCTCCAGGAAATACCGGCCCTCTCCAACGCGGCGATCGCTCGTTCTCCTCCCTGATCGGGCGGAGGATGGATTAACAAGGGCACTGGCCGGTTCGGCGCCGGCAACAGGCCCGGCCGGCCAACCCAGCAAAGCTCCCCCGTATGCACGACCTGCCCGCGCTCATCCCCCTTTCGGCGTTCAACGAAAATAACGTCGAGGCCTCCAGAATCGAACCGCTCGTAGAGCGCCAAGCTCGATCGCACGTCCAACGCAAGCTCGATATTGGGATGGCGGGTCAAAAAATCGGCGATCACGCAAGAAAAGGCGGGAAAGGCGAAATTCTCTGACAGCCCGATCCTGATCCTGCCACGGGGTTTTTCCGTGGTGAAATAGGCGTCGATCCGCGCCTCGGCTTCCAAAACTTGGCGGGCGAAGTCACGCAATCCGTTTCCGTGAGATGTCGGCACAACCTTGTGCGTGTCGCGCGCGATCAGCGGTTTTCCCGCCAGCGTCTCCAGTCGCGCGACATGCTGGCTCACGGTCGACTGGCGAAGCCCCAGCAGGGAAGCCGCCCTGGTGAAGCTGCGCATTTCCACAACCGCGAGAAAGCTTTGCAGTAGAACCGGATCGAAGCGCGGCCGATTGGCGAACGGCTCCGGCATGTTGGGTGGAAGAGTTTCAAGAATGGCCATCAGACGTCCTGGCTATATCGGCTGTTAACTCCACGGGCCGGTTTCTCGGTGAGATCCCGGCCCGAAAGTCAAATACGGCCAGATTTACTCAGCCGGCGAGACCACTTGGCTCACGTTCCGTTGTTGATAGCGAGCCTCGGTTGGCTTCAACACCAGCATCACCAGGATCACCGCAATCACGTTGATCCCCGCGGTCAGCAGCAGAACATTGGTCCAGCTATGCGTCACCGCCACGATGTAGCTCGCAATCGGCACCAGGAACCCTGCGGCGCCCTTGGCCGTATAGAGGCAGGACAAGTTGGTTGTCGCGTATTTCGGCCCGAACAGATCGGTGCAGAACGCCGGGAAGAGGCTGAAGATCTGCCCCCAGCAGACGAAAATGAGGCCAATGCTGAGCACAAAACCCCATGGCGATGTTCCGATCACCATCATCATGAAGTAGGCAATGGCGCCGAGACCGAAGGAGAGCGCCATCGTGTTGGTGTGGCCGATCTTGTCGCCAACAGCGCCGAAAAGCGGCCGGGCCACGCCGTTCATGATATTGGCGAAGATCAAGCCAATGTAGAGCGCACCTGCGCCGAAGAGGATCACGACGTCGGCCACGCCGTAGGATTTCGCGATCGCGGCCATGTTTGCCGCCGCCATCAACCCGCCCGCGGCCATCAGCAGTAACAGCACGTAGAGCACCCAGAACACCGGCGTCCGAAGCATTTCGCCCGTCGAGTAGCTGCGCGACGATTGCTTCAGGGCGTGGGCTTTGTTGGGGCGCGGGGCCTCGCCCTCATACGGCGCGCGGATGAACTGCGACGCGACGAGGATGATACTGCCCTGGATGAGCCCGAAGGTCAGGAACGCGGCGGAAACGCCATAGTTTGCCAAAACCAGTTTGATGGGGATCACCGTCAGCGCCGCACCGGCACCGAAACCGGCAGCCGTCAGGCCGACGGCGAGGCCACGGCGGTCAGCGAACCACTTGGTCGCATTGCCAACAGCGGTGGCATAGACCGCGCCCGCGCCGAAGCCTGTGATCGCGCCGCCGACATAGAGCATGGGCAGAGAGGTCGACAGGCCATTGAGCACCCAACCGAGCGCCACCATCGCGCCACCCGCGCCCATCACCGTCCGTGGCCCCCATTTCGGCCCAAGCGAATCGGCGATCCAGCCGTCGAGCGGCGTCACCCAGGTCTCAAGCGCAACAAAGATTGCGAAGGAGAATTGGATGTCTGCCGTTGCCCAACCATGGGCGGCGTGCAGCGGCAGAACGAAGAGTGTCCACCCGTATTGCAGGTTGGCGATCATGACCATGCAGACAACGCCCAGAATGAGCTGCCGCCAGCGGCGACTGTTCACTGCCGGATCCGACGCATGCTGCATGTTGCCGGGAGTCCCGGCGTTTTGATTTAAAGTATTCGACATTTCCCCTCCACTTTCGCGTTTTCGCGATAATTTTCGTTCAGCAAAACAGACGAGCGGAGTTAATAATGCGACTAGCCCCGATCCGTCTGTTTGTTCCTGAATAGACGTTCCAGCTTTACGCTTCGTCTAGTTCGTTTGACGTGTATTAGGCATACCAAGTATTAGGCATACCAAATACCAAAAATTCACTGCTTGTCCACCGCTAAATTTGGGTGAGTGTAAATCATTGAAATCAATACTGAATAATAATGATTTTCGGTGAAAACGGCAGTTTTCCATGCTTTGGTCGCGGTCTGCAGTATCGCCTGCGGTGCAAATGAAGAGAGGGGCGATCTTATTGACTATTGGCATCTGGTATGCCAGTAGAGGCTAACTTTGCCGCGATCGCCGTCGTTGGGCCGCGGCCAAATACCAATCAATATCAATCATATGTGGAGGAAGAGAGCCTATGTCCGCGATGCTCCAGGACAAAGAAGCAACCGTTGCCGGCGCGGAAAGCGAGCGTGAGCTGACCGACGGTTTCCACCTCGTCATCGACGCGCTCAAGCTCAACGGGATCGAGACTATCTACGGCGTCCCCGGTATTCCAATCACGGATCTCGGCCGCCTCGCACAGGGAGAGGGGATGCGGGTTATCTCCTTCCGCCACGAGCAGAACGCCGGAAACGCGGCGGCCATCGCGGGCTTCCTGACCAAAAAACCCGGCATTTGCCTCACCGTCTCCGCGCCGGGCTTCCTGAATGGGCTGACGGCACTTGCCAACGCCACCACCAACTGCTTCCCGATGATCTTGATCTCCGGTTCGTCCGAGCGCGAGATCGTTGACCTGCAGCAAGGTGACTACGAGGAGATGGACCAGCTCGCTATTGCGAAGCCGCTTTGCAAGGCGGCCTTCCGCGTGCTGCACGCGGCGGATATCGGTATCGGCGTGGCCCGCGCGATCCGTGCGGCCGTTTCCGGCCGTCCCGGCGGTGTCTATCTCGACCTGCCTGCCAAGCTGTTCTCGCAGGTGATGGACGCCGAGGCTGGCCGCCAGTCGCTGGTTAAGGTGATTGATCCCGCACCCGCCCAGCACCCTGCCCCCGCCTCCATTTCCCGCGCGCTCGACCTGCTCAGGTCAGCCCGCCGCCCGCTGATCATCCTTGGCAAAGGGGCTGCCTATGCGCAGGCCGACGAGGATATCCGCGCGCTCGTCGAGAAGAGCGGCATTCCCTATCTGCCGATGAGCATGGCGAAGGGCCTGTTGCCGGATACTCATCCGCAGTCTGCCGCGGCGGCTCGTTCGCAGGCGCTGAAGGACGCTGACGTCGTTATGCTGATCGGCGCGCGCCTCAACTGGCTGCTTTCGCACGGCAAAGGTAAAACCTGGGGCGAGCCTGGCTCGAAACAGTTCATCCAGATCGACATCGAGCCGAAAGAGATGGACAGCAATGTCGAGATCGCGGCGCCGGTGGTCGGCGATATCGGCTCTTGCGTCGCGGCGCTGCTCGCGGGCATGGGGCCTTCCTGGCCTGCCCCGCCCGCCGAATGGATCAGCGCGCTGGAGACCCGCAAGGAGGCCAACCTCGTTAAGATGGCTGGCAGGCTGAAGAAAAACTCAATGCCGATGGACTTCCATGCGGCCCTTGGCGTGCTGCGCACCATCATCAAGGAGCGGCCAGACGCCATTCTCGTCAATGAGGGCGCAAACACGCTCGACCTCGCCCGCGGCGTGATCGACATGTACCAGCCGCGCAAGCGGCTTGATGTTGGCACATGGGGTGTAATGGGCATTGGCATGGGCTTCGCGGTTGGCGCCGCGATCGAAACCGGAAAGCCCGTGCTGGCGGTTGAGGGCGATAGTGCCTTCGGCTTCTCGGGCATGGAGATCGAGACGATCTGCCGCTACGAGTTGCCCGTCTGCGTCGTCGTGTTCAACAATAACGGTATCTATCGTGGTACGGACATCAACCCGTCCGGCAACGACGATGCCGCGACCACCGTCTTCGTCAAGGATGCGCGCTACGACATCATGATCACGGCGTTTGGCGGCGTTGGCGTCAACGCGACAACGCCGGACGAGCTAAGCGCGGCCGTCAACGCGGCGATGGACAGTGGAAAGCCAACGCTGATCAATGCGATGATCGACCCGGCTGCTGGCAGTGAAAGCGGTAATATTGGCAGCCTCAATCCGCAAAGCGTGGTTGGAAAGAAGAAGTAAAGCAATCTGGCCACCTGTTAGAGAGGTGGTTCCGGATGCATCCAGTGCTGCTGCAAAAAGTCTACGAAGGCGCGCACCTTCGGCAGAAGCAGGCGGTTGCGCAGGGTGAGGATGCTCAATGGCGTGGGCGGCCGCTGATAGGCCTCGAGCACGATCCTAAGCCGTCCGTCAGCGAGACAATGCGCAACCTGCCAGGACGGCACTCGGACGAGCCCGGCCCCTGCCAAAGCCGCACTGACCAACGTATCGAAGTCATTGGCGCAAAGCCGGGTTGGAATGCGCACAGATCTTCGCACCGCGCCGTCTTGGAAGCTCCATTCCGCCACGCCTGGTACATCGCCGAAGGCCAGGCAGTCGTGCTCGACGCAGGTCGTCCGGCGTCGCTGGCTCGCCGCGCCGGCGCAGATAGTCCGGCGCGGCGCAGACAACAAGCTGGATGTCGTCGAGCTTGCGGACAATCAGGCCTGAGTCTTCCAGCGGTCCAATGCGAAGGGCAACATCGATACCTTCCTCGGCGAGACGTACCGGCCGATCCACCAGCATCAGATCGATCGAGACCCGAGTCTGCTCCGCCAGAAAGCCGGGCAGCATTGGCGCCAACCGCAACCGACCGAGCAGCGACGGAGCGCTCACATGCAATCGGCCGGACGCGACTCCCGTCTGCATCGTCAGGCCGCGTTCCATCTCGGCGACCTCCTCCAAAATCTGCTTCGCCCGTTCGTAGTAGAGTCGACCGGACTCGGTCAGCGAGAGATGGCGCGTCGTCCTCTCGACAAGCGTGGTGCCGAGGACCTCTTCGAGTGCCATGAGCTGGCGGCTGACGGAGGTCAGGGAAAGACCCAACTGACGGCCTGCGGCCGACAGGTTCCCAGCATCCGCAATCTTAACGAACACCCGCATCGCCGCGAACTTGTCCATGGGCGTATTATCGCGAAAAACGGGAGGATGTCTCGCTAAATCTCTGGATACTCGCCATAAATCGGGAGACTCTATGATGACTCGTCGTGGTGACACAGAGGAGCGAGCCATGAAGATCTGCGTATTCGGCGCCGGGGCGATCGGCGGTTACATGGCGGGGGAACTCGCATTGGCGGGCCATGAAGTGTGTGCCATTGCCCGCGGTGCGCATCTGGCGGCCATTCGGAGCCACGGGCTCAAGTTGATCGTGGAGGGACAGACGCGCACGGTAGATTTGCCGGCAAGCGACGACCCCGCGGCGTTTGGTCCGCAGGACGTCGTGATCTGCGCGCTGAAGGCGCAGCAGGCCCACGCCAGTGCGGGCGCGTTCGCGCCGCTTCTCGGTCCGCACACCGCCGTTCTGACAGCGATGAACGGCATTCCCTGGTGGTATTTCTACAAGGAGCGCGGCCCGCTGGATGGCCATCATTTGGAAAGCGTCGATCCCGGCGCCGCGCAATGGAATGCGATTGGACCCGAGCGCGCCATCGGCTGCGTCGTCGATCCCGCCTGCGAGGTCGTGGCGCCCGGGGTGATCGAACATCGCCTGTTCAAGCGCTTCACCATCGGCGAACCCGACGGCTCCACCTCGGACCGCATCGTGGCCCTGCGCGATGCGCTGGTTTCTGCCGGATTCGATGCGCCGATCCGCGACACGATCCGCTGGAACATCTGGCTCAAGCTCTGGGGCAACGTCTGCTTCAACCCGATCAGCGCCCTGACCCTCGCGACCCTCGATCGCGTCACCTCCGAGCCCGGCCTGCGCGCCCTATGCAACTCCATGATGGCCGAAGCCCAGGCGATAACGGCATCGCTCGGTCTCGCCATTCCGGAGCAAATGATGGAGCGGCGACTGAACGCAGCCGGTTCCGTCGTCGGCCACAAAATTTCGATGCTGCAAGATCTCGAACGGGGCCGATCCCTGGAGATCGATGCCCTCGTCACCGCCGTCCAGGAAATGGGCCGCCTCGTCAAGGTCGCAACACCAACGATCGACGCGGTGCTTGCGTTGGTACAGGAACGTGGCCGGCAGGCTGGACTCTACGGCAATGATGCCCAGCGCTAAGCGACACCTCTATCCAAACGACGTCAGGGATGAGTGCTTCTAAGGGGACAGATCAAAAACAATTACTATGATCCTCGGTCTTTGCGGCGTAGAATAGCTGCAATTTATCATCATACTCTCGTTGTATTGCTGTTAGCATAGGAGGCTCGCCCTTGCCTGCAACAGAAGCCAAAAGAGAGCCCATCTGGGTACCATCCGTCGAAAGCATGGCACGAACACGGCTGGCCATATTCATCAAATATTGCGAATCCTTGACAGACAGCCATTTTGTAACCAGCCAGGAATTTCACGATTTTTCGTTCCGGGAGTTCCGTCTTTTCTGGCGGTCTTTTTTGGATTGGTCGGAAATTCCCTATAGCGGCGATCCTCATGTGGTCTGCCAGGGAGAGGACAATGAGCATGCCAGTGTTTTTCCCCCACATAACGTTGAATTATGCGGAGGTCCTGCTCGCCACCCTTCCCGGTATGGACGCGAACAGCCCCAGCCATTCTGGCCTGCCACGCTGATCGACGCGCCTAACCGGCTCACCCGCGGGAATTGCGCCGGCGCGTCGCAACAGCGGCTATGGCGTTGCAAGAATTGGGTATCGGCGCGGAGAGCCGTATCGCGGTGGTCGCGGGCAATCATGCGGACACTGTGGTCGGCGTACTGGCCGCAGCGGCGCTGGGCGCAACCATTGCCATGGTGGCGCCAGATATCGGCTTCCCGCCATGCTGGAACGACTGCGCCAGGTTGAGCCTGTGATGTTGATCTGTGATCTGATAGCCACCCTCAGATGCGGTCCAACAGCCGCTGCAGGAACGCATCGCCACGCTCGTACACGGCTTGCCCACTCTGCGTTCCGTCGTACTGTTAGGGGACCGGCTGCCACCGCAAACTCTGGGTGTTCCCGCTTACATCCTTGCGGCTCTGATGGCAGAGCAAAATGCGGCAGCCTTCATGTGGCACCGCCTGCCGTTTAACCATCCGCTGTTTGTGCTGTTTACCTCGGGAACAACCGGCGCGCCAAAATGTATTCTCCATGGGGCAGGAGGTTCGCTGATCGAACATCTCAAAGAACACCGCCTGCATACCGATCTCGGCCCAGGAGAAAGGCTATTTTTTCAAACATCAACCGCGTGGATGATGTGGCAATGGCAATTTTCAGCGCTCGCGTCTGGCGTGGAAATCGTGCTCAACGACGCGCCGGTCAGCCGCCCCGAAACGCTATGGCAAATTGTCGCGGCACAGAACGTCACGGTCTTCGGCACGAGTCCGGCCTATCTTCAGCTCTGTGAATCCGTCGGATACCAGCCCGCAGCGCAGCTCGATTTCCACGCTTTGCGGGCCGTTTTGTCTACAGGCTCGATTCTGCACGATCGTCAACAAGATTGGCTGACACAGCATGTGAAAGATCTGCCGATCCAGTCGATCTCCGGCGGTTCGGACATTATTGGCTGCTTTGTCCTCGGCAACCCTCTGGTGCCGGCCTATCGCGCCGAATGTCAGTCGCGCAGCCTTGGGCTGGACGTGCAGGCGTACACGACAGAAGCGGCGGGGCTACCCACCGGCGCAGGTGAACTGGTCTGCGCCAATCCGTTTCCATCGCGGCCACTAGGCTTTCTCAATGACCCCACCGGCGCACGATTTCATGATGCGTATTTTGCTAAGATCCCCGGTTTCTGGGCGCATGGCGACCTGATCCTGTTCACAGCACAAGGTTCAGCACGTTTGCTTGGCCGCTCTGATGGAGTAATGAATATCAGGGGCATCCGCATCGGGCCGGCGGAAATCTACAACGCGATCGCGAACATTCCAGAGGTGCAAGGCGCACTCGCGGTGGAACAGAATTTTGACGATATTCCCGGCAATGCACGAATTGTACTCATCGTGACATTGCGGACGGGCATCAGTCCCACCCCGGCACTCTTCGACCGTATCGCAAGCACCATCGCGCGCCGGACATCGCCCGCGCATGTGCCGGCGATCATACTCGACGTGCCGGAGCTGCCGACAACGCTCACCGGCAAATTGTCGGAGCGCAGCGCCCATGACGCCGTGAACGGGCGGCCGCTGGCGAACGCGGCTGCTCTGCGTAATCCCGGCTGCGTGGCCACCATCGCCGCGCATCCCGCGTTGCGCCCCTCGCAACCGGCCGTCGCGGATCCTGCGACTATTCTCCGTAAACATAGCGTGGCGGCATCGCTGCAAGTGATCTGGGAAACGGTTCTTCATCGTGCCCTCATCGACCATGATGAGGACTTCTTTGATCTCGGCGGCGATTCCCTAGCCGCAATCTGCATCCTCACGCACGTGCAGGAGACCTTCGGCATGAATCTTCCGATTACGATAATCTTCGAGGCGCGGACGATCGCCGCGATGGCGGCGATGATCGAGGCTGCGGTGCGGCCAGCATTTTCCCCCCTGGTGCGCATCAAGGATGGCGACGCGCAACCCGCGCTTTTTATCATCCACGGTGTTGGCGGGACAGTCATCGAACTGGTGGAGATGGGTCGGCGCATCCAGTATGGCGGCGCGGTTTACGCCGTACAGGCCCACGGCCTCACGGGCAATGAGCCGCCACGCGCGCGTATCGAGGATATGGCGCGTGACTATATTTCGGCGATACGAGACATCCAGCCGCATGGCCCTTATTGCTTGGCGGGGTACTCCCTAGGCGGCCTCGTTGCCTTCGAAATGGCGCAGGTTCTTCGCGCCCAGGGCGAACCAATCGGCTATCTCGCCTTGCTGGATACCATACTGCACCAGCGCTACTGGCCGATACAGGCTTGGGTTGCCATCGGCCTTCGCCGCTTGACCGCCGGCTTACGCACTGCGCGCAAGATGCCGCTCGATAAAGCAGTCCATTACGGGATTGAGCGGATAGGCTTGCGGGCCAGAGGTTATCTTTTTGGTCGTTTTGACGATCGTAGCGCGCAATCGTTTCTCGCCTAACATCAAGGACCTTCCATCGGCCTTGCGGGCCGTGCGCACAGGCACGTATAGAGCGCTCGCGCGCTACCGCCCCCGCTTCTATGATGGCACAGTAAGTTTAATTCGATCCGATATTGAGAATCCCTGGGAATGCAATCCGGTAATTAATTGGACCGGCCGCTCTCGGCAATTGCAGATACACAACGTCACCTGCGATCACTTAGGCATGGTCCGTCCTCCCGGGAGCGACTTTGTTGCGCGAGCACTTTCGGAAGGTCTTGCCGCCGCCAAGTTGTCAGCTTCGGACGCCGCTCCATTGGAACAGAAGTTAAATTAGCCGGCGCAATTGCGGCCAGCAGAGCCTTACGATGCACGACGACGCCTCGCCTCCGGGAACTCACCAGCGTCATAATACCCGCGACCTGCACCAAATGTGAGTCAGCCCCCACTTCGGGGCTGATTCACAATCAGCGAATGTGTTACGATTGCTTATCCATATGAATGAGGCTCATCATTTGATAAAAAGCTATGTCATCAATCTTAAGCAAGACGTCGGGCGCATGGAAGTTATAAATGCTCGTTTCCAGGAGCTTGACCTGCCGTTTACGCGGATTGACGCCGTGGATGGAAGGCTAATGTCCAATGCGGCGTTCGATGCTTTCGTCAAAGCGAGACAGTCAAAGGAGGGCGGGTGGGGCCGAGGACAGGCCGGTTGCTTTCTGAGCCATTACATGGTCTGGACAGAAATCGCGCAGGGCACCGCGCAGTGCGCTGCCATTTTTGAAGACGACGTGCATCTTGCTCGGTCAATCTCGGTCGTTTTTAAAGACGACTTGTGGCTGCCTGATCTGTTCGATATCGTACGCCTGGAAACGTCGACCAATCGGGTCCTTCTTGATCGGCGAACTGTGCACCAGTGGGCGACCGTTCACTGCACAGGTTGCGGTCGGCGAGCTGGTGCGCCGGCGCCTATATTCTCAGTCGCGAAGGGGCTCGAAAAATCCTCTCCGTTCCATCGTCACGCCATAATAGCGTCGATCACTTTTTATTTTCTTTTGAAGAACAACTCAGTCGCACAGGACCTAATAATCTACCAGATATCGCCGGCGCTGGCAACTCAGGATAAATTTCTTGAACAGAAAAATGCAGCTTTTGGATTTACTTCCAACATTGAGGCGCATTCATTAAAAGACCGTATTTGTGTAGTCTTAAAAAAACTGACGCCGCTTGTATTGTACAAAAGTTTTAGAGGTTTCAAACGTGTTCGGTTTCAGCCGTAAAACCAGCTTGTCCAATCATCGATGTCGTACATGGCGTAAAACATCGATGACTGATCCCGCAGTTTTTGGCCAGACGACGCAAAATACGACCAAATAGGAAATGGCCTCCCGCGAGGCAAAGAATGACAAGACGTGGGAGACTTCCGTAATTCTGCAATTGATGGGCCAGAACTTGCACAAAGACGAACATCGCGCTCGCTGATCCTATACCGGGGAGCATTGCGATGATCCATTGACTTGGCGTCACCGCGATGCTCTTCGAAACCAACGCGGCGGAAAGCGGAAATACGATCAGATAGGGCAGTACGAAGGGCAGCGCCATGGCGTGTATTTTGAGCCACCAGACGCAGACGACGAAAACAATGGCCAGCAGCGAATATGTAAGCGCGATATACAGACACCACATTGGCCGGTTCTTTAGGATAAAAATATTGTCGTTATAGGCGAGCAACACCACGCTCAAACCGCCCAAAGAGAGCAACTGCATCACCGGGGCTGCCGCCATCCATTTTGGCCCGAAGATGACATGCACCGCGTCATGCGCCACGGCAGAGGCACCAAAAAATGCCGGGCTGCAAATGACACAAATCATCATCAGCGATTTCAGGACGCCGCGGCGCAACTGTTCGTGGTCATTCTGCATTTCGGCGAGAGTTGGCAGCGCGATCCCTTTAATCGGGTCGCCAACGACCATTTGCAGCGCCAGCCTAACACGTTTTCCAACATTGTAGATACCCGCATTGACCGGACCAAAAATCAACGCGATCAGGAAGGTGTCGCAATTCTGGTTGATAGCGTAAACCACGCTATTCGGCATAATTCTATGCATGAAGGCGAATATCTCGCCCGCCGTGGCGAACGAAAAATTGAAGCCCGGACGCCAGGGGCAAACTGCCCAAAGCAAAGTTACTGAGACAATGGAGCTGACAATCTGCTGCCCGACGAGGGCGTTGACCCCAAACCCCCTGACCGCCAGAAACAAGCCCACCGCGCCACCCGTCAGGGCACCGGCCAAACCTCGAATGGCCAGGGATTTGAACTGGAAATGGCGCATCATCCAGGTTTCATGGGTTCGCGACAGACCCATGAACAAGATGATAACGCTCATCGCGCGCAAGACTGGAGCCAGTTCGGCCGCCTTAAACAGCCGTTCGGCATAACCCGCTCCCCCCAACAGGATCAGAAAGGCGACGGAGGCGATGCCTAGCATAATCCAGAATGTCGTTGTGAAGTCGAGGTCGCTAATTTCCCTTTTTCGCATCGCTACAGTGGTGACGTTAGCGAGAACGACCATTTGCAGGCTTTGAATTGCCAGAAAACTAATGCTGATGAGGCCGAAATCACGCGGCTCGACGAAATGCGCCATAGCAGAGAAAATGACAAATGAAATGGCCTGAATGCTGGCCATCTCAAACGTTATCCATGCGGCACCATTAACCGCCCGCTTGGTCAGCGACCGCGCCGGAGGGGTGAACTTTTTCTAGAGGGATGCACATTCAGTCCCGCATATTCGATTTTGTCGGCGTGCCACGCGCGCTTAAGGTTGCAGAAGCTCGACATTTAGACCTGCTGCATCGCCGGCATTTCCGGCAGCAATTGATCCGGCCCCTTCCGCACTTTCGCAAAGCCCTTGAACATCGCCTTGTAAAGCATCGGAATTGTCGAGAACGAACGAAAGCGAACCGCGCGCATGCAGGCAATGAGGGAGAACGTAATAACAAAGCTCGCGACACCGAGAAAGCCGCGATGTTTGCCGACGTAGTAGGCGGTCGATTCAAAACGGCGGCATTCAGTCTGTAATTTATTCTGACGGCGAACGCCACCGGACGGCGAGGATAAATGCACCACTTCGGCCGAGGCTCAAAAATCAGGTGCCACCCAGCCGCACGCACGCGCGTGGAATAGTCGGTCTCCTCTAGCATTTCCGTTCGCCGGTCGAAGCCACCGACTTCATTGACGACCGCCATGCGGAAACTCATATTCGAGCCTTTGCATGAACGCACCTCCACCCGTTCCGTGCCGAACAGATTGAATATCGTCCGCCCACTCCAGGAGACGTGACAGGCCGTGCGGCGCGAATTTATGCGCAAACTGCGTTCTACGTGCCGGCCGACGACGCCGCCGACGGCCGGGTCTTGATAGGCATCCACGTGAGCGCCTATGAAATCTTCCGACAGCAAGATGACGTCATCGTCCAAAAATAAGACGATCTCGCCTCGCGTGCGTACCAGCGCCTCGTTTCTGGCATTCGGCAGCCCGCTCTGGTTTAAATACAAGTAATGCAGGCGCGGGTCGTTGAGTTCTTCAACATATTTCGCATTGGCTTGTGCGTCGTCGGTCCCGGATTGGTCAATGACCCATAATTCGTAGTTCCGGAATGGCTGGCGAAGCACCTGGGCAATTGTGTCCTGGAGAATTGCTGCCCGGTTATACGACGGAATCACGATGCTGACGGGAAAGATTGTAGGGACGGCTTGCATGGCGTGGCTGCCTATCGTCGGTTGAAACATTTGCGCTATGCCGCGGTGACAGTGCAACACATGGGCCCAACATAGCGCCCGGCCAATTGTCGTTATTATGTTATCGATATGAAAATCCGTAACATGTCTATCCCTTTCAAAAATATCGTTCGTAAATCGTGATGACGTCGCCAGGTTCCAGGACCGAGGAGGGATCGATTTTGCCTTCGACCGCCTGGCCGGCTGGCTCGCCTTCGCTTCGCCAATCCGAGGCGTATCCGGTGACCGCGCGATAGGTAAAGCCCCCTGCCAGCGCCACCGCGTCCAGCATCTTCATCCCGGGCTGATAAGGGTATTGACCAGGGTGGTTAACTTCACCCAACACCGAAATCGGCCTATAGGCGACGACTTGGACGGATACGCTCGGTTGGTTAAGGAGTTTTGTCTGTTCCAGCGCCTTAGCTATGGCAACGGAAACCTCGTCGCCTGTCAGGCCCGACGCTTGCATGTTGCCAACGAGCGGGAAGGCGATCGTCCCGCCATCACTAACGGTAAATACGTTGCTGAGCTGAGGCTCGTCATAGGTGATGACCCTAATTTGATCCCCAGCGCCGAGCCGGTAGCTCTCATTTGCCGGTTGCGGGAGCATCGCCAAATTGCCACCCGGCGCGCAGCTTGCGAGGAGTGGTATGACAGCCAGGCTGAGCGCGCTTATGCGCCATGCAGCCGCGCTTAAATCTGTTAACAGGCCGCAATGGCGGCAGCGTCCTCGCGGGTTCATATGAGTCTCCGAGCCAGGCGTTGGTCTCAAGCTGATTCAGGAACACTTGTTCTGATCTTACTTAAAAAAGCTTACTCCTATCAAGATGGTATTGCTGATAAAACTACCTGATCCCGTATCGACATTGATGTTAGGCGTGTTGTCCGTGAGCCGGCGTTCGTAACTATAGCTAAGCGTGGCTCTCAGACTTCGGTTTATATCCCATATCACGCTCGCTCCGAAACCAAATTGTGTCTGGTCGTTGCTTGCGACGCCGACGATGCCGGATTGCGACTGGCTCTCACCGGCATCTGCAAAAGCACGCAAGAACAAGCTTGAACGCAGTTCATGGTCGAATTCCACGCGTCCTTCGGTAACCGTTAGGCCGCTTGCGAAAGGCGATGTAGGGTTGTCGAGCATACGGACGCCGCTTACCGTGACCGTGTCACGTTGAGTCGGAGTTCATACCACGTCCAGTTCGAAAGTCGGGGTGGTAAGCGTCTGGGTCGTGCCGTTGGGGAATTTTCGAATTTCGAAGCCAAAAAGGGTGCGATATCTGATGACACCATCGCCGCTAAAATCGAGACCGCCAAATATTTGTATATCCGAATAATTGCTACTCGGCTCCAAGCTGAAATTCGCTTCGGACACCCGTATCGTCCCCTCCGCCGCGTTACCCGGAGAAAACTCATAGCGCGTAGTCACGCCACCACTCTCGACATGGTGGTTAAGCGAATCGTAATTGACAGGAAGTGGTTCACCCGCCTGCCCAAATGAGAAATTCTCAAACTCAAAGGAAGGTGTTACGCTGAAACGGCTGAAAAGCTTCGTATAGGACAGCCTTGCATCATCTACCCCGTACGGCACCGGTGCCACGATACCGGAAACGCCGAGCTCAGTCGCCGTGAGGTGCAGGTTCAAATGCGAATATGCAATCGTCATCGTGTCATTGCCTACAAGCAATGATCCACCCAAACCCGCATTCCAGTTGGTGAAGTTTGCAAATGGCAATGCAAAAAAACGTTGATTGTCGACATTGAAAGAAGCACCGATGGAATTCCGTGTCCAATCTGAATTCACGCGCAAGGAGGCGTTTGTTTCCATCACGCTGCTCGCGGAATTCGGTGCGCCAAGTGCACTCGAGTTATAGCCGAAATTCTCGGACAGATTTGGCCGGAACACGAAATCACCATACTCGACGCCCTCGGCCTGTTCCTGTAGGTTCATTCGGTCAATGACCGAAGGGCTGAAGTCTGTCGAATAGCCGGGAATATTCGTTGGAAAATATTGTTGGATGAGCTGCGCATGCGCATTTCCCGAAATGCTTGCGACCACGCCGACCGCCAGCAGGCCAAGGCGCCAGTACATACCGGTCGATGGCATATTCAATTTCGCCGCCGCATTTTCTGGCGTGCGAGCCCATATCCGTAGCCAGTGTCGTACCGCTCAGTCTCGATCGCTTCACGATAGACTTCTTCATATCGCGCCGCCACCGCGTCCCAATCATAGCCCCGCACAGCGTGAATCGCCTGGGAACGGCGCGCGACATAGGCAGCCTGATCCGCAAGCACGCTCATGCACACGCGTTCTACCGTGACGGCGGGCGCGGCAGAATCATAAATGAGACCAATTTTTGTGTCGTTGACGAGACGCAGAAACGGCGGAATGTCGCTCAGAATGGGGAATAAACCGGCAGACATCGCTTCCACTGCGGCTAGGCCGAAACCTTCGTAAGCGGAAAGACACGCAAAATAGCTTGCTTCACCGATCAACACGCGCAATTGCAGATCGCTCGGGTTAACAACAAAACGAACGGCATCGGCCACGCCCGCTTGGCTTGCCATCACCGCCAACTCCTGGGACGTCTGGTCTGAATCCCGCCCGGCTATGATCAATCGCCAAGCCGGGTTCTGCGCGCGCAGCCGCGCCAGCAGGGTGAAGAGTTCGCCGATGCGTTTATGACGTGAGAAGCGCCCAAAATAGATGATCGTTTGGGTCAGCGTCTGCGCAGCGGCATCGGTGAACCGCAACTGGTCAATGCCATTTTCAATCACGCTCAAACGCGTGCCGGCGCAGTTCTGGAAAAGCGCCGCGTCGCTGTGGCTGCAGGCAACGATCCGGCGATAAGCGCAGATCGATACACGCGTGATCGTATTGAACCAAAGTTTCTTTGCCACAGCGAACTGCCCAGAATGAAAAAATCCGCCATGCGTTGAGGCGACCATCACCCGACCGTGCAGCGGGCAACTCAGCGCAAGAAAGTCGAAGAAGAAATCTATGGCGTGCACATGTAGGATGTCGGCATCATGCAAGTGGCACAGCACCGATGGCGCAATCGGATAGCGCTGGGAGCCCCGCCAGTGGAGCCGGCGGACAGGAACGCCAGATACGATATCCTCATGCGCCAGTCGGGTGTTATCGCCAAAGACGCGATCCAGCGTTATTATCGAGGCATCGATCGTAAGGCGGCTGCGTTGCGCGCGCGCGAGGCTCAGAACCGCCGTCTCCAGCCCACCGACCGCAGGACTGAATTGCCTTACGATGTGAACAACTTTCACCTGCTAGTCCGCAGAGTCGTAAAAGTGCTTGATCAATCGCTGTTCGCGCTGGCTATAGTCACCGTCAAATGCGAGTGCGGATTTCTGCGCTACCATCGAGACGACAATACCTGAAACGTTCACGCCAAAAACATGCAGGCGGTTCAGACCGCTGATAACGGCATTGCGCGACGTCTGTTGCCAACGGCAAACGAACACCGTCTGATCGGCGACACTGCCATAGACAAGCCCATCGGTCATTGCCAGCAATGGCGGGCTGTCAATGATGATCAGGTTATAGGAGTTTCTCAACGTGGAGATTAGATCGCGAAGCTTGGCGATCTCTTTGGCGCCGAACGGACCTGACATGGCGCTTCCTGCAGCAATGAAATCAACCTTCGTCTCTGGGTCTGTCTGCACGATCTCTGCGGCGGTGGCCGAACCCGAGAGCAGGTCCGTGAGGCCGAGCTTCTTGGGTGGCGTGTTGTCCTGCATAATCATGCCACGGCGATGATCGCCGTCGATAACGACCACGGCTTGGCCGCCCTTACGGACTGTCATCGCAAGCCACGCGGCGAGTGTGCTCTTGCCTTCAATCGCACCTGCGGAGACCACCAGCACGGCCCGTGGCGTTGTCGCATCTGCTGCTAGAAGCGACAGCTTCGAAGCAAGACCTCGTACCGCCTCACTAGTTCGAGAAAACGGCGCTTCCAAAACATGGCGGGTGATTGAACGATTGCGTCCCGCTGGGACGAACGGAAGCGTTGCCAGGACCGGCAGCGGCACGGCGGCTCGCAAATCATCGGCCTCCTCAAAGCCGTTGGAGAAATGATCGGCCAATAACGTCGCCGTAATCCCAGCCACTACGGCCAGAATGAATACAGCAAGGGCAAGTTTTAACATGCTCGGAAAGGTTGGGTACAATGGGACGCTGGCATGGGACACCAGAACCACCGGGGGCTCCAAAAGTTCCGCACGATTCACAACTTCGTCTGAATGCTGAAGGAAGGTTTGATAAATTGTCTGCGCGTTCGACGCTTCCGCGGCGAGGGTGCGATACTCAGCCTGTGGCGCGCTCTGATCCGAGGCTTGCGCCCGGAGCTGATTTAAATTGTCGGTCAACTGGTCAACCTGGCTTTGCGCGGAGCTGAGGCTGTCGCCGACGGACGCCAGCGCGGCGTTGGTCTGTTCATTTATGGTGGCTTGTGTCGCCGCAATCTGTCCATCTAGTGCTTTGATTCTGGGGTAATTCGGGCCAAACTCAGCCCTTAATTGATTGCGATCGCTCTCAAGCTGAATGAGCGTGTTGGCCGCCGAAACTAGAATCGGCTGGTCGGGCAATGAGACCAATCCGTCCGCATGGCCATGCCGTATAGCCTCGCGCAACGTGTTGGCACGAGCCTGTGCTGCCGCCAGAGCAGCCTGTGCCTCCCCCAGGCTCGCCGCCATATTGGTAATTTGGGTATCTACTAGGGGGGGCGACTGCACGCCGTAATCGGCATTTGTGAGATTATGGGCAACACCGAATGCGTCAGCAGTATGCACGGCATTCAGCCAGCGCCGCTGCAGTTCCATCGTACGGCCATCCAGCCAGGATGCGACCCCGTTCAAATTCTCCGTTTGTTGCGCCAGACTGATGCGTTGATAACTCGCGACCACGGCATCCGCCAGTTGCGCCGCGCGCTCCCCCGTCGCTGCCGTTACGCTAAGGTTTATGATGCGCGAATGCAGCACCGGCACGGCCGTTAACTGGCTCAAGAATTCATTGATTTCGGCCTGTTGCCTTTCCCGTGGGTCCATTGGCGCAAGAGGCGGACAAAGAGCCGCTATGCTTGTCCAGCAGAGGATCTTTCTAAAGCTTAAACCGGGTGTTTCCGGTGGAGGCGGAAACTGCGCGAGGACGGCTGCGGCGACCTCACGGGACTGCATTATCGCAGCCTCCGTCGCCGGCAGATCGTCGTCGCCGCTTGAATTGTTGTCTTGCTGTCCACTCGGCGCCAGCGGGTCGGCATCCTGCGGGGAGATCGCGACGACCGCTGTTGCCGTGTAGCTCGGCTTGAGCATTGTGATAACCGTTCCCCCCACGACCAAGACTCCGAAGAAGCACGCAAGCGATAACCAAATATGGCGTCGCCAAATCCGCAGAAAATACTTCGACGAAAACGCTCTGGCCGAAGGCTCCGTAAAAGCGCCATATGAAATGGCCATCAACCGTTCATCGGTCATCATCTGATTATTCGCTCCATCATGCAAACGCGCTTCCCACAGGTTATGACCTAGTTATGCTTTCCCGTTGAGGGCATGAAGTACGACATAAAAGCCAAACACCGGCAGCCCGAGTAGGTAACGCCGCCATAACCGCCTTGGCTCGTGGGCAAGCCGCACGAGCCATTCAATGCCGAGATTGGCAACCCATCGCGGCGGACGCCTCACCAACCCGGCCGCATGATCGACCAGCGCGCCGCCCGTAATCGCAACACCAGACTCAAGACGATGCCAATTTTCCCAAAGCCAACGCTCCTGCCGGGGCATACCGAGGTTGACGAGGAGCAGCGATGGCGCCGCACGGTTGATACGGTCGACGAGCACGCACGTGTCCCTGGAATTTGAAGACATATCAAAAAATCCGTGCTGGATGCCAACCGTACACGTGCCGTAAAGCATCTCATAACGCCGCGCCGCCTGCTCGACGACCTCCGGCCGTCCACCTAGCCAAAAGATCGACGCCTTGGGTCCGAGCGACTGTAGGGCGTCACCAATCCATTCTGGCGGTGTCGTGCGGTGCAGCGCGCGGCCGGTCAAAAGCCGTGCGGCCAGCTGCACCCCGGCCCCATCACAAAAAGCGATATCCGCCTGCAAGAACAATAACCTGATCCACGGCAGTTTTTTCGACAATACGACCAGATGGGCGTTGGCATTGATAACCAAACTCTTCGATCTTTGTGCCGCCGCCGCCGCGACCAGTTTTGCAATTTCATGGCGATCCAGATTATGCAGCCGCAACCCCATGACGTCGATTGTTTCTATCCCAATAGGATAACCGGGCGTACATTGCGAGGTGCTGCCGGCTGACAGCACAGATGTCGTGTCAGTAGGCATCTTTGCTTATTATCTCCGAGATTGCGGTACGTGCCATAATTTTCAGGTCAAAGGCGATTGACCAATGCTGAATATATTCAAGGTCAAGGGCGACACACCGGCGCAGATCATCTCTCGTGACGAGTTGGCCTCGCGCACCATTGATCTGCGCCCAACCCGTAATCCCAGGCTTGACGTGATATCGCAGAACATAATCAGAAATTATCTCGTTCACGAGTTCTCCTTGGACGCGTGTCTGCAGCGCGTGCGGCCGCGGACCAACAAGCGACATCTCGCCCCGAAGAACATTGATAATCTGTGGAAGTTCGTCGATGCTGAGCTTGCGTAGCCACTTGCCGATGTGGGTTACCCGGGCGTCGTCACGCGATGTTTGTTGAATCGCAAGAGGATCTACTTGATTCGCATACATTGAACGGAATTTAAAAACCGTGAATGTACAATTGTTAAAGCCGTAACGCTTCTGTTGAAACAGGACCGGGCCCGCGGATTCCAACTTTATGGCGGCACCAACGATGATAAACAAAACAAGAAAAGGGACGAATGCAATTGAGCATATCGCAATGTCAAGCAGGCGCTTGCGGAGCCTTTGTCCAACATCTAGTGGCCGCCGCTGCAGCACCATGAACGACATAGAGCCTAGGGTCTGCATGGGCAGCAATACGTCAGGATCATGGAACAAATAGGGCACGACGAAGACGTCTGCTAGAACGTTTCGAAACAGAATAATCATCTTCGATATTCGACGTTCATGCGCCGCGTCTGGAGGCAGCGCTATGATTATTCCGTTTAGATTTTCCTCATGGCTTAGGTCGATTAAATCCGCAATCGAGCCTTGCACCAGCGGCAGCCCAGGGGACGGGGGATCGCAAAAAATCCCCAGTACGGCAATGCCATTCTGCAACTCGTCAGACAGACGCTCGGCAATGCGGAAAGCGTGTGCGTCGGATCCAACAATCGCGATGCGACGCGTTAGCTGCCGTTCGACAGATGGCCAACTGAGCGCGTAGCCGCAAAGGCTCCGCGCGGCCATCAGCCCTATGACCGCAGTCGTGATCCAGCCGCAAGACGCCCGCAGCATTGCCGTCTCCCCCCAATCGAACCACCATAATACGGTCGCCTGCACCAGAGCGGCCACAATAAGTGGGAGAGCAATCGATCGTAATTGTTGAATAATCATCCTAACTGATTAGAGACGTGATGGTTGCCAATATGGCAGATCAAAAAAAACGTTAGGACCGCCACAAGGTCAGCCGCCGCAAGTGTGGCAGCTTGTTCGCGGGAGAGGTGATCTCTTGCAAGAAGCACCGTTAAGACCGAGGTCGCAGCCAGCGCGCCACCATCTACCCAGCGCATTATTCCGACTAGAACTGGTTGTTGATGAAATGCGTATCGCGACTTCCACAGCCGAGGTGTTTTAATACCCGCAGCGTGCTTATGCTCACCTTTGATGACGTTCTCCATTTCGCATCCTTTCGTTTTGAGCCGATGAAACTCTTTTCGAAGGAGTCGTGGTCCTCGCATCAATACGAGACGTACACGCGACATCACGCTATCATGGTAGCCAGAACGGAAGATGAAGCGGAAAGCAACATTACCGTAACCGTTTATAGGAGGTCAACTATAATAACCATGGCACAATATGATGATTTCGCAATGTGTCGTTTGAATAAAAGTTATGCGATTTTTTGTAGATTTAAATTAATGTTGTTTTAGCCTAGTTATTCCAATCTTTAGAAACATATATGGCTCGTTTTACAAATGATTTGAACCTGCAGCAATTACTGGTTGTGCTGCCGCAGATTATACTGCCAAAGTTAGCTATGACGGCTTCCTCCGGATCGGGATTAGTTCATACCCGCCAAAAAGAGAATCGATATCGTATATTTTGTGTATATAGTCTCCACAAACGTGTACCCTACGGAACGACACTTCGCTGTCTTTTAAAATTTGCCGTATACTCTTAGAGGTTAGCTTCCAACAATCTTAAGTAGGAAGGCGGCGGCAAATATTAGAATTGCATCGTATGAGCCAATTTGTCCTTCCAGACGACGCCGAATCAAAATTTATGGATTTTTCATAGACCCAATAAATGAAGAAGGAAAGCTTTGATGCTTATGCCCGGTAAGATACCTACAGGATTGTATTGGCCTGTACTTGCAATAAATAGGATCGTATCCACCGGTATAACGGCTGAGAGGCGCCAACATTGGCAGCCCACGTGGCCCGATAGATCGGCCTGCGCACCACGATGCGTCCCAGGCGGCTGGCTTGTACTAGCGCAGTCTGCAGGGCCTAACGGCGGCCGGTTTTGATATGCCATTGCCGTCCGCCCGATACGAACGCGAGCTACCTCTGAATATCATAGCCGCGGCCGCGCAAGGAGGACGCATCGGACCGCCAGAGAAGAGGAATATCTCGACCAACTTCGTTAAAGTCGCTACTTCGCTTATTGTTGCGGCTTCGGTCTTCAACCTCTTCCTCTGCTTTATCGAGACGCGGCATTGGGCGGCCCCGGGAAATACTGGCGCTATTGTAATTGAGCTTCTTATTCTTGCCTGTGGTCTGTTTTTCATTCGGCATCACTTAAGCCGCAGCGCCGTCCAGATGGCTTTAGTGATTCTGCTCTATCTGCTCGCGCTCAAGCTAATTAATCCCGGGCTCAATTTGAAAATCTATCATGACATCGCCATTATGTATATTTTTTTTATAATCGGTACGCAGAGTTCGACGGCGATTGGTAACCGCGTCCTCTGGATTGTTATGATCCTCGTTATTGGCGTCGGTGTTTTCGAATTTCTTGTGCCAGATCAGTTCGGCCACATCTTCGACGTGTGGTCATATTATGTCGATAAAGGGACTCTTGGCCAGGACGTCGTCAACTATGCGCAATCTAATCTCTTCATTAGTGGTAATCGCAGCAATGCGACGGCGCGAATGTTTTTGCCCGACTTGCTCGGCACCCATCGGGTGTCCTCCATATTTCTCGAGCCGGTGTCAATGGGAAATTTTGCCGTGATTGTGTTTACGTGGTGCTTAAGCACAACTCCTCAAAAGCGCTTGAACAATGCGTCTTTAATTTTCCTGGCGGCGATTTGCATCGTCTTGGGAGATTCGCGGTTTGGTTTGGTGTGTTGTGCAATCATGTTAAGTCTTCGATATGTTCCATTTGTACAATCGCAATTCGTCATTTTCATGATACCTATACTTGTTATGTTTGCTTTGATGTTCGCGGGTGAAATCCACAAAATACCCGGCGTTGTACCAGCAATTCGAGAGGATAATTTCCAAGGACGTTTGCTTTTCTCCGGCCGCTTGCTTGATTACTGGCATTTTCCGCAATGGATGGGGTTTGCGCAATCGCCTGTATATACCTCCGATACGGGCTATGCCTATTTTATTGGAAATCTTGGCCTGCCACTAAGTTTGTTCATGCTCTGGGTTTTTGCCGCCCACCCGACCAACCAGAAAGATGCGGTAATTATGAAAGCCATGGTAGCGATTTATTACGCCACCTCGCTTTGTGTTGGCCCGTCGGCCTTTTCCATAAAAACCGGTGCACTACTATGGTTCTTATATGGCACTGCAAATACCGTGCGAAGCACGCGTATGCCACCCTTGAGCAATAACGCGACTTCTGTACCTATCAGCGGCATATTTCCTTTGAGCTATGAAGGGCACGTTCCGTGATGAGGCCGACCATACGCCAGGGAATATTTCATTGCTGGATTGCGATACTTTTGGTCTCAATTCTTGCAATGGGCTCCGGCGCAAACGCACAAAGTCTGAAAGGCGTAAATTTGGCAGGCGCGGAATTCGCGTCGTCGCACCTGCCCGGCCGATATGGCTGGGATTACAGTTACCCTACCACTGGAGAGATTGTCTATTTCACCGGGAAAAAATATGAATGTTTTCAGGTTGCCGATAAGATGGGAACGTCTGCAGCCAATCTTAAATGGTCCTTTTGACCGGAAAGAACTCGCAAGATTGTCAGAGTTCATCACGAAAGCCCATCAGCACGGCGCATCGGTCATCATCGATATCCATAATTATGGAAATTTTTACAATATCGGATTCGAACAAAATCCGGCCATGGCTCCTGCATTTACGAATTTATGGCGCAGATTGGGATTGATCTTCGGCCATGATGATTACGTTATATTTGGCCTCATGAATGAACCCAAAGTAAAGGACGTGCGGGTCTGGAGGGCCGCCGAACAACAGGCGATAAATGCGATCCGGGCGACGGGCGCCCATAATCAGATTTTTGTATCTGGTACCGATTGGGATGGGGCGCATAATTTTGTTACCGTCAGTGGTACGTCGCTACTTGGTTTGACTGATCCACAAAACGATCTTGTATTCGAGGTCCACCAATATTTTGACAGAAATTTCTCGGGAACAAATGCTGCCTGCATCGGCCCGGACCAGGCGGTCGCGACGTTGACGCCATTTACCCAATGGCTGCGGACGAATAAACGCCGAGGGTTTTTGGGGGAGTTTGGCGTCAGCCCTCAAGCGAATTGCCTTATAGTGCTAGACCGGGTGGCTTCCTATATGCGCGCGAATTCCGATGTATGGCTCGGATGGACATATTGGGCCGCTGGCCCGAGATGGAAGAACTACATGTTTACGCTTGAGCCGACCCATGGTGAAGATCAGCCCCAGATGTTGGTCCTACAAAAATACCTGGATTGAACAATTGACACTCGATGAGCTGTCCGGCGATAAAATGAAGGATAACACTGCTACAGTCTGCGCGCCAGATCGTTCAAGGCATCTGTGGTGCGGATCAAACCTTCGGCCAAGAGACTATCGCTATTTATGTATTTTCGGCTTCCCTCATAGACGAATGAAACATCCTTGTGTTTTCTAATATATGAAAGATAACGTCGATACTCCTGGCCGCCGCCATAGTGCTGCTCTCGTGAGGCTTCTCGATTTGCCTTATTATGGAAATCTGCAAAAAACTTAAAATGCAGCAGGGCGCCGGATACGTTCAGCACATGTCCAGGTTTTGCCTCCGCGACGATATGGCTGCTCAGTCTTTTGCATCCGCTGTGCCACTTGACCAGCGGCGCCTTTATCAAGGCGGGAGCATAGTGAGGTTTGTCGCCTCGCCAAAAACGCGCCTTATCAGATAATGTTATGATAAGCTTTAGAAATACTGTCATAAAAAAATCCGAACGCCTCTGCCACGAATAAAATTTTCTAAGTCTAGGACCACCTACGACGCGGTCGGATGGAAATAATTTTTTGTTATCAACAACAACATCACGAGTGATCTTAAAGATGTATTCAGTATCAAAAAAATCGCATATCTCGTAAAATGATTTACCAGGTACACATATGGCGTTAGAAATATTGCCATTAGGATACATGTCATATTAGAAATGTAAATAAGGCTGTTCCCCCTTCCCTATCCATATAAGAACATAATTCCGTAAGTTTTATTTTTTCAGAATGCGGGTAAACGAGCAATTCATCCGCGTCGACAACCAATGTCCAATATTTGGTGCCAAATATGTTCAGCAGAAGATTTAGCCAATCATTCCCACTATTTGCATCCCTGAAGGAATTTGATGGGGCGAAGACATGTGTATCGGTTTGCGCCAGAAGATAGTCGCGTGTACCGTCATCGGAATAATCGTCAACAAAAAAAAAGCGGGCGACGCCTAGGCTGCGGTAATAAAACAGCAGGAACGGTAATGCCACGATTTCGTTTCTAACAAGGATAAACGCGCGAATTTCTCCAGGGCACTCCGCAATCTCGTGCTCACTCAGCTGAGCTAGATTAAACGATCTATCCGGTGAAAATAACATGCGCACGCCATTTTTCATGCGTCCATCCAGCAGAAGTTAGCGATAACATCCATCATGCTCATTTTACTCAAATAAGTCCAATGTTATGTACGTACTTTTAGCGAAATTACGAAATAAGGTAGTAATTTTAAAATCGTAAAGGACCGAACATGGAACTTCCAAGACAAAAGCCGTCTCCCTTATCGGTTTACAGGGCCACGGCACATGGCAAGTTAGTCAGCATTCGATAACACGTATGCTGCACGCAACGGTCGTGCCGGACTTCCTGGAAACCGCTCATGAATGGCCGCGGCTTTTCTTGGAAGCCTGCGGCACATTCCTTCTCGCCGTGGTTGCTTCCGGCGCCATCGTCGTCGGCATTATGAGTGGTGGCGCCATAACGCTGGAAATGAAAGTCTACGCACCGGGCATGATGGTTATGGCTATCATCTACTTCATGGGTAGCGTGGCCGTGGCTTTACTGACGGGCAGTGCTACTTCGTCTTCGAGGCATCATTAATAGATATCGCGCAACCTGCCACCGATCGCGCCGGCCACACTGGCAATGAACGCCCCGATCAACAGCGAGATAAATGTATAAATCGCCGCAGCAGAAGCCGCCTTGCGGCTGGCATCCGTCACTTGCTTGACCTTCACCACCGCCGCCTGCTCACGGTGGAGCACATCGCTCACCCGCGCCTGCGCATCGCCAGGCGCCAATCCGGTCTTCTCTGACACGAGTTGTACCAGATAGGCGCTATCCGAGCTGGAAATGCCGTCTGTAGACAAACCTTGAGCCAGGATCGTTCCCGCTTCCGACCGCATCTGCTGGTCACTCAAGCCCGGGATTGCCGCCATCGGCATCGGGGCCGCCGCATTGGCATTGCCCAGGACCGATCCGTTCGCGCCTGTTGCCGGTGAATTCACCCGGAACAGCAGGTCGACATAATACGCCGTTGCCGCATTCGATGATGTGGCCGACGCCGCAACGCGCGTGCCATTGTTGACCGCAGAGCCCACCGCCCCGCCCAACACCCCGACCACGATGAGCGTGCCAAGCGCCCAGGCCAGGAAGCCATGCGCGGTATCTCGGAAAAACACCTCATCCGTGTGTACCGCCACCCATTTCGTGCGCAGCCGTCCAGCCATATAGCCGCCGAACATCGAGGATATCCATTGCACAATGATCAACCAGATCGCCGCCAGCACGGTGAACGTGGCAGGCGATACACCGGCTCCCGCCCATGGCGAGATCAAAACCAGACCCAGACCGGTACCAAATAACAGCAAGATGATGGAAACAGCGGCGGCGGTAACACCCCCTGCAAACACCGCACTCCAGGAGACACCCGATTGGGACCCGGGAAGAGCTTGTTCAACCTGCAAGGGCGCACCATCGATGGAGGCCACAATCTCATTTAATGACATGTCTGCACTCCCCGCTTAATGCCAAAGCAAAAGCAAAAGGATGATGATGGGAATGGGAACGCCAAGCAGCCAAAGCAGAATTGCGGGCATTTAAACCTCCTCGAATTCAGGACGATGACGTAGTTCGATACTCTGCGGAAATTCATAACTATTCAAGTATAAACACGGCTTACGGAAGCATTGTCACTTGCCATAGAAACAATCGAAATTACCGATTTTTTCTGTGTTTGCGACCGGCTGCCTCCTTAGCGGCCGCTTTCCAGAAGGAAATGATTACCTTGTTGGCTTCGTTTAAGGCGACTGTTTGCGACCGACGGACTGACGCCTGCCAAATGCCTATGCTGCTACCAAGAGCCCGGTTCGCAGCGCTCAGCCACATACTCATGAATGGATCTTTCAAAGACTGTCTCCTTCTCGCCTCGACAATTCGGAGTGCCAATCGCGTTTACATCTGGCGCTTTGGCCACACGGGCAAATATGGACAGAACTCATTTTGACTTCCGTCTGAATTATACGCTCGGAACAGTCAATAATTGGCTAACCGACGTCGGAAAATAAATTCCCGCGTATGGATGGCTGGGTATTCCAAGCATAGTAATGCCATGTATCGTTATCATAACTACCCAGGTAGTGGTGGTGTGTCTTCGTGGGCAATGAGAAGATCGCGCATGTCGGTCGCGTGTTCCTCTTCATCGGCCAGGATATGTTCCAGCAGTAGTCGTGTTGTGGGATCCTTATCTGAAAAATAGCTGATCAGATCGGTATAATGTTCAATGGCGATGAGCTCTGCAAGCAGGTTTTCCCTCACCATCTCCACCAGGGTACCCCCGGTACCGTATTCGGTTGCGGATCGCGATGCCAGGCCCTTCGGATCAAAATTCGGCGTTCCACCGAGTTGATCGATCCGCTCTGCGAGCTTCATCATATGCTCGCGTTCATCATTAGCGTGCTCTTGAAATTCAATAGCGACACTTTTGCTGGAAATTCCGGCAACCGAAATAGAGTTCATTGTATAGCGTAAAACGCAAACGATCTCTGTTGCCAACGCGGATTGCAAGAGTTCGATGGCTCCTTCCACGTTATCTTTGTAGCGATCTATCAGGATACCTTTTTCAAGCGACTTCTTTGCCGTGGCACGCAAGCGTGCCACATCCCGAAGAAATGGGTTCTTTCCCTTCGATGGAGCGCTTGCAACAGCATTGGGTGTTAATTCTGGCATCGTGGGGTCCTAATTGACTGATAGGCCATTGTAACTCCCTCACTATATCCCGAATTAAAGGCGTTCTTAGCCCGCCTACGTCACTTTCAATCTAAGGCTCGCAGAGTTCACGAATACAAATTCATTTTCCATCAAAACGTCAGGAACTAATCCATGTGGATGTGGGATTTTATCGGTTATTTTTCCATCACCATATTTTGCATAAATCGTTTTGTAAAGCAAGGACAATCTATCCTGTTGATGCATAACTCGCTGATTTGGCCTAATAACTTTTCATCATCTGCGTCGAATGTACATACGAGTTGCTTCTACTGCTTGCTGAGCGATCAACCCAGCTTAGCACTATTCAGTCATCGAACCTAAATACGTTAAAGTATGCCAACATTTTCTTGACAGTGAGGGGATTCAACATAGCTAAGCAGAATGGATTGTTCCGGTGATATTATCGTCGCAATACCCGTTAAAAATGAAGAGACGGTAATACGCGCATGCCTCCAAGCGCTCCACTTACAAACACAAAGGCCTCGGCAGATATTATTGCTTCTTAATAATTGTACAGATCATACATGGGACATCTCCCGTAAAATACAGAGAAACAGGCCGAATATAAAAATTAAAACCTGCAACCTTCCCGATGAACTCGTATCTGCGGGAGAGGCGCGCCGACAAGCCCTTGACTGGGCTCTAAACGTTGCAGGAGATGGACTGATCTTGACAACTGATGCTGATGCCGTGCCGTATAACTCTTGGATCGCCGACAACCTGATCGAAATAGAGGCAGGTGCTGACGTCGTTTGCGGGATGGCGGAGATTAATTGGCCCGATAGCCCGAAAGACCTCCGCCGGCTGAAATTTGACGACATGCGTGAGAAGCTACTCCTCAGAGTACTCGACAAAATAACGGCTTTGGTTGATCCATGTCCGGCAGACCCATGGCCACGGCACCAACAACACTCTGGCGCGAGCATTGCGATGAAAGCCGAATTCCTGCGAAGGGTCGGAGGAGCGCCGCAGGTATCCGCGGGAGAGGATCGTGCCTTAGTTGAGCGTCTGAATTTAGTCGATGCACGCATCCGTCATGCGCCGCACATCACGGTCGGCGTCTCAGGTCGGTTGATAGGACGAGCCGCAGGTGGAATGGCCGAAACAATTAGGCGACGACTTCAACAACGAGACGAGCTCCTTGATGAGACCATTGAGCCGGTGGTGGACGCTTACAGGCGAGTAACGGCGAGAGCCCGCTTGCGCGTGGTCCGCGGCGGCCAAGGCGGCGCTGACCGTCTGGCGCAATACCTATTGCTTAGCCCAGCATCACTGAGTCGGGCCTTGCATGCGCCTTTTTTTGGCGCGGCATGGTCCGCCATCCAGAGTGAAAGTAGCATTTTACAGCGGCGACGAGTACCATTTGCCGATCTGACCCGGGAAACCCAACAAGCATTTTTCCTACTGAAGCAGTTGATAGAACGGCCACAATTTGGCAGCGCTTTTAGCAAAGTAGGCGCTTAGTCGGAGGAGTAGAAACAGTGTCGGATAATCGCCAGGAACTGCTCGACGGCATCGCGGCGATGTTGCCGGCCATGCAGGACGAAGCCGCTCGCCTGGATGCCGTCGTGAAATTCCCGCAAGCAAGTTTTGTGCAGCTGCGCAAACTCGGTGCATTGAGGGCAACCATTCCCAAATCTCTCGGTGGACTTGGATTTGGTTATAAGGTGGCGGGCGCGACGGCGTTATTAAATTTATTTGTATTACTCGGTGAAGGCAGTTTGTCTGTCGCGCGGTTATATGAAGCGCATGTCAACACGCTGCAACTGGTCTTCCGTTACGGTACACCAGCGCTCGCCGAACAATGCGCGGCGAACGCAGCGGCGGGCGAATTATTCGCCTTGTGGGTAACAGACGCGCCGCAAGCCAGTCTAGCGCTTAGGCACGCTTCCAACGGCTTCATTCTGGAGGGGCGGAAGGCCTTCTGTTCCGGTGCAGGGGAGGCCACGCGAGCTCTTGTGACGGCTGCGACTGAAAATGGCATCCGCATGATCATCGTTAGTTTGACACCCGGAGAAAGGCTGATTTCCAGTGCTAGCGAACTGAATGGCATGCGTGCGGCAATTACTGGCAGCGTCGATTTTTCCGGGATGCGCATTTCCCCCGACGTCTTGTTGGGCGAGCCCGGGGACTACCTGCGTGAACCAGTGTTTTCCGCCGGCGCCTGGCGCGGTTCAGCTGGTGCGCTTGGGGGGCTCGGCGCGCTCCTTAAAATTCATCGGGACGAACTCCTGAAACGGCAACGCACCGGCGACCCGCATCAGCAAGCTAAATTCGGCCAGGTCGTGCTCGCCTACGAAACGGCGCGGCTATGGACGACGCAGGCTGCCTTGCGTGGATGCCTGGAAGATGACAGCGCTGATGCAATTGTTGCCTATATCAACCTCGCACGGCTGGCCGTGGAGTCAGCCTGCCTAGCCGCGTTACATTTGATTCAGCGAGGCCTGGGACTTAGCGCCTTCGTGGTCGGACATCCAGCCGAGCGACTATGCCGAGACCTCGCGACTTATTTGCGGCAGCCCGCTCCCGATGAAGCGCTGGTTAAAGCGGCTCAGTACTATTTTCATGCGAACGTGCCGGGGGCAACGTGAGATCGATTTCGGACATACTGGAGGGGTTTTTGGCTCTACCGGCGGCGGATGTGCGTGTTGTACTGGAAGGACGCCGAGCATTGATCCTGGCGCCGCATGCTGATGATGAAAGCCTTGGCTGCGGCGGCTTGATTGCCGCAGCCTGTGCGGCCGGCATTGCGCCGGTGGTGGTTATCTTGACGGACGGAGCAGCCTCGCATCCGGGATCACGAATATTCCCGCCGGCACGACTGCGCGAGGTGCGGGAGGCCGAGGCTAGATACGCGGTCAGTCTGCTCGGATTGCCGGCGGAGAACTTGTACTTTCTGCGCTATCCCGATACTAAACTGCCGGCGTTCGGCCCTGAGTTTATCACGGCCGTAGAGAAACTGCTGGAAATTACGAAAACCCATACCTGCGCAGTGGTCATAGGGCCTTGGGCTGGAGATCAGCATGGCGATCATCGAGCAGCCGCGCGGATGGCCTATCGTGTTGCCTATTATGCGAGCTTAAAATTACTTTCATATCCAGTTTGGGGGTGGCTGCGGGTCGGAACGGATATGTGGGACGAGCCGCGTCATAGCGGCTGGCGTTTAAACATTTCGGCATATCTGCGCGTTAAACGAAAAGCTATCGCAGCACATCAGTCACAATACAGAGATCTGATCCAGGATTCACCAAATGGTTTTAGGTTACCCACTGACCTTTTGGTTGTTTTTGAGCGGCCGTTTGAGGTGTTTATCGCATGAAAGACCGCGCGCTGGCCTCTCGTGGCCCTGAGTACTTCGAAGCACTTTATGCGGCTAACCCAGATCCGTGGAATTTTTCCAAGAGCAAATATGAACACGAAAAATATCAAGCGACCTTAAAAATTTTGGGGAAAAGAGCCTTCCAAAGCGGTTTTGAGATAGGCTGTTCGATCGGCATTCTAACCAAGATGTTAGCAGCAAGATGTCAATCCTTGCTCGCGGTCGATATTGTTGAGACGGCATTACGCGCCGCAAGAGAAAATTGTTCTCCTTTGAAACATATCACGTTTAAAAAGCTTCAAGTGCCAGTCGAATGGCCGGCAGAACATAAGTTTGATCTTATTATTTGTTCTGAAATTTTGTATTATATGTCTCCCGATGACATTTCATCTGTGGCATCGCTTGCGTGCAAAAGTCTCCTAAATAGAGGGAACATCCTGCTGATAAACTATACCGGACAAATCACTGAGCCTTGCAGCGGCGATCGCGCGGCAGAGATTTTTATTAGAGAGGCGGGAGGGTGTACGATGCTACGTCGGCAGATTAGAAAAGAGACATTCCGTGTTGATCTGTTGACTTCAATAAACTTTTCCCTCGAAAGAGAGGCACACTAGAGGTTTGTAAAGCGATGGGATTGTAAAGGAAAACCTCATTCGATCGGCTGCGTAATCGAGTATAGGGCGCGTATTGGTAGGTGAATGCCTGTTGAAACGATAATCACGACATTGCGATCAGCTGTAATCGCTCTCCTTCTCCTCTTAGTTTTATCGGGTTGGCTTCCCCATTCCGGAGAAAGCTGTCGCCACCGACAAACACTTGCACGGCACATGCCAAGATAACGGCAGGTCTTCGATGCATGGCCAGATTGTCCAACGCTTTAATTTGGATTGTTTCGGTCATTTCGTATTCAGAAAAAGTAAAGCTGGGCGTTCGATCAGGCGCTTGAGTCCCTGGATGAAGCCGGCCGCGTCAAAGCCGTCAACGATGCGGTGGTCGAAGGAGGAGGAGAGGTTCATCATCGTGCGGATCGCGATTTGGCCATTGATGACAACCGGCCGCTCGACCAGTTTGTTAGGGCCTATGATTGCGACTTCCGGGTAGTTGATGACCGGGGTGGCCGCGATGCCGCCGATGGCGCCAAGGCTGGTCAGCGTGATGGTCGAGCCCATAAGCACATCGCGGGTGGCGCTTCCATTGCGTGCGGCCGTGGTCACACGGGTGAGCTCGCGCGCGCTCTCCCAGAGATCAAGGGTTTCAGCATGACGCACGACCGGAACCAGGATTCCCCCGACGGTTTGCGTCGCGATGCCTAAATGAATGCCCTCGTAGATTCGGAGGATGCCGGCCTCGTCGTCATAGCGCGCATTCACCTGCGGGAACTTGGGAATCTGCTTGACCAAGGCACGCATCAAGAAGGGTAGCAGAGTGAGTTTAGGCTGGTCGGCGGTGCGGTTGTCGTTCAAATCCTTGCGCAAGGCTTCGAGTTCGGTCAGGTCGAATTCCTCGATATAGGCGAAATGCGGGATGCGGCGCTTTGACTCCTGCATCTTTTCCGCGATTTTGCGGCGCAGCCCGGTGATTTTGGTTTCCGTGATGCCGATGCGCGGCCCGAGCGCGCCACTGAGAGGCTCAGCGGAATCGCGGCGCATAATGAAATTCTCCAGATCCTCCGGCGTAATGCGCCCCGCAGGGCCGGTACCGGGAACAAATTGTAAATCGATGCCGAGTTCATGAGCTCGCCGACGAGTGGCAGGGGCCGCCAGTGGAGCATCCCTGGCCAACTGGGCGGTAAAAGCGGCGGTCGACATCGCAGCCGGTGTTGGCGGCGCGACCGCCGCAGGCTGCGTGACAGGACCTTCCCCATCGAGCTCCAGTTCAATCAAGGCGGAGCCGACCGGGATCATCTGGCCGATCGCGCCATGAATAGCGGTGACAACGCCGGCAACCGGCGAAGTTATTTCCACGGTCGCCTTGTCGGTCATGACATCGACCATGCGCTGGTCTTCTTCTAGCCGCGTGCCGGGTTTGATGTGCCAAGCAACGATTTCGGCCTCGGCGATACCTTCGCCGATATCGGGCAGGCGGAATATATACGCACTCATGGCTCAGTCCTCCATGACGCGGTGTAGAGCTGCTACGACGCGACCGGGGCCGGGGAAATAATCCCTTTCGAAAGCGTGCGGGTAGGGCGTATCCCATCCGGCGACGCGTTCCACCGCGGCTTTCAAATGATAGAAACAGCGCTCTTGCACGAGTGCCGAAAGCTCGCCGCCAAAGCCGCCAAAGCGCGAAGCCTCGTGCACGATGACACAGCGTCCGGTTTTTTTGACCGAGGCGACGACGGCATCGATATCCAGGGGCACGATGCAGCGCAGATCAATTACCTCGGCATCAACGCCAGCCTCTTCGGCCGCACGCATCGCCGCGCTGCCGTCCGTCCTTTACTCGCGCGGCATCCGCGTGCCCGACGATCTGTCGGTCGTCAGCATGTACTCGGCCGGCCGGCTGTTCTCGCTGCCCTACACGGCGGTCGAGACGTCACCGAACAAGCTGGGCCGAATGGCGGTCCAGGCCCTGGTGCAACGGATGAACGACCCACTGGGCGCTACCGCTCCCGGGTCGATCTCGTCGCGCCCCACATCACGGACCGGGGAAGCACCCGCTAACAAGAGGCGGCGGCCTTCCGGAAGCGCGCCGCAGTGTCGAACCGCTTCGACGATAACGACAAAGTAAAGCTTAGACGACTAAAAACGAACAATGACGTCCCCCGGTTTCCGCGCGATGGCGACGGACATGCTTGCGGTCATTGCGGCGGCCGAGACCGGGCCAATCACTCATCAGCAGGTAGAGCGCTACACTAGAAGGTGGACGGTAATTCCACTACATAAGGTGGCGATAGAAGCCGCCGTTATTGCAGATAACTGAGAACTTGCAAGCGGGCTAGTTGGCTGCGGTCACGGCGCTATGCGCGCTTCGGGCCGCGCGTTCTCAGCCCGAGGTTTTGGGTGTCTCACTGTTTTCCGAGATGGCGAGGCAGCTCCATGCATCATATGCGATTGGTCTTATTTGCGTCAGTATCAAGATGTCGCTACTGACCCAGGCTCGCTTATCGATCGGCTCGGAAGTAACACATACCCGCACTTCACATACTCTGTCTTCTGTCACCGCATGGCGGAAACCTGGAGCCTGCTAGCGCTCGCCGGCCATGTAGAGGATGGTGTGTCCGAAGACGCAAGGATGATAGTTAAAGAGATGGTCTCTAAGCAGATGGGACTGGGAAAGCCGCTTTCGGATAAGTGGGCGATTTCCCTCATTTGCGCCACCTTGTCGGCATTTCGCGATAGTCCATCAGAGGTGGCCAAGCTACTGGAGTCCGTGATTGTTTGGGTCGCCGACTCATATGACAAAAGGCCGGGCCTCGGCTCTGCGGATTGCTCCGAGCTGGAGGAAATCGAATACATACTGGGGTCTTCGCTCTCTCATGTCGATGTCAGGGGGCGGCGGACCTCTTACCTTGCGACTGCCGCGCTCGATCTTTGCTTGTTCTTCGGCTTTCGCGATCTTTATCAAGCTGCGGTGAATGATTTCTCGGCTGTTGGCCTCGTGCCGACAATTGTGCTTGCGGACGAGCGCATAGCCAAGTGGGGAGCAGGCGAATTCGGGATCCTATCGGTGCCTCTCCTACGATATGACGCAACCTGGGATCAGGGTGCCCGAGTTCCGCCTTACGACGAGATGAACGCGCTAGCGGATCTTCCTCCTTGGGACGCGCTCGTAACCCTCCCAGGAACCGCCATTCGTTTCAAGTATTCAGTGAATTGTGCTCCTCTGGGAATTCTTAGCACAGATCCTGTGATCCGCTGACCCGGATGATGCGTCATGGGTCGCGGCCTGATCTGCGCTTGACGCGAACTGAACGCAATTAAGCCGTACTCATGTCTGTAAAACAGCCGCACGCTCGTCGTCCAGCAGGCGAGGAAGAACCCAGCGTTCTATGGCCGGACTGGGGTCGAATGGCTACGAGACCGCAGTTTACTAGTCCTGATGGGTTCAACCATCCCGTGATTGTCGTGCGGTAAGTCTCGGAGTAGAGCGACTACGTCATCGGGCGACTGGCGGCACTTGGCTGAGCTGCGTCGGCTGTGCGTTCCCGGGCCGCTGGCCAGTACCTGCCTCCCAGGATCTCAATCCATCCCTGCCCGGCTGAGACGGTCACCAGGAGCTGCTTCATGGCGATGGTTCCCAGGATTGCCCCGAAGCCGGGATAAGGCCAGGAACTGAGAAAGGTCACCCGGACGTCCTTCAGGGAGATCGCTGCTCCGGTGCCGTCCTCAATCACGCAGCCAACGGTCTTCGCCAGTCCCGAGACCTCAGTGCTCCCCCAGGTTAAAAGGCCCCACGGCCTCGGCGTCCGTCAGGTCAACCCCGGCCTCATCGGCGAATCCGCCCCGCATGAACGTGTCGAGGGCGCCGGTATCGAGCAGGCAGTACGGCGGCAGCCCTGAGCGGTCGCTAGGCGCAGCGGAAACACCGGGCGATCGTTCGGCACGCCCGTGTCGTCCACGACCCGAGTAAATTTGAACCGCATGCCTGGAGGGTAACGTGTCACGGTACGGACGCGAGAGCGATGAGTGGGCCGCGCTACAGACAGCGGGCTGGGAGTTCCTGACGGCCACGGCACGCCTTGAGAGGCCGACGTCCTATACAGAGA
>CAWHDE010000014.1:0-38806 GCA_963827925.1 uncultured Pseudomonadota bacterium | reverse complement strand
GATCAACAGCAAAAACCAGGGCGGGCGGCGTCGGGTTGGCGGGAACCTATATGCCCGGCCTGAAGGCGTTGATGGATCGCGTCTCCGGCGCAAGGCAGCCGCGCTGGATCAGCTTTTACACCGCCAGCTTCTCGCTTGGAACGTCGGGGTCGTTCCTCGTTTCAGGCGCAATGGCCGGCGCTTTTGGCTGGCGCGCCGCGTTTGGACTGGCGACGGCGGCGGCGGCGACGGCTTTTCTGCTGGTGGCCTTCGGCCTGCCGCCGGTCAGGCCAACGCCTCCAAACCACAAGAGCAATCCCTTCGATTTTGCCCCGGTGCTGCGCAATCGCGCGGCCATGGGCTATGTGTTGGGGTATTGCGCCCACGCGTGGGAATTGTTCGGCGCCCGCTCATGGATGGTGGCCTATCTCGCCTGGGTGCTGGCCTCGCAACCGGGCGCCAGCGGCCCCTCGCCCACCAGCATCGCGACATTCGGCTCCCTGTTGGCCATGGTCGCCAGTGTCGTCGGAGCCGAAATTGCGGTGCGCTTCGGCCGCCGCCGGCTTTGCGTTTTCGCCATGCTGGGTTCGGGAGCGCTGGCCCCCTGGCAATTACATCAAGATCGTGCAGCGCGTGTCGGTGAAGCTGGTATTCGATGATGACCGGGTGAAGGATTACCTGCTGGCGCCGGGCCTCTCGGTTGAACCCAGCATCCGCCTCTCGCCATGAGCGGGCGGCGCTGCCGCGCTCCGCTGCTGGCCCGTTCAATCCCTGGCTGGTGGCGGTGGTTGTCTCTCTTGCGCCGTTCATGGAGGTGCTGGACACGACCATCGCCAATGTCTCGCTCACCCACATCGCCGGGTCTCTCGGCATCGGCCAGCCGGAGAGAGTACCTGGGTGCTCACCGCCTATCTACTGAACCTCCCCATGCCTAAAGGCGGGGATTGATGGTGCCGACATCCTGCCTCTCCGTGGCTCTCGCTTGCGCGACAGCATCCACGGCCTCGGCGGGACGGCCAGCCATCTTGTCAGCAACTCTATTGTTTTACCGATTAGAGGCTGGCTGCAGCAGGTGCTGGGGCGCAAATTCTTCTTCCAAATTTGTGCCGTGCTGTTCACCGCCAGCTCCGTACTTTGCGCCTTCTCGACGTCTCTGGAGATGATCGTGGTGGCGCGAGTGCTGCAAGGGCTGGGGGAGGGGGCAGGCCCAGGCGGCGCATTCCATGCTGGTCGACAGCTTCCCGCAGGAAAAATGCGCCCAGGTCGTCGCTTTGCTTCGGCCTGCACCATCATTGTCGCCCCGGCCACCGGCCCGGTTCTGGGCGACTGGGTGACGGACACATTTTCCTGAAACCTGCCGGTCGGGCTGGTGGCCCTGGCGCTGTGCGCGGTCTTCGTCTCCAAGCCGTCCGCCCTCATAGAAGAGCGCCGACAAGCCGTGATCTGGTTCGGGTGAACGTCATAAAGCTGCGCCAATTCGGCCAGCGGCTTGAAATTCTACTTATCCCTGTGTCCGAATTTGGCCAGCCACTTCTTTCCTTCTTTTCCCCGCAGATCGATTTCGCCACCCTGTCCTGGGCGCGGATTATGCAGGTGGTGGCGATGCCCTTCATCTTCATCCCGGTCTCGGCCAGCTCCTATATCGGCCTGCCGCCCGAGCGTAGCGCGGATGCCGCCGCTTTGTTCACTGCCAATATCGCGGCAGTATTGGCATTTCGTTCTCACCACTAGCTGGCCTGGAGAACGCAATTCCACCATGCAAGGCTCTCCGAGGCGATCACGCCGTATGGCAGCCTGCACGGTTTGACCGTGGCGCAAATCGCGCCTTTGGTGCAACAACAGGCGAGTTTCATTAGTTATTTGGACGTGTTCCGCATCATCGGGGTGCTTGCCTTGGTGACGTGGCCCATGGTTCTTTTTCTACAGTCGCCGCCCAAGCGGGTGGAACAGGGAGTTTGAAGATCGTGACATCCATTCGCTTGCGCAGTGGCCTGGCAGGCTCGGCCCTCTCTCTCGGGCTTCTCGCGGCATTGTCTGGCTGCATGCTGGGGCCGAATTTCCAGCCCCCCCGCGCCGCGACTCCAAGCGCCTATCTGAACGATTCCCCCCTGGCAGCACCCCTTATGTCTCGGGTGACGCGGTGGACCCGCAATGGTGGACCAGCTTCAACGACCCGCTGCTAACCCAGCTGGAAACCATGGCGGTGCAGCAGAATCTCGATCTGCAGATCGCCACCCAGCGCCTGCTGGAGGCTGAGGCCCAGGCGCAGATCGAAGGCGCTGCGCTCTACCCCAATCTGAGTGGCAACGCCTCCTACTCTCGGAACAAGATCAGCGACAACAGCCCCACTGGTTTGTTCGCCGAGGATTTTCCGGTCGTTACCCAGCCCTACAACCTGTACCAGTACGGGCTGCAGACGATGTTCGACCTCGATCTCTGGGGCAAGAACAAGCGCGCCGTGGAGGCCGCCGTGGCCAATGCCCGCGCTTCTGACGAAGCCCGCCGCGCCGCGCTGCTGAATGTCGAGGCTGAGGTCGCCAGCAACTATATCCAGGTCCGTGGCACCGAGGCTGTGCTGACCATCACCCAGAAGAACCTGGACTTCGCCAACCAGCTCGTGCAGCTCACGGTCGAGCGCCAGCAGGCCGGCCTCACCACCCAGCTGGACGTGGCCAACGCCAAGGCCACCGCCGCGCAGATCTCATCGCAGATCCCCACCCTCATCGCCCAGCGTGACGCGCTGATCGGCCAGATCGGCCTGCTTCTGGGCCAGACGCCGGACGGGCTGCCTCAGGATCTGGTGACTACCGCCCCCGTGCCGCTCACCCCGCCCACGGTGCCGGTTGGCCTTCCCTCCGACCTGCTCACCCGCCGGCCGGACGTACGCGAGGCGCTGGAGACCCTGCACTCCGCCACCGCTGAAATCGGCGTGGCAAAGGCCGCCTTCTTCCCGGACGTGACGATCTCCGCCAACGCCTCGCTGGAATCTTTGCAGTTCAGCAGCCTGAATGAGTGGAAGGCGCTGACCTACGGCGTGGGCCCGAACGTGACGCTGCCGATCTTCGAAGGCGGCCAGCTGCATGGCCAGCTTAACCTGAACGAAGCCCAGCAGAAGGAAGACGCCATCAGCTACGCCAAGACGGTGCTAACCGCCTTTACCCAGGTTAACACCGCCCTGGTGGACTATGCCCAGGAGCATGCCACCCAGGACGCACTGCAGACCGACGTGCAGCAAAGCCAGATCGCCCTCAGCCTGGCGGAGGACCAGTACAAGCAAGGTCTCGTTGACTACCTAACCGTCCTGAACGCCCAGCAAGCCTACTTGGCTGCCCAGCAGAATCAGGCGCAGTCGCTGGAGAAGCTGGGGACGGATCTGGTGACGCTCTACCAGGCCCTGGGTGGGGGCTGGGAAGGGGAGTATCCCGTAACGCAAAAGTAGAAATGGCTGGCTAAATTCGAACACTGAGCTAAGCGGAATTTCTGCCTGAAAGCGGAGATTATGTGGCGAGGGGTGCTTTCGCCGTTCATTTCGAGGGTGCGGACATGGCGGGTGAGCCGGTCGAACAGTGCGCCGGTGAGCCGCGCCCTCATAACGCTAGCTTAGTACTTCGAAGAATAGTTCAGATCTCACGGCGGTGAATGGCACATAGTCGAGTTCATCGACGATGAGCTTTTGCCGCGAATAGCCGCCGCGCCGTATCCTCGGCCAACGCCATATAGGCACCGTTCAGCGCCTGTGTGTGGGAGTGGTAATCGCCGATCGCAGGTAGCAGCGCGCCATGCGTCTGAGCCAGGTACCCGCGCAAAATCAGCGCCGCGGCAGCTATGTTGAAACAAGGGTCGTCGATCAACCGCCGCCTGGTTTCAGCCTCGCTGAAGCCGGCGCGTTCCGCCAAAGCGGGCACCCAGATCGTGTTCACCTGCATCACACCCAGATCCTGCGTGCCATTGCTGTTCTGGTGCGTAATCCCCACGGTTCCGCCTTCGATTTTCTGAATCACAGGCAGCACTCTTGGTGGCAGTGCCGTGATCGCGGCCACCACCAGCATGCAGCGCAGGTAAAAAATCATCTGCCGGCGATTTCCTTGTTTCGTGGTTTTCTTGTCATTACGCTGATGCTATAGCGCGATGCATCACGCAGCAGAACAGGCGGCTTCACCCGACATGAAATTGTCATATTATACCAGCAGATTTTCAAAACAGCCAGAGCACGAGGACGGCTTTACGCTGCTCGAATTGCTGGTCGTCATCGTCATTCTTGGCCTGCTCATTGGCCTTGTCGCACCTGCGGTGTTACGCCAGCTCGGCCACGCCAAGGATTCGATTGCAAGTCAATCTATCGAGCGCATCGACTCGGTGCTCGATCTCTACAAGCTCGATGTCGGTTCGTTTCCCAGCACGCAGGATGGTCTTCAGGCGCTAATCACCAAACCTGACGATGCTGACGCTTGGTCCGGCCCTTATCTCAAAGGAGGCGATCTCCCGCGCGACCCCTGGGGCCACGCCTATCTCTACCAGTCGCCCTCCAGCCGCCCGGGACTGGATTACGATCTCTGCTCACTGGGTGCTTCCGGCAAATCCGGCCAGCCGGGCGATCCGGGGTTGATCTGCAATCACTAAGGACACGGTTCAATTTCGTGCGTTTAGATCGACTAGGCACTTCAATCTAAACGCATATTGATCTAACTGCCGGTGAGCAGCAGCACGCTGTAGGGTTGCGGGCTGTCCGGGTCGGCCAAGCTGAACACGCCGTGCCGGCGCACCATCACCCGCCCCAGCCCAGCCGCCTCGGCCTCAATCTCCACTGTGGGAAAACTGCCCTGGTAGCCGTCATGCAGCGCGCCAGGGTCATTCGCCAGTTGCAGCGCCCGGCGCACCAGCGGGCTGGCGAGTGCGGGGTCAGGGTCGTCGGTCTGGTATAGGCTCATATAGGGCAGCATGGCCCGCAGCAGCACCTGCGGCATGCCCAGCACATCCCCCAGCTCAGCAAGATCGGAAAATGGCTCTCCCGGCGGTGAGAAATGCAACCCAGCGCCGCGATAGGCTTGCTCGCGCGCAGTCTCTGCCGCTTGCGTCAGCGGCGGGCTGCGCCAATCGATAATCGCCGCCGCCAGCCGTTTGGCTTGCGCCTCATCCGCCCCGCTGGCTTGCAGCAGACCAGCGAGCAGGTTGGTGGAGGCTAGATTGGGGTTGACCAGCCCGCCCAGTGTGGTCACGCGCACGCGTACGCCCCCGGGCAGATCATGCCAGCTCCCATCCGGCACCCAGTGCTGCGGACCGCTGGCCAGCGCATGGAAGAGTGCCTCGTTGATGGCGCCATCGGCACGGGCGCGAGCCGCCGCCGCGTCACGCACATTGCCAGCCAACGTCATTGCGGTTCGGCCATTGGCGAGCAGTGCGGTGATCATCAGCGCCAGTAGCACCATACTCCACAGCACGATGAGCAGCGCAAAGCCGCGTTCGCGGCTTTGCCTCACTGGCTCAACCGCGCCCGCACAGCCTGGCTCGGGTCCTCTGAACCCTGGAATGGCTCGCTCTGCAGCGCGCCTGGCACCAGCGCCGCGTTGGGCATTTGCTGCTGCATGTCCTGGGTCAGGTCCAGCGCCTGCTGCTGGTCGCGGATCACATGCGGGGTGATCAGCACCAGAGTTCCTCGCGCGTGCGGTTATTGGTCTGCGTGCCGAACAGTCCGCCCAGCACAGGCAGGTTCCTCAGCCAGGGTAGCCCGGAATTCTCACGCGAATCATTGTCTGAGATCAGCCCGGCCAGGCCGATCGTCTGCCCATCCTGGATGGACACGCGTGAGGTCACCGTGCGCTCGGTAAAGGTCGGCGAATTTATGCCCGTGGTGGTCACCGTAGGCGAGACGCCGCTAACCTCCTGGCTGACATCCATGGTCACCAACCCATCACTGCCGATATGCGGGGTAACGCGCATGATAACGCCGGTATCGCGGTAATTGATGGACTGGATCACTTCAGAGGTGGACGTAACGGTGCTTTGCGAGGTTTCCGAAAGATAGGGCACGCTGTCACCCACCTTCAGGCTTGCCGCCTGTCCATCCAGCACCATTAGTTCCGGCGACGAAAGTACCCGCACCTTAGTCACTGCCGCCAGGGCCGAGAGGGCAAGCGGCGCTGCATCGCTGCCATTGCCTGAGAGCACGAAGCCAGGGAAGCTCGTCGCAAGCGCTGCACTGGTGGAATTGCTGAGCACGGCGTTGATGCCACCGGACTTGAAGTAGAATTGTGTCCCATATTCCAGCTGTCCGGTGAGGTCGACCTCCGCGATGGTCGCATCGATCTGTACCTGCAACGGCTGGATGTCGATCTTGCTCAGCATGCCCTCCACCTGATCGTCCTCCGCGGCGGTGGCATAGACCATCACGGCATTATTTTGCGTATCCGGAATGATCCGCATGGCGTCGGTGCTGGCACTGCCGGTGCTGGCGGTCAGCGGGCCGAGCAGCGCGCTGGCGCTGCCCGTGTTTGCGCCGCCGCCGCTGGTGGCGCCATTTTCGCTCGCCGTGTTGGCAAGCCCATCGCCATTGTGCTGACGTTACACTGCTGGTGGCGGCCGTCGATTCCTGGCTGTCGGTGCCTGGCTGCCTGGTGCCGCTGCTGGAGCCGGCACTGTTATCGTCGTTGAACGAACTGGTATCGCTCTGTGTCGCCGCCGGCGTGGGTTGGGCGGTGACATTGTCCGGTGTGAAGGCCTCCTGCAACAGATAGGCATCGTCATTTGCCTGGCTGTTGTGGAGGTAGAAAACACGCCAGTTTCGTAACGTTTCGCTCTGCACCCGGTTGATCACCGCATAGATCCGCGCCGCGTCGTTAAGGTAGCTTTGAGCGCGGGCAATCACCAGCACCGCGCTGATCCGGTCCAGAGGCACCACTGTCACCGCTGCCGCGCCCTTGCTATCTGTTTGCTTGCCCAAGGCGGAGGTGAAGGCGGTGGCGAAATCTTTGGCATTGCCGCTGGTCACCGGGAACAGCTCGTAGGATTGCCCGGCCAGCGCATCTACATCGAACGCCTGCACCAGACCGGCCAAAGCTGCGCGCGCCGCCGGTTCGCCCTGAATGACGATGCTGTTGCTCCCCGCGTCCGCTGCCAGCGTGCCGTTCTTGGCGACGTAGGGTTGCAGCACCGACGCCAGTTGTGTGGCGTCAGCATAGCGCAGGGGGATGACTTGCGTATCCGCCGCCGCCCCGCCACCCTGGCCGGCTGGCATCACCCGGTACAGCCCGTCCGTTTGCACCAGCACCGCGCCAGTCTGCGCCAGCAGCGTCTGCAGTGTTGGCAGTACCTGGTCCTGTGTCAGAGGCACCACCGTGTGCAGTGTTACTGTGCCGGTGACGCCGGGATCGATCGTATAATTGACGTGCAGAATATTGCCGAGAACTTGGGCCACGACGGCACGGATATCAGTGTCCGCAAAATCGAAGCTGATATCGCCTTGGCCCTCGGCCTGTGCGCCGGTGCTGTTAGCCTGGGTGGTGGCCGGGGTGCCATAGGAAGCGCTGCGGTTGGGCATGGCGGCTGGGCCGGACACGGGGCCACTGATCCGTGTGGCGGGCGGCATACTTCCCCCTGGGGTCAGGGCCACCGGGGCCACCGGGGCGCCAGTTAGCGCGGCTGGAGGCGGCGGCGCTTGGCAGGAGGCCAGAACGAGAAGGCCGAACAAAGTGGGAAGCTGGGTTTTACGCATGGTTACTCATTATCGTAGGGGCCGGCGGTGAAGCTTGAGTTGAGCGGTTGCCCTGTCTTTGGCGAGACCGGGACGGCCTGTGGGATTGGATTGGCCGGCGCGGCGGCCGATCCGACGGGGCTGGCCGGGCTGGCGGGCTGCGGCCCGGCCGCGGAGCCTTTCGCGAATTGCGGACGCAGAGTCACCGGGCCCGATGAGGTGAGCAGTACCACCTCATCCGTGCTGATGCTCTGCACCTTGTCGCCGCCCACCAGCCCGCCAGGCCGCACCACCAACGGCTTCTGCCCGTCGGCTGCGAAGATGGCACTGGCCACGCCCTGCCCGATAAGAATGGCTGAGAGACGCGGCAACCCATCTCCGCCATCTGCTGCCTCGCCGGTGGGGCGGCGGTCTGGGTTGAACAAGGGTCGGGCCAGGATTGTTTGGGTCCAGCCCTGCACATCCGCTCCGGCCATGGTGCTGCCGCCCTGCGGCAGAGCGGGGGCGGGCAGCAGGCCGCCATCACCGCTGCCGGGCAACAGCTCGGCCAGCAGCACCAGCCCGAGGAGCACTGCAAGAACCGGGCGCACCCCAATCCTGGCCGCCCAAGCGAGCAGCCGCAAACTGGAGGCGGAGTGACGCAGGGGGCGGATGCGCCCGCCCAGCCTGGGGCGCACGCTCATACTCCCCCTGCGGCGCGGAAGGCGCTGACAGTAAAGCTGGCCTGGACTGGCGGCGCGCCGCCGGCAACCGGCGGGCCGGCATTGCTCAGGCTTAACCCGTCCACGACCATGCGCGGGTTGGCGGTCTCGATGGCCGAAAGGAAGTTGATCAACGCCGGCCAACTCGCCGTCAGGCTCACTTGCATCCCGATCTTGCGCAAAGGCCCCTGTGCCTGCACCGGCGCCAGGGCGGCGCTGTCCAGACTGGTGCCCGATTGTGTAGCGAGATCCTGCAACACCGATTGAAGATTGGCACCGGCAATGGCGTCGCTGTTGCCCTCCAGCAGTAGTGTGGCGCTGCCCTGGTCAGGGCCCTGCGCGGCAACAGCGGAGCGCAGGGCCGGAATCTCCCGCGCCAGGGCCTGCATGCGCGCGGCCAAAGCGCGCTGTTGTGCCAGCTCATCGGCTCGTTGCTGATACCAGCCCCAAAGCGGTGCCAGCAGCGCCGCCCAGAGCAGCAGCAGCGACGCGAGCCCCATGGCCAGTGCCAGGATCTGGCCACGCCGCCCGTCCGGCAGCGCAAGATGCGGGGCGTTCATTCCGCCACCCCAGCGTGCAGCGAGAATAGATCCGCCTTGCCGTCATTCGTGCGTGTGACAGGGCGCAGTGAAGCTGGGGTTCTGCAGCTCCGGCACGGCGGCGAGCAGCGCGATCAGCTTGGCGGCGTTGGCGGATTGCCCATCCATGGTCAGGCTGCCGGATTTCAGTGAGAGATCGGCCAGCCAGGTATCGTCCGGCAGGGCCTGGGTGAGAGCGGCAAGGATCTGCAGCGCATCGCCCTGCCGGCGCGCGGCTTCGATGGCGGTGCGCCCGGAGGCAGCGGCTGCCAGCTGCGCACGCAGCCCCAGAGCAATATGCGCCGCCGGAGCACGTTCAGCCACCAGCGCCGCCCCCGCATTCAGTGCCAGCTGCTGGCGGATAAAGGGCACGGCCAGGCAGGCCAGGGCCAAGCACCGCGTACAGGGCGTTAAGCGTGGTCTGGCGGCGAGGGCGTGGCGAGCCGGCACTGAGCGGAATGCGCCCCCCCCATGCTCGATCCAGCCCGGCGCCAGTTTCTGCCCTGCCAGCCAGTCGCGCAGCGCCACCACCGGGGCACGCGGCACGATGGCCAGGCGCAAACGCAATAGCTCCTGAGCGCGATCCTGGCTTTGGGTTGAGACGCCCCAGAACAGCTCATCCGCATTGAAGGGTGTCAGCCGGTCCATCTCAAAACGCAGCACCGCCTGCAAATCCCGCGCCGCCGCTAAGGGCAAGGTTAGTTCGCGGCTGAGCAGCCAGTGGGGGGTAAGCGCAGCAGCACCGGCAGCCCGGGCGGTGCGGCTCCCCTGGCGCATCCAGCCCGTGCAGGCGCCGCTCCTGGCCCCGGCTTCGCAGCAAAAGCACGCCGCGGAGGCGCATCTCCTCCAGCTGGTCGATGGCGACGATCAGCCCGTCTTGCGCTTGTGCGGGCCCCAGAAGGCCGCGCCGCAAAGCGCGCATCTGGCTGACCCACCAGGCGAAAATCTCCGCGAGCATCAAGCCATGCCCGGCCGAGTACCATGACAAATTCATGGCGGGCTGGTTAATATCTTCCCCCAGGCAACGAAAAATGAAGCTTTAGCGTCATCAGCCGCCTCAATCGCCAGGCGCCGCGGGGGCGGCTATCAGGTCGGGCCAAGGGCGGCCCCTCCGCTCCAGATGCATCCGCACCAGCAGCGGCAGACCTTTGCCGGACCATTGGCCGCCCCAACCCGGTCCGGCGCCGGGCAAGGTCTGCAAATAGCTGAAGTTCACGCCCGTACAGCCCGGTGGCCAGGATGTCGGTTTTCGGTACCGGGGCGGGGCCAAGCGGCAGGCCCGGCGGGTGCGGGGTGTAGCGCAGCACCAGCGCGCCACCGGGGCCGAGCTGCAAGGCCACGTCCTGCAGCCCGCCCACCACGCCTGCGCCCTGCGGCAGGTTGGTGGTGAAGGCCAGGGAATAGGGGCCGCCGCTCATGCTGTCTGGCTGCGCCTGCTCGATCATCCGTGCGCAGCGCCATGTCCATGGCCGCCAGATCCTCCGGCGCCTGAATGGCACGGCTTGCCGGCGGAAATGGCGGTGAAGCCATAGCGGAAGGCCTGGGCGATTCCGGCCATCACCAGCCCGAACACGACCAGCGCCACCAGCATCTCCAGCAGCGTGAATCCGGCCTCGCTGGGTTTCATGAGCTGGGACCCAGCCGCTTCGTGGCCAGCGTCACCGCCCTGGTCGCCGAAGCGCTCCGTCACCTGCACATCATACAAGGTCAACGTGCCGACGCTGGGGCCAGTGGCGATGCTGACCTGCCAATGAAAGCCGCCGCCATCATCGCCGCTGAGCTGCTGGGTCTGCAGTTTCGTCAGCGGGCCGAGCGCTGCGAGATGCGATTGCGCGCGCACCACCGCCTCCTGGTAGCGCGCGGCGGTAACGTCCTCGGCCACGCCGGAAAATCCGGCCCGGTAGAGCACGATACAGGCCATCGCGGCGATGATGAAGGCAACCATCACCTCCAGCAAAGTGAAGCCCGAACTCGCCTGAATTATCCGGCACTGGCATCATTCCGCATGAATGCTAACCCGGCCGGTGAGCCAATCGGCGCTGATCAGGCTGCGCATGCCTGTTGCCAGGAGCAGGATGGCGCCGCCGCTGGAGCTACCGTCCGGCTCGAAGATCAGCCCACCCGGCGGGAGTTGAGCGGTGACGCTGAGCCAGCCCGGCAGAGGCGGCAGCACAAAGCGCACCGGTTGTCCGGTGGCGATGGCCAGGCCCCGGTCCTGCGCGCATCATGGCGGCGACATGCTGGGCGGCGCGCTCGGCGTCCAGCCGGTGGCTGTGGGGCTGCGCGTAATAGGCGATGAGCAGCATGGCTAAGCCCATCACCGCGATGGTGATCAGCATCTCAAGCAAGGTGAAACCACTCTCGGCCTTACTGAGCGACATTATTGAGGCTCAGCATGGCTAGCAGCAGGGAGGAAACGATGCCCGCCACCGCAGCCCCCATGAAGATGGTGATGGCCGGGACAAGCAACGCCACCAGCCGCTGCAAGGCGAGGCGCGTGCGCTCCTCGAACATGTCGGCGGCGCGCAGCGAAAGCGGACCGAGCTGGGCCGTCTCCTCGCCCAGGCGCAGCAGATGGACGAGGCGGGTGGGGAAAATGCCGGCCGCCCCAAGGGCACGGGACATGCCCTGGCCGGTCTTCGCACTTTCAGCGGCGGCGCGCACCGCGTACTGCGCGGCGCTATTGCCCAGCACTTCCTGCACGATGCCGAGTGCAGGCAGCAAAGCGACACCATTGAGCAGCAACATGCCCAATGTGCGGGCAAAGCGCGTGGCCAAAATTTCCCTGGCAATGGCGCCGGTGAGCGGCAGGCGCAGCATCAGCCGGTCCCAGACCAGGCGGATTTCAGGACGGGTGAGGGCCTGGCGCAACCCCAGCGCCAGCGCCCCCCCGGCCAGCAGCGCATAGAGCCCATAGGAGGAAACGGCATTGCCTAGCCCCAGCAGGAAAGCAGTGGAGGCGGGCAAAGCGAGGCCGTTCTCCGCGAATAGCGGCACGAATTGCGGCAGCACCTGCGTGAGCAGCAGGACGATGGCACCGATGGCGGCGAGCATCAGGATGGCGGGATAGACCATGGCCGACTGCACGGCGGCGGTGAGGCTTCGTTGGCGCTCCAGCAGCCCGGCTAGACGTTCCAGCGTTCCGGCCAGATCGCCGCCCGCCTCGCCGGCGCGGACCAGGCCGATATAAAGGCGCGGAAAGCTTTTCGGCTCTCGCTGCAAAGCGGCGGCAAAAGCGAACCATCGCGCACGCCATCGCGCACCCGTCCCAGCACGGCACCGACACGCTTGCTCGGCGCTTCCTCCGCCATCAGCCGCAGGGCGCGGTCAATATCCTGGCCGGCTGTGAGCAGGCTGGCCAGTTCGCGCGTCGCCTCCGTCAGCTCACCCCGGCGCAGCGCTGGCGCGCCGCCCAGCTCCAGGGAAAGCAGCCCGTGCCCGCGTCCAACCGGGGTGATGCCCATGACCATGGCACCGCGTTTTTGCAACTGCGCAGCAAGCTCGGCGGCGCTGACTGCCTCCTGCGTGCCTTTCTGCAGCGCGCCGTCAGGCCCGAGCGCGCGATAATTGAATTGCGCCATTAATCCTCTGCCCGCACCGCGCGCAATATTTCCTCCACGGTCGTTTCCCCGCGCGCCACCGCCTCCATGCCGGTGACGAGCATGGTCTTCATCCCAGCTGCGATGGCGGCGCGCTCAATGGCACTCTGATCGGCCTTGGCGAAAAGCAGACGCTGGATCTCGGCGTCAGGCGTTAGAAATTCAGCGATAGCCTGACGGCCGCGATAGCCGGTGTTGCGGCAAGCCGGGCAGCCGCAGGGGCGGAAGATGGTCTCCGCATGAATATTATAGCGGTTACGAAATTCCGCAGGCATTTCCACGGGAGTTTTGCATTCGTCGCAAAGGCGGCGGACCAGGCGCTGGGCCAGCACGCCGCGCAGCACGGCGGCGATAAGATAATCTTCCATCCCCATGTCGCGCAGGCGGGTGATGGCTGCGGCGGCGGAGTTGGTGTGCAAGGTGGAGAGGACGAGATGGCCGGTGAGCGCCGCGCGCGCCGCGATCTCGGCTGTCTCCAAATCGCGAATTTCGCCGACCATGATGATGTTTGGGTCAAGGCGCACGATGGAGCGCAGCAGCGTCGCGAAATCCAGCCCGATCTGCGGCTTCACCTGGATCTGGTTGATTCCCGGAAGCTGATATTCGATCGGGTCCTCAACGGTGACGATCTTCGTCTCTTCGGCGTTGAGCGATAACAGTGCCGTATAAAGCGTGGTCGTCTTGCCCGAGCCGGTGGGGCCGGTAACCAGCGTAATGCCGTTGGGCGCGGCCAAAGCCGCCCGCAGACGGGTGATGACCTGTTCATCGTGGCCTTGTGCCGAAAAATCGAAAGAGACGGAGGAACGGTCGAGGATGCGCAACACTACGATCTCGCCATGCAGGCTAGGCGCGGTGGCGATACGAAAAACCACCTCCTGGCCGCGCACGGCTATGCGAATGCGCCCGTCCTGCGGCAGCCGCCGCTCAGCGATGTCCAGTTTGGCGAGGATTTTAAGGCGCGAGACGATAGCGGGTGCGAGTCGCGCGGGTTGTGTTTCAGCCTCCTGCAGATCACCATCGTAACGGTATCGAATCCTGACCCGATCCTCGAATGGCTCTATGTGGATATCAGAGGCCATGCTCTCCACAGCACGCCCGATGATTTGATTGACCAGGCGGATGACCGGAGCCTCACTAGCCATGTCCTTCAGCCGCTCAGCATCGTCCTCCGTCGCGCTTTCCTGGCCATGCTCCTCGGGTTTTTGCCCATCCTCGGGATAGAGCCGCGCGAGCGCCGCCTCCAGTTCGATTGGGATGGCGACCTCCCGCCGCAGGATGAGGCCGGTGGCCAGCGCGATGGCGCCAGTTGCGAATTCATCCAGCGGGTCGGCCATGGCAATGGTGAGCGTTTCGGCTCCATCCGCCGGTTTCTCAAGCATCAGCGGCAGACAGCGCGCGGCGCGCAAAAAGCGCGGGCGGAGCCGTTCCGGCAGCACGGGGGAATCGGGGTAACGTTCCGGTCCGGCCAAAGGCAGGTGAAGCAGCCCAACTAAGCACTCGGCCAAGGCGCGCTCGGAGACCAGACCGAGTCGCACCAGTGCCTGAACGGGGCTCAGCCCCGTCTCGCGCGCGACGGCACGGGCTCGCTCCAACCCGATGGAATCGCAAACGCCCTGGGCGGCGAGATGCGCGAACACTGCCTGCGCCGGGGGGGGAGAGTGGATAGACGGGAACTCCATGAGCCGTTCTTTCGCGGCCTCTCAGGCGAACAGCAAGTGACAGAATAATGTCACTCTATGGTGACGTAATTTATCGCACGGGCTTGGTTACAGATAATGGCGGAGATTTATCAAAAGGTAATACCAACCCGCATTGCTTCTGACTCTCCTCGGGGGATTCCCAAGGCGGGGAATTTCCGAATTCGATAGCCTGATGGGGAGCATCGTATCAGGGGGCATGTTATGGGGACGAAAGTAGCGATTACTCGCACGGATCATACGGGTGCAGAGTTGCGGGCCCTATCGGCGAAATGCGCTGATGGCGCTCAGGTCCGTCGCATGCTGGCGTTGGCCCTGGTTTTGGATGGCCGGTCACGGAGCGAGGCTGCGGTGTTGAACGGCATTGACCGGCAAACCCTTCGTGATTGGGTGCATCGTTACAACGAAGCTGCATTGAGGGGCTGAAGTCTCGCAAAAGCCCTGGTCGTGAGCCCTATCTGACAACGCCACAAATAGCCGAACTGCGCGAATTGGTGATCAAGGGTCCCGATCCGGCGACCAACAAGGTGGTGCGTTGGCGGTGCGTGGACCTACAGGCGGAAGTGGCGCGCCGCTGGTCGGTGGAGGTGATGAAAACACGATCGCTAAATGGCTGGGTGAGCTCGGCCTGACGCGATTGCAGCCGCGGCCCGTGCATCCCAAGAAGGATGCTGCGGCGGAAGCAACTTTTAAAAAAACTTCGCCAGTCTGGTGCGCGCCGCACTGATCGACACCACGGCGGGCGCGCCGATAGAAATTTGGTTCCAGACGAGGCCAGGGTCGGTCAGAAGGGCGGTCACGCCTATATCTGGGCGCCACGTGGCTCACGGCCGCTGATGGTCCGTGATAACCGCCATGACTCCGCCTACATCTTTGGTGCGATCTGCCCGCAGCGCGGCGTTGGGGCTGCGATTATTACGCCTGGTGCAAACACCGAGATGATGAACTTGCACTTGGCCGAAATCAGCACGCAAGTGGCACTGGGGGCCCACGCCGTGCTGATCTGCGATGGCGCAGGCTGGCATCGGAAGGGCGAGCTCTTGAACATACCCGAGAATATGACCTTGCTGCCCCTGCCGCCCTACAGTCCCGAACTGAACCCCATGGAGAACGTCTGGGACTATCTTCGGCAGAACAAGCTCTGCGCCAGGGTCTTGGACACATACGACGATATCGTGGAAGCCTGCAAAACCGCATGGAACTGGTTCATTGCCGATCCAGACCGCATCATCTCAATCGGTAGCCGCCAGTGGGCATGTGTCTAGTCTTTAGGCGGATTGGTATAACAAGTCATAATTGCTTCACACCCAAACGTTTCAAGAGCGCTTAAGAGGCTACGCGTCTTTCTAAATGTGCAACAAGTAAATAACAGGTGAAGAGCTATGAATTTACGTAGATCCCTTATGTGCGCGTCGTTCTGCGCATCCACGATGGTATCCGTGCTTGCCCCGGTTGCTTCCGATGCCGCGACCACCCCACTGGCGCCAAAGAGCCGATGACGATGGGAAACATCGCGCAATATACCGACAAACTGCCGACCGCGACGCCGATCAAGCATCTCGTCATCATCTATGATGAGAACGTTTCGTTCGACCATTATTTTGCCACCTATCCGCACGCCGACCAACCCGTCCGGCGAGCCGAGCTTCACCGCCGCCGCTCGTGCATCGCCGACGGTGGATCAACGAATCGCGGTCGACAACTGTCCAATACCTGCTGACCAATAATCCGAACTTCACCAACACGCCAATGGCGCGAATGCCGCCAACCCGTTCCGCCTGGACCGCACCCAGGCCGCCACGGCCGACCAGAACCATGCCTATCACGGCCGAAGCAGCAAGCCTATGACGACGGCAAGATGGATCTGTTCCCGAAATATACCGGCCCGGCACCTCCGGCGGCGTGGGCGCCTTCGGCACCAAGGGCCAGGTGATGGGCTATTACGACGGCAACACCGTCACCGCGATGTGGAACTATGCCCAGCATTTCGCCATGAGCGACAACGCCTATACCGACACCTACGGCCCCTCGACCCCGGGCGCGCTGGAGGTCGTCTCCGGCCAGACCAACGGCGCTCAGCTCGGGTCATGCGGCACCTGCTCCTACTATGTCCCCGACGGCCAGGGCGGCCTACGCTGATGGCGACGTCGATCCGGCCGACGACGTCTGCTCCAGCACCAGCACCAATGTTATGATGAACGGCCAGAATATCGGCGATCTGCTGAATGCCGCCGAATATCACCTGGGGCGGCTTCATGGGCGGCTTCAATCTTGGCATGACCAATGCCAACGGCACCACCGGCTGCGCCCGCTCCACCGTCTCCGCCACGGTGAACGAGACCGTGGCGGACTATGTCCCGCATCATAACTGGTTCCAGTACTTCGCCTCCACCGCCAACCCGACGCATGCCCGCCCGGCGCGATCTGAGCGATGTCGGCTTCTCCTTCAGACCAACGGCGCGGTCGACCCGGCGAACCATGAATACGATCTGAACGACTTCCCGACAGCGCTGCGCAACGGCGGATCTTCCCGGCGGTTTCCTACATCAAGCTGCCGGCCTACCAGGACGGCCATGCCGGCTATTCCGATCCGCTGGATGAGCAGGCCGGCGTTGTCAGTGTGATCAACTTCATCGATGCAGCAGCCGGATTGGAAATATACCGCGATCATCATCACCTATGATGACTCCGACGGCTGGTACGACCATGCCTATGTCACCCCGACCACCTCCTCCTACGGCGCGCTGGACGCGCTTGAACGGCGCCGCACACCTGCGGCACCGGCACTGAGCCGGATGGCGTTGAACGGCAAGCCGGTGCATGGCCGTTGCGGTCCCGGCACCCGCATTCCCTTCCTGGTGATCTCGCCCTGGGCCAAGCAGAACTATGTCTCCCACACCCTGCTCAACCAGGCGTCCGTTGTGCAGTTCATCGAGGATAACTGGCTGAGTGGCGAGCGCCTCGGCGGCGGTTCCTTCGATGCCACTGCCGGGTCGATCATGGACATGTTCAACTTCTCGACCGGCCATGCCACCGCGCCGGAGCTGCTGCTCGATCCGACCACGGGCACGACCAGCGGTACCCGTTGATCAGCAATCTAACAATTTCTGATCCAGACTAAAGGATACCTGCAGACGCCATGCGTATTCTGATCTAGCCTTGTTCTTCTCATCGCGCTTGCGTCTGCGTCGCCGGGGCGTGGGTTCTGCAAAGCCCCATCCCCTTGGCGGACTGGATTTCCAACCCCGCGGCGAGCTTCCAGCTCGCGCCGGGGCGAAAATCCTTCGCCGGTTCAGCTCGTCCGCCCTGTGCCACCCGCCCAGCTTTCCGCAATGGCGCAGCTTGGCAAGCAGATCTTCTTCGATACCAGCCTGTCCGCCTCCGGCAAGCTCGCCTGCGCTTCCTGCCATGACACCGGCCAACCATTACGGCCCGCCAACGGGCAGCTGCCGATTGTTTATGGTGGCCCCGACATGCACAGCCCCGGCGTGCGGGCCGTGCCGTCCCTGATCTATCTGAATACCCAGCAGAATTTCTATATCGGCCCCGATCCGGCGGTGATAGCGACACGCCTGCCGACGCTGCCGCAGTTGGCCGCGGCCAGCAGCAAAAGCGTTCGTGCCACCAAAACGGCGCAGAGCACGGCGCAAAGTGCCGCCAATATCGTGCCCGCCGGCGGGCTGTTCTGGGATGGCCGCGCCGACACGTTGACAGCAGCAGGCGATGGGCCCGCTGACCAGCCCGTTCGAGATGGATGGCGGCAGCATCCAGACGCTCGCCGCCAAATTGCAGGCCGCCCCTTATGCCGGACCTTCAAGCAGCTGTTCGGCGCCAGATATTTTCAACGATCCGCCTATCGCTGTCGCCGAAGCGATGTTCGCCGTGGCGCGCTACCAGATCGAGGATCCGGCCTTCCATCCCTATAACAGCAAATATGATGCCTGGCTGGAGGGCAAGGCGCGGCTTAGCCCGGCCGAGATGCGCGGCTATATATTGTTCAATGATCCCGCCAAAGGGCGATTGCGGCGCCTGCCATCTTGATCAGCCATTGCGCCGACAGCCGGCCGCCGCAGTCTTCACCGACACCCAATACGAGGCGCTTGGCGTGCCGCGCAATCCGGATATCCCGGCCAACGTCGACCCTGCCTATTACGATCTCGGCATCTGCGGCCCGTATCGCACGGACCTGCAGACTCAAACGCAATATTGCGGCATGTTCCTGACGCCGACGCTGCGCAACAGCGCCACGCGCAAGGTGTTCTTCCATAACGGCTTTTACCATAACCTGCACGATGTGGTGGAGTTCTATAATCTGCGCGATGTCGCAGCCAGGGCAAGATCTATCCCACCGGGCCGGATGGCAAGGCGGAGAAATTCAATGATCTGCCGGAGAAATATTGGGCGAATATCGATAATACAGACCCGCCGCTGATCGCAAGCTGGGCGATAAGCCCGCCGCTCAGCGATGCCGAAGTGAATGATATCGTCGCCTTCCTGAAAACGTTGACCGACGGGTATAAGCCAAAGGGCGGCTGAATTTGATTCATGATATTTTATTAACCCCGCGTGGTTGGATGGTGCTGCTGGCGAGTTTGATCATCGGCAGTTTTCTTGGTGTTGTCATTCGCCGTATTCCCGCAGGGCGGCGAATGGTATTGGCCCGCTCGCAATGCGATCTTGTGGCCATGTCCTAAGTGTCCGCGAATTGGTGCCGTTGTTAAGCTTTGCGTTCCAAGGCGGACGCTGTCGGCATTGTAGAGCTGGCATCGGCTGGTTTCATCCAGCCATCGAACTAGCCGCTTTGTCGGTCGCACTCGCGGCCTTCATGTTGGTGCCGGATGGCTGGTTGTTATGGGTGGTTGCGGCGCTTGGTTGGGCGTTGCTTGCCGCGGCCTGGATCGATATCGAGCATTACCGTCTGCCGGACGTGATCATTCTGCCGCTGTTGCTGGCCGGGCTGGTTGTGACCTGGGCACGAGCACCCTGGGCGATCTATGACCATGCACTGGCGGCCGCCCTTGGTTATGCCGGGTTCAGGCTCTGGATGCGCTGTATTGGCCCTGCGCCGCCGCCATGGGCTGGGGCAGGGGGATGCCAAGCTGCTCGCCGCCGCAGGAGCGTGGGTGGGATTGGCGGCGTTGCCGCTGGTTATACTAGCGGCTGGGCTGTTGGGGCTGGCGGTGGCGCTGCCCCTGGCGCTGTGGCGCAGGCAGGGCGGACAGACGATGATTCCCTTTGGTCCTTCCTTGGCTCTTGCTTTTTTTGGGATCACGCTGCTGTGCGCGTGACGCGGAACTGAAGCGACGTCGTCTGTTCCGGGCGCTGAGAGTTGGAGAAATTCAGGCAAGCAGAAGACGCTCTGGCGCTTGTTCTGGGATGGCATCAAGGTTCTGCAAATTAGCATGGCTACCCCGCCTCAGCCGCACAGCCGGTTAGTGGGAAAAAGAGATCACGTCGGCCTTGAACGTGTGTTTCAGACTGAAACTCAAAGAGTCATGAGCGATTTTTCTGGACATCGGCTGGGCGCAAGCTATTTGGTTATAGTCGGTTGGTGAAATGCCTCGAGGTGGGAGTTACGTTATGACTGAGCCTGTTCGTCTTGTCGTATGGGATCTGGATGAGACGTTCTGGAAAGGGACGCTTACCGAGGGCGGTATGACCTACTTGCAGGCCCATCATGATATTGTAGTTGAGCTAGCCAAGCGTGGCATCATGAGTTCGATTTGTTCAAAGAACGACATGGTGCCGGTCCGCGAAATTCTGGAGGGAAATGGCTTATGGGACTATTTCGTATTTCCAAGTATTGATTGGCAGCCAAAAGGAGCCCGCTTGGCGGCTCTGGTTGAGGCCGTTCAACTACGTGCTCCAACCATTTTGTTCATAGACGATAATCCCATGAACCGGAGCGAGGCCCTGCATTTCGTGCCCGGGCTTCAGGTAGCGGACGAGACAATCATTCCGACAATACTGGAATCCCCACTTTTTGCAGGCAAGAATGACGTTACCCTTTCGAGGTTGAAGCAATATAAGCTGCTCGAGACGAAACAGCGGGATCGCGCTGAAGTTGCTGATACGCGAGACTTCCTACGCGCCAGCGGCATTGAAGTGGAGATCGAGCATGAGCTCGAACCTCACTTTGATCGTATAATCGAACTGATCAACCGTACCAATCAGCTGAATTTTACGAAGCGGCGACTGTCCGAGGACCCAGATCAGGCCCGCGCGGAAGCTGCGTCAGCAGCTTTCCGGCTTTCGCCATCATGGCGGCATCGTCCGGGTAAAAGACCGCTATGGCGATTACAGCTATGTCGGCTTTTATCTACTTTACAGCTATGCGGGACAACAGAAGCTTGAGCATTTCTGTTTCTCCTGCCGGACACTCGGAATGGGGGTCGAGGCTTGGCTGTATGAGCGGCTTGGGTGCCCGGCGATGCGTATCGTCGGAGAAGTTCTGACGGACCTGACAGCGCCACATCAAATCGACTGGATCAATCAAGATAATATGGCCGGCGGGGATGGCGCCAAGCTTGATTTGCGGGTCTTTGTGCGCGGCGGCTGCGCCATGAGTAGCCTAGCTCACTATCTATCTGGCCGGATGCGGGAGGTTGTTGGCGAATTCAATACCATGCGGGACAATGCTGGGGTCCGGATTGACCATTCGAGTATGTTACATGCGACTTTCTTTGGGCTTTCATTAGAGGCCAGGAACATGGCCGGCCAACTGGGCTACCGGGCAGAGGATTTCCAGTCCGCCCTAACTGATCTGAACCAGCAGTTTGATGCTTGTGTGCTGAATTTTGGCGTGGAGGGGCTCTACGCTACCTACGCCCATCCATCGCTCGATCTCCGTCTGCCTTTTCCGGAAATGTTAGGCAACATGGTCGTAAATATGATCGAACGGGAAGAGGAAGATACGCGCTCCCTGGTCAGGGAAGCCCAGGCTGTATTAAGGCAGGAGGGTTTCAGCTACCATCTCCCTTCTTCAGAATTTTTCGCGGAACACTTGGCGAAGGTTTTGGCACGGCTTCCCGCCGATATGACCGTCATCTTCCTGCTCCCTCCGGAAAGCAAGCCCGATGAGACTGGCCAAACGGTGGCAATGCATATGCACAGGCCCTTTAACAACGTTATCCGAGCTCAGGCAAACCGCCGAAAAAATTCCCATATCCTGCAGATCGCCGATTATGTTAAAGATCCGGAGGACCGGATCGACGCACAACATTTCGGCCGGATGGTATATGTAAGGATCGCCGAGGCTGTCACGAATTTGCTGGCGGTAAGAGGGCATTGCGAAATCTTGGAGACGGTTGACTGAGCCGCCTGGCACCGGTGCAGGTGCCTAACCGGTGCAAAAAATTCGTGCGCGTGCGGATGGCAAGCCCCCGAATGATGATCCAACCCCATGCGTGGACGGCCCGTTGGGTTCAAGTGGGAATTTGCAAGATTCGATGGCGGCTCGAAAGCGGTCATGCGTTCGGCCTATGTACGCGGCATCATGGCCGCGGGCCCAGATGGGTTCCGCGAATGACATCCAAACAATGTAACGGCATAGAATGCCTTGGGGCTGGGCGGATTTTGTCATTCGTCGGTTCGACCGATCATCATCTCTTGCTATGCTCTTAAACCCTCGGCACCGGCGTGTGGTTCAGGCGGCTGCCGGCTGACGCCGATACGCTTCACCACGCGCCATCATGGCCCAGATGATCCGGGCCATCTTGTTGGCCAGAGCAATCGCCGCGAGCTTTCGCGGCTTGCGTTCCAGCAATTGTAACAACAAGGCGGTAGCCGACTTGCTGCCTGGTTTGGCGAAGCGGATTACCGCCATCGCCCCGACCACGAGCAGTTGCCGTAGCCTCTCACTGCCTGCCTTACTTATCCTCCCCAAGCGATGCTTTCCGCCGGTGGAATGTTCTCGTGGTGTCAGCCCAATCCAGGACGCAAAATGCCTTCCGGTCTCAAAGTTCGCGGGGTTTACGGTCAGCGCCATGGTAATCGAGGTGATTGGCCCGACGCCGGGAATTGCGGCGAGAAGCTTGCTGACCGCGTTGGCCTTGTGCTGTTCGAGCGGTCGTTTCTCCAGAACCTCAATCTTGGCGTCGAGATCAGCGACATGCTGGCCCATTTGCTCAAACATCGCTTTTGCAATTGCCGGAACCGTTTCCTCGGCCAACAGAACAGCAAGTAATGCGTTAACGTTCGCGCAGCCCTTGGCGGCAACGATGCCGAATTCCGCCGCGTGCCCCCGCAACGCGTTGATCGCCTGGGTCCGTTGGTTCACCATGAGTTCCCGATGCTTCACGATGATCGTCGCGGCTTGGTCATCCGCCGATTTGACCGGAACCGTGCGCATGGTTGGACGTGATGCCGCCTCACTGATTGCCTCCGCATCGTTGCGGTCGTTCTTGCTCCGCTTCACGAACGGCTTCGCGTATTGCGGCGGGATCAACCTCACCCGATGGCCCATCCCGCCGAGCACCCGCCCCCAATGATGCGAACCGGCGCAAGCTTCGAGAACCACCTCCGTTGGCGTCAGTTTGGCGAAGAACGGTTCGACCTGAGCGCGCCTGATCTCGCGCCTCAGTACCGGGCGTTCCTGGTCATCGACCCCATGGATTGTAAAAACATGTTTAGACGTGTCGATCGAAATACGCTTAAATTCCATTGGGGGCTTGCCAGTGTGGATTACCTCTAATACCAACCCGCATTGCTTCTGACTCTCCTCGGGGGATTCCCAAGGCGGGGAATTTCCGATTCGATAGCCTGATGGGGAGCATCGTATCAGGGGGCATGTTATGGGGACGAAAGTAGCGATTACTCGCACGGATCATACGGGTGCAGAGTTGCGGGCCCTATCGGCGAAATGCGCTGATGGCGCTCAGGTCCGTCGCATGCTGGCGTTGGCCCTGGTTTTGGATGGCCGGTCACGGAGCGAGGCTGCGGTGTTGAACGGCATTGACCGGCAAACCCTTCGTGATTGGGTGCATCGTTACAACGAAGCTGGCATTGAGGGGCTGAAGTCTCGCAAAAGCCCTGGTCGTGAGCCCTATCTGACAACGCCACAAATGGCCGAACTGCGCGAATTGGTGATCAAGGGTCCCGATCCGGCGACCAACAAGGTGGTGCGTTGGCGGTGCGTGGACCTACAGGCGGAAGTGGCGCGCCGCTGGTCGGTGGAGGTGCATGAAAGCACGATCGGTAAATGGCTGGGTGAGCTCGGCCTGACGCGATTGCAGCCGCGGCCCGTGCATCCCAAGAAGGATGCTGCGGCGGAAGCAACTTTTAAAAAAACTTCGCCAGTCTGGTGCGCGCCGCACTGATCGACACCACGGCGGGCGCGCCGATAGAAATTTGGTTCCAGGATATAGCGCGACGATCTGGATGAGATGTTGGCGTTCTTCCTGCCCGTGATTGTCGCTGGAGTGCGGAGCGTCTGCGGTAGCTTTCGACATTCATTTCGAAGATGGTGGCGTGGTGGACCAATCGGTCAACCGCAGCGAGGGTCATGGCGGGATCTGGGAAGATCCGGTTCCATTCTCCGAAGGGCTGATTGGCGGTGATGAGGATCGAACGGCGCTCGTAACGGGCGCTGATCAACTCGAACAGGACCGATGTTTCGGCCTGATCCTTGGTGACATAGGCGAGGTCGTCGAGGATCAGCAGGTGATATTTGTCGAGCTTGGCGATGGCGGATTCGAGGGTCAATTCACGCCGTGCCACCTGCAGCCGCTGCACGAGATCGGAGGTCCGGGCGAAGAGCACGCGCCAGCCATTTTCAATGAGGGCCAGGCCGATGGCCGCCGCCAGATGCGACTTGCCACCGCCGGGCGGGCCGAACAGGATGAGATTGGCGCCTTGCTCCAGCCAGCCGTCCCCCGAACACATCGCGGTTACCTGCGCGCGAGAGATCATCGGCACGGCGTCGAAGGTGAAGCTTTCAAGTGTCTTGCCGGGCGGCAGGCGGGCTTCGCTTAAGTGCCGTTCGATGCGGCGCCGGTCGCGCTCGGCGATCTCATGCTCGGCCAGGGCGGCAAGCAACCTGGCGGCTGGCCAGCCCTCCTTGTCGGCGCGCTCGGTGAAGTCTGGCCATACCAGCTTGATGGCGGGCAGGCGCAGCTCGTTGAGGATGAGGGAGAGACGCTGGGCGTCGATGGCTTGTGTTTTTGGTTGGTTTGGTCATGCGACGCCTCCCGCCAGCAGGGCGTCATAGGCGCTTAGGGGCACGAGCTTGACGACGACCTCCGGCAGCGCCGCCGGATCTGGCGCGAAGCGTTCTCTCAAGCTAGCCATGTCGGGCAACCGGTTGGCTTCGATGTCGGCGCTGAGCCGTTCGGCGAGTTCGGCTTCGCAAGCCCGTTCATGAGCCAGGCTGAGCAATTCGACCATCATCTGGCAGGCGGCACGTTCGGGCAATGCCTCGATCAGCCGGTCGAAGGTGCGGGCGTAAGCTTCGCGCGGGAAGAGCTGATCGCGATAGACCAGCTTCATGAGCGCCATCGGCTTGCGCCGCAGGCTATGGATCACATGCCGGTAATCGACCACATGCCCATGCACGCCATTCCCCCTTTGGCGTCCGCGCGGGAGCGTCATGAGATGAGTGCCACCGATGAACAGGTCGAGCCTGTCGTCATAGAGGCGCACGCGCAGGCGATGTCCGATCAGCCGCGAGGGCACGGAGTAGAACACCTTCTTCAGCGTGAAGCTGCTGGTCGAGGTGACGGTGACAATAACCTCCTCGTAATCGCTGGTTCGCCGGTCGGGCAGCTTCTGCAGTGCCGGCGCGTTCGGCCTCGATGCGGGCCGCATTGCGCCGGTTTTTGGCCGACACGATCTCGTCGATGAAGCGGCGGTAGGCGGCCAGATCGTCAAAATCGTATGCCCCGCGCAGCAACAGCGCATCAGCAACCGCCGCCTTCAGGTGGCCATGGGCGCTCTCGATTCCCCCGTTCTCGTGGGCGACGCCACGGTTATTGCGGGTCGGCGTCATGCCATAATGCTGGCAGAGCGCGTCGTATCTCGTGGTCAGATCCGCCCGGGCTTGCGCATCGAGGTTGCGGAATGCGGCCGACAGGCTGTCGCTGCGGTGTTCGGCAGGCGCGCCGCCCAGCGCCCACAGCGCGTTCTGCAGCCCCTCGGCGAGGGCGACATAACTCTCCCCGCCCAGGATCACATGGGCATGTTCGAAGCCCGACCAGATCAGCCGGAAGTGATAAAGGCGATGGTCGAGCTTCTGTCCGGCGATCAAGATGCCCAAATCGCCCATATCGGTGAAGTCGGACAGGCCGAGCCGGCCCGGTTCGTGAGCCTGGCGGAAAATCACCTCCTGCTCGGGTCCATATACCGCCCGCCAGGAGCGGATGCGCCGTTCCATGGTCCGTCTAATGCCAGGGTCAAGATCGGGGTGCCGGCGGCGCATCTCCTCGAAGACTATGCAGGGAGAGTTGGCGATCTGAACATTCTTTTATAAAAACAAAAAACTTCACAACAAGTCTGTATGAATTTGCGCAGCTCAATCCTCACTGCAGTTAATCCTGGTAAAGCCCTAGATCCTGCCATTGAGAAGAGAACGTTACGTGTCCAAACACGGATTGTCCAAAAAACACCCCCCCGAGCCGCCAATGTTCAGGGTTCCTGTCGATTCCCCGTGCGGCCTGGTCGTTGAGTAGGGTTAGCAGGCGGGGTAGCATATCCAGCTTATAGCTGCTGCCCTGAGCGGTAGCAGGTGCAGTTCCAGAATAGCTGATCCAAACCCGGTCGCCAAACCCGTAATGGCCACCGTGCCCGGTTTGGCTGCTGCGGCCAACCGCAAACCAACCAGACTGGCGGGGGGTTTGTGACATTCCTCCTCCTTGCGGTTCGAGGTCATTGAAGTTCAACTGGTAAAAGAAAGTCTGCTTGGCAGAAGGATCAACGAGTACTAGTCCGGTCACGGTTAGGGCTATGTTCATCTGGCAGGCATGGTCCACCAGCTTGGCCAGCTTCGCGCGTAGGGTCATCTGCAGAATGAGATGGTGCATCTGCGCCAAGCTGGTCGGGCGCAGGCGAAGTCCCATTTTGTAACCACTATAGCGTGGCGCCAAAGGAGCAGCGAAGAGGTCGAACTCGTCTGGCATGGTACGGCCAGAGGGAAAGCTTTTGCTGCAAGGTAGGTCAGTACCATCTTGGCTAAGGTCGAGGAGACCATTTCCATGCCAGGTTACGCTGGCGAAGCGATTTTTGGTTACTCCGCCCGAGAAGCCAGGCAGTGGCTCAGGGATATCCCATTGCCCGATCGTCCAGTTGCCCGCTGGCCCGCTAGCTCCGTAAAGGGTCTGGCCACCGCCGACCCCAGTGGCATTGGGTGGGATTAGCCACAACCCGGCTGGTGGGTCGAACCGAGCTACGGCGCCAGCGGGCAGCGTCTGCGCGCTAGCTGGTGATGCCAAGGCCAGCACCAGAGCCAAGGCGCGGGCATTGCTCCAGCGCAACCTGGTCATGCGGCCAACTCGCTGGCAAGATAGTTGATGCGCCAGAGTAGGTTCACATCATTCGCCTGACGCTCGATACGGACAGCTTTCGGATCCACGCTTAACTTGTCCAGACCCAACTCCGTGCTAAGCTGGCTGAGATAGCCCACCGGATCAGCTGCAAGCTGCTCGTAGATGACGTAAGCGGGTACAATTCCGTTCATCCCGAAGAACAGGTCAAAGCGGCGATAAGATTTAACCAGACCCTGAAGAATGCCTTGAATATGCGCCGCCGAGAATTCCACCTCCTCTGGCTTGCGGTGCCCCTCCTGCTGTGAGGTGAATTTGCCGGTGCCGAAGGCAAGCGCAAAGGAAATGGCTTGGCTGAGCTTATCGGCCCGTTCGATAAGCACAAAATGCGAATGCGATTGTAATTTCTTCATAACGCCAGAAGCCACAAGCAATTCGAGATGCTGCACAGCGAGCTTGATCACGAAGGTATTGTTGCGTGCCTTGCGGCGCACCAGGAAGGCGAAATAAGCGCCGAGATTGGTGAAGCCATGCTCGGTGGAGTGACGGATCGCCGTATCGAAATTCAGATCCTCTCCAGCCAGATTATATTTGCCGGAGGAGGCAAGCAGTTCAGCCACGTAATTGGAGCCACATCGGTTAGTATAGCACAGAAAGATGAAGCGCATCTGCGGAGGAAAGCTGGCCTCCCCGCAGGAAAGGCTGCCGAAGAATTCGGTCAGTTTTTTTGCATGAGCGTTGTTTGGCACGGCGGGCATGAACATGGATGGCTGCTTTCAACTCAACAATGATCCAGGGGGGTAGAACAACTCAGATCGGTTCTGGCAGCCGCGCGGAGGACTTTTCACGTATCCGCTTCGCGATGGCTGCATAAACGGGTCTGGTGAAATGGTTTATTTCCACTTGCTGATCGCGGCCGGTAACATAATTTGCTACGCGGATATAGGTGACGTGCGGCAGCCCGGCGAAAGCCTGTCGGACGAGTTGATTGGTGGTCTGGTTGTGATGATATTTCGGTCGGTCGATGAGCTCTGGCTCATCGAAACCTTCGACCACGATCACGCGCTGGCCGCTGTCGCGCAGTCTGATGGCCAAGTGGGCCAGATCATTGGCAAGCAGCTCAAGGTTGAAACGCGAATGAAATTCGAACACACTGCGCATTGCCGCTAAATCTTCCGCGCTGATCTGTGGGTTCGCTGCCTGCAGCGTTGTGATGTCCAGCCTGGTTAAATCCTCGCGGTCGAACCGGCCGATTGAGAGCGGAATTAGTAGCCCGGTCGGCTTGTGGCGGTAGATGGCGATCTCCGATTCCAGCGTGAAGCTGAACACAGACGCTGTTAAACCGGGTGACGTTATAGCGCTGGATAGCGTCGCTAAATCAATCCCCGGAAAATCTTCTGGCAAACCTAACTGCGTCAGAGCCGTCAAGCCACGTGCCGCTGACTCTTCGACCAATACCAGATAGCGCACTAGCGGCCGCTGTACCGCCCAACCGGCGCGCGGGTACTGGAATTCCTCGGTAATGTTGAAATAGGGGCGAAGATAATGCGCCGATTGCACCAGTTCACAAGGGCCGCGCAGGCAAAGGTGTGGCGCATCCTTTGCCTCTATACCCGGAGCACCGGCAGCCTCCTCGGCATCAGGCACCACATGGATCCAGTCCACCACCGTCCGGCGCTGAAGTTTGGCCACTACCGGCTCCGCCACCTTGATACCGGGAAATTTCAGCAACTGATAGACGAACTGCTCGACGCCCATATTCAGCACCCGACAGGAAAACAGAAACTGTCCAGCGACCGTAGGAGCCACCTGTATCTCGAAATAGCCGCAGATGCCGTAATAGCCGAACTTGTCGCGCACCTTCACGTAGCCGACATGCATATTGTAAGCTTTCTTTGCCGCTTCCTCATATTCCTTCCGGGCGATAGTTATATCTTCATTCCAGCGTTTCTTGATGAAATTAAGCTGATTGGTGCGGTTGACCAAGTCGTGAATGCGGTCGAACTGCTCCAGCACGTCGTAATGGATGGAAACCTGGATTTCGCATTCGCGCAGAAAATCCGTGGGCTTTTCCGCTTTAGCGATGTTCTGCTGCTTCATCTGCAGCACCTTATAACGCTCCAGCCGCGTCATGTCCGGGTCAGGCTTGCCCTGCAATTGGGGGTGATCGAGCAGGACGGGAATGATCGTCTCCGCCGCGACATTAATGCCGGGCACCCGCTCGGCCACTTCGCCGCGGTTGAAAGGATTATCATCGACGAACAGGATGGTCTCGGCCCGCAGCCCCATCTGTTCGACAATCTGCTGCACCATCAGCGATTTGAATTCGTAATCCACCATCGGGAAGACGAACCATTTCCATAAATCTTCCTGCTCCAGCCGGGCTTTCACCGGTTCAAAGCTGTTCTTCGAGCAGATCGAGCTGATGATGCCACGCTTGGCGAGGAATTCAGGAATGTTGCGGTTTTCTGACGAAATTGCGACAGATCCTTCCTCCAGCGTGCCTGTCCAATAGGTTTCGTCCAGGTCCCAGACAACGAGGCGGATATTTTCGGCAAACGTTGGCGTTGACATGTCTTGCTCCATCCAGATGGCTCGGTACGAGTTTAAAATAACTCCCGGTTAACGCAAATTTTTTATTTTCTTTCAAGCTTGTGCTGGAACTGAAGGCGGCTTCAGCCAAGTACTTAGCTTCTCAGTTGAACGAGCTTGGTCTTTTCTGGCATATAGGGCTGAATCCCGTCATAGATCGACCGGCTCAAGGCCTCGCTGAAGGATAACGGCACTTCAATCTTCTGAGCGGGCAGATCCCACAGAGCGAAACGCCACCACGCAAGGGCTTTTATTGCCGCGGCGATATTCAAGTGAAATCGCATGCCAATAATCACTCCGGGATTTCCCTCAACAATGGCAAATGGCGGAATGTCCTTCGATACGACTGTCATCGGTTGGATCACGGCACCATCACCGATGGTGACACCTTGGTTAATTAGCGCGCCGTAGCCGATATGAACATCGTTGCCAATTGTGGTAATCTCGGCCGGTGGGACTTTCGCATTAATGCGAAAGTCCTTGGCCTCTTCAACTTTCTGATTAAATACATGGGTATGATCCTGGTACAGCAGCGGAGATGTGCTACCCCAGGCGACAGGGTGCGACCCGCGGCCGATCTGTACGTTGTCCTCGATTGAGCAGTAACGCCCAATCCTCGCAGCAAAGTAATACCCGCCCTTGGCGTAGGAGAATGCCCCCATTTCCAGAGAATGGGCCACCTGCATTCGCTTCAGGCTGCATGGCGGTTCGAATACGCAATTATCAGGTAGGTTAAACTGCCCGGGGTGGAGGAATGAAACCCCTTTTTCCAATAGTTTTTGTCGGATTTCCGGGGTGATCAGCACAGCGCGTCATCCATGGAATTTGCAGAATGGACCAGTTTCATCAGCAAACCCTTCTTGCCCCCAGCTCTTGCGCCTAAGTCAAACCGGAATTCGCATCCGGTCAATCAGGCATATTCTTGCGCGAATGTCGTCAGATTAATCCGTTCCGGCTGGTAGGGTTGCAAGCCGCTGCGGATAGCCGCTTCCACATAGTCCAAAAACGCCTCAGGGTCCGCCACCGGAATGAGCGAGAGATCCCAGAACGCATATTGCCACCAGGCAATGGCCTGCATGCGTGCGATGGTGCTGGCCGGAAAGCGCAGCTTCACGATTTCTGGCGGGATTGCCGACGACCACGGCATAAGGGGGAACATCCTTGGTTACGACGGCGTGGGCGCCGACAACAGCGCCGTCGCCTATCGTCACACCTTGGGAAATGAAAGCCCCATGGCCGATATAGCAATCATTGCCGATGATGGTGGTCTTTGAGTGTTGGGCTGGTGCCCGGAAGGAAAAGCTGTTTGCCTGTGGCAGTTCTTGATCCAGCACGAATTTATGTGGCTGGTAGAAGAGAGGTGAGGTGCTTCCCCAGCCGACCGGGTGGCTGCCGCGCCCTACCTGTACGGCTTCACCAATGGAGGTGTAGCGCCCGAATTTTTGCCCCGAAATAATAGCCGCTTACGGCATAGGAGAAGGCTCCCAACTCCAAGGAGTGCTCGGCCTTCATCCATTTGAAACTGCAGGGCGCTTCAAAGATAGATTGTTCCGGCAATTCGAAATTACCGCCATGCAAGGTCGTAATGCCCTTTTTCGCCAAGGCCGCACGCAAGGCAGGGGTGACTAGCATGGTAAAACTTGCTCCGCTTGAGATCCGGCCGGTGTGGCTGCTTTTAAAACTATTTAGTTCAACCGCATGTTAGATTGCTTGAACTCGAATTAACAATCAAGCAAGAGAGTTAGTTAGCTTAATGCATCTGATGCATCGAGTAAGCCAACCCACCACGAAGGGTGAGTTGGCTTATGGAAAACGTCAAAGCATAGATTACGCCATCGCCGCTTTCAAATTCGCGTCCAGCTTATCCAGGAAGTCCTGGGTGGTCAGCCACGGCGCGTTCTTGTCGATCAAAATCGCCAGATCCTTGGTCATGTAGCCGGCTTCCACCGTCTCGATGCACACCTTCTCCAGCGTCTCGGCAAAGTTCACCACGTCCGGCGTATTGTCGAACCGGCCGCGATAGATCAGCCCGCGCGTCCAGGCGAAGATGCTGGCAATCGGGTTGGTCGAGGTCGGGCGGCCCTTCTGGTGCTCGCGGTAATGGCGGGTCACGGTGCCGTGCGCGGCCTCGGACTCAACCACCGTGCCATCCGGGTTCAGCAGCACGGAGGTCATCAGCCCCAGCGAACCAAAGCCCTGCGCCACGATGTCGGACTGCACGTCGCCATCGTAGTTCTTGCAGGCCCACACATAGCCGCCGTTCCATTTCAGGGCGCAGGCCACCATGTCGTCGATCAGCCGGTGCTCATAGGTCAGCCCGGCGGCGTCGAATTGGGCCTTGAACTCCGCGTTGAAGATGCGCTCGAACGTGTCCTTGAAGTACCCGTCATAGCCCTTCAGAATGGTGTTCTTGGTGGAGAGATAAACCGGGTAATTGCGCGACAGCCCATAATTGAAGCTCGCCCGCGCGAAGCCTTCGATGGAGGCGAGGGTGTTGTGCATACCCAGCGCCACGCCCGGGCCCTTGAAGTCATGCACGTCCAGCGTCACGACCTCGCCGCTCTCCGGCGTGTACACCAGCTGCACCTTGCCGGGGCCCGGCACCTTGAAGTCGGTGGCGCGGTAGATGTCGCCATAGGCATGGCGGCCCACCACGATCGGCTGGCTCCAGTGCGGCACCAGGCGGGGCACGTTCTTGCAGATGATCGGCTCACGGAAAATGGTGCCGTCCACGATGTTGCGGATGGTGCCGTTCGGGCTCCTCCACATCTTCTTAAGGCCGAATTCCTCCACCCGCGCTTCGTCCGGGGTGATGGTGGCGCATTTCACCGCCACGCCATACTGCTTGGTCGCATTCGCCGCGTCGACGGTGACCTGGTCGTCGGTCTGTCGCGGTACTCGATCCCAAGGTCGTAATACTTAAGGTCGATGTCCAAATAGGGCAGAATCAGCTTCTCTTTGATGAACCCCCAGATAATCCGGGTCATCTCATCCCCGTCCATCTCCACGACCGGGGTTTTTACCTTGATTTTAGCCATTTCAGCACTCTTTCTCCATGCTATGACCATCCATTACCATCCTCGCCGCGCCATACAACCCTGGGCTATGCTTCTCCAGGCATGGACGGGCTGCGCCCGAGCCGCTAGGAGGGGGCAGAATTGCGATTCTCTGGAGTGAGGATGACATGAGCGGGCGCATTGCCGCAAAAATCGACTGGGCGAGCGACTGGGACCGGGACGCTGCCCTGACCACGGCCAAGCTGCTGCTGGAGATCAAGGCGGTGAATTTCCGCCCAGAGGAGCCTTACACGCTCACCTCCGGCTGGAAGTCCCCGGTCTATATCGATTGCCGCAAGATCATCTATTTCCCCCGTGCCCGGGCGAAAATCTGCGACCTCGCGGTGGAGAAGATCAGCCGTCATATCGGCTACGAGGCCATCCAGGCCGTGGCCGGCGGCGAGACGGCGGGAATCCCGTTTGCCGCCTGGATCGCCGAGCGCATGCACGCGCCGATGGCCTATGTCCGCAAGAAGCCAAAGGGCTTTGGCCGCAACGCACTCATCGAAGGCGACGTGCCGGAGGGGCGGAACACCCTGCTGGTCGAGGACCTGACCACGGATGGCGGCTCGAAGATCCAGTTCTGCAACGCGTTGCGCGAGGCCGGGGCCATCTGCAACCACACCTTCGTGGTGTTCTTCTACGGCGTCTTCCCTGGCTCCTTTGAGACGCTGGAGAGCATGGACATCTCGCTCCACCATCTCTGCACTTGGTGGGACGTGCTGGAAGCCGCCAAGAGCCAGCCGTATTTCTCCGATGCCGCGCTCTCCGGCGTGCGCAAATTCCTGGAGAACCCCATGGCTTGGTCCGCTGCCCATGGCGGCGTCGCCACGGCTGCGGAGGCGCTGGAATACAAGCTTGGCAAGGCCAAGGGGTAACTAACCCCTTTATTCAGCGGGGAAATGGCGCCATATCGCTGCCATGACCCCGGCCACGCAACACACCCGGAACCTTCCCATTCACGGCGCCCCGCTTTGGCTGCTGCGTCTGGAAGGGGCGGCGCTTCTGCTGGCCGCTGCTGGGCTTTATGCCCATCTTGGGCAGCCCTGGTGGCTTTTCCTGGTTCTCTTCCTGGTGCCGGATTTGTCAATGCTTGGCTATCTGGGGAGCCCGGCGCTTCGGCGCCCCGGCCTATAACGCAGCTCATACCACGCTGCCGCCGCTGGCTCTGCTGGGCGCCGGGGATGGGCGGAAAGCCGTCCCGTTATGGCGCTAGGCACCATCTGGCTTGCCCATATCGGGTTCGACGGCCTGCTCGGCTACGGGCTGAAACTACGCCTCCGGTTTTTCCGACACGCATCTCGGCCGCATCGGGCGGGCGGCATGAGCGGCCTGCTCATCTTCGGCCTTGGCTATTCCGGCCGGGCCATCGCCCGGGCTGCCGTGGCGGCGGGCTGGACTGTAAGCGCCACAACGCGCAGCGAAACAGCCCCGGAGCCCGGCGTAACGCTAATGCCATTCGCCAAGGCCGCCCCTGCGATCGCCGCGGCCACGCATATCATCTCCACCGCCGCGCCTGATGAAACGGGAGACCCGGTTCTCGCCCGGTACCACGCCAGCCTCAAAGCCGCGCCGCACCTTACCTGGATTGGCTATCTCTCCACCACGGGGGTTTATGGCGATGCCGGTGGCGCCTGGGTGAATGAGGAGACAAAGCCCAACCCCGGCTCCGCCCGCACCCGCCGCCGGGTGGCCGCCGAGCATGGCTGGACGGCACTCCGCAAACCTCTCGCCATCTTTCGTCTGGCGGGTATTTATGGCCCAGGCCGCTCGATGCTCGATGATCTGCGGGCCGGGCAGGGGCGGCATGTGCTCAAGCCCGGCCATCTCTTCGGCCGCATCCACCGGGATGATATCGCCCAGGCCGTCCTCGCCGCCTTGCGCCAGAACGAAACCGGCATTTTCAATCTCTCGGACGACGAACCCGCCGCCCCCGCTGATGTGGTGGAGGAAGCCGCCCGTCTGCTCGGCATAAAGCCGCCCCCGCCCGTGCCGTACGAGGACGCGGCAAAAACCATGTCCCCCATGGCGCTCAGCTTCTGGGCTGAGAACCGCAAGGTCTCGGCGGAAAAAACCAAATCCCGCCTTGGCCTCTCCTGGCGTTACCCAACCTACCGCGAGGGTCTAGAAGCCATCCTCGCCGAGGAGCGCGCCGACGGTCTGTCCTAACAGGGCCAGATCCTCCGGCGTGGAAAGCCGGTGGTCGCCGTATCGTACGTAAATTAGCCTTACATCCTGGCTGGCCAGGTTTTCCATCAGCTTCAGGCTCAGCTTCCAGGGCACATCGTCATCCCGCATTCCGTGCAGAATCCGCACCGGGCAGCTCACGGCGATCTCGCTTTTCAACACCAGATGCGCCGCACTGCGCTCTACCAGCGCCAGGGAGAAGGGCAGGGGATCACCATATTGAGAAGGCTGATACAGCACACCCTTGGTTCGGAGTTCCTCGGCCTGTTCCGGGCTCAGCTCTCGCGCCAGCAGCGTCTCGGTGAAATCGGGCGCGGGGGCCAGCAGCACCAGCCCTTTCAGCCGCGCCCCCAGCTTTGGCCCCAGCAGCAGAGAAATCCAACCGCCCATGGATGAGCCAACCAGCAGCACATCGCGTTCCGGCGCCACCTGCTCCAGCACGAATTCGGCATCTGCTGCCCAATCCCCGATGCCGTTCTCGGTAAATACCCCGCCCGATTCCCCATGTCCGGAATAATCGAAGCGCAGCATCGCCCGCCCGCGCGCCTTGCACCACGCCTCCAGCGCCAGCGCCTTGGTGCCCGCCATGTCGGAGGCATAGCCCGAGCAGAACATCACCACAGGGCCATTGCCCTCCAAAAATTCATAGGCCAGATCAATTCCTGGCAAGCGTGACACATACCTCATGGCAACATTCTTTAACCGCTCCTAAAAATCTCACCAAATTTACGCATAGGTAGCATTCTGGTCAGTGCGCCTCCCGAGAAGTTCTGGCGACGACTTCGCGGCGGGACTCTCACCCGCCGGCTCCCGAGCTATGATCTGGCGGTCTCCGCCGCCGCACCGATTGTTCTCACGGCAGACCGGATCGCAGCGCGTGAGGATGTGGTCCACGCATTCGCCTGGTTCGACGCGGATGCGGCGAAGCGCGCTGCCGCGGCCGCGCATCCCGGGCCACTGCACGGCCTGCCGATCGGCGTGAAGGACGTGATAGACACCGCAGACATGCCGACCGAGCACGGGTCCATCATCTGGCGCGGCTAGCGCCCGCGCGCCGACGCGGCGTCCGTCGCCTGGGCAAAGGCAATGGGCGGCGTCATCCTCGGCAAGACGGTGACGACCGAGTTCGCCACGCGGCGGCCTGGCCCGACCGCAAATCCAAACCGCCTCAGCCATACGCCGGGCGGTTCATCCAGCGGCTCAGCCGCCGCCGTCGCCGATTATTTCCTGCCGCTCGCCTTCGGCACGCAGACCGGCGGCAGCGTGATCAGGCCCGCAGCCTGTTGCGGCGTGGTCGGGTTCAAGCCGAGCTTCGATCTGATCAACCGCAGGGCATGAAAATCATGTCCGACAGCCTGGATACGATCGGGGTAATGGCGCGAAGCGTCGCGGATTGCGCGTTGCTCACTAGCGCGGTCTCCGGCATCGATCTCGGCGATCCGGACGTGAAACCTGGCCGCGCGCCGCGGATCGGGCTGTGCCGCTCGCCGTGCTGGGATCAGGCGTTGCCGGAGACGCAAGCGCTGTTTGAGCGGCTGGCGCGGGCGCTCGGCCGTGCAGGAGCGAGGCTCGCGGAATGCGAGCTGCCCGAGCCCTATGGGCGGCTCGCCGCCGCGCATCCGATCGTGATGAATTGTGAGAGCGCGCGGGCGATGGGATGGGAGTTCGCGCATCATCCCGGCGAGATCAGCGCGGTTATTGCCGAAGCTTATGCGACCTTCACAGCGACGCAGCAGGCTTTTCCCGCTGTGACCGAGGGCCTCGACGTGCTGGTAACGCCCTCCGCGCCTGGACAAGCGCCGCAAGGACTCGATTGGACTGGCGATGCGGTTTTCAACTTCATCTGGACCAGCCTCCATGTGCCCTGCTTTCTGAGGCTCCGCCTGCATGATGTCCCAGAACGGACAAGCACTGCACCGGATAGAGAACAATCCTCGATGCCCGAAACTGCCCGTGCCTGCTTCGGAACGAAGCTCAGTGGCGCACCCAATATTTTGCGTTATCGTCCCTCATTTCGGGGTCTGGAACGCTCCGAGCGATCGCGATGACCGAGGTGTTGGCCTCCCGGCGTGGTAGCACAGTGACCTTGCCCGCGGCGGGCGCGGTGGTGCGCGGCCCGATCTGGAACAGGCCCGCGAGGCGGGCGAGCTCCACAGCCTCGTCGGAGAGGCTGTGGCTTGCCGCCATCGCCTGCTCGACCATCGCCGCGTTCTGCTGCGTCACCTGGTCCATTTGGTTGACCGCGGTGTTCACCTGGCTGAGTCCGGCCGCCTGCTCCTGCGCGGAGGCCGCAATATCGGTCACCAGCGTGTTTAGTTTCGCGACCTGCTCGACGATCCGCCCCAGCGCATTGCCGGTCTCGCCCACTAGCCGCACACCGACATTGACCTGCTGCGTCGAGGCCGAGATTAGCGTTTTGATCTCCTTGGCGGCATCGGCCGAGCGCTGCGCCAGCGCCCGCACCTCGGTCGCGACCACAGCGAAACCACGCCCTGCATCGCCTGCCCGCGCCGCTTCCACACCAGCATTCAGCGCCAGCAGATTGGTCTGGAAGGCGATCTCGTCGATCACGCCGATGATGTTGGCGATCTGCATGGACGAGGATTTTATCCCGCCCATCGCCCCTACCGTCTGGCGCACCACGTCGCCGGAGCGCTCCGCATCGGCTTTCGCCGCCAGCACGACGTTGCGCGCCCCCGTCGCACCTTCCGCGGTCTTGTGCACGGTGGCGGTGATCTGATCCAGTGCTGCCGCAGTCTCCTCCAGGCTCGCCGCCTGCTGCTCGGTGCGGCGCGAGAGATCGTCGGAGGCCTGGGTGATTTCCCCGGCCCCCGACCGCACGCCCTGCGCTACGGTAGAGATCGCTTGCATGGTTTCCTGCATTGTCGCGATTGCGGCGTTGAAATCCGCCCGCAATGCTTCGTATTCAGCCTCCAGAGTTTCGGTCAGCCGGAATACCAGATCTCCAGCCGCCAGATGCTCCAGCCCCTCCGTAAGCCCCGCGATTGCCAGCCTCTGCTGGCGCACCGCCTTCTGGCGCTCGCGCGTCGAGACGGCGCCTCGCATCATCGGCGGCCTGGCGCTGTATGATCGCCTGCGCGGCCGTGTCCGACTGCTCTTTGACGATCCGTTGCAGCGTCTTGATCGAGGCGTCGATCGCCGCCAGCCCGCCGGTTCGGCGCGCTCTTGCTGTTTCCGCCGGCGTCATGGAGGCATTCTTCCGGACTTCCGGCGAACAGAAGCCCGATCACGACGCCGTCGCAGCTGATCGGCTCGTAGAGCGCCAGAAATGTCTCGCCGAGAATCTCCGTCTCTCCGCGAAAGCTCAACCCCTGCCGCAGCACCCGTTCGTAGGCCGGACCCGGTGTCAGCCTGGTGCCGAGGGCACGCGACCCGTCGGCCTTTTGCAGATTTGTTGCAATCCGCTGATCACCCAGGAATATCGTTGCGGCACCGCCAAATTTTGTTTTCACGGCGTCTACCAATATGGAATTTCCGTTCAACCGGTGGCTCCCGAACCACAGCACGCCGTCCTCGACCCGCGGTTCGCCCAGTCCGTAAAGTGACATGCGCAGCATATCGAGATTTTGTTCGAGGCCGTTCTGAGCGGCCATCTCGCGTCCTTCCCGCACCGCTTTTGCGACAGCCTCATCTGCCTGCCGGCGCAATCGCTCGACCCGCACCAGAACCCACCATATCAGTACGACAAGAGTCACCGCGACAATTGTCGTCCCGCTTCCCACCAGCACCCCAAGCATTTTCACCACCGTTCAGCCCCAATATGCATCGCACTCCAACTCGTTATGCAGGATACAATCGACAGCAGGCTGATTGAGATCGATCAAACAAGCGGGTACACGTGCCAAGCTTGACTTTGCCGTATCCATGAATCCCAAAACGACTTCCTCCGACGTGTTCTTTCCCTTGATTGTTGTTGAATCTCAGTCGACAGGAGCACTTATGCCGTTAGTGTAGATCAGCAAGGTCTATCGGCGCGCCAATCATCAAATTTGGCTGGGTTTTGTGGATCACAGCGTGACGCCGATTTATACACAACATGCGAGGATGGCCAACTGTCCGACACGCCAGCATAAAGACGTGCTGGCGTGCTGTGGCATAGTCATCGCGTTTACCAATGAATGGCTTCGGGGTCTGGATAGACGAATTGGCCCCTGGGCGGCGGACGAACAGCTTCATACCGTTTTGTTGCGAGGCCACTGAATTTTCTGGTGTTTTCAAGCGAACCTTGTTTCATGA
>CAWHDE010000013.1:0-11324 GCA_963827925.1 uncultured Pseudomonadota bacterium | reverse complement strand
TACCGTGGCGTTGCGGGTGCGGATAGTCTTTCAGGAAGTCCTTGGCATGGGCGTGGCCGGGGTCCTGGTGTAGGTCCCAATCCAGGATGATGGCTTGCAGATGCGGGTCGAACTCCATCTCATCGCGCGCATCGGCGGCGCTGAGCGAGGTGGTGCGCCCACCTCGTGGGTTTCAATTCCAGCACGCCCGCGCGGCGCGGCCAGGGCGGTCGGCTCCTGTAGCTTGTCGCAGACCAGCAGCACGCCGAATCCGAGGTTCTGGTTTCCGATCTTGTCCGGCCATGACGATTTCTCCGAGTCCGGACTGACAGGATGGCGTCCGGCCTGGTTCGGCCCACCCCCATTACGGGGGAGTGCGTCTGCTTGAGAATGGATGTAAAAGCGGTTTGGCCCCGTATTTACGCCGGTGGAAATAACCGGCCGTTGAGCAAGGCCCTGATCGTACGAATTAAGAGGATTGCCATTATAACGGTGATTATGCCGAGAGAGGCCGCGGCGGCCGCAAAGGTGGCGGGGGTTTGCACTTTCTCGGCAAGCTCTATGACAGCGAGCACCACGGCGGCTGGCGGCATGCCGCAGGCCCACCAAGGCAACCCAAAGGGTGCGCGCCACCAGTGCGGCAAGGTGGTGAGAGCAAGGCAGACCACGAACATGGTGGCGCCGAATAGCCCGTATGCGACCTCATCAACACCGGCGAGTTGTACGTAGGCGATGAAGATCAACGCCAATGGCGCCACGGCGATCATGACAAGGGGCCGTATTGGTGCCGGTGCCGCGGTTATGGTTGAGATGCCAACCAGGACTCTGGGCAGCAATGTCGCGATCACCAGCGCGCCCGTGCCAAGGCTCATGGAAGCGGCGATCCGGTCGCCGTCTACGCCGTATAGGATAGACGAGAACGGCAAGGCGATCGGCGCAACGAGCCAGCTTGGCGCCAAAACCCGGTCATGTTGCGCGGCCTGGAAGCGCGTGAGCACCCAAAGCGTCGCAATGACGGCGAGAACCGTGCCCACCAGCAGTAAACCATAAGCTAGTTTCGGGAAGCTGGGGTGGGCTGCCTCGGCGAGGAGGAGGAGGACGATGATCTTCTGCGCCGCCAGCGGGCCTCTGATCGAGTGCGCCAGATCTTCGCGTACGGAGGATAGCGCCACAGCCAGCCGCGCCACTTGCACGCAGGTCGCGCAGGCCCACAATATTGTGCCGGCGATGAGGATCATGTTGCCGATGAGCGGCGAGAGGTGAAACAACTCACCGGCATAGCGCCAGCAAAGACCCAGACCGAGCACGCCCATCCCGATGCCGAAAATCGGTATCGGGATTCGCGCCAGAGCGGTTAGGCGCAATCCAGGATTATCCATCTCCGCGCCCCGTGTTTCGTTCGCCGGGCCGGTCATGGCGCCTTTGCCCCGGCGAAGACCTCAAAAGCCGCCTCCTTAATGAAGCGATCGCCGGCGGAGGCTGGCGTGGCACTCATGACAAATTCCTGTTCCAGTTTGTGTGATGACCGGACGGCATTCGTGGTTTGCGCGAATGTGCCCATGACACGGGGTGGCGCGCGCGACACTGATTACCTTCCGGTCATTAGTGTAGGGCGCAGGCCTGGATCGTCAATCTTAATTGCCAATCGGTCATTAGTCTGCGTATCCTGCTTGGCACAGGACGATGAGGCGCCGGCTTGCCATGAAGGAAGTGACAGCGAAAACGGGAAAGAAAAGCCGGGCCAAAACGGCGTCTGCCAGCGCGGCCACGCCTGTGGCAAAACGCAGGAGACTTGAGCCTGAGGACCGTGAGCGGGAGATTGTGGACGGCGCCGTCGCTTTCTTCGCCGAGGTTGGCTTTGACGGCGGCCTGCGCGAGCTTGCGAAGCGCCTGGGCATCACGCACCAGAATCTGTTCCGCTATTTCCCGACCAAGGAGGCGTTGATCGAGCGCGTTTACAAAGAGGTTTATCTCAGCCGCTGGCAGCCGGAATGGGAGGCGCTGCTGCGCGACCCTGCGCATCCTCTGGAACAACGGTTAACCGACTTCTACAGCGCTTATCTGTCTTCGATCTTTCGCTATGACTGGGTGCGGATCTTTGTCTTCGCGGGCCTGAAAGGTGTCGGCATCAGCCAGCGCTATCTTGACCTTATTCAGACGAAAATCGTTGAGCCGCTGGCGGCGGAGCTGCGCGGCATGGCCGGTTTACCGGCGCCGGCCAAAGCCCGCTTTCGCCGGAGGAGTTGGAGGTTGCCTGGGGCCTGCATGGTGAGCTGTTCTACCTCGCCATCCGCCGCTGGGTTTACGGCATGAAAACACCAGACGATCTCGGCCCTGTCATCAGGGCCTCGATCATCCAGTTTCTGCAGGGGGCTCCCGCGGCAATGCGGGCGCTGAGCGAGGACCACGCCAAGTTAACCGAACGATAAGCCGCGTGGGCTTTTCGCCTATTGGCGCGGCGGGGCCTTCAGCGGTTTCAGCGTGTCTTGCGTGAGTTGCGCCATATTCTGCCACAGAGTGGTGTAGCCATTGAACAGCGTGTTCAGGGTGTCGAGGTAGATGTCACTTTGGATTTTAGCGAGCTCCTTAGGCGAATTGATCTGGGACAGATTCTCCCGCCTGCGATATAGCCCATCCATTGAGCTCCTAAGCATAACGAAACTCGCGTTCTGATTCTTCTGCATCACACGCAAAAACGCGTAATAGGACTCAACCAGCGCCTGCAGGTTGGGAGAGGTTTGCTGCGCCGCATCGTAGTACAGGTCGGTGGCGTGGGATATGTGGTCCACAAGACGGCGGCTGTGTTTTTCGCCGGCCTCGATGAGCGGCGCCTGTACGTCAGTCACCGCATGAATGCCAAAGCGGATCACTTCCGCGCTCTGCGTGGCCATCCTCTGGGCGGCGTCGCGGATCACGTTGGTTTCAACACCAGAATCCGCATTCGTTGTCCCCTTTTTTTGAGCGTTCGGCTCCTTCAGCCCTTCAACGTTGGGCGCTTTGCCGATTTCATCGGCCTCAGGCTGCTCTAGTGTTCTGACCGAGACGGATGATTCCCTAACTCGGTGAGATGTGGGAGTTGGTCCTCATGAGGACCGACGTAGAGATCCAGCTTTCGCCTGAAGATCGGGTACGGCTCGAGAAACTGGTGTCAGCTCGCATGACGCCGCAGAAGCATGTGTGGCGGGCGCAAATTGCGCTGTTGAGCGCAGATGGTGTGGGGACGGTGGAAATCATGCGCCGAACCGGGCGGTCCAAGCCGACGGTGTGGCGCTGGCAGGCCCGGTTTGCCGCTGAGGGCGTAGATGGCCTGTTGCGTGATAAGACGCGCCCGCCTGGCAAGAAGCCGCTGGCGGCGTCGGTCATTCGTCAGGTGGTGACCAAGACGACGACAGAGAAGCCGCCGGCAGCGACCCACTGGACGGCGCGGGCGATGGCCAAGGCGGTCGGTATCGCCGTTAGTTCCGTGCAGAAGATCTGGCAGGCGCATGGGCTGAAGCCGCATCAGGTACGCACCTTCAAGCTGTCCAATGATCCGGCCTTCGAGGAAAAGCTTGTTGATATTGTCGGCCTATATCTGGACCCACCGGACAAAGCACTCGTGCTGTCGGTGGATGAGAAGAGCCAGATCCAGGCGCTCGACCGCACCCAGCCAGGGCTGCCGCTGAAGAAAGGCCGCGCGGGCACGATGACCCACGACTACAAGCGGCATGGCACGACCACGCTGTTCGCGGCGCTCAACGTGCTCGATGGCACGGTTATCGGCCATTGCGTGAAGCGGCGTCGGCACCAGGAGTTCATCCGGTTTCTGAGCGTCATCGACGAGCGGACGCCGAAAGACCTTGATCTGCACATAATCGTGGACAACTACGCCACCCACAAACACCCGGAGGTCAAGAAGTGGCTGGCGCTGCATCCTCGGTTCCGTTTGCATTTCACGCCCACCTCGTCGTCGTGGCTCAATCTCGTCGAACGCTTCTTCGCCGAGATCACCCGCAAGCGGATCCGCCGCGGCGTCTTCAAGAGCGTTACAGACCTGGAAATCGCCATCCACTATTACCTCGCCGAGCACAACAACCACCCCAAGCCGTTCGTTTGGAACGCCAAGGCTACCGATATCCTCGCTAAGGTCCGCCGAGGGAAACAGGCGTTGGAGTCAGAACACTAGCTTTGCCATTTCTGTTCCTCTGAGTTGTGACGGTCCATATTTTCTTGCCGCATTATTCGAGACGCCAACTCTCGAGGCTTTAAAGATCCCCCCGAAAACCTAGGATGAACGAAAACCGTTTCCATGAATGCGGTGGCTTAACGTTGCCGTTCTTTAACGAGGCGCGCCCTTTTCTCCGGTCATCCTTGGATGACCACCGGGGAAGGCTCGGTGGCGATTTTTTCTAAACTTATATTAGAAACTTAATGATACATTGACAATTAAAAATTGTACAGCGGGTCCTTTTCCTTATGATCAAGCTTTTCCTGTTAGGAACAAGGGTGGTACACGAGGCCTGAGATCACCGCCCGGGCCCGCCTATGCCCGGCTTGGGCCGAAATCCGAAACCCGAAATGAACATCACTAAAAAACGCAACCGCGCCGGAGGGTAGACAACTCCAACGCGGCGCGGGAAGTCCAAAAAGCTTTAAGGCGGCGCTTAAGGGAACCTCTTTTTTGTATAGAGATAAGCGGCGTAGACGAGCCCAAGATAAACGAAGGGAATGAAGACGATCAGACTTTCCAGATCGGCCGGCATCAGATTTCTCCTTTCCCTTTTTCATTCTGGGCGTCGAACAACACAGCGCCCGCGCCCGCGATCAGCACGATCATCACCGTGCCGACCATCCAGGCGAAGTACCAGGGGCCGTAATCACCGGCCACCACGGCCAGCAGCAGCGCCAAAGCAAGCACCACGGCCAAGCCAACGAAGGTGAAAAACTTACCCATTGTTTTGCTCCTTAATAGCTGTGCTCGTCATGGGCCACGTGCTCGGCCTTCACCTTGCCGCGCATCACATAGAACGCCCAGGAGGTGTAGCAGATGATGATCGGGGTGAAGACCAGGGCGAAGAACAGCATCCAGCCGAGATTATAGGCGCTGCCGGTGGCGTTCCACACAGTGAGGCTCTGGCTCGGGGCGGTGGAGGAGGGCATCAGGAACGGGAACATGCTGGCCCCGGTCGTGAAGATCGCGCCGATCCAGCCGATTGCGCCCAGCCACCAGGCCAGTACCGGCCTGCGCGCGGTGTTCATCAGCGCGGCACCCAGCATGCCAACCAGCCCCAGCAGCGGCAGCACCCACAGGATGGGATAAGTGCCGTAATTATGCAGCCAGGCGCCGACCACGGGGGCCACGGTCTGGCCCGTCAGCGGCGTGGCGGCCGCGTTCGGATCTACCGGGCCGGTGAAGGCGTAGCCCGTGATATGGGCAACCCAGAACCCGCCGATGATGAACAGCACAGCACCGGCGATGCCGCCGCCAATGGCCGCCTTGCGGGCCCGGCCATAAATCGGCTCCTCGCCGCGCAGCATCAGCATTGTGCCGCCCTGTTGGATGGATAGCGCCAGGGACATCACGCCGCACAGGATGGCGAAGGGGTTGAGCAGATAGAAGATGAATGACTCATCCTGGTAATACTGTCCGTCCCAGCCATAATGGTAGCCGACACCCTGCATCACATTGCCGAAGGCGGCGCCGTACACGATCATCGGCAGGGCACCGGAGATCAGGAAGGCCCAGTCCCACGTGTCGCGCCATGTCTTCGTATCCACTTTCGAGCGGTACTCGAATGCCACCGGGCGCATGATCATGCTGAACAGCAGCAGGATCATCACCACGTAGAACACCGAGAAGGAGGTGGCATAGAGCGTGGGGAAGGCAGCGAAGATGGCGCCGCCGCCCAGGATGAACCAGACCTGGTTCCCATCCCAATGCGGGCCGATGATGTTCAGCGTCGTGCGGCGTTCAACATCATTCTTGCCGACGAAGCGCAGCAAGCTGCCCACGCCCATGTCCATACCCACCATCACGGCGAGGCCTGAGAGCAGCACCCCCAGCAGCACCGCCCAGATCACTTTCAGGGCAACATAGATTTCCATATCACATGGCTCCTTTCACTCGGCCGGGGCGGCGAACATCGGCGCCGGGGTTGCCTCGGGCACCGCCGCATGATGCGGCTGCGGGCCAAGGCGGGCGAATTTGAACATCAGGTACAACTCGGCGGCGATGAAGGCGCTGTAGAGCAGCGCGAAGCCGATGAGCGAGAACACCATATAGCCCACGCTATGGCTGGAGGCGGCCTGGAACGTCGGCAGATAGCCATAGACCGACCAGGGCTGGCGCCCGGCCTCGGCGGTGATCCATCCGAACTCGCAGGCCAGAACCGGCAGCGGAATGGACCACATGCAGAGCTTCAGCAGCAGCGGGTTCCGCTCAAGCTGGTTCTTCAGGCTGAAATAGGCCGCGAAGGCGAACAGAGCCACGAAGAAGAAGCCCAGCGCCATCATGATGCGGAAGGACCAGAAGGTGACAAACACGTTGGGGATGGTGTCCTTCTCCGCCTGGGCCACCACCGCGTCCTGGTTGGCCGGGGTGATCAGGTTCAGATCCTGGTTGGGCGCGTAGCGCTGCGCCAGGAAACCATAGCCCATGTCGCTCTCATTCGCTTTGAAGGCGGCGAGCGCGGCGGCGTCATGATCCTTGCCGTAGGCCTGCAGGGCGTTCAACGCCTTGATGCCATTCTCGATGCGTGGGCCAACCTGTTTCTCAAGCGTGACCAGACCGGGGATCGGCGTGTCGAACGAATGCGCGACCAGCGGGTCCAGCACATAGGGAACGCCGATTTCGAGACGGTTGGTCTGGTTCTGCTGGTCCGGCAGGGCGAAGATCAGCCAGGGTGCGGCGCCGGCGGAGCTGTTGGCATTGCTGTCCTGCCACAGCCCTTCGATGGCCGCGATCTTGGTGGGCTGCACCAGATAATCCAGCCGCCCCAACGCGTCACCCAGAGTAACGACCGCCAGCGAGGAGATGACACCGAACAAAGCCGCCATGCGGAAGGAGCGCGCCGCGAATTCGCGATGTTGCTTACGCAGAATGTAGAAAGCGGAAATACCCATCACGAACAGCGCGCCGGTGACGAAACCGGCGATGGAGGTATGGACGAATTTCGCCTGCGCATCCTCGCTGAACACGAGGTTCAGGAAGGAGTTGAACTCCATGCGCATCGTGTCAGGGTTGAAGGAGGCGCCTTGCGGGTTCTGCATGAAACCGTTGGCGACCAGAATCCACAAGGCCGAGAGGTTGGAGCCGAGCGCGGTGAGATATGTCACCGCCAGATGGCCCGGTTTTGAAAGCCGATCCCAGCCGAAGAACATCAGCCCGATGAAGGTGGATTCCATGAAGAAGGCCATCAGCCCTTCGATCGCCAGCGGGGTGCCGAACACATCGCCCACGAAATGCGAGTACATGGACCAGTTGGTGCCGAACTCGAATTCCATGGTCAGGCCCGTGGCCACGCCGATGGCGAAATTGATTGCAAAGAGCTTGCCCCAGAACTGGGTCATGTCTTTGTAGATCTGCTTGCCGGTGATGACATACACCGTCTCCATCGCCGCAAGCAGGAAGGTCATGCCGAGAGTCAACGGCACGAATATGAAGTGATAGAGTGCTGTCAACGCGAATTGTAGACGCGACAGGTCAACGACACTCGGATCGATTAACGGCATGACCGCTCTCTCCAGTTAATGGAAGCCTTTACCAAACAGCACGGGTATAGGAGCAACGGCCAAGCAATGGCTTGATCTCTATCAAATCATGAAGCCCGGAAGCCAAGATAATCCATGCTCCGGTATTTGGGCTTCCTATCCGGCGCGGATGGCCTTGCCAGCTTGCAGGGCGTAAACCTCGTCCATCAACGCCAGCCCGGCGGGGCGGTGGGTGATGTAGAGCACTGTGCGCCCAGCCAATATGGGCCTGAGATCGGCCAGGAAGGCGCGTTCCGTTTCCGCATCCAGCCCTTCGGTCGGCTCATCCAGAATCAGCCAGGGGGCGGGTTTCAGCACCGCGCGCGCCAGGGCCACGCGCCTCGCCTGCCCACCGGAGAGTTTGGAGCCGCCTTCACCCACGAAACTATCCAGCCCGCGCGGCAGGGAGCGGACGAAATCCGCCAATTGCGCCACCTCCAGCGCGTGCCAGAGGGCGGCCTCATCCGCCTTGCCGTTGGCGAGCAGCAGATTATCCCGGATGGAGGTGTGGAACAGATGGCTGCGCTGGGAGATGACCGTGACGTGCCGCGCCATGTCCGCGCTGGCATAGTCGCGCAGATCATACCCGCCGAAGCGCGCCTCTCCGCCCTCAAATTCATGAAAGCGCAGCAGCAGGTTGATCAGCGTGGTCTTGCCGGAGCCTGACGGGCCGATGAGGCCGATATGCTGGCCTTCCCGCACAATGAGGCTGAAACCGTCCAGCACCAGCGGCGCATCCGGCGCGTAGCGCAGCGAGATGTCCCGCAGTGCCAGCCCATAGCCTTGCGGCGCCGGGGCGGGCAGGGTTGGGGCGGGGACGGGCGGCTGTTGGTCCGCCAGAGCAAAAATCCGCCGCGCGGCGGCTTTAATCTGCCCGAGATATTGCAGCGCGGCGGGCAAAGGCGCTGTGGCCTCGAACGCCGCCATGGCGCCCAGCACCAGCATCGGCACCTGCGCGGCGCTGATTCCACCTGCCTCGAAGCGCCGTGCACCTGCCACCAGAACCACCAGCAGCGTGGCATTGGCGGCAAGGCCCGAGAGCGCGAAGCCCAGCCCGGAAACCCGGCCCATTCGCGCCTGGGCGGTGGCCAGCTCCTCATTCAGTACCGCCGCGCGGGCTTGCATGGACCCGGCGGCGCCGAACACCAGCAGCTCGCCCATGCCCTGCAGCGCCTCGACATATTCGGTGCGCAAGGCGGCGGTGAGGCGGTTGATGTCAGCGCCCGGCTTCGCGCCCTGGCGGCTGGTGAGCACCGGGGCCAGCATGCCGTTCAGCGCCAAGCCCGCCAGCAGCGCCAAAGCAGCCGGCCAGGAAAAGAAGGCGAAGAACGCCGCCATGATCAGTCCGGCGGCAATGGCGGTGAGCACCGGCACGAAGACCCGCAGATAGAACAGGTTCAGCGTGTCGATATCCGTGACGATGCGGTTCAGCAGGTCCGCCGCGCGCTGGTTTTGCAGCACCGCCGGGGCCAGGGGCTCCAGCCGCGTGTAGAACCACCCCCGCAGATCCGGCAGCAGCCGGAAGGTCGCCTCATGCGTCACCAGCCGCTCTGCGTACCGCGAGCCGACACGCAGCGTGGCGAAAAACCGCACCATCGCCGAGGGGGTGAAGAAATTAAAGGCGTTCTGCGCCGCGAAGCCCGCCAGCCCGGCGAGCGCCGTAGCGGCCAGAAACCAGCCGGAGAGCGCCAGCAGCCCGAAATTGGCCAGCAATGTGACAACGGCCAGCCCCAGCCCCGCCAGCATCCAGCCGCATCTGGGGGAGAGCAGGCGGATAAGGCGCCAGATGTCAGACATTGGCGGCCACCTTCCGTGTTTGCACCATGTTCCGGTATGGGCCGGGCCGGGACATCAAGCCCGCATGCGTGCCGGTTTGCACCAGCCGCCCATCCTCCAGCACCAGAATCTGGTCCGCGCGCTCCGCCACGGCCAGCCGGTGGGCGATGACGATGGTGGTGCAGCCGGTGCTCGTGATGGCCATCGTATCCAGGATGGCGGCTTCGGTCTCGGCATCGAGGCTGGCTGTGGCCTCGTCCAGGATCAGCAATTTCGCGTCCCGCACATAGGCGCGGGCGAGGGCGACGCGCTGGATCTCCCCGCCGGAGAGTTTTGAGCCCTCTTCTCCGACATCAGCGTTAAATTCATCCGGCAGGGCCTTGATGAAGTTGTAGGCATGGGCACGCGCGGCGCCGCCGCGCAGGGCGGCGTAATCCGCTTCCGGGCTGCCGAGGGTAAGATTATCTGCGATGCTGCCATGGAACAGGCGTGGATTTTGCGGCACCCAGGCCATCGCCTCCCACCAGCTTTCCGGCGCAATCTCGGCGAGGTCTTGCCCGTTCACCAGAATGCGCCCGGTGGTGGGCGCCAGAAACCCCAGCAGCAGACGCGAGAGCGTGGTTTTGCCCGCACCGGAGGCGCCGACGATGGCGGTGGTTTTGCCCACCGGGAAATGCGCGCTGAAATTCTCCAGCACCGCCCGCCCGGCATAGGAAAAGCCGAGATTTTCGCAAGTGATCTCGATGGTTTCGGCGGGCGCCAGGGCGGCGGTGCCGCGTGCTGGCGCGGGTGCGTCCAGCATCGCAAAAATCTGTTTCGCGCTGGCAATCGCGCTCATGCGCGCATGGTAATGCACGGAAAGCCCGCGCAGCGGCACGAAATATTCGGGCGCAAGCAGCAGCACCAGAAAGGCCGGGTAGAAATTGAAATGCCCGTGGATGAGCCTGGCGCCAAACAAAACCGCCACCAGCGCGATGGCGAGCGAGGCGAAAAACTCCAGCACCGCACTGGTGAGAAAGGCGATGCGCAGCCCCTCCATGGTGGTGCGGCGGTAATCATCCGAGATGCGGGCGATAATGCCGATTTCATCGCGCGCGCGGCCAAAGAGTTTCAGCGTGGTGAGCCCCTGCAGCACGTCGAGAAAATGCGTGCCGAGCTGCAGCAGCTTCTCCCATTGGCGCTGGTTGGTCGCCTCCGCCCGGTAGCCGACAAACACCATGAATAGCGGGATTAACGGTCCGGCGACGAGCAGCACGATGCCGCTTATCCAGTCCAGCGGAAACACAAGCGCCAATATGGCCAGCGGCACTGCCATGCAAAGCGCCATTTGCGGCAGGTAGCGGGAGAAATAAGGCTCCAGCGCTTCCACCCCGTCCAGCATCGTGGTGGCGGCTTCGGCACTGGCAGCCTCACCAGCCGGACCACGGGCGAAAAGCTTCGCCAGCATGGCCGCGCGTAAGCCCGTTTTGATGGAGAGGCAGGCCCGGCTGGCCAGAACCTCAGACGCATAAGTGAGCCCGGCACGGATGAGGAACAGCACGGCCAGGGCGGCAATCCAGGGTGTGAGAGGCCCCAGCGTGATGTGACGAAACGAGATGGAATTGACCAGCCTGGCCAACAGCACGGACTGGCCGATGACCACCCAGGCGGACACAAGCCCCAGGGCAATGCTGCCATAAAGCGCACCCCTGGCACGCCGCCCTTCACGCATCAGGCGCGGGTCTATCCGTTCACTCATAGCATCGGGCTAGCCCGCCAAACAGCAGGCCGCCAAGATCTATGTCAAATCAGAACAGGAAATTACGCCTCAGGCGGCGGAACTTGCTGCATCCAGGTTCTGG
>CAWHDE010000012.1:0-12079 GCA_963827925.1 uncultured Pseudomonadota bacterium | reverse complement strand
GTGGCGGAGCTTCCGCCACCGCCGCCGCCCGCCCCGCCTGCGCCGCAAAACCCGCCCGCCCCAAAGCCCGCCGTACAGGCGGCGAGGGGGGCCAAGATCAAAGCGGAGAAGATGGCGTCCGTGACCGTGGCGGTCACGCACCCGGCGGTGCCCTTCGCGGATAATCAGGCGCCGGATTACCCGCAATCGGCGATCGAGGCGGGCGAGCAGGGGGTGGTACGCTTCAAGCTCTATCTTTCCACCGATGGGCGGGTGCGGAATTTCGTGCTGACCCAAAGCAGCGGCTATGCGGATCTGGATGAAAGCGTGCGCGCGGCGGCGATGGGCTGGCGCTACCAGCCCGCCATGCGCGGCGGCGTGGCGATTCCCTCAATCGTGCAATTCCATGTGCGGTTTGTGCCGCACTGAGGTCGCTTGCGGGAGAGCGCGTGCGTGTTAGGCTTTGCCCATGCATCTCACCCATCCGCATGACGCGCCGGCGGCGGCGCAGATCGATTTCAACCAGTTCCTGGCGGTGGATATCCGCATTGGCACGGTGGTCGCGGCGGAGCCGTACCCGGAGGCGCGCAAACCCGCCTACAAGCTAAGCATCGATTTCGGGCCGGGTATCGGGGTGAAACGCTCCAGCGCGCAGATCACCAAGCATTACTCGCTGGAGGAGCTGGTGGGGCGGCAGGTGGCGGCGGTGGTGAATTTTCCGCCGCGCCAGATCGGCAAGTTCATGTCCGAGGTGCTGACGCTGGGCTTTCCTGATGAAGAGGGCGAGGTGGTGCTGTTTGCCCCCGACCAGAAAGTGCCCAACGGCGCGAGATTGTTTTAGCCTGAAGTAAAGGTTAGATGTTTTTGGGGTGCGGCCTTTTTTGTGAGGCCGCGTCTTTGAGCTTTTTGAAAAAAGCTGCACCAAAAACTTTTAAAACTTACCTTACGCGATCATCGTTGCCTGCTGGCCCGCGAAGCGCGACCAGGCGGCGGCGGCATCCTCGTCGAACAGCTCGGTCAGCTTGCGCATCATCGTGCCGCCCAGCTCCTCGGCATCCACGATCGTCACGGCGCGGCGGTAATAGCGTGTCACGTCATGCCCGATGCCGATGGCGATCAGCTCCACCGCGTCACGGGCTTCGATCTCCTTGATCACATCGCGCAGATGCCGCTCCAGATAATTCCCGGCATTCACCGAAAGGGTCGAATCATCCACCGGCGCGCCGTCGGAGATCACCATCAGGATGCGCCGGTGCTCCGGCCGCGCCAGCAGGCGGCGATAGGCCCAGAGCAGCGCCTCGCCGTCGATATTCTCCTTCAGCAGGCCCTCACGCAGCATCAGCCCGAGATTCTTGCGCGAGCGGCGCCAAGGTGTGTCGGCGGCCTTGTAGATGATGTGGCGCAGATCGTTCAGCCGCCCGGGATGCGCGGGTTTGCCCGCCTGCACCCAGGCCTCGCGGCTCTGCCCGCCCTTCCAGGCGCGGGTGGTGAAGCCCAGAACCTCCACCTTTACCGCGCAGCGCTCCAGCGTGCGGGCCAGAATATCCCCGCACATCGCCGCCACGGTGATCGGGCGGCCGCGCATCGAGCCGGAATTATCGATCAGCAGTGTCACCACCGTGTCGCGGAAATCCGTGTCGCGCTCACGCTTATAGGTCAGCGCCAGCAGCGGATCGGCAATGACGCGCGAAAGCCGGGCCGGATCCAGCATGCCTTCTTCCAGGTCGAACTCCCAGGCGCGCGTCTGCTGCGCCAGCAGGCGGCGCTGCAAGCGATTGGCGAGCTTGGAGACGAGCGCCTGCAAATGCTGCAATTGCTGGTCGAGCTGCATGCGCAGCCGGGTCAGCTCCTCAGGGTCGCACAGCGCCTCGGCCTCAATCTCTTCGTCATGGGCGCGGGTGAAGGCGCGGTAGGTGGTGCTGTCGTTACCGGGGGGCGGGTTGCGGCGCTGCTGCGGTCCGGCTGGGGCTTCGCCTTCATCGGCGGAGCTGTCCTCGGCATTGTCGTCATCCTCGCCAGGCTCGCCTTCGCCCTCGGCCTCGGCCATTTCAGGCTGCGTGGCCAGCATCGGCGCTTCCTGCTGCTGAGCCTCGCCCTGGCTGTCCTGGGAGTTGTCCTGCTGCGACGTCTGTTCTCCGCTTTCGGACTCCTGGTCGGACTCCTCATCCTCGCTGGGCTCGGCTTCGCCCTCGGCAAGGTCCACGGCCGCCAGCAGTTTCCGCGCGGCGGTGATGAAATTGGCCTGGTTTTCGCCGCGCGGAGGCAAGATCGTTCAGCGCCGTCTCGGCATCCTGGCCCAAAGTGCCGCGCCAGAGGTCGAGCGCGGGTTTGGCGGCGTCCGGCACCGAGGCCGGGTCCATCCGCTCGCGCGCCAGCAGAGAGAGCGCGGTGGAAAGCGGCATCTGGTCGCGCGCTGTCAGATGCTCGAGTCCCGCTTGCGTGCATTCCTCACCCAGCCGGTTGCGCAGATTGGCGGCGACACCGGCCATATATTCGGAGCCGACGATCTCTACCCGCGCCTGTTCCAGCGCGTCGTACGCCTCTTTCGCCTCGCGCGCTTGCGGGGCGCGGGCATTGTGCATGCCGTCATCATGGTGGCGCAGCCGCAGGGCGATGGCATCCGCCGCGCCGCGCAGCTTTACCACTTCCGGCGCGGCAAGCGCGCGGGACGGGGCGGGCAGGCGGGCGCGCTTGCCCGCCAAGCCCGAGGGGCCAGGCTGATAGGCCACCTGCACATCCGCCGTGTGGGCCATGGCGCGCAGCGTGCTGGCCGTTGCGCGTTTGAAATCCTCAGCCTTGCCCTGGTCCTGTTTGCCGCTCATGGCGCGTCAGGCGCTCTTGCGCAGGCCGGTCGGGATCTCTTCGTTGAAGCAGCGCTGGTAGTACTCGGCCACGGTTTGGCGCTCCGCTTCGTCGCATTTGTTCAGGAAGGTGAGGCGGAAGGCAAAGCCGATATCGCCGAAAATGCGCGTATTCTCCGCCCAGGTGATGACGGTGCGCGGCGACATGACGGTGGAGAGATCGCCCGCGATGAACCCGGCGCGGGTCAGATCCGCCAGCGCCACCATGGCGCCCACGCGCTTCTTGGCGGCCTCGTCATTGGCGGCGTAGCCCATCTTCGCCATCACGATGGAGGTTTCCTGCGTATGCGGCAGATAATTCAGCGTGGCGACGATGTTCCAGCGGTCCATCTGGCCCTGATTGATCTGCTGGGTGCCATGATACAGGCCCGTGGTGTCGCCCAGCCCCACCGTGTTGGCGGTGGCGAAGAGCCGGAAAGCCGGGTGCGGGCGGATGACGCGGTTCTGGTCCAGCAAGGTCAGCTTGCCCTCAACCTCCAGCACGCGCTGGATGACGAACATCACATCCGGCCGTCCGGCATCGTACTCGTCGAACACCAGCGCGCAGGCATGCTGCAGGGCCCAGGGGAGAATGCCTTCGCGGAATTCCGTGACCTGCTTGCCGTCCTTCAGCACGATCGCATCTTTGCCGACGAGGTCGATGCGGCTGATATGGCTGTCCAGATTTACGCGGATACAGGGCCAGTTCAGCCTTGCCGCCACTTGCTCGATATGGGTGGATTTGCCGGTGCCGTGATAGCCCTGGATCATTACGCGGCGGTTGAAGGCGAAGCCGGCAAGGATGGCGAGCGTGGTCTCACGGTCGAACTTATAGGTAGGATCGACCTCCGGCACATGCTCGGTGCGGACGGAATAGGCAGGTACCTCCAGGTCCGAATCGAAGCCGAAGATCTCACGCACCTTCACCGTTATATCCGGCAGATCGATCGTCGAGGTCGGCAGGGGGCGGGGTTCGGTGGTCACGGCGTCGTTCATTCAGTCCATTCCTATTGTTCGCGCTGGTTTGGTGCTTTGGTCCTTGCCCGGGCTGGGTTTCAAGGGGCCGCTGCGTGCGCTGCTGGGCGTGGAGACGAGGTTAGTTTGCCACGTAATGCCGCATAGGCAAGGTTGATTATCTTCAAAGTCTCTTCGGCCTGGCGGTCGCCATGGTTGGCGTCAGGGTGGTGGCGCTTGGCCAGCTCCTTATAGCGGGTTTTCACCACCTCCAGCGTCACCGGCCAGGAGAGGCCGAAAACCTGCAAAGGCTCGCGCAGCTCAGCCGGTGTGTCCGGTGCAGGCGGCCTCTTGCTATGCTGGCCGAAGGCGAAGGCGTGCAGCTCGGCCTCCAGCTTTTCGTCCATGCGCGAGGCCCGGCCATTCTGACCCAACGGCCAGGTGGGGCGCTGCCAGGAGGAGTCCGCGCGGGTCGCCGCCTCGATCTCGTCAGCGGACATATCCTTGTAAAAGTCCCAGGACGCATTGTAGGCGCGCACATGCTCCAGGCAGAACCAATGGAACTCCCGCAGCGCATTACGGGATTTGGGCGCGCGGTAGTCACCCGTCTGCGGGCAACCGGGGCTGTCGCAAGGCTGGCCGGAGGCCGCCGGGTCTGGCGCATAGGCGCGTCGCCTGCTCTGCGGCTTGTCGTCGGAAGAAATCATGCGCCTAATGTGCGCGCTGATGCGCCGCGCGGCAATAACGCTTTATGCCGCCATGCGTGCGGCGCGGGACAGATGATGATGAGTCGTTTATGACGAGTAGGGTCGATCGGATCAGGGCCGCGCTGGAGGGAGCGTTTGCGCCTTCCGTGCTGGAAATCGAGGATGAAAGCCGCCGCCACGCCAACCATGCCGGACGTCATGGCCTGCCGGCGGGCGAGACGCATTACCGCGTCGCGATGGTCTCCGCCGCCTTCGCCGGGCAGTCCCGCGTGGCCCGTCAGCGTGCGGTGAACGAGGCGCTGGCCGGGGAGTTTTCATCCGGCATGCATGCGCTCTCACTTACGCTGCGCACACCGGACGAGGCCGTGCAGGCTAGTTTCGTCCGTAATTATCCTCCAGGCGGACGATGTCGTCCTCGCCCAGATAGGCGCCGGACTGCACCTCTATCAGCGTCAGCGGGATCTTGCCCGGATTGTCGAGCCGGTGGACGCAGCCGAGCGGCAGATAGACGCTCTCATTCTCGCGCACGAGGAGTTTATCCTCGTCGCGGGTAACGAGGGCGGAGCCCGCCACCACCACCCAATGCTCGGCGCGGTGGAAATGCTTCTGCAGTGAGAGCTGGCGCCCCGGCCAGACGACGATGCGCTTCACCTGGAAGCGTGTGTCCTGGATCAGGCTTTCATAGAAGCCCCAGGGCCGGTAGGTGCGGTTATGGTTCTCGGCCTCGGGACGTTTTTGCGCCTTCAGCCTGTCCACGACGCTTTTGACGTTCTGCGCCTCGCTTTTATGCGCGACCAGCACCGCGTCCTGGGTGGTGACAACCACAAGGTCCTTCACCCCCAGCAGGGCGGTGAGCATGCCATCCGACCTGGCGTAGCAATTCTCGGCATTGTTCAGCACCACATCGCCCTGGACGAAATTCCCGGCTGCGTCGCGCGGGGCGATCTCCGCCAGGGCGGACCAGGAGCCGACATCCGACCAGCCGATGGAGGCGGGCACCACGGCGGCCTTCTTCGTTTTCTCGGCAACGGCGTAGTCGATGGAGATATCGGGCGCCGAGGCGAAGGCGGCTTCATCCAGCCGGATGAAATCCAGATCCGTCTTGCGCGCGGCCACGGCGTTGCGGGCGGCAGCCAGAACCTCCGGCGCCAGCTCCTGCATTTCCTCAATCAGCACGTCCGCCCGGAATACGAACATGCCGGAATTCCAGAGATATCCGCCTTCTTCCAGCATGGCGGCGGCGCGGGCGGCGTCCGGCTTTTCGATGAAGCGCTCCAGCTTGTGGGCGCCGGGCAGACCCTCCAGCTGCGCGCCCTCAGCGATATAGCCATAGCCCGTTTCCGGCGCGGTGGGGTGCATGCCGAAGGTGACGATATAGCCTGCCCGCGCGGCGGCGGTAGCACGCGCCAGCGCGTTGTGCAGGGCAGGGAGGTCCTGGATGGCGGCGTCGGCGGCCATGATCCAGAGTACCGCGCCGGGATTGCTCTCGGCCGCCAGCAGCGCCGCCGCGGCGATAGCGGGGGCGGAGTTGCGCCCCACAGGTTCCAACAGAATCTGTGGTTCCTTGAGCCCCGCATCGCGCAATTGCTCGGCGACGACGAAGCGATGTTCCTGATTGGCGACAATGATAGGGGCGGTGAAGCCTGGGCCGGCGGCGCGCAGGGCGGTTTCGGCCAGCATCGGCGTTTCGGAGATCAGCGGCCAGAATTGCTTGGGGAAGCTCTTGCGCGAGACGGGCCAGAGCCTGGTGCCCGATCCGCCGCACAAGATCACTGGAACGATCGTGTCTCCCGACTCCTGGTTTGGCATCATAACCCCCTGTTCGATAGGGCCGAGTTAACCCCTGTGCCTGGAATCTGTCCAGCGAGACTGGCAGAGTGGAGCGCATGACCAACGCTTCCCCCTCTGTCCGGCTGCAAGACCTCACCGCGCCGGAGTTCGCAGCCATGTTGCCCAGTCGCCCGGTGATTCTGCTGCCTCTGGGCAGCCATGAGGATCACGGGCCGCACCAGCCAATGGGGGATTTTTTCCTGGCCGACCTGTTGGCTGAGCGCATCGCGCGGCGGGGCGGGAACGCCTTGCCTTGTGGCGCCTGCTTTGCCTTTCGGTGTGGCGGATTATTTCGGTTCCAGCCCCGGCGGGCTGGCGCTGGCGCCCGAAACCTTCCGGCGGGTGCTGACGGATCTTCTGGAGGGGCTGCTCCGCCATGGGCTGAACCGCATCGTCATCCTCAATGCCCATGGCGGCAATGTACCTGTGGTGCATGAGGTCACTTTGGCGCTGCGGCGGCGCGACGGCATAGTTATTCCGTCATTCTATCTCTGGAAGATCGCCCGGCAGCTGATGGAAAAGCAACTGGGGGGCGGCGGGCGCAATTCGGCCATGGGGCGGAGCCGCTTCTGTCCCTCAATATGGCGTTGCGGCCAGATTGCGTGCGGCCTGGCGAGCTGCCCGTCGAGGGCGGGACGCTGCTCGGCTTGCGGGTGAAGGATTTTGGCGCGCTGGATTTCGAGGGGCTGACAATCGAGGCGCCGCTGGAGTTCAGCGCCGTACCCAAACCGGCCATTAAGGCTGCCTGGCCGCAAGGCAGCGCCACGTTGGGTGAGCAGGTGGCGGAGGATCTGGTCGCGGCGGGGGCGCGCTTCGTGGCGCATATCGCGGCGCAATCCTGAAAAACCGGGCCCGGCGAACCGGGCCCGGCCAGATGTTCAGACGGCCAGAGAGGCTTCCAGAAGATCCATGCCCTCTTCCAGCAGCCCATCGGAGATGGTGAGCGGCATCAGCAGGCGGATGGCGTTGCCGAACACGCCGCAGGAGAGCAGGATCAGCCCCTTATCCTTGGCGGTGGCCAGAATCTTCTTGGTGGCCTCCGGGTCCGGCTCGTCGGTGCCGCGGGTCTTCACCACGTCGAAGGCGATCATCGCGCCCGGACCACGGATGCCGGAGATCGGGTATGTGTCATTGCGCTTGGAAATGGTTTCCAGCCGCGCCTTCATCCGCGCGCCGATCACGTTCGCGCGTTCGATGAGTTTCTCCTCCTCGATCACGTCCAGCACAGCCAGGGCGGCGGCGCAGCCGAGCGGTGAACCGGCATAGGTGCCGCCCAGCCCGCCGGGCTCGGCCGCGTCCATGATCTCGGCCTTGCCGATGACGCCCGAGAGCGGGAACCCGCCCGCCAGCGACTTGGCGATGGTCATGATGTCCGGCTTCACCGAGGAATGCTCGATGGCGAACATCTTGCCGGTGCGGGCAAAGCCGGTCTGCACCTCGTCAACAATGAGCAGGATGCCATGTTCGTCGCAGATCTTGCGCAGGCCCACCAGCAGTTCCTCAGGCGCCGGGATGAACCCGCCCTCGCCCTGCACGGGCTCCAGCGTGATGGCGGCAACGCGTGAGGGCTCGATATCCGCGCGGAACAGCATGTTGATGTATTTCAGCGATTCCTCGACCGTCACGCCGAAGGCCGCGTACGGGAATGGCGCATGATAGATCTCGGCCGGCATCGGCGCGAATTTCTTCTTGTAAGGCAGAACCTTGCCGGTCATCGCCATGGTCAGCATGGTGCGGCCATGATAGCCGCCGGCGAAGGTGATCACGCCGGGGCGGCCGGTGGCGGCGCGGGCGATCTTCACGGCGTTTTCCAGCGCCTCGGCGCCGGTGGTGAAAAAGATGGTCTTGGCCGGGCCCTCGATCGGGGCGATGGCGTTCAGCCGCTCCGCCAGCTCGATATAGTTGTCATAGGGCGTGACCTGGAAACAGGTATGAGTGAAGGCGTCCAGCTGCTTCTGCACCGCCGCGATCACTTTCGGGTGGCGATGGCCGGTGTTCAGCACGGCGATTCCGCCCGCGAAATCGATGTAGCGCTTGCCTTCGATATCCCACAGCTCGGAATTCTCCGCCTTGGCGGTGAACACGGCATGGGCATTGCCCACGCCACGCGGCACGGCCGCCTCGCGACGGGCCATCATTTCGCTGTTCGTGCTCATCCTGGTCGCATCTCCATGGAGTGAAATTTAGCCGCTTTTGCGGTTCGTTTAAGATTATAAACACCCAGCGGGAGGGTGGCGAGTTGATTCGATCAGCCTTGCCGTGCGGCGGTCGTCTTTTTTACGAAATCAGAACTGGCGGGGGTTTCGCAGGCGGTGCGCTCAATTCTAGACACGAGGGCCAAAGGCGGTCCCTCCTGGCAGACGGTGAGGCAGGTTTGCACCGCCTCGTCAGGCCCGGCGATTACGGCTTCCACTGTGCCGTCCGCTAGGTTGCGCACCCAGCCCGCCAAGCCCAGGGCGCGGGCCTTATGCACAAGCCAGTCCCGGTAGCCCACACCCTGGACGCGGCCATGGATGACTAGATGCAGCGCACTCATGGGATGCTCGTGGGGGCGGTCAGCCGGATGAAGCGCGCGGCGGCCTCCACATCGGCCAGGATCTTCGCCCGGCGGAAGGCATCCTCGGAATCCTCGCCCCATTGCCCGGCCTGCCACAGCTCATCCAGGGCGGCGGTGGCGCAGGCGGTTTCGGGGTCCAACGCTGCCTCGGCGGTGGCGATGCCGAGCACGAAGCTGCCCAAAGCGGGGATGAGCACCCCCAGCCCGGCCAGCTCGTATTCCGTGCGGGTAATGAGCAGCGCCTCCAGCTTGCCTGCTGTCCACGGCAGCTGGTTCACAGGCATCAGGCCGATGGTGGTGATGAGGCCGATACCGTGGGTGGCTTCCATCCAGCGTAGCCAGGGGTCCCATTCCGCATGCTGGCGGGAGACCAGTGGCTCCGGGCTGTCGGCCCGGTAGCAGAGCAGGTCGTTCAGCCCATAGCCGACGAGCTGGGTGATGATCTCCGCCCGGTGCGGGGCCACGCGCTCCTGCGCCGTGCAGGCAAGCTGGGTGAGGGGCAAATCATCCGGTGAGAATTCCGCCCCGGCGCCGTTCCATTCCTGGGCGATGGCTTTGGCCAGTGCGGCGTGGGGCACCGCCAGGGGCGCGCCGCTCGGCATCTTCACGGCCCTTTTGTCGAGCTGGACGGTGTAGAGCCCCGAATCTTGAAGCGGGGTGGCGTTGGACCAGAAGCGTTTCATTGGCCGAGCAGCGAGTTCAGCAGGTTGCGCGGGCCGCTCTGTTGCTGGCTGCTACTGGCGGGGGCGGACTGGCTGCTGGCGCGCGCTGACGGTGCCGGGCCAGGCTGGCCCATGCGGGCTAGGCTGAGGGCGGCGGGGCAGACATCGCCCTGGCCGCCAGTGAGTGCGCCCGCCACTTCGCCGAGCAGCGTGTTGGCGCCCAGCGCCTGTTGCAGCGGGCTGTCTGCCAGCCCTGTGGCTGCCTGAGCCGCAGCGGAAACGGCGGATTGCGGCGCCACGCTGTAACTGGGGGCCAGGAAGGTTGCCGCCTACGGCTATCGGGATGGTCACGTTCGTGCCGCCCACTTTCAACCGCGGCTTCAGCACCAGCCCCAGCGTCTCCGTGGCGAAATTCAGCGTGCCGCCACCCTGCATCAGCAGCCGGCTGGAATCGACGGCCAGAGCCTTGATCGTGCCGCTGCCGTTATTCGCGTCCAGCCGCAGCGCGGCGCAGCGCAGAGAGACCGGCCCCGGCGCCCCGGCGAGGTTGGCCGGCAGGCCGACGGATTGCAGCGCGCCTCCGAACAGTTTGCCGACGACAGCGCCGTCCACCACGCCATTGACGCTGGCGAGGCCGAGCTGGCCCGTGACTGAGCCCACGATGGCTGGCAAGGCATCGCCACTGGCGCTGGCGTTCAGTTGCGCCTGCACCGTGCCCTGCGCCACGTCCGGCAGGTTGAAGGCATGCAGGAAGGGGCCAAGCGCCAAGGCGGGCGCGTTGAGTTTCAGAGTCTCGGCGGAGGGTTCGACGCTGGCGTCGATGCTGCCGGACACCGAGACGGCACCGCCTGGCAGCTGGCCGGTGAGCGGGTTGACGGTAAGCACACCGTTATTCAGCACCGCATGGCCCTGCACCGCCGTATAGGTGGCTTTGTTGTATGTAAGCGCGTCGGCCTTCAGCAGAATATCCGCGCTGGCATGGCGCAGAAGGTCCACCGGCAGGGCGATATCCGGCACCACCTGCGCGGGCTGGGGCGGGGCGGGTGTTGCCGGGGCAACGGGCTGGGTGGCGGCGGTTTGCGCCTGCGGGGTGGGCAGGGCGGCCAGCAGCGCGTCCAGATTCGCCTGGGCGATGGAGAGATCAAGCTCCAGCTTCGGGGCGGGCTTTAAGTTCAGGCTGGCATCGCCGCCGAAGCTGGCATTGTCCATCGTCGCACTCAGGCTGTCGAGCCCGATGGCCTGCTCCAGCCCTTGTCCGCCAGGGTCGATCAGCGTCGTCTTCACGGTGATGTTCTTCCAGGCCGGGAGCGGCTGGCCCGCGGCGGCGGAAAGTGCCGAGAGGTTGGGAATATTCAACGTCAGCGCCATGGCGGCGCCGCTTAAGGTTCGCGGGGTGGCGATGCCGCCGGTCAGGCTAAGGCTTGCATTGCCAAGGCTGGCATTGAGGCTCTCGTTGAAACTGCTGGCGGGCGGGGTGCTGGCGGGCAGCAGGGCGGGGGGAATGAAGGCGTCGGGCGCCGTGACATTGGCCTGGATGGCGAAGGGCATCTGCCCCAACGTGCCGTTGGCGCTCAGTGTGCCGGGCTTGGACAAGTCGGGCAGCTCAAGATCCATCGCCGCCAGGGTCAGGCCGGGGCGTAGGCTGGAAAGATCCGATGCACCGGCTTTAACCGAGACATTGGTGATCGCGGGCAGGGGCAAATCCTGGTCGGCGATTCGGGCCGTGGCGGTGAGGTTATGAATTGGCGGCAGTTTCAGCCCGTCCAGCCAATCTGGCGGCAAAGCTGCCCCCACAGCGTCCAACGCGGGAATTGTTGCCGATAGCGTGAAATCATAGCCGCGCGCATTTTGCGGCCGGGCCACCTGGCCTTGCAGCTTGGCGCTGGCGCCCGCGAAGCCGAAGGAGAGGTCAACCGGCCAGGGATCGGAGCCCGTGCCGGTCAGCCGTGCGACGGGGCCAACCACCCCGTCCAGCGTCAACGGCGTGTTGCCGATGGCCGCACTGCCGGAGAGATGCAGCGGGGCGGCGAGCGACTCCGCCTGGCCGGTGAGGCGGGTGAGCTGGATAATGTTGGGCTGGTTGGAGGCTTGGTTGCGGATAATGATCTGGCCGTTATCCAGCTCCACCGCTTCCAAGGCGATTTTGTAGCCGGACCGGGTGCGGGCGGGCGTTGGGGCAGGGGCGGTAGCGGGGCTCGCGGTGCCTTGCGGCTGGCTCCCCCTGAAATTCCAGTCCGCCCGCCCGGCTGCGTCGCGCTCCAGATAGAGTTTCGGACCAACCAGCTTCAAATCCAGAATATCCACCCGGTGGCGCAACAGCGGCAGCAGGGCGATGTGCGCCTCCACCTGGTCCAGTGTCAGCAAGGATGGGTCGGTGAAGCCGTCCGGGTTAGCGAGGCTGAGATCGCTGGCCGCCAGGGTGGGGGTGAGGGAGAGTTGCAGCCGGATCGGCCCGCCAATGTTAAGCTGGCGGCCGGCGGCCGCTGCACGGCCGCGATGATCTGCGGTGCGTAGGCATTGGGGTCAAACTGGGCGATGAACACCCCCAGC
>CAWHDE010000011.1:0-28688 GCA_963827925.1 uncultured Pseudomonadota bacterium | reverse complement strand
GCCGCCCGCCGAGCGGTTGGGGACGATTCCCGCCCGGGTCTGGATATCGTCATGAACTCGTCGTCAAGACCACGGAGGAGCGCTACCAGACCGCCGCTGGCATTGAGCGCGATCTACGGCGGTGCCTGTCCGGATGGGAAGCACATGGCCGCATCGAGTCGTTCCCGCTTGGCGAGCAGACTTGTCAGACCGGCTGCTGATCCCGGAGAAGCTGTACGGGCGAGAGCGCGAGGTCGAGCCCTGCTCGCCGCCTTCAATCGCATCGTCGAGAGCGGCGGGCCGGAGTTGATGCTGGTCTCGGGATATTCCGGCATCGGCAAGTCCGCCGTCGTCAATGAGCTGCACAAGGCGCTGGTGCCAATGCGGGGGCTCTTCGCCTCCGGCAAGTTCGACCAGTACAAGCGCGACATCCCCTATGCGACGCTGGCACAGGCCTTTCAGGGCCTGATCCGCCCCTGCTGGGCTGAGCGAAGCCGAGTTGGCCGCCTGGCGCGAGGCCCTGCGCGAGGCGCTGGGCCCGAACGCCAAGCTGATGGTCGATCTGGTCCCCGAATTGAAGCTGATCACCGGGAACCGCCGCCGGTCCCGGAGCTGCCGCCGAGCAAGCACAAAGCCGCTTCCAGCTTGTGTTCCGGCGCTTTCTCGGCGTCTTTGCCCGGCCAGAGCATCCTTTGGCGCTCTTCCTTGACGATTTGCAATGGCTCGATCCCGCGACGCTCGATCTGGTGGAGGATCTGCTGACCCAGCCGGAGGTACGGCACCTGCTGCTGATCGGCGCCTACCGCGACAACGAGGTCATGGCCGGCCACCCGCTTTTGCGGAAGCTCGAGGTCATCCACCAAGCGGGGGCCGCTCGCACGAGATCAGCCTGGCGCCGCTGGCCCGTGCGGACGTGCGGCAGTTGATCGTGGACGCGCTGCGTTGTGGGCCAGATGAAACCGCACCGCTGGCCCAGCTGGTGCACGACAAGACCGGCGGGAATCCCTTCTTCACGATCCAGTTCCTGCATGCGCTCGACGACGAGGGCTTGCTGAGCTTCGACCATGACGCGGCGACACTGGAGTGGGATCTCAAACGCATTCACGCTAAAGGGTACACCGACAATGTCGTGGACCTTATGGTCGGCAAATTGACCCGGCTGCCCACGGAAACCCAGACGGCGTTGCAGCCTTCGCATGCCTCGGCAATGTCGCCGATGCCGCGACACTTTGCCTGATCCGCGGCACATCAGAGCAGGCGGTCCATGCGGATCTGTGGGAGGCGGTTCGGCAGGAGCTGATCCTGCACGAGGAAGGCGTCTACAAGTTCGTCCATGACCGGGTTCAGGAAGCCGCCTATTCGCTGATCCCGGCCGTGCGCGCCGCGGCGCACTTACGGATCGGCCGGCTGCTGGCGGCGCACACGCCAGCGGAGAAGCGGGAGGAGGCGATCTTCGAGATCGTCAATCAACTCAACCGCGGCGCCGCGCTGATCACCGCACCGGAGGAACGCGAGCAACTGGCGGCGTTCAACCTGATCGCGGGCCAGCGCGCGAAGCTGTCGACCGCTTATGCCTCGGCGCTCACCTATCTCGTCGCCGGCGCGGCCCTGTTACCAGAGGATTGCTGGGAGCGCCGGCACGAGCTCATCTTCGCGCTGGAACTGGACCGGGCCGAATGCGAGTTCCTCACTGGCGCGCTAGCGGAGGCGGAGCGGCGCCTGGCGGAGCTATCGGCCCGCGCGGTCACGACTGTCGAACGCGCGTCGGTCGCGTGCTTGCGCGTCGATCTATACACGACCCTCGATCGGAGTAGCCGTGCCTTTGCCGTTGGTCTCGACTATCTCCGGCATTTGGGCATCGACTGGTCGCCGCATCCGACGGAAGAAGAAGCGCGACGCGAATACGAGCGGATCTGGTCGCAGCTCGGGAGCCGCACGATCGAGGCGCTGATCGAGCTGCCCTTAATGAACGACCCCGCCCCTCTCGCCACCATGGATGTTCTGACCAAGCTGATCGTGCCGGCCTTGTTAACGGATGCGAACCTGCTTGCCCTGGTCACGTGCCGCGCGGTCAATCTCAGCCTCGAACGCGGCAACTGCGACGCTTCGTGCGCCGCCTATGCATTCCTTGGCATTGTCGCGGGCCCCCGCTTCGGCGACTATCAGGAGGCATACCGCTTCGGTCGGCTCGGCTATGACCTGGTCGAAGGACGCGGGCTGACCCGTTTCCAGGCCAGGGTCTATATGCACTTTGGCAACATCGTTCTGCCTTGGACGAGACATGTCCGGGCTGGCCGCGATCTGGTGCGCCGCGCGTTCGAGGCGGCAAACAAGATCGGCGACCTCACTTATGCCGCCTATTGCGGCAACCAATTGACCACGAACATGCTCGCCGCGGGTGATCCGCTGGTCGAGGTGCAACGCGAAGCCGAACATGGCCTCGCCTTCGCGCAGAAGGCACGGTTCGGGTTTGTCATTGACATTATCACCACCCAGATTGGCCTGATCCGGACGCTGCGCGGCTTGACGCCGACATTCGGCTCCTTCGACGATGCGCAGTTTGATGAGCGTCGGATCGAGCGCCATTTTTCAGAAAATCCGGATTTGGCCATTGTCGAGTGCTGGTACTGGGTGCGCAAGCTGCAGGCACGCTTCTTTGCCGGCGATTATGCGTCAGCGATCGAGGCCGCCGCGCGGGCGCAACAACTTTTGTGGACATCGCCATCCTACTTCGAAAAGGCCGAATATCAGTTCTATAGCGCGCTGGCCCACGCCGCCTCCTGCGACGCGGCGTCGGCCGATCGGCAGCAGCATATTGACGCAGTGGCCGCCCTCCACCGGGAACTCCAGCTCTGGGCGGCGAATTGCCCCGACAATTTCGAAAACCGTGCCGCCCTGGTTGGCGCCGAGATGGCGCGCCTCGACGGCCGCGACCTTGATGCGATGCGCCTCTACGAGCTGGCCATCCGCTCAGCCCGCGCCAGCGGCTTCGTTCATAATGAGGCGCTTGGCCACGAACTGGCCGCCCGCTTCTACGCGGCACGTGGCTTCGAGAAGTTTGCCCGTGTGTATTTGCAGGACGCCCGCTACGGCTATCTGCGTTGGGGCGCCGAGGGCAAGGTGCGGCAACTCGACGAGATGTATCCCCACCTCAGGCAGGAAGAGCCAGCGTCCGCTCCGACGAGCACGATCCGGGCGCCGGTCGAGCAGCTCGACCTCGGCACCGTGATGAAGGTGTCGCAGGCCGTCTCAGGCGAGATCGTCCTGGAAAAGCTGCTCGACACGCTCATGCGCACCGCGATCGAGCAGGCGGGGGCGGAGCGCGGCCTGTTGATCCTGGTGCGCGGCGCGGAGCAATGGATCGAGGCGGAAGCCACAACCAGCGGAGATACGGTCATCGTGCGTTTGTGCGACGAGGCCGTGGCAGGAGCCGCGCTGCCGGAGTCGGTCCTCCATTACGTCCTGCGCACGCGGGAGGGCGTGATCCTTGACGATGCCGCCGCCGAAAATGCCTTTTCCGCCGATCGCCACATCCTTCAGCGGGGCGTCCGTTCCAGTCTCTGTCTGCCATTGCTCAACCAGGCCAAGCTCATCGGCGCACTCTACCTCGAGAACAATTTGGCGCCCCGGGTTTTCGCGCCATCCCGGATCGCGGTGTTGAAGCTGCTCGCCTCGCAGGCCGCCGGCGCGCTTGAGAATACGCGTCTGTACCGCGATCTCGCGGAACGTGAAGCGAAGATCCGGCGCTTGGTCGACGCCAACATCATCGGGATTTTCATTTTCGCGCTCGATGGCCGGATTATCGAGGCCAATGACGCTTTTCTCCAGATGGTGAGCTACGACCGCGAGGATCTGATCTCCGGTCGTCTCTGCTGGACGAACCTGACGCCGCCGGAATGGCGCGACCATGATGCGCGAGCCGTGGCGGAAGTAAAGTTGACCGGGAGCGCGCAGCCTTACGAGAAGGAGTACGTCCGCAAGGACGGCAGCCGCGTGCCCGTGCTGATCGGCGTGGCGATGTTCGAGGAAGACAGCGACGACGGTGTCGCCTTCGTGCTGGATCTGACCGAGCGCAAGCGGGCGGAAGCGGAAACGAGCGAGAGCGAACGGCGCTATCGCGAGACGCAGATGGAACTGGCGCACATGAACCGTGTCGCCACCATGGGCCAGCTCACGGCCTCGATCGCCCACGAAGTCAGCCAGCCGATTGCCGCGACGATCATGAGCGCGCAGGCGGCTCTGCGCTGGCTCGATGCGCGGCCGCCGGATCCGGAGAAGGTGCGACAGGGGCTCGGTCGTATCGTCGAGGATGGCCGTCGCGCCAGCGAGGTCATCGGCCGAATTCGTGGCCTCATCAAGAAGGCGCCGCCGCGCAAGGAGGCGCTGGAGATCAACCAAGCGATTCTCGAGGTTATCGCCCTGCTCCATGGCGAGGTGGTGAAGCACGGCGTCTCAGTGCAGACGCAACTGGCGGATGACTTGCCGATCCTTCAGGGCGATCGTGTTCAGCTGCAACAGGTGATCCTCAACCTGATCATCAATGCTGTCCAGGCGATGAGCAGCGTCAGCGAGGGGCCACGCGAGTTGCTGATCAGCACCGGGAGAGCCGAGCCGGACAGCGTATTCGTTACGGTAAGGGATTCAGGGCCGGGGCTGGCACCGGTTGTTCTCGAACGCCTGTTCGAGCCCTTCCACACGACCAAGCCCGGCGGATTGGGGCTGGGGCTGTCGATCTGCCAATCGATCATTGAAGCCCACGGCGGACGATTATGGGCGAACGCGAACGTGCCCCGCGGTGCCGAATTTAACTTCACGATGCCCGGTTACCCGGTCAGTGTATCATGACCGGGTGCCGGGCCCCGCGGGGGCTTGGGTGTGAATAGGTGCCTGTGAGGTCAAAACCTCAACCTGGCGCAACTTCGCTATAATCTCTTCCGGCTTGTAAATCTTCTGCGGCATCGGCGACCCTCCCACCAAAAACTACATCAAAGGTGGACAAGTTCTAGCTAGGGGGCAGACCAGTATGTTATGCGGCGTTGATTGACTTGATGCCCCTCCTTGGTGAAAGCGACCGAGGGAATGAAAGTGATCTCGCCACGCTCCGCATCGTTGTCCGGAGCAGCTAGCCGGATCAGGATGCTGCATTCTTCCGCTGTAAGTGGTTCCAGAACCAAAGGTCCGTCGAAGCCAGCACCGCCCACGCCGTCGGACAGGATGCTGACTGCGGTCTCGAAGGTTAGCGGTACATGCACAGGACGTACTGGGGCCGATGTCGGCATGGCAGCTGATACGTGGCTGGTAGGTGACGCTGGAGGTGTGGCCAAACGGTTGATAAGGTCATTCACACACCAATTGTCAGCCCAAGCCCTGCCAGTGACAAAACCCCTCAATTTTTGGCCAACAGTCGGGCCTCGCTCCCCAAATTTGGCGCCGGCAATTCGGTCGCCGCCCTTTTCGGCCATGGCAATGGCGGAATGCAGCTATAGGTGGATTGCCCGGAAGTGTGGTGGTTTTCGAATAGGCAACTGCAGAAATTGAGTTCAAGCTTAATGTGTCGGATGGTCAGGCATATTACGGCGGAGTCGAGCTGATCAAACGCATTATCACGGATATTCCAGCACGGCTGGACCGGCTAAGTTGGAGTCGCTTTCATGTGCTGTTGCTGGCCGGGCTCGGCACGAGTTGGCTGCTCGATGGGCTGGAGGTGACGATTATCGGCGCCATGGGGGCGGTGCTCGCCAATCCTTACACGCTAGGCCTTTCCCCGGCGCAGGTAGGGGCAATCGGTTCATGCTATATTGGCGGTGCGGTCATCGGTGCTCTGGGGTTTGGCTGGCTGACGGACCGGTATGGCCGCCGGCGGATGTTTTTCATTACCCTCAGCGCCTATCTGGCAGGGGTGGCGTTCAGCGCATTCGCCTGGAACGGCTGGTCGCTTGGGGCGTTCCGGCTGCTGACCGGGCTGGGTATTGGCGGCGAGTATGCGGCGGTGAATTCCGCGGTAGACGAATTGATGCCGGCGCGCCTGCGCGGACGGATTGGGCTGGCGGTGAACGGCACCTATTGGCTTGGGGCGGCTTTGGGCGCCGGAGCCACGATTTTTCTCCTGAACCCGGTGCTGCTGCCGGTAAATCTCGGCTGGCGCTTGGGCTTTGCCCTTGGCGCAGTGCTGGGCAGCGGCGTATTTCTGTTGCGCCGTTTCATTCCGGAGAGTCCGCGCTGGCTGGTGACGCACGGGCAGGAGGCCGCGGCCGAGGCGGCGATGCGGGAGATCGAGGCGCGGGCAGGGGAACAGGTGCCAGCGGGCTGCAAAAGCCTGACATTGCAGCCGCGCGAAAATTTCGGGCTGAAGCTGATCATACCGGTGTTATTACAAAAATACCGGGCACGCACGCTGCTAGTCTTTGTGCTGATGGCGGCGCAGGCGTTTTTGTACAATGCGCTGTTCTTCACCTACGCGCTGATGCTGACGCGGTTTTATCATGTGCCTGCGGGCCGGGCTGGGTTGTATTTATTGCCCCTTGCGGCAGGAAATTTCCTTGGACCGCTGTTTTTGGGCTCCTTGTTCGACACGATCGGGCGCCGGACGATGCTGGCAGCGACTTATGGTCTGGCAGGGCTGCTGCTGGCGGGCACAGGCTATTTATTCCTGCGCGGCGCCTTTGATGCGACGACGCAGACTTGCGCCTGGTCGGTGATTTTCTTCGTCGCTTCGGCGGCGGCGAGTGCGGCATATCTGACCGCGAGCGAGGTGTTTCCGCTGGAAATGCGGGCGATGTCCATTGCCTTGTTTTACGCTGTGGGGACGGCAGCCGGCGGCGTGCTGGCGCCATGGCTGTTCGGGCGACTGATCGGCAATGGCACCCCATGGGCGATTTGCGCCGGCTATTTGTTTGCGGGCGGCCTAATGGTGGCAGCGGCTGTGGTGGCGGCATGGCTGGGGGTAGATGCGGCGCAAAAATCGCTCGAAGATGTCGCGCCACCTTTATCTGAGGTAGAGTAAGCTGAATACACCTTGATTTGACGGCATTTTGGCATGGTTTTGTATGGGATTTCTTGCGGCCCCGCCTTTTTCCTTTGATTTGGACGCAATTATCCTACGCCGTTCGGAATCGGTGTCGCAGGATATAGAGATTTGTCAGCCCGCAGGTTGCGAACAGCCGGTTGGCGTTCTTCTCCAGGCCGCGATAGCGCACCTTCGTGAACCCGAATTTCAGCTTGATAACGCCGATCACATGCTCGACGCGTGAGCGCACCTTGGATTTCACGCGGTTCTTCGCCCGCTGGGCCTCGTTCATAACGCCTCGGTGCCGGTAACGCCGGTTGGTGCGGTCGCGCGCCTTGGGTTGCCGCGCGACGAACAGGATGAGAGTGCAGCGTCAATCAGGATGAGAATCGGCAGTTGTTGTGTTGTCGAAGGGCGGAGGGCGTAGCCCGGAGCCCGTAGACAACACAGCAACTGCCGGCGCCCTTCTGGCGGGGGGCGCTGATGGTCGGGGTCGATCGGATATTCACGAGCATTTCCAGAATTGAGGGAGATGCCGTGGGTGCCCGGTTGCCATGTCAACGATCATCAGATGAGGTTATTTATGAGGCTTCGACAGACCAATAGCGTTCCGGCTGCGGCCGCGAAGGCGGGGTTCAGCACGGCGACGGGCTATCGGATTGCCCTGGATCCGGTGTTGCCCTCGCAGCGTGGTACGGCGCGCGAACGCCGGCGGCCGGACCCGCTGGCCGATATTTTCGACAGCGAGATCGTACCGCTCCTCAAGGCGGCGCCTGGATTGCGGGTGGTGGCAGTCTTCGAGGAGATGCGCCGCCGGCACCCCGATCTTGACCCTGGCATTAGACGGACCATGGAACGGCGCATTCGCTCCTGGCGGGCGGTATATGGACCCGAGCAGGAGGTGATTTTCCGCCAGGCTCACGAACCGGGCCGGCTCGGCCTGTCCGACTTCACCGATATGGGCGATCTGGGCATCTTGATCGCCGGACAGCCGCTCGACCATCGCCTTTATCACTTCCGGCTGATCTGGTCGGGCTTCGAACATGCCCATGTGATCCTGGGCGGGGAGAGTTATGTCGCCCTCGCCGAGGGGCTGCAGAACGCGCTGTGGGCGCTGGGCGGCGCGCCTGCCGAACACCGCAGCGACAGCCTGTCGGCCGCATTCCGTAACCTCGATGCGCAAGCCCGGGCGGATCTGACCACGAGATACGACGCGCTCTGCCAGCATTATGGCATGACGCCGACCCGTAATAACCGTGGCGTCGCCCACGAGAACGGGGGAATCGAGAGCGCCCATGGCCACCTGAAGGCGGCGGTTGCTGATGCGCTGTTGCTGCGCGGGGCATACGATTTTGACGATCTGGCCGCCTACCGCCGCTTCATCGACGAGATCGTGTCGGCCAAAAACCGGCGCAATGCGGCCCGCATCGAGGCCGAACGCGCGGCACTGCAGAAGCTGCCCGACCGGCGAACCAGCGATTACGAGGAGGTTATTGTCACCGTCACCTCGACCAGCAGCTTCACGCTGAAGAAGGTGTTCTACTCCGTGCCCTCGCGGCTGATCGGACATCGCCTGCGCGTGCGCCTCTATGACGACAGGCTCGATCTGTTCATCGGTGGCACCCATCTCATGACGCTGCCGCGGGGACGCCAAAGGGGGAATGGCGTGCATGGGCATGTGGTCGATTACCGGCATGTGATCCATAGCCTGCGGCGCAAGCCGATGGCGCTCATGAAGCTGGTCTATCGTGATCAGCTCTTCCCGCGCGAAGCTTACGCCCGCACCTTCGACCGGCTGATCGAGGCATTGCCCGAACGTACCGCCTGCCAGATGATGGTCGAATTGCTCAGCCTGGCCCATGAACGGGCATGCGAAGCCGAACTCGCCGAACGGCTCAGCGCCGACATCGCGGCCAACCGATTGCCCGACATGGCCGGCTTAAGAGAACGCTTTGCGCCCGATCCGGCGGCGCTGCCGGAGGTCGTCGTCAAGCTCGTGCCCCTGAGCGCCTATGACGCCCTGCTGACGGGAGGCGTCGCATGACCAAACCAACCCAGGCCATCGACGCCCAGCGCCTCTCCCTCATCCTCAACGATCTGCGTCTGCCCGCGATCAAGCTGGCATGGCCAGACTTCGCCGAACGCGCCGACAAGGAGGGCTGGCCAGCAGCCAGGTTGCTTGCCGCCCTGGCCGAGCATGAGATCGCCGAGCGTGACCGCCGCCGCATCGAACGGCACTTAAGCGAAGCCCGCCTGCCGCCGGGCAAGACACTCGAAAGCTTCACCTTCGACGCCGTGCCGATGATCTCGCGCGCGCAGGTAACCGCGATGTGTTCGGGGGACGGCTGGCTGGAGCAAGGCGCCAATCTCATCCTGTTCGGCCCGCCCGGCGGCGGCAAGTCCCATCTGGCGGCGGCCATCGGCCTGGCCCTCATTGAAAATGGCTGGCGCGTGCTCTTCTCCCGGACCTCCGATCTCGTGCAGCGGCTGCAGATGGCACGGCGCGAATTGACCCTCGAAGCCGCCATCGCCAAGCTCGACAAATATCACCTGCTGATCCTCGACGACCTCGCCTATGTCGCCAAGGATCAGGCCGAAACATCGGTCCTGTTCGAGTTGATCAGCGCCCGTTACGAGCGCCGCTCGATCCTCATCACCGCCAATCAGCCCTTCGGAGAATGGAACCGGATCTTCCCAGATCCCGCCATGACCCTTGCTGCGGTTGACCGATTGGTCCACCACGCCACCATCTTCGAAATGAATGTCGAAAGCTACCGCAGACGCTCCGCACTCCAGCGACAATCACGTGCAGGAAGAACGCCAACATACGCGACAATCAAATCTACCGAGGAGTTGTCGCTCTGAGCTGGTCCCCGGATTTGGGACCACTGGTTAAGGTGGAAAAGGCGCCGTTCTGTCGTGTAGATGGAGCGGATAATGAGCAAGACGAGACGGACGATAGATGCGGCGCTGAAGGCAAAGATCGCCTTGGAGGCGTTGCGTGAGCAGGCGACGGTGGCCGATTTGGCCACCCGCTACCAGGTTCATCCTAACCAAATTTATGCCTGGAAGAAGCAGCTCCAGGAGCATGCGACCCGGGTGTTCGACCCGAAGATTGGTCAGGATGCGGAGGCTGCGTCGAGCCGTGTGATCGAAAAACTGCATGCGAAGATTGGTCAGTTGACGATCGAGAATGATTTTTTCGCAAAGAGGCTCGGCAAATGAGCGCGCCGGACCGCAGAGCGAAGCTCGATCGGAATCACCCGGACCTATCGATCCGGCGGCAATGTGCGATGCTCGGTGTGGCGCGCTCAGGCGTGTATCGAACGCGGCGTGTAGCCAACGACAATGATCTCGATCTGATGCGCCGGCTCGACGAACTGTTCCTGCGCTGGCCGTTTCTGGGATCACGGCGGATGGTTGCGCTGCTGGCGGCCGAGGGCGTGCTCGTGAACCGCAAACGGGTACGTCGCCTGATGCGGCTGATGGGGATCGTGCCGCTCGGGCCGAAACCGCGGACCAGCAACCCCGGCACCGGGCACAAGATCTACCCTTATCTGCTGCGGGAGCTGACGATCGCGCGGGCGAACCAGGTCTGGTGCGCCGACATCACCTATTTGCCGATCGGCCGGGGCTTTCTATATCTGGTGGCGATCATGGACTGGCACAGCCGCGCGGTGCTGGCCTGGCGGGTATCGAACACGATGGATGTGCGTTTCTGCGTCTCGGCGCTGGAGGACGCCATGGCACGCTTCGGCAAGCCGGAGATCTTCAACACCGACCAAGGGTCGCAGTTCACTTCAGCCGAATTCACCGGCACGCTGAGTGCGGCCGGGATCAGGATCTCGATGGACGGTAAGGGGCGCTGGATGGATAACGTCTTCATCGAACGGCTCTGGCGCTCGCTGAAATACGAGGATCTCTACATCAAGTTCTATGCCGACGGGATCGAGGCGCGGGCCGGGATCGCCGATTGGATCTCATTTTATAACCATAGGCGCCCACACCAGGCGCTGGGCAACCGGACGCCGATGGAACTCTGGCGTGAAGCAATGGTCGGCGTACTGCCGCCGATGGCTGTGGATATGACGCTTCGCTTGGACAACGCTAACGCGTTGCCCACATACCCACAGCCACAACAGCAGCAAGCAGCTTAATTTTTATGAAAGATGGAACGGCACCGACCCCATTTTAATCCCAGTCGGAAGTGGTCCTCACTACGGGGGCCAGCTCACTCCACGACAATCAACCCGCACAATAAGCATTGCCAGCCACAATCAGAACAGGCACAAACAAACCGCCGCGACAATCTGCTCTCACCTTGATTGACGCCCGCATCTCATCCAGATCGTCGCGCTATATTGGGTGCCTTCTCTTTGATAATGTCGCCCTGGCCCTGATAAGCCTGGCCGCCCCAGACATCTCGCTCTTCGCCATGCAGCAGGTCACCGAGCACCGCGCTGTCATGCACATTCGCCGCCGTCGCCACCACCGAATGGATCACCTTGGCGCGCCGGTCCACGCCAAAATGCGCCTTCATACCAAAATACCATTGGTTGCCCTTCTTGGTCTGATGCATTTCAGGGTCGCGTGCCTTCTCCTCGTTCTTCGTTGAACTCGGGGCGTGGATGATGGTCGCATCAACAATCGTTCCGCTGGAAAGCCGCAAGCCCTTGGCCTCCAGGTGCTCGTGGATGAATTCAAACATTTGCTTGCCAAAATCGTGCGCTTCCAGAAGATGCCGGAAACGGCAGATCGTCGTCTCATCAGGCACCGGCTCACGGCCCAGATCAATGCCGACGAACCGCCGCATTGAAAGTGAATCGTATAATGCCTCCTCGGCGGCAGGATCCGAAAGGTTGAACCATTGCTGCAGGCAGTAAATCCGCAGCATCCGCTCCAGCCCAAATGGACGCCGGCCAGCCTCACCCCTCGGGTAAAAAGGCTCAATCAATCCACAAAGCGCAGACCATGGAACAACCGCATCCATCTCAGCCAAAAAAGCCGCGCGCTTGGTCGTCTTCGCGTAGCGATCAAATCCGGCCGTCGAAAATGTCGTCTGTTTCAAAACAGCCCCCACCAATGCAAGGGCATATTAACAAAGTTCAAAATGGCATGGAAATCATAAAGTTATGCAGAGGTTCCCTAAATTATCAGAAACTTACATTTACAGGTAAATTGTTCAAATTTTTTTGAAATCAAAAAGGACAAAAAGCGAACTTGGTAAATATTAGTGGGCAATATCGCCTGATGTATCGTTTGTGGTGGAAAATGAAAATTGTTCAGGGGATTAAATACCTCGGCTTTCGCCGATATTTTTTACATTTAACGGCGAAAGTACTGGGACTACACGCCAAGATAGAAAATGGGCAACCGGCGCACACCACAGTCGCGACACTTACTCGGTAAGGGGGTACCGCCTCCGTTTTGTAACGGAACGCCAGCGGATAAAAATATGTTTGTTGCGGTCGTCGACATTAACTGGTCAAAAATTTATGTGAAAAATGGCACAGCGCTGGATCTTCTTATGGACGATCAAGAGCAAGTGCCAATTCATTGCCTGGTCAATGACTGGTAAGTTTAGCTGCCCTGATCTACCGTAACGTTCGGTTGATCATTCTGGGTTGGATACAAGGATGCCGTTCTATATCCGCAAGTCCGTGTCAGCGGGACCGTTTCGCTTCAATTTGTCAAAAATGGCTTGGGTATGTCCGTTGGGGTGAAGGGCCTTCGCATCGGTACCGGGCCGCGCGGCCATTATATTCAGGCCGGCCGAGATGGGTTGTACTACCGCGCTTCTTTCGGGAATGGTCATACTAAAGGCAGGCAAACCCAGTCCGGGCTCGGCCTGCCGATGACTAGGCGCTGTGCCCAACCGCAGACGGCCCAATTTTTCCACGAAAATCCTCCGACGTGCAGATGGTTGCCGTCGATACGGGGGATGTCCTGAGCATGCGCGACAGCTCGGTAGCCGACCTGATCGACGATTTGAACAGAAAACAAGCCATGCTCCCCTTGGGGCCAATCCTCGCCGGCGCGCTGATCGCACTGAGCGTCCTGGCGATGTTCGGACCCGGCCAAATTGGGACCTCGCTCGCCGCTGGTATCACCGGTTTAGCCTGGATTTTGGTCTTGCCGGCCTGGCTGGTCGGGTATCTCATCGATCAGACCCGACGGCGCACCGTGCTCTATTATGACCTGAAAGATGCGGCAGCTGACCGTTTCGAGCAGATGACGAAGCAGTTCGATGTGATGGGAGGCTGTCGGAAGATTTGGGACAAAGGACTTTCTTTTTCCTGCCTGACATCCTACTCGTATTGGAAAAGGGGCAAGTTTGGCGGGGTGAGTTATGGAGATCTCAGGATTTTCGTCGCCCGGGGCCGGTTCATTGAGAGTGGCGGCGCGCCGGGCGATGCCCAGGTGGTGGACCAGGCCTGGCAGCACCCCAACAAGAAGGGTGGTCCGGACCAGAGATTCAAGTCAAACCGGCGGGTCCCGATCTGTCTCTACGATGAGCTGACCCTTGCCAGCCCGAGCGGTCTGAGTGAGCTGGTTCAGTTCTCAAAAAATGGGGTGTGCGGTAATTTCATCGCCAGTCTGCAGGCACTGCCCCGCCGCCCGGCCTCGGCCAGCCTTTCTGCAGTTCAAGCATCGGCAATCGGGATAAATTTGCAGCCCGCGCCCCCTGATTGAGCAGCCACTCCACGCCCAAGACTATGAATAGGTACCGAACTGCGACCCCGTGCCCGCTCAAACCAACTTGTTGAAAACGGTGGCTGAATTGGGGGGCTGGGGGCGCGATTGGTGCCGATAGTGACGCCAGCTAATGAGCCGTTTCGTCCATTATATCAATAGCTTGTACAGCTTCCTACCTGCGTCACGCTGCGGCGCTAATTCGCAGTCAAGCGTGAATACCGGCATCTGTCGCGTCTATATAATCCAGCACTTCGTCCGCTCGGCCAAGCTTCACTAGGCGCATCGCCGTTTGGCCGGAGAGCCCTGCCAGTGGTTCGGAACGGTACCAAGCATAGGCCATCAGCAAAGACCCAAACCGTAGCGCCACTTTATTAAGGATCTCAGCCATCTCACGGAGCCGGTACTGGGTTTTATCGGAGCTCAGTTGTTCTTTCCGCCGAATGGCATCCATGCCTAGCCCCGCTAAATCGGCGACTTCCTCGCTGCTGGTCCGTAAAAGCTCGGCGATTTTGTGGAGGGTGAGCGGCCCATCATCTTCGAACCGAGAAAAAGTCATGATACACCACGTACACCGGTTCCAAGTATCATCGTACCAATCCTCCTATTACAATAATAGTTTTCGGTGTCATGGCGCAGACGCCACCAGCCGATAATGGTGGCAAGGCCGAAATTCAAGAACAGGGTCAGGGAGTCACAGCTATGGTTCCCTAATCTTTCCGGTATCTGTAGTAGTTCTTGTCTGAGCTCCCGGACTTCACGGCAAGCTCTTGGATCGTTTTGTCCTGTCCACTGAACCTCAATCTGGCGGAGGGTAATCCCCCCGTTAAAAACGGGGGGATTACCCCGCGCCTTGATTAAATTCAGACAAACTTCCTTCCATGACTTGGTTAAGCTCTGCACAGCAAACCCGCTTACATGCGGTTATCTCTGTCTACTGGGGCGGCGTTTATTTTATGTCTCCTGTTGGTCCGTTGTGTTTCGTCATGACCACGCTGGCGGCGATTCTAACCTTGCTGCCGCTGGATCTCGGCCAGGGGGCGGGCATGCAACAGCCTCTGCCATCGCCATCATCGCCGGGCTGCTGGTGCAGTTTCCGGTCGTGCTACTGGCGTTGCCAGTGCTGCTGCTGCGCCTGGGCGGGGCAAAAGTTGACACTCATTTCCATTAACCAAGAGGGACTTTCATGATGCGACGTTTCTGGCAAACCGGCCTCTCGGCCCTATTCATCGCGGCCGCCGCCGCGGCACAGGCCGCCACCCCGCTCTACAGCCTGGCGGACACCGTGCCGCTCGGCGGCGGCGTGAAATGGGATTACCTGCATTTCCACTTGGCAACCGGCCAGCTCTTCATCGCCCACGGCAAAGAGCTGACGGTGGTGAACACCACCACGGATAAGGTTGCCGGCAATGTCACCGGGCTGGATGGCACCCACGGCATCGCCTTCGACCCCGCCACCGGGCTTGGCTATACCGACAACTCGGGCACCAAAACATTGTCTGTTTTCAGCCCCGCCACGCTGCAGGTGCAAAAAACCCTGCCCGCGCTGGACGACACGGATGGCATGGTATTCGACCCTGCGAGCCATAATATCTTCGTCAATGCCGGGGATTCTGAGGCGACGCTGGCGCTGAACCCGGCCACCAGCGCCGAGACGAAAATCCCGCTTGGCGGCAAGCCCGAATTTCTGGCTGCGAACGGTGCGGGCCAGCTCTTCGTGGCGTTGAACAACAAGAACGAGATGGCCGCCGTGGACACCCAAACCGACCAGGTCACCGCGCATTGGGCCTTACCCGGTTGTGATGCGCCAACCGGCATGGCCATCGACCCGCAGGCGGGCCGCGTTTTCACCAGCTGCCAAAACGGCAAGCTGGCGGTGGTGAACACCAGCACCGGCCAGGAGGTGGCCCTGCTGCCGATCGGCAAAGGCTCGGACAGCGCCGCTTTTGACGCCAAACGCCATCTGATCTTCAGCGCCAACAGCTCCGGCACGCTCTCAATCATCCGTGAGACCGATCCGGACCATTATACGGCCCTGCCGTCCGTGAAGACCCGGCTCGGTGCCCGCACCATGGCGGTGGACGAAGCGACCGGCGATATTTTCCTGGTCACCGCCAAGGTCGAGGCCAAAAAGCCGGCGAAGCATCCCGGCTGGGCCATGCGTTACAGCTTCCAGCCGGATACGTTGACGCTGCTGGTCTACCATCCCGCTGGCTGAAGCTTCATGTTAGGCAGATACAATGTCTGTTCTACTTGAAGCCAGAAATTTGAACGGCCTGCCCGGAGGGCCGTTCTCTTTGAGCCTGGAAACCGGAGGGTGTCTGGTGATCTCCGGCCCCTCCGGCATCGGCAAAAGCCTGCTGCTGCGCATGCTGGCTGATCTGGATGAAAACAGCGGAGACGTCTCGCTGCGTGGCCAGCTTCGCGAGACCATCTCCGCCCCCGTCTGGCGCGCACAGGTGATGTATGTCCCCGCCGAATCCGGCTGGTGGGCGGAGAGCGTACGGCCCCATATGAGCGCGCCAGAGCAGGCAGCCCGGCTCATGCCGCGGCTTAATCTGCGCCCCGAACTGCTGGATGCGCCGGTGAGTCAGCTTTCTTCCGGTGAGCGCCAGCGCCTCAGCCTCATCCGCGCCATCATCCGCTGCCCCGCGGTGCTGCTGCTGGACGAACCCAGCGCCGCGCTTGACCCTGACGCCACGGCAAAGCTGGAAGCACTGATCATGGAGCTGCGCGCGCAAGGCACGGGGTTCATCATCGTCTCGCATGATACGGCGCAGGGCCAGCGCCTTGCCACCAAGCGTTATGCCATGTCCCCCGGCATACTCACGGCGCTGGCGCCATGAAGGCCATTGCGATTTCCCCTGGCGATCTCAGCATCGCCGCCATACTGGTCCTGCTCAGCGCGCTCTGCTCGCTGCTGCTTTCCTTGCGGGTGCACCGGCCCTTGCTCATCGCCACAGCCAGGATGGTGGTGCAGCTACTGCTGGTTGGTTCCGTGCTGCGGGTCGTCTTTCGTCTCTCCAATCCCGGCCTGACCTTGCTGGTGCTGGCGGTGATGGCGGCGGCCACGATCTATGAGGTTGGCGCCCGGCAGGAGCGCCGGCTGCGCGGCTTCTGGCACTATGTCACCGGCGGCGCGCCCACGGTGACGGCAGCACTGCTGATTGTGGTGCTGGCGCTCACCACCGCGCTTCGTCCCAGCCCCTGGTATGAGGCGCGCACGGCCATTCCGCTCACCGGCATCATCCTCGGCAATGTGATGAACGCCGTCAGTCTGGCGCTGAATTTCTTCTTCTCCTCCGCCTGGCGCGAGCGCAACGCCATAGAGGCGCGGTTGGCGTTGGGCGAAGGGCGGCGTCAAGCGCTGCAAGGCGTCGCGGCGCAGGCTTTGCGCACCGCGCTGATCCCGATGATCAACCAGATGGCCGCAGCCGGGCTGATCACCATGCCCGGCATCATGACAGGTCAGCTCCTTGCCGGCATGGACCCGCTGGCGGCGGCGCAATATCAGATTTTGCTGATGGGGCTAATGCTGGGGGCGAGTTTTCTGGCCGCTGTAGGCGCGCTCATTTTGGCCGGGCTTCGCATCACCGACCACCGAGACCGGCTGCGGCTGGACCGGCTGCGTCCAGCCAAAGGTTAACACTCAGCCCTGGGGCAGGCTGATCGTGATTTCCAGCCCGCCGCCGTTGCCGCCCAGCCTCATTGTGCCGCCATGTAGTGCCACGATGGCACGTGCCATCGGTAAGCCAAGCCCATGGCCCGGGCGGTGGCGGGAGGCATCAAGCCTCACAAAACGCTGCAGCACACGCTCTCGCTCATGCGCCGGCACGCCAATGCCGTTATCGGCGAAGACCACCTCGATCCCACCGGCACGCGCGCTGGCCCGCATGTCCGCCTTGTTGGCTCCGTGCGCATGCAGGGCGATATTATCGAGCAGATTGGCGAAAAGTTGCGTCAGCAACTCCTGGTCCCCCTGCAAGGTCAGTTCCGGTTCGACCCGGCTGGCGATTGCGATGCCGGCGGCGCTGAAAGGTGGCTCATAGCTTTCAGCCAGCATAGTCAGCAACGCGGAAAGCCTCACGGTCTGGAAGCGCGCCCGCCTTGCCCCGGCCTCCACCTCTGCGATACGGAGCATCGCGGTGAAGATGCCCAGCGCCTGGTCGAGCTGCGCGGTGGCCTCATCGAACATCACTCCCAGTTCGGGTGCCTGAAACTTCTTGCGGGAGAGTTCCAAATGTTCACGCAGCCGGGTCAGGGGGGAGCGCAGATCGTGCGAGATGTCGTTGGTGACCTGCCGCAGATTTTCCATCAGCTCCTGAATGCGCTGGAGCATGGCATTCACCTCCACCGCCAGCCGATCGAACTCATCCCCTTGATGCTCAAGCGGCAAACGCCGGGAGAGGTCGCCTTCCATGATCTCCTGCAAGGCCGTTGCAAATCCGTCCACCCGTTTCAGCGTAGCGCGTGCCGTCAGTCCGACACTGAGCAGGCCGAAGGCCAGGATGCTGCCGAAGACCAGGACAAATGAACGCGCGATCATCTGGTCGAGCCGCAGCAGGGGCGTCGCATCGGCCGCGATGAAGAGGCGCTCACCCGCCGGAGAGCGCCACATCAACCCGCGTATGGCCCGTACCCGTCGCGGCAACGTCAGGCCCGGCTGGGCATCTATTGTTTGCAGGCGGGTCCAGCCCGCCGCCACCGCCGGGCTGAGATGGAAATTGCCCGCGCGCCAGGTAAAATCAGGCCCCAGATCGGCATAAAACAGCACCCCGCCTTCGCCGAGGGTTTCGCGCACATTCTGCGCCAGCGGCTGCCGGTCCTCATGTAGGTCGGATTGGATGTCGCTGAGTGCGGCCTGCACGCTGGCATCCAGCGTCTTCCGCCAGGATGTTTCGGTATCGTGGTGGATGATGCCGAACACCAAAATCGCCCCGGCCAGAGACAAGCCCATGCTGCGCAAGGCCACGCGCGCGCCAGAGCTGCGCCACAGCTGGCGCAGCCAGACTTCACGGCGCATCGAGCTTGTATCCGGCGCCGCGATAGGTGTGGATAAGGGTGGGCGTGAAGCCGCTATCAAGCTTGGAGCGCAACCGGCTGATATGAGCCTCCACGATACTTGTCTGCGGCACGAAATGAAAACCCCAGACGTCCTCCAGCAGCATTGTCCGGGTTACCACCTGGCCACGATGCCGCAACAGATATTCCAGCACCTCATATTCGCGCGGCTTCAGCTCAATCTTGCGTCCCGCCCGCCAGACGGTACGCGTCGTTCGTTCCAACTCCAGATCGGCGATTCGCAACCGTGTTGCCCGTACCGGGGCAGAACTGCGCCGGCTTAGTGCTGTTACCCGCGCGGCCAGCTCCGCCATCGCGAAAGGTTTCACCAAATAGTCATCACCGCCGGCACGCAAACCTTCCAGCCGGTCGTCCAGCCCGCCCAGCGCGGTCAGGAACAGGGCTGGTGTCTGGATTCCAGCGCCACGTAATGTGCGCAGGAGTGCCAGCCCATCCAGTTCCGGTAACATTCGGTCAATGATCAGCACCGCGAATTTCCCGGACGCGGCGGTGAGCAAACCTGCACGGCCATCCGGTTCCACCTGCACCTCATGGCCCTCCTGCGCCAACCCTTCGCATAAATTGGCGGCAGCTTTCGGGTCATCCTCGATCAGCAGAATTTTCATGTGGTTGCTTTAGCAGATCCCGAGCCACGTGGCGCCCCGGAAGATTAAAATTCGACAAAGTTTGTGCCACGCAATGGGCAAGTTGTTCCCTGCATGGATGCCGCGCAGTCAGCCGCTTCCGGCACGTCGCTTGGTGCAGATTGGCACTGGGTGCTGCGCCGGCGAAGCGGAAGAAAGGCAACGAATATGGAGCGCCCTGAATAACTTGAAGTTAGATATAAATCTTATCTACGATTCCGGTTACAGCTTTTGTGTCCAAGCAAAGGCCAGAAAGAACACGGGACTTTAAAAACAACCAGAAAAAAATAGAGCGGTTCTGGTCATGTCGTTCACACACTTAGTGAACGGCACTAACTTCGTTTCATACAATCAATTGATTTAAAATACAATTTTTTACGTTTTAGCACAAACGTCATAGCTCCGTCTGCGAACCGTCATCATTATCGCAACATTTTCCAGTAAAGCGTCGCGTCGAGATACCTAAGAGTCGGGAGATCATTTCGAACGCTTCAAACGGTATCGCGGGCTAATTAACGAGCTGGGAGCTTTAAGTTATAATGCACGAGAAAAAGTTGCGCCGCGTTTGGCGTCGCGCGTCATCGCCGCATGCGTTGGCGATCGCTCTGGCCTTAGCGGCCACCGCACCGGCTGTGGCGCAGACCGCCAGCAGCACGGCGCCAGTCAACCTTGACCTCGGTTCAGTGCTGGCGGCCGGCAGCGGTGATGCAGCGTTGCTGCCCACCACGCCTGGCACGGCCCCTTACGAGGCACCGTCTCATACACCACTGGATTCCACGCAGCCGACCTCTGTGGTCAACAAGCACACGATCCAAAACTTACTTGTTCCTACGCAGAGCTATGCCGACGCGGCCCGGCTGACACCCTCTGTGAATAATATCAGCCCGAACGGCCCTGGCCTGATGGAGACAGTTGGCCCGACCATCCGCGGTTTCCAGGACGGCCAATACAATTTGACCTTCGATGGCATCCCGCTCGGCGATTCGAACGATTTCACCCATCACTCGACCTCGTTCTTCTCTAACAACATGATCGGTCAGGTGATCGTCGACCGCGGCCCCGGTACGGCGGAGACGATCGGCGATGCGACCTTCGGCGGTACCATGTCGATCCGGTCCATCAACCCCGCCTCGCAGCTCACCCTTACCCCCTCCGGCGGCTATGGCAGCTACGACACCAGCGTCGAGGGGCTTCAGCTGGATACCGGTTCCATCAGGACCCTCAACGGCACCAGCGCTGTCTTCGCCATCCAGCATGATCAGACCGGCGGCGCACTGACCAATGCGAATCAGGAGCGCAGCAATTTCTTTGGCAAGGTGGTGATCCCGGTTTCCAGCAACACCGTTGTCACGTTGCTGGCTGATTACAACCGAGTGTACCAGAATCCGTCCGTGGGCGCGACCCTGGAGCAGATGGAGCTTTATGGCTCGAATTACGCCTACAACAACGATCCGAACTCGCAAGGCTATTATAAGTTCAACAGCGACCATATCACCACGGATATGGAATATATCGACGTTCAGTCCACGCTGACGCCGACCCTGCATTATGACGGTAAAATCTACACCTACGCCTATTACCATCACGATTTGAACGGCGACGACCCCATGGATGTGGGGGATTCGTCCATGATCCCGAACGAAGCGGTACTCCAGCCTGGCGGCCCGGCGGTTGCCGGCGTCCCGGGTGAGACCTTCATGATGGATTACCGCTCCGTCGGCACCATTCAGCGCCTGCAGCAGGATTTCAACTGGGGTGACGTGAAGACCGGCGTCTGGTTCGACCATCAGGTCAACACGCGTTACCTGCAGGAAAACGATTTGTCTGACGGCAACGCGGTCAATTATGACCCGAACGACGCCAATGGCGGTACAGGCATCGATCCCACCACTGGCGCGCAGTTGCCCGGCTATGACAACGATAACGGCTCCATCGACCGTCTGCAGCACAACCAGCTTTACACCTTCCAGCCTTATCTGCAGACCGACTATAAGCCGATCCAGGCGCTGACCCTGACGGCCGGCGTGAAATACGCCTTCTTCCGCCGCCAGCTTGATGCACAGGTGCAGCAGGGGGACGAGCTTCCGACGGGCTATTCGCATGATTGGGGCCAGTGGCTGCCGAGCTTCGAGGCGCGCTATGCCTTCACCCCGAACCTCTCCGCCTATGCCCAGGTGGCCGAGGGCTTCCTGGCCCCCAATCTGAATACTTTCTACACCCCCAATGTCAGCTCTCAGTCTCTTGCGCCTGAAAAGACCTGGAACTACCAGATCGGTACGGCCTATCAGACCCAGCACGTGTCCCTCGGTGCCGATGCCTATTTGATACATTTCACCAACTACATCGCCCACAAGGGTTCGGGCATCAACGAGGTTTTCTACAACGGCGGTGGCGCCATTTATAAGGGGCTTGAGGGTGACATCGCCTACAGCTTCGATGCCGGCCTTACCTTGTTTGCCAATGCTGGCCTCAACCAGTCGAACTTCACGGGCAGCAACGCCTATATCGCACAGGCGCCTCAGGGTACCGCCAATTTCGGTGTGATCTACGACAAGAACGGCATCAATTTCTCCGTCATCGATCAATGGACCGGCGGCGAATATGGCAGCGGCGCTTATAGCAGCAACAATCCGCGCGTGCCGGGTCCGTGGTATGATCCGTACAATGTCGTGAATCTCGCTGGCGGCTATACGTTCAACCACCTCGCGCCGCACCTGAACCACATCAAGGTGAATCTAAATCTGGACAATATCACCAACCAGCGGCAGATCATCTTTGATAACGGTACAAATAACGCCGGCCAGACGCTATACTATGTTCTGCCTGGTGTTTCCGCCTTCTTCAACGTCTCCGTACCGCTGACGTTCTAAGCCTTTTAATATCTACTGGCGGCGTTGATCCCAAAGCCCAGCGCCGCCGGTCTCAATTGTTTCGAAAAGCAGCCCGGATTAGCCTGAACACGCGTGGCTGCATGCCACAGCGAATGAAGTTGGAGCAGTGTCTTGAATCTTAACTACATCATCTATCTTGCCAACTATTCGGATGGCATTTTGTATATTCTTGCAGTGCTGCTGGTGGTGGCGTTGGCCGTGATGCTCGACCGGTTCTGGTCGTTACGCTCCACCATTCTGCGTGGCCAGAGCCTGATTCGTGATACCGCCGGGAAAGCCACGCTCGCCCCGGCTGATCTTACCGTTTTGCGTAACGCGGCGGGTGCCTTGCCCGAGGCTGTCCTTCTGGATACCGCCTTGCGCCATGCGGCATACTGAGCCCGGAAGCTCTGGCCAGCCGCCTGGATGAGAGCATCATGCTCATCGCCCCCCGCCTGGATAGCCGGCTGTGGGTGCTCGACACTGTTGTCACCCTCGCGCCGCTGATGGGGCTGTTCGGTACCATTATCGGTATGTTCCATGCCTTTAACGTTCTTGCCCAGCCTGGCCATGCGCCCGCGGAAGTCACGGGCGGCGTGGCCGATGCGCTGGTCGCCACGGCGTTCGGCATTTTCATCGCGATGTTCGGCCTCACCGGCTACAACGCCCTCACCAACCAGGTGCGTCTCGTCATTCATCAGCTCGACAGCATGAAGACCATGATCGTCAACCGCACGGAGGCAGTTCCCGTTCATCCTGCAAGTTCCGCGCGCCAACCCGCTTCGCCCGCATTGATGCGGAGCTGAGCCATGAAGATGCGTTATTTCGAGCACCGCAAGGCGCGCATCGAGATCATTCCGATGATCGACGTGATGCTGTTCCTGCTGGTCTTCTTCATCATCGTCACGCTCAACATGATCCCCGATGCCGGGGTCAATCTGCAATTACCCTACTGCCTTCGCAGACGCAGGATCTGCCGCATCCGAAATTCACCGTGAATGTTCTGCCGAACGGCGACCATCCAGGTGAAGGGGCAGACCATAACGTCCGACGCCCTGACGGCGATGTTCGCTGCCGATGGCGATCCGTCCCAGACGGAGGTGACCATCGCTGCCGACAAGAGCACGGCCTTTCAAAATTTCATGACGGTGATCGACGCGGCTCGTAAAGCTGGCGTCACGGATATCGGGATTGCGGCACAGCCGGAACCGGCTGGATCATGAGCGGCCCGTAGTTTCTTTAAACACATAGTCTATTCTGTTCGATCGGCTGTCAGATGAAATCAACCAATTCCGCTTCACAGCCCTGGCTTGCTCAGGGGGCGGACAACAGGCGCTTTGTGGCGGCGCTGGGCATCGCCCTGGCGCTTGAGGCTAGCGTCTTCGCGTTTTTGCTTCCCGCTGTCGTGGGTCAGCCACCGCCTGCGCAAAAGCAGTCGGTGGTTAAATTGACGATGGTGGCACCGCCGGCTCCGCCTAGCGCGCCCAAGCCCTTGCCTAAGCCGCAACCGCCGCCGCCTGTTCCACAGCCGCCGCCGCCCAAACCCATCCCGCCGCCGAAGCCGCAGCCGGTGGCGCCGCCAAAGCCGCCCCCGCCGGCGCCGGTGCATCACAGAGCGCCGCAGCACATCGTGCATCATCAGCCGCCGCCCCGCCCGGTACCGCCGCCGCCCAAGCCGGTTTCGACGCCGCCTGTGCAGCAGACGCCCCCGCAGCCGCCGTGGCCAACAACCCCTCGCCGCCCCCCCTGGGCGAAGTGGACCAGTTCCGCCTGGCCATGCGCGAAGCGGCGCAGGAAGTGGCACACCAAGTTTACCCTGAGGCTGCACAAATGGCCCACGAATCCGGCCAGCCATTGGTGGAGTTCACCTACCGGGACGGTGTGATCTCCAACATCATGCTGCTGAAGAGCAGCGGCTATCAATCGTTGGACGAAGAGCCATGCAGGCCGTGCGGATCGCGCATTACCCGCCCGAACCAGCCGATTTCCATGGCCAGACCGAGCAGGTTGAGGTGCTGGTAATCTTTCAGGTCGCTGAGACCTCTAGTGATGAAGACTAGCCTCGGCTCGTTGTGAGCCGCTGTGTGGATCTGGTTTCGGGCGCCCCGCCGCGAAACGAGAGACCGCACCCGATAAATACGCCAGACCGTCAAATTGAGAGGGGGCTCGGTGCACTTTTTGTCGCCATGACAGCCATATAGTTTTCAATCATCCGCATAAAGCGTTTTAAGTCATGCATTTCATTTTTAGAAAAATCAGTCCAATATTCTCCTTTTTTTAACAAGATTTTGACAATATTCGACACATTTTTGATTGATCATCTGATTTGTTTCTTGATCGACAGCTTTTTTATCTACAATTTTAGAAATTTCAGTATAGAGCTCATTCGTTAATCTCAAATAAGGGCGATCTGCATTATTGAATATACCTACAAAATCAATATAGAACTTACCTAAATCAGCATCCAAATGTTTAAAAACGTTATTGCATAAAAAGTGTATCTTATTAATGAGATTATTAAATTTGTTTTTCTCCAATTCTGACATCCATTTAGTTACTGATGGAGAATATATTGTTTCTATTAGTTCTTTGATAACATCAACAGAAGAAATAGATTGAAGGAGTTTACAATTTAAATCTTCAGATATTTTTAATGCTTTAATGAACTTGGAAATTTCTATAGCTCCATAAAGATGAGATTTTATAAACTCGGATGCTCTATCAAGTATTGAGAGACTATAGGCAATTTATCGAATTCACAACACTCCTTCCAAAATATCTCTCTACTCTGCGTATTAGCGTGTTGATATTGGTCCAAAGCAGCAAGCATAGAAGAAGAAATAATACTGGACATAAGTTTCCTTAATTAAATTATTCTAATGCATTATACTTTAAATTAATTAATTTTTTCAACCATTTTATATTCTTTTTTTATGAGGCTAGTAGGCCGACCAATAAGGCAGATTTTGCTGTAGATTGAATGGATTGAAAACAGTTCATACATGTATGTAGGACTGTTTTCAATCCATTCAAGATACGGAGGACACAGAGAGAGAAGAAAACAGGTCCTGAAGTTCTCTCTGTGTCCTCCGTTCCTCTGCGTTTCTATTCGGGTTTTATAGACAAACTTTGACAGACTACATTGTGAGTTCGCTTGCCAAAAAAGCTCCTGTAACCTTGCAAGAACCCTTTAAAACTTTAAAATAATAAAAGAGCGCTTCTTTTTCGGGAAGTGTCCTGGGATTGCCCAGGATAGGACTCGAACCTACACACCTTACGGCACCAGAACCTAAATCTGGCGTGTCTACCAATTTCACCACCTGGGCGTAGATGCATTACAGTATAGCTGGAATGGAGGGGTGGTGTCAACCTTGTCGAAAAAAGCGTTCTACACTATGCTCTTAAGCTTATGTGAAGGGGGAGGCTAGCACACGATGTTGGGAAGAGAGATAGGAGATTATAGGGTTATTAAGCATCTGGGGAGGGGCAGCTTATCCGGGTTGAATTCGGTAATTGTAGAAGTGATTTCTTCGGTGGACTTTCCAAGGTCCTTTTGGAATACCACCCCGTCCTGATTGACGATGAAAGTCATGACTCCGGAATCGCCATATTTCGCAGGATAAGCGAGAGCGGCAAAGCCGGCGGTCATCTTGCCATCAACCAGGTAATTCTTGGCGCCACCTTTCGCATCGGCGCCTTGCTTGTCCAGCAGGACGAAGTAATAACCGTGAAAGGGTTGATGATGGCTGGGATCAGCTTTGTATCCCTCGGCCGTGGCATAGGCAGCCATCGGTCCTAGCGGGCTCCGTGGCTGACCCGCAACCTCGGGCCAATACAAGCCGTTCTGCTGGCCGGAATCGCTGATGAATTTCTGCGCGTACTGTGCCACGCCGTCATGCTTCTGGGCAAAGTACTGCGTCTGGGCCTTGACGATAGCGTCGCAAACGTCGATCACCGACAGTTCGTTGCGGCCGACTCGACGATTCAGAACCTCCTCTTTTCCCGCGGCTGTGTCGAAGAACCATTGCCCGCTGTCGTTCTTTTTCAGCGGAATAGGGAATGGGAAGTTGTCGTACCCGACCACGAGGATTTCGGAACCATCGACCGCCTTACGCCAGCGGTGCATTTGCTCATACCTTTTCGTAAACGCGTCGATGTTGTTCTTGTCCTGCACAAGATCGCCCGAGTTAATCAGGTCTTTCGAGTCCGGGCCGAAAATATCCAGGGCCGCGGTTTGATTATCGGCCTTTGCGGCGGCGAACAGCGCGTTGGCTGCCTCATCCGGAGTCGCAAATAGCTTGCCTGGTTTCGCGGACTGGCCGTTTGCCGTAAGTGTCATGGACAGCGCTAATAGAAATGAGGCCGTCATAAGCGCAATTGTGCGGGATTTAGGAGACATCGACCCTCCGAGCTTCAGCCTTGATAAACTTTCAAAACTTCCAACCGAGGTAAACTTTCGTTGGTGTCATCTACGAGACTACCGTCGGCCGCCCCAGCCTCCGCCGCCACGGCTCGCCCAACCACGAGAACTATCGGCTCGAGATTGCCATCCGCTTTCGTGGCTGCCAAAGGTCGATGATCCGCTGCCTTCGTGATAGGACGAACCGCTAGTGGGCTTCTGGACACTGTTCCAGCTTCCGTTGTCATCTTTTTCCCAGCCACTCCCGGTGTTCTTGTAAGCGTTGCCGTTCGCCGCCGCATACTTGTTGCCATTGGAGGATTCAGCGGTTCCATAATTTCCGGCGGCTCCCGAATAGTGCTGCGAGTCGACGGTCTGGCCATCCTTTGAATACGTCGAGCTTCCGTAGTTCCCGTTAGCGTTGGAGGTTTGGTGCGTAGCGCCGTAAGCTCCAGTATTCGGGTTGTAGGCCTGGGCTGCCGATTGCGTGCCGTACGGGGTCGACGTTGTCGCTCCGCGTGCGTAAGTGCCGGTGTTTGGGTTGTAGGCTTGGCCGGCCGCAGCGCTTCCATAAGCATCGGAACCGGATACGCCTCTGGCATACGTCCCAGTCGAAGGATTGTAGCCCTCGGCCGCATGAGCGGTTCCATAGGGGCCGTACGCAGTGGCGCTGGAGCCGTAGTAGCCACCATGCCAGGCGTTGTTTCCGTAGTAGGCGCCGCCTCCGTAATACACCGCGCCGCCGTGCCAGTTACAATTCCACGCGCTGTAGCCCCAGCCGCAGCAACCGCCCGCCATCGCCGCGCCCACGGCAATTCCAGCGCCGAAGGCGAGAACGCCGGTCGCCACCACTGCTCCGGTGCTGTAGCCCGGCGTCACGTAGGGATAACCGTAGACCACCGCGGGATTGTATTGCGGAACGTACACGACCTGTGGGTTCGCGGGCTGAATTACGATGACCTGCGGCGATTGCTGAACGACCGTAATCTGTGGTCCAGATTTGAGATTGCCCGCAGCATAAGCTTGGGCGCGCAAAGTCTGGACAGCCGACATCACCTCAGCGGCCTGGGTGTGATAAGCCTCTCCCAAGGCCGAAGTCCAGCCCGGATTGTTCGCCATATTGAGCAGAACTGACGGAAATTGCGTGAGCGCCTTTACGCTGGGATCCCACGGCTGGACGTCGACCGTATTCATGAGCGGTTGCCCGGTCAGCGTAGGGTTCTGCTGCAGAAATGTGTTGGCTGCTGCAACTTGATCGGGAAACGTCGAGGCACCAAGAACCTGGGCCACCAGGGCGTCGGGATACAGCGCGATAGGAGCAACCAGTTGTTGTAACTCACTCGCCGACAGAGGCGCGCCTTGGCTTGGAGCTTGCTGCGCTCCGGCTTCGAAGGGCACGGTCGTGATGACCAGCAGAGTGGATAATGCGGTCGACCAAAGCTGTTTCGTGAAAGTCCTGATCATCTTGGTTTCTCTTTCCCGCAATCTGAGTTGCTCTTAGGGCTCGAAAAGGTGGACGGGAATCCAGGACGGTTTGGCCAGTAACAGCGCCCGTCGTGAATCCGGCATCACTCAGCTTCTTCCGGCACGGCTGCCGGCAATTGCGGCCGCATTCTTATGGCGACCGCATGTGAACCGGGGTAATCGCTTCCGCGCTTCTACAGTTTGAGGCTCGATACCGCCGGTTACAACCCAAGAAAGTGACAGGAACTCGCTTAATAAGTGCTAGGCCAGATCGGTTTTCCGCCGCTCGCAAGGTTCGAGTTATCGACTTGAAATAGAGCCGTGTCTCGTAATGCCACGGCTTAGCGTGAGCGAAGTCACTGCGCCAACAGAGGCGCTATTCCTAAGCTATGTCGGAATCTTGTTGCGTTGCTGTTGACTGCCCCAGCGCGGGCCCCTCTCAACGGCTGCACGGATCACAGCCGCAACAGGGCCGCCGCTCAGTCCGCCATCCGGTGTGCTCGTACGATCTAGACCGTACCCGTTACTGAAGTTTAGCGTCAAATCGGTCATCGCGCATTAGCAATACATTG
>CAWHDE010000010.1:0-25272 GCA_963827925.1 uncultured Pseudomonadota bacterium | reverse complement strand
GGCGATGTCCTTGCCCTGCACATAGGCGGCCAGGCCATAGGGTGTGTCGTTGGCGATCTCGATGGCTTCGTCCAGCGTGTTGTAGGGGATGATCGAGAGGACAGGCCCAAAAATTTCTTCCTTCTCGATGGTCATGCCCGGCTTCACGTTGGCGAACACGGTGGGGCGGGCGAAATAGCCTTTGTTCAGCCCGTCCGGCCGGCCGGTGCCGCCGCAGGCGAGCGTCGCGCCCTCGTCGATACCCGCCTGGATCAGGCGCTGCACCTTGTCCCACTGCATCTGGCTCACCAGCGGGCCCAGCACGGTGCCTTCGGCAAAAGCAGGACCAGGGGTCTGCTTGGAGGCCTCGTCCACGGCGATCTCCACCGCCTTGTCATGCAGGGGGGCGGGCACCAGCATGCGCGTCGCCGCGTCGCAGGACTGTCCGGTATTGATGAAGCAGGCGCCGATGCCTTTGCGAACCGCGTCGTTGAGATCGACATCCGGGAGCAGGATGTTGGCGGATTTGCCGCCCAGCTCCTGGCAGACGCGCTTGACGGTGGCCGCCGCCTCGCGCGCCACGATGATGCCCGCGCGGGTGGAGCCGGTGAAGGACATCATGTCCACATCCGGGTGCCCGGCCAGAACCTGGCCGACATCCGGCCCGGTGCCGTTGACGAGGTTGAACACGCCCTTCGGCACGCCCGCCTCATGCATCACTTCCGCGAAGATCAGCGCGTTGACCGGCGCGATTTCGGAGGGTTTCAACACCATGGTGCAGCCCGCCGCCAGCGCCGGGCCCACCTTGCAGACGATCTGGTTCAGCGGCCAGTTCCAGGGGGTGATGAGGCCGCAAACGCCGATCGGCTCCTTCACCACGCGGGTGGTGCCGCGGGTCTCGTAGAATTCGAAGGTCTCGAACGTTTTGATGAGCGCCTGGAAATGCCCCTGGCCGATCCAGACCTGCGCGTCTTTCGAGAGGCCGATGGGCGCGCCCATCTCGCGCGAGCAGGCCTCGGCGATGTCGTCATAGCGCTTGTTATAGACGGCAAGGCAGGATTTCAGCAGCTCCAGACGCTCCTTGTGGGAGGTGCGGGAGAAGCTCTTGAACGCGGCTTTGGCGGCGGCCACGGCTTTGTCCACGTCGGCCGAGGAGCCGCCGGAGATCTCGGTGAAGACTTCCTCGGTCGAGGGATCGATGACCGGGATGCGGTTGGGGACCACCGGGTCCACCCACGCGCCATTGATGTAGAATTTCAGATGGTCGGGCATGTGACTCCTCACTGGTAAGTTTGGGCGGACTATGCCCGCCCAACGGAAAATCCGGTTGACCCTGGAATACAGGATATAAGCAATAAAGCTGTGTTCGCCGGTCAACTGGGCAAGGGGTAGGGCGTGGCAATTCGTGCTATCATGGACGACTTAAGATATGACCTCGTGAAAAAAGGGGCGCAGGTGACGCAGCCGATCGTGCAGCTCGAAGGGGTGGCCAAAAGCTATGGCGGGGCCGTGGCACTCTCGCGCGTGGAGCTGACGGTTTATCCAGGGGAGTTTTTCACGCTGCTGGGGCCGTCGGGCTCGGGCAAGACCACAACGCTGCGCCTCATCGCGGGGTTTGAGCGGCCCGATAGCGGGCGGATTTTGCTGGATGGCCAGGATGTGGCCGCCCTGCCGCCGTTTGAGCGCGCGGTGAACACGGTGTTTCAGGATTACGCGCTGTTTCCGCATCTCTCGCTGGTGGAGAACGTGGCCTACGGGCTGCGGGCCAAGAAGATGCCGAAGGCGCAGGCGCATGATGAGGCTGAGAAAGCCCTGGCGGCGGTGAAGCTGGAGGCGTTTGCCGGGCGCAAGCCCGCGCAGCTCTCCGGCGGGCAGCGCCAGCGCGTGGCTCTGGCGCGCGCGATGGTCAACCGCCCGCGCGTGCTGCTGCTGGACGAGCCTCTGGGCGCGCTGGACCTCAAGCTGCGCCACCAGATGCAGCAGGAGCTGAAGCGCCTGCAGCATGAAACCGGCATCACTTTTATCTACGTGACGCATGACCAGGATGAGGCGCTTTCGATGAGCGACCGCATCGCGGTGTTCAGCCAGGGCAAGATCGAGCAGATTGGCACGGCGTTCGAGCTTTATGAACGCCCGGCCAGCGCCTTCGTGGCGGATTTTGTTGGCACATCGAACCTGATGGGGAATATGCTGCTGCGGCCGGAGAAGCTGCATCTGGTGCCCCACGCCCATGCGGTGCCGGAAGGTTTTGAAAAACGGCACGGAACGGTGCGCGATGCGGTCTATCTGGGGGCTGTGACGCGCTATACGGTTTCCCTGGAGGATGGCGGCGCCTTGCAGGTGATGGAGGCGAATATCGTGCCGGTGCAGGGGGGCTTGCGTTTCGCAGCCGGAGATTCGGTGACGGTGGCTTGGCCGCGCACGGCGAGCATCGTCATTGGGAGTTCAAAGAAAAAGGGAGAGCAGTGATGAAACACGGTTTGAAACGCAAACTGGCAAAGCTGGCATTATATTTGTCCGCGGCGATGCCCTTTGCCCAGGGCGCGGCGGCGGCCGAACCGCTGCAATCCATCGGCCCGGGTGAGGGCGTGCTGAATGTGGTGGCCTGGGAAGGCTACGCGCAGGATGATTGGGTGAAGCCCTTCGAGGCTGCAACCGGCTGCCAGGTGCACGCGAAATATGCAGGCTCGTCCGACGAGATGGTGGCGCTGATGCGCTCCGGCGGTGGCGATCAGTATGACGTTGTCTCTGCCTCTGGCGATGCGACGCTGCGGCTCATCTACGGCCATGACGTGCAGCCCATCAACATCGCGCTGATCCCGGCCTGGAAGAATTTCATTCCCCAGCTCCAGGGGCCAGTATTCAACACCGTGAAGGGTGTGCATTACGGCGTGTCCTATGAATGGGGCCCGAACACGCTGCTCTATTCCACCAAGGTGTTCCCGACTGCGCCCACCTCCTGGTCCGTGATCTATGACCCGAAATATAAGGGGCAGATCACCGTGCCGGATAACCCGATCCAGATCGCGGATGCGGCGCTTTATCTTTCCAAGGCCGATCCGTCCTTGGGGATTACCGACCCGTATGAGCTGAACCAGACGCAGATGAACGCGGTGGCCAAGCTGCTGAAGACCCAGGCCGGACTGATCAAGAAATACTGGGCGCTGGCGTCTGATGAGATCCAGCTCTTCACCTCCGGCGATGCGGTGGTGGGCGCGGCTTGGCCGTACCAGACCAACACGCTGCAGGCGGCCAAGGTGCCGGTGGCCGATACCATTCCGCAGGAAGGTGCAACCGGCTGGGCAGATACCTGGATGGTCGCGGCGAAAGCCCCGCATCCCAACTGCGCCTATGAGTGGATCAACTGGGTGACCACGCCGAAGGTGCAGGCGCAGCAGGCGATCTATTTCGGCGAGACCCCGGCCAATACCCTGGCCTGTAAGGAGATGGACGCCCAGCAGCCCGGCGCTTGCGCGCAGTACCACGCGAACGCGCCCGCCTCCTATTTCGACCAGATCAAGTTCTGGAAGACCCCGCGTACCGATTGCGGCAATGGCCAGCATGATTGCCTGGACTATACCGCCTGGCAGCGCGAATGGCAGGCGATCAAGGGATGATGTCCCGGTCTCACCAGGGGGGCTCTGCCCCCCTGCGTAACGCAAGGCGGGCGACATGAGTGCGTTGAAAAACCTCTCCGCCTTCGGCTGGCGGCGTCCTGGCATGGCCAATGCGGCCCTGCTGGGGCTGCCGGCGGTCTGGTTCGCGGCTCTGTATCTGGCGGCCATCGGGGCGCTGCTCATCACCTCCTTCTGGACGGTGGATGACCTTAGCGGCAATCTGATCCCCGGCTTCTCCTTCACCAATTTCCAGCAGCTTTTCTCCGGGCCGGTCTATATCCATATCGCGCTGCGGACGGTCTTCATTGCGGCGGCGGTGACCGTTACGGACATCATTCTCGCCTGGCCTGTGGCCTATGCGATGATCCGCCTTGCTGGGCCGCGTTTGCGCGCGGTGATGATGGCGGCGGTGATGGTGCCGCTCTGGTCCAGCTATCTGGCCCGCGTCTATGCGTGGCGGCTGATCCTGGCCCATAACGGGCTGCTGAACTGGACCCTGGCCGAAATCGGGATGCCGAGGTTGCATATCGGCTACAGCAACTGGGCCATGTGGATCGTGTTCTCCTATCTCTGGCTGCCTTTCATGATTCTGCCTGTGGCGGCGAGCGTGGAGCGGATACCGCCCAGCCTGCTGGAAGCCTCGGCCGACTTGGGCGAACGTGGCTTTGCCACCTTCCGGCGCGTGGTGCTGCCGATGGCGCTACCCGGCATGGTCGCCGGGGCGATCTTCACCTTCTCCCTGACGCTCGGCGATTACGTGACGCCGATGCTGGTGGGCGGGCAGGGTTCGGACTTCATCGGCAACGTGGTCTATTCAAATGTGGGCGTCACTAACAACATTCCCTTCGCAGCCGCCTATGCTGTGCTGCCTTTGGGCGTGATGGCGGTGTTTCTGCTCATCGCCCGGAAATTGGGGGCGTTTGATGCGCTCTAACACGCTCATCTGGGCCGCTGTGGCGGTGATCTTCGCGTTTCTGTTCGTGCCGATCGTCGTGATCGTGCTCTACGCCTTCTCGGCGGCGCCGATCCCGGCCTGGCCCATCACCGGCTTCGCGCTGCATTGGTTCCCGGATACGTGGCATGACGAGGCGGTGCGCCAAGCGCTGATGCTGTCTCTGGAGGTGGCGGCGGTGGCTACATTGGCAGCCATGCTGCTGGGTACGCTGGCTTCCATGGCTGTGGCCAGAATGCAGAGCGCCACGAAGGAGGTGGTAAGCTTCATTGCCGTGCTGCCCATCGCCCTGCCGGGTATTCTCACCGGCATGGCACTGGCCGCCTATTTCGCCTTCTGGGGGATGAACCTCTCCTACTGGACCATCGTGGCCGGGCACGCCACCTTCTGCGTGGTGATCGTCTATAACAACGTGGTCGCCCGGCTGCGGCGCATGCCGCGCTCCCTCACCGAGGCTTCGGCGGATCTGGGGGCGGATGCGTTCCGCACCTTCCGGCTTGTGCAATTGCCGATGATGGCCAGCGCCATCGGGGCAGGGGCGCTGCTGGCCTTCGCGCTGTCCTTCGATGAGGTGATCGTGACCACCTTCACCGCCGGGGCGCAGAATACGCTGCCGCTCTGGATTTTCGGTGCCATCCGCCTGGGGCAGCAATTGCCGGAGGTGAATGTGGTGGTGTTCGCCATTATCCTCTTCACCGCCATTCCCGTGCTGCTGGCGCAGAAGCTTATCGGCGAATCGGGCCGGGTGGCGAGGTAAACAGGAGGGGTCAGCCCTCCTGTTTTTCCGGAGTCTCTTTCCGCAGCACGTCCAGCGGCACAAGCTGCCCGTTCCGCTCGAAATGCCAGAAGGTCCAGCCATTGCAGGAGGGCGCGTTCTGCATTGCCGCCCCCACCTGATGGATGGAGCCGCGATGGGTCCCGCTCACCAGCCCGCCCTCGGCTGTCACCTCGGCGGAGAAACGGCGCTGTTTGTCCATCACCAGGGTGCCGGGGCGGATGATGCCGCGCTCCACGAAGCTGCCGAATGCGATTCGCGGCACCTCGCGCCCTGAGGGGGGCGTAACCACGGCGGTCCGGGGGGCGCGCTCTTCTGCCTTCAGCCGGCCCCAGGCGGCCTCAACATAGGCCGGGTGGCGCTCTATGCCGATGAAATGCCGGTGCAGCCGCTTGGCCACCGCCGCCGTGGTGCCCGTGCCCAGGAAGGGGTCCACGATGACATCCCCCGGGCTGGTCGAGGCCATGATGACGCGGTGCAGCAGCGCCTCCGGCTTCTGGGTGGGATGTAGCTTGAGACCGTGCACATTCTTCAGCCGCTCGCCCCCGGTGCAGAGCGGCAAAGTCCAGTCCGAGCGCATCTGTAAATCGTCGTTCAGCGCCTTCATGGACTGATAATTGAATTTATAGCGGCTTTGCTGGCTCTTGGCCGCCCAGATCATCGTCTCATGCGCATTGGTGAAGCGCCGGCCCCGGAAATTCGGCATGGGATTGGTCTTGCGCCAGATCACGTCGTTGAGGATCCAGAACCCCAGATCCTGCATCATCGCCCCGATGCGGAAAATATTGTGGTAGGAGCCGATAACCCAGATCGTGCCATCCTTATTCAGCACCCGCCGGCATTCGGAGAGCCAGTCCCGGGTAAATTCGTCATAAGCCGCGAAATCGTCGAATTTATCCCAGTCGTCATCCACCCCATCGACCAGGCTATCATCCGGCCTGCGCAGTTCGCCGCGTAGCTGGAGATTATAAGGCGGGTCCGCGAAGACGCAGTTAACCGAGGCATCAGGCAGCATGCGTAGCATCGTCCCGGCGTCACCGAGCAGAATTTGATCCAGCGGCAGTTCGCGCAGCATTTCCACAGGCAAGGCGGGTCCTCGAGATCTAAACGACTCGCGAATAAGTGGCGGTCCATCCGTAACCGCGTCAACAGCCCATCATGTACGATTTTGGCACAAATAGCCTGTATGCACTATAACGCGTATTCTTTCTTGACAGTCCAGGGGGGGGAGGATAGCAACCGCCGCAGCCTCCCGGCGGATTCCGCAGGAGAGTGGAGTATGAGCGAAGGCCCGGAGAAAAAGGCGTTTGAGGCACGGTTGCAGGCTGCGGAAGATGCGGCCCGCGGCCCCGAACGCAAAGCCCCGGGCAAAAGCGATGCCAGCTCGGCGCAGCGCGCCATAGAGCTGGCGATGCGCCTGGGGGTTGAGATGGTGGCCGCGATGGTCATCGCCGTGGTGATAGGGTGGGGGCTGGACAGGCTTCTCCACACCAAGCCATGGCTGATGATCCTCATGGTCCCCGTGGGTTTGGCGGCTGGTCTGCGCAATCTGTTGCGGGCCGAACGCAAAGAGTAACCAAGGTGCCGCGCAAGCGGCGCTGTAAGACGGCTTCAGACAGGGTAGACATATGGCGGGACCATCGATCGACGCGCTGGGACAATTCAGCCTGACCACAGGTCTGGGGCCGTTGGGGCGCGCGGTCAATTTCACGAACTCGAACGAAGCCATGCTGGCCGCCGCGGTCATCATCGTGGGGATGTTCGCCATCGGGTTGAAGGCGCGCGCGCTGGTGCCAGGCCGCATACAGGCGCTGGTCGAGGTGCTGTATGAGTTCGTGCATAATATGTGCCTGGACACGATCGGCGAGGAAGGGCGGCGCTTTTTCCCGCTGGTCTTCACCATTTTCAGCTTCATCCTGCTGGGCAATCTGATCGGGCTGTTCCCCTATTTCTTCGCCTTCACCTCGCATATCGCGGTGACGCTGTCGCTGGCCATGTTCGTGTTCCTGTTCTCGACCGCCGTGGGTTTCTACATCCATGGGTTCGGGTTCCTGAAATTCTTCGTCCCCGCTGGCGTGCCCGGCTGGCTGCTGCCACTGCTGGTGCCCATCGAGATCATTTCCTACCTTTCCCGTCCCGTGTCCCTCTCTGTGCGTCTGTTCGCGAACATGACCGCCGGGCACGTGATGTGGGAGGTGTTCGCCGGCTTCATGCTGCTGCTCACCGCCGGGTTCGGCGTGTTCGGCGCCATTGCCTCCGTCGTGCCGCTTGGCCTCAACGTGGCGCTGGCCGCGCTGGAGCTGCTGGTGGCCGGGCTGCAAGCCTACGTGTTCGCCATCCTCACCTGCCTGTATCTGCACGATGCAGTTCACATGCACTGATCTGACCCTATAAAAGCCTCTTCGGAAAGGAATTAGTTACATGGATCCTCAGTCTGCCGCTCTGCTCGCCAAGGATGTCGGCGCCGGCCTCGCCACCATTGGTGTCGCCGGTGCCGGTGTGGGTATCGGCAACCTGTTCGGTTCTTTCGTGTCCTCCGTCGGCCGTAACCCGGCCGCGCGTGATGCCATGTTCCGCGATGTTCTGCTCGGCTTCGCGCTGACGGAAGCCGTGGCGCTCTATGCGCTGGTCATCGCGCTGGTCATCCTGTTCACCTAAGATGCGCCGGATCAGCACCGCTCTGATGCTGCTGGCTCTTGCCCCCTCCGCCGCAATGGCCGAGGGCACGATGCCGCAGATGGATTTCTCCAACCCGCTCACCCTCGACCAGGTGGGCTGGATGGTGGTCATCTTGGTGGTGCTCTACCTCCTGCTTGCGCGCTGGGGGCTGCCGCAGATGGGCAAGGTTCTTGAGAACCGTGCCGCTGTAATCGCCCGCGACCTCGCGGCGGCCCGCGCCGCCAAGCACGCGGCTGACCAGGCGGTGGCGTTGCTGACGGCCACCCTCGCCACGGCACGCTCCAACGCCCAGGCCGAGGTGGCAAAGGCAGTCGCTGACGCCAAGGCAGAAGCCGCCGCCAAGGCGGCCGAGCTGCATGCCAAGCTGGAGGCCAAGCTCGCCGCGTCCGAAGCCCGGATCGAGGCGGCACGTGTGGCCGCCATGGCGGCGATCAAGCCTGTCGCTTCCGAAGCCGCCAGCGAGATCCTGCTCAAACTCACGGGCTCCGTGCCCGGGCAAGATGAGCTGGCGCGGCGCGTGGATGACGCGCTGGCTGCGCGAAAGGCGGCGTAACCGATGGAATACGAAGCTCTCCATATCAATTTCTGGGACCACGGTACGTTCTGGGTCTTCATCGCCATCATCATCTTCGCCGTCATTGCGGGCCGCAAGATTCTGAATGCGATCGGCGGTCTGCTCGATGCGCGGACCAAGGCGGTGCAGGCTGCATTGGACGAAGCCGCGCAGCTGAAGGCTGAAGCTGAGGCCATTCTGGCCGATGCCAAGCAGAAACAGGCCCAGGCGACTGAGGATGCCAAGCAGATTTTGGCGACGGCCCATGCCGAGGCGCAGCGCCTGGCGGCGGAGCTGGCGGCTGAAGCCGAAGCTACGGCCCAGCGCCGTGAGCTCATGGCGCTGGAACGGATCGCGGCTGCTGAAGCCGCCGCCGTGAAGGAGGTCCGCGCCGCGGCCATTGATATCGCCACGCTGGCCTCCGCGGCCATTCTACGCGACACTGTCAGCAACGACACCGATGCCGCGTTGATCGACCATGCAATCACCGCCTTGCCTAAGGCGCTGCGCGGCTGATCTGCGGGCTTTCTGACTGAAACCAAAAGGCCGGTCCGGGATTTCCGGGCCGGCCTTTTTATTTGCGGCTAAATGCCTGGCACGCGGGCGAGCAGCACCATCCGCACCAGTTCCGGCAGGTTGCTGGCTTCCATCTTGGCCATCAGATTGGCGCGGTGAATTTCCACCGTGCGGGCGCTGATATTGAGGTCATAGGCGATGGTCTTGTTGGGCAGGCCGCTGATCAGCCCGTCCAGCACCTCGCGCTCACGCGGGGTAAGGCGCTGCAGTCTGGCTTGGACCTCATTACTGCTGTTCTGCTGCGCGAAATCCTGAGCGTGGCGGGCCAAAGCCTCCCGTACGGCGGTCAGTAGCGTTTCGTCTGAGAACGGCTTCTCGATGAAGTCCACCGCCCCGGCTTTCATGGCCTGCACGGCCAGTGGGACGTCGCCATGGCCGGTCATCACGATTACTGGCAGGCAGATGCGCCGGCTCACCAGCTCGCGTTGCAAATCGAGCCCCGACAGGCCAGGCATCCGCACATCGGTGATGACGCAGCCGGGCTGAACGGAAGACAGGTTTCCAAGAAAGGCGGAGGCCGATTTATAGGCCCGGACGGAGAAGCTGGAACTGACCAGTAGAAAGGCGAGCGCATGGCGCACCGCCTCGTCATCGTCGATCAGATGCACGACAGAGGTGGCCATTAGCGGGGCTCCTCCAGGAGGGCGCTGCGCAGGGTAAAGGCGAAGATGGTTCCGCCGCCCGGACGCGGTTCAGCCCAGAGCTTGCCGCCATGGGCCTCAATGATGGTGCGTGAGACGGACAGCCCCACTCCCATTCCGTAGGCTTTGGTGGAAATGAAAGGTTGGAACAATTGCGCCACGATATCCTGGGAGATACCGGGGCCGGTATCGGCCACGTCCATGCGGATCATGTCATCGGGCAGTGGAGTGGTGGAGATCAGCAGCTCACGCGCGGCGCTGTTCTGCATTGCCTCCATGGCGTTACGGATGAGATTCACCAGCACCTGCTGCACCTGCACCTTGTCCGCGATCACGCCGGCGCATTCAGGGTTGAAGGAGAAGCTTACCCGCAGCCCGCTTTCCCGTGCGCCGATCAGCGCCAGGGCGCTGGCTTCCTCGATCAGCTTGGGCAGGTTTTCGACGCGCCGCTCAGTCTCGCCGCGTGAGACGAATTCCCGCAGGCGCCGTATGATCTGCCCGGCCCGCAGCGCCTGCTCGGCTGCACGTTCGATTCCGTCGCGCAGCATCGCTGAATCGGGCGCCATGCCACGCTCCAGCAACCGCCTGCATCCATTCAGATAGGTGGCGATGGCGGTGAGCGGCTGGTTCAGCTCGTGCGCCAGGGTGGAGGCCATCTCCCCCATGGCGGTGAAGCGGGACATATGTGCAAGCTCCGATTGCAGCTCATGCAATCTGGCCTGAGTTTCCTGCCGCTCCGTCAGGTCACGTACGAAGCCCGTAAAGGCGCGGCGTTTTTGCATCACCGTCTCGCCGATATACAGCTCCATCGGGAAGGTTGAGCCATTCTTGCGTAGCCCGATCACCACGCGCGAGGCGCCGATGATCCGCTTTTCTCGGGTGGTGAGATAGCGCGTGAGATATTGGTCGTGATGTTCCCGATATGGAGAGGGCATCAGCAGGCTGACATTCTGGCCTGCGACTTCCTCGGCGCTGTAGCCAAACAGGCGTTCGGCCGTGGATGAGAAGGATTGGATGTGACCCGCCTCGTCGATGACCACCATGGCATCCGGCACCGTGTCGAGAATGGAGCGCAGATGCGCCTCCCGGTCCAGCCAGCCTGCTTCGGCCTGGTCACCCGCATAGTCCGCCGCCGGCGAGCCGGCGGGCTTGACGGCGCTGCCCTTTCTGCATGGTCCCACGCGGTTATGGTTTTGTAGGTATTCTAGCTTACCGCCCGGAAAATACAATCAAACATTACAGCGGCTGCCACTGGAATTGGCAGCTCTTCGGGTGATGGGGATCACTCGCGGTTTAATTCGAACCGAATACGATCCAAACCGGTTGCGCGCCAGCCCTTGTTTAAGCGATCAATTTCATGCGTTTGGATTGAACCAGGCGATTCAATCCAAACGCATATTGCTCTAGCTTGCCAGATGGGCGAGGAAATGCCGCTCCGCCCGGCGGAACATGAAGATCAACCCGAAGGAAATGCAAAGATAGATCGCTGCGGCGAGCCCGAACGCGTCGAACGGCGCGTAGGTGGCGATATAGGCGTCATTGGTGACTTTCAGAATGTCCGGCACGGTGGCGGTGAAAGCCAAGGTGGTGGCGTGCAGCATCAGGATCACTTCGTTGCTGTACATGGGCAAGGCCCGGCGCAGCGCGGAGGGAATGATGATGCGGCGGTAGAGCGTGAAACGCGACATGCCGTAGGCGCGCCCGGCCTCGACCTCGCCATGCGAGGTGTCGCGGATCGCTCCGTAGAAAATCTCCGTGGTGTATGCACCGGTATTCAGTGCGAAGGAGAGCAGGGTACAATTGATCGCGGAGCGGAAGAAAACCGCCAGCATTGGTGTTTCGCGGACGAAATGCAGCCCGTACACGCCGGTATAGATCAGCAATAGCTGCACATAGAGCGGCGTGCCGCGAAAGATAAAGCCATAGAGCCAGACCGGACCCCAGATGAGCGGATTTTTGGAATTTCGGGCGATGGCCAGCGGCAGAGCGAGGCAGAAGCCGATGGCGCAGGAGATGACGAGCAACCACAGCGTCATCGCCACGCCGGTCATGTGGTAGCCGTCTGAATAAAGCAGCGCCTGCCAGTAATGCTGGAGAATATAGATCATAGCACCGCCTGCCGGACGCCGGTCATGTATTTGCGTTCCAGATACAGCAGTACGCCGTTGGAGATCATTGTGAGCACCAGATAGACCGCGCCGGCGATGCAGATGAAGAAGAAGGTCTGGAATGTGGCTTCGCCTGCGGCTTGGGCGGCCTTCACCACGTCGGACAGGCCGATGATCGAGACCAGCGCGGTGGCCTTCAAAATCACCTGCCAGTTATTGCCAAGTCCGGGCAGGGCATAACGCATCATCTGCGGAAACAGCACGCGGCGGAACACGAGAAAGGGCCTCATGCCAAAGGCGCGCGCAGCTTCCAGCTGGCCTTTCGGCACGGCGAGAAAGGCGCCACGGAAGGTTTCGGTGAAATAGGCGCCGTAGATGAAGCCGAGCGTAATGACGCCGCTGGTGAAGGGGTCGAGATTGAATTCGAAATTGATGCTGTTCTGGAGATTGTTCAGCCAGTCGGTGAAATCATTGATCCAGATTTGCAACGAGTAGAAGATCAGCAGCATCAACACCAGATCGGGTACGCCGCGGATGATGGTGGTATAGAGCGTGGCGACACCGCGTGCGACGCGGTTCTTGGAGAGTTTCGCCGAGGCGCCGAGCAGCCCGAGAATGAAGGAGACGATGAGGGAGAGGAGGGAAAGCTCCACCGTCGTGACCGTACCGGCGAAGATTTGCGGCCCATAGCCGGCGAGATTGAACATTCTGGTTCCTGTCTGGCGTGCGATGCTTTATCTGGAACCACGCTTGGTTCAAAATGAAAGCTAATCACCAGCCTGATCCGTGATGGATGCCCAGCCCCCGCGGGAGACCGCGAGGGCTGGGCGGTCAAATGATCAGGGCGCCTGCTTGGCGGCTTCGGCGTTATAGATGCTGAAGTTGAAATACTTCGCCTGCAGCTTGTCGTATTCGCCATTCTTGTGGAGCTGGCCGATCGCCCAGTCGATCTTCTTCAGCAGCTCCGGCTCGTCCGTGCGCACGCCGATGGCGATGTAGGAGCCCAGAACGTCCTGCGGGTCGTCGGTGGCGTTGCCGCCGAACTCGAAGTTGGCGCCCTTCGGGGTCTTCAGGAAGCCGTAATCGGCCTCCACGGAGTCCTGCAGAGAGGCATCCAGACGGCCGGAGAGCAGGTCGGCATAGACCTGGTCCTGGCCCTGATAGGACACGACATTCACGCCATTCGGCTGCCAGTAAGTCTTGGCGTAGGTCTCCTGGATGGTGCCGGCCTCGACGCCGACGCTCTTGCCTTTCAGGCTCGCGGCGGTGGGCATCAGGCCGGAACCCTTCTTGACGACCAGGCTGGTCGGCTCGTCATACATCTCGGAGGAGAAGGCGACCTGTTTGGCGCGTTCCGGCGTCACCGTCATGGAGGAGAGAATCGCGTCGAACTTGCGGGCCTGCAGGGCCGGGATGATGCCGTCGAAAGACTGGCTGACGAACACGCACTTCACCTTCAGCTCGGCGCAGATGGCCTTGCCGAGATCAATGTCGAAGCCCTGGAAGGCGCCAGAGGGGGAGAGAGACTCTCGAACGGCGGGTAGGTGGCATCCACCCCGAACTTGATTTCCTTGAATTGCTTGGCCGAGGCGGCCACCGGCAGCGCCATGCCGAGCATACAGACCGCGGCAAGGGCCGGCGCGAAGAATTTTTTCATGTTGTCTCCCATGTTGAAGAAGCCCGTCCCGTCCCGCTTGCCGGGACATGGATTGGAGGACATTACCCGATTAAAACCGCAGCGCAACGGCAGAATTGGCCGTTCAAAACGCCGTGAAGTTGCGCTGTATCAAGGCAGGCGGCGCGCTGGCGGCTAGGGTTGGGTTGATTCCTGCTTGTTCAGGAGGCAGGGGATTAGCACGCGAGAGGGGAACCTGTATGGCCGTCATCCGGCCGGTTGTTTTGATCTATTCCGATGACGAGCCTGTTGGCCATGCCCTTCGCTTTGTACTGGAAATGGAAGGGGTGGATGTGCAGCTTTGCCCGGATGGAGCGGCTTTGCTTGCCTGTTCCGTACTGGCGAAGGCGCATTGTCTGGTGCTGCATGATAGTCCGCCGCTGCTGGATGGCTGCGCGCTGCTGCGGGCGGCGCGCGAGAAGGGGGCGGTGGCGCCCGCCATTCTGCTCGTCGGCGCGAAGACCCAGGCCGTGAACGCCCGTGCCGCCGAAGCCGGGATGTGGGTCGTGCTTGAAAAGCCCATTTTGGATAACAAACTGGTCGATGCGATCGTCAGCTGCCTGCCGAAGCAGGAAACGTGCCCTTTAGGTATAAATACTTAGGGATAAAACCGGATACCGCGTGCCCCCGAAATGACGCTACCAAGTGTATCATTTTGGTAACTGGGGAGTTGGTCATGTCAGCAACAACGATGCTTCCTATTGAGAGGCGTGGGATCCATGCGGTGCCGCCGGGGGTACTGAAGCCGTCGCAGCCGGATATCCAGCCGCTCCTGCATTTCGCACCGGATGAGAACATCTTTGCCGAAGGCGATGAGGTTGGCGGCATGTACCGCGTGGTCAGCGGCATGGTGCGGGCTTGCAAATTCCTGTCGGACGGCCGCCGCCATATCGACGCCTTTTATAAGCCGGGCGATGTGTTCGGCTTCGAGCTGGGGCGGGAGCATCGGCTTTCTGCCGAGGCGGTTACGGCCTGCGCACTGGTGAAGCTGCGCCGCCCCGGGCTGGCGAGCGACCCCGCAGCCGCCGCCCTGCTCTATGGCCATGCCATGCGTTCTTTGGCCCGCGCCCAGGCGCATTCGCAATTGCTGGGGCGTGGCAGTGCAGGGCAGAAGCTGGCCAGCTTTCTTTTGGAGCTGTTAGGCAGCAAGCAGGCTGAAACGATGGAACTGCCTATGGCGAGGCATGACATCGCCGATTATTTGGGCCTGACCATCGAAACCGTGTCCCGCACCATGGCGCAGTTCGAGAGGGAAGGGCTGCTGGAGCTGATCACGGCACGGCATATCCGCGTGCTGGACAGAAGAGGCCTCGCCGTGCTTTGCGGCTGACGGCCTCTGGACGGCTAAAATGATATAATATATCATTCCTCGCGACGACGCAAGGAGTTGGATGGAATGATGATTCGCCGTTTGGGTTTGGCTGCCGGCCTGGTTTTGGCGGGCCATGTGGCCATGGCGCAGCCGGTGCTGCACGCCGTGGGGCTGGAAAACCAATATGCCGACGTGCTGGCGCAGATCGGTGGGCCTTATGTGCAGGTAACAGCCATCCAGTCGGACCCGAATACTGACCCGCATGAATTTGAGGTGACGCCCAGCGTGGCGGCGTCCTTTCATGGCGCCGATCTCGTGGTGGAAAATGGGTTGGGCTATGATTCCTGGGCCGACAAGATGCTGGAAGGCACCCATGCCAAAGTGCTGAGTGCGCAGGCGCTTTTGCACCTGCCGGACAGCTCGCCCAACCCGCATCTCTGGTACCGTACGGATACGATGCCAGCCGTGGCGGCGGCGGCGGCGGCCTATTTCGAGGCGAAGGACCCAGCCCACAAAGCAGAATACGAGGCCAATCTGGCGAAGTTCGATGCCTCTCTCGCCCCCTGGAAGCAGGCGCTGGCGCAGGTGAAGGCTAGATATGCGGGAGCCACTGTTGCGGTGACGGAGCCGGTGGCGGATTATCTGCTGCACGAAGCTGGACTAAAGATTATGACGCCGTTTTCCTTTGAGCTCTCAGTGATGAACGATACCGACCCATCCCCCCAGGACGTGGCGGCGGAAGAGGCGCTGCTGCGCGGGCGCAAGGTGCGGGTGTTCGCCTATAATGAGCAGGTGACAGACCCGCAGACGGAAGCGCTGCTGGCTTTGGCGAAGAAGCATGATGTGCAGATCCTGCCCGTTTATGAGCTGATGCCCACCAGCGCCAAGCATTATCAGGACTGGATGCTGCAGGCGACAACCTCCCTGAAACAGGCTTTGGCGGCCAGCGCGCAGTGAGCGAAGCCGCCCTGGACGTCTCGGGCCTGTCCGTCATGCAAGGCGGGCAGGATGTGCTGCGGCAGATCAGTTTTGATCTGCCGCGCGGGGCGTTTTGTGGGCTGATCGGCTCCAACGGCACAGGCAAGACCACGCTGTTGCGTGCCATTCTGGGGCTGCTGCCCTCGCAAGGGCGGATCAAGGCCAGCGGGCGCATCGGCTATGTGCCGCAAAAAATTTCGCTGGAGCCGGATTTGCCGGTGCGGGCGCGCGATTTCGTGGCGCTGGGGCTGGATGGGCATCGGTTCGGTCTGGGTTTTCCCTCCCGTGCCCGTACGGAGACAGTGAACGCGGCGTTGCGCGCGGTAGAGGCGGATGGGTTCGCGGATCAGCGTATCGGCCGCCTTTCAGGCGGACAGCAGCAGCGTGTGATGATTGCCCATGCGCTGGTGCGCTCTCCCGAATTGCTGTTGCTGGACGAGCCATTGGCCAATCTCGACATTAAGGCGGGGGCGGAGATCGTCGCTCTGCTCAAGCGGCTTTGCCGGGAGCGCGGGGTGACGGTGCTGCTCTCGGCCCATGACATGAACCCGCTTCTGCCGGTGATGGACCAGATACTCTATCTGGCGGGTGGCAAGGCGCTGTGCGGCCCGGTGCATGAGGTGGTGCGGACCGAGGTGCTCTCGGCGCTCTATGGCTATCATATCGACGTTATCCGCGTGCATGGGCGGATCCTCGTTGTGGCCGGTGGCAATGGGCGCGATCATAGCCATGATCTTGAGCATGTGGCGGCCATTCCCTGATGATGGCGTTTCTGCAAAGCGGGCCGGTGCAGATCGCGCTGCTGCTGAGCGGCGCGGCGGCTTTGCTTTGCGGCGCGCTGGGGCTGTTTACGGTGCTGCGCGGCCAGGCTTTCGCGGGCCATGCGCTGGCGGATGTGAGCAGCGCGGGCGGGGCAGGGAGCCTGCTGTTCGGGCTGTCGCCGTTGTTGGGGTTTTTGTTCTTCGGCATTGCGGGCGTGGGCGTGCTGGAGATTTTGCAGTCACGCCGCGCCGCCGGGCGGGATGAGGCGGCGGGCATTCTGCTCGGCGCCGGGATGGGGCTGACGGCGTTGCTGCTGCATTTCTGCCTCACCGGCCATGGTACCTCGGGCGCCGCGCAAACGGTGATGTTCGGGGCGATGTTTTCGGCGCCGCTGGGCGTGGCGTTGTGGTCCTGCTTGCTGGCGGGTTTGTGCCTGCTGGTGCTGGCGTTTATTGCCCGGCCTTTGCTGCTGGCCTCGCTGGACCAGGAGCTGGCGCGCGTCGCCGGCGCGCCCGTACGCGGTCTTGGGCGTGTTGTTTCTGCTTCTGCTGGCGCTGGGTGTGACGCTGGCGGCGATGACGGTGGGGGCCATTTTGGCCACGGCCTTGCTCATCGGCCCGGCGGCTACGGCGCTGCGCCTGGCGCGCGGGCCCGTTATGGCGATGCTGCTTTCCGTCGCGCTGGGGCTGGCCGCCTGCTGGGGCGGCATTGTGCTGGCTTATGTGTCTTATGGCTGGACACCAGGGCGCACCTGGCCGGTGAGCTTCTTCATTGTGGCGCTGCTTCTGGTTTTCTATGCCGTTGCCAATCTGGGGCGGCGGGCATGAGCTATCTTTTTGAAATATGGCTGGCCGCAAGCCTGGTGGCGCTGGCGGCGGGGGCGGCTGGGTTTATCGTGGTGATGCGCCGGGCCGGTTTTGCGGCCCATGCTTTGCCGATGGCGGCGTTTCCCGGTGCTGCGGCTGCCGCCCTGTTCGGTTTTCCGCTTTGGGCCGGGCTGGCGGGGTTTGCCTTGGGCGGCGCCGGCATGCTGGCCCTGGTGCAGCGCACCGCGCGGCGGGATTCCGCGACCGCTCTGCTCCTGGCCGCGCTGCTTGCGCTGGGGGCGCTGTTTCTCTCGCTCTCCGGCCATTATGCCGGTTCGGTCTATGGGCTGCTGTTCGGCCAGGTGTTCGCGCTGGGGCTGAACGATCTGCCCATCCTCGGGCTCATCGGCGTTTGCGTGCCGCTTTTGCTTTGGCTGGGGCTGCGGCCTTTGAGCCTCTCCGCCTTATCGCCCGAATTGATGCAGGTGCAGGGCGGGCGGCCCTGGGTGGCGGAGCTGTCGTTTTTGGCGCTGCTGGCGCTGGCGGCGGGGTTCGCCGTGCCGGTGACGGGCGCGCTCTTGGTGTTCAGCCTGATGCTGGGGCCGGGTGCGGCGGCGGCGCGGCTTTGCAACCGGCCCCGGTGCCGGGCTGGTTTTGGCCATGGCGCTGGCGTTGGGTCTGGCCTGGGCGGCGCTGGGGCTGGCTTATGTGAGTGACTGGCCGGTGGGGTTTTTCACCGGCGTGGGCGCCGCGGTGATCTATTTGCTGCGTGGCTTAAGCCGTGCGCCCCTTTTAGAGCTCTTGCGCGGGCATCAGTCTACCGGCGCAGGCCGCGCAGATGCCATCCACTTCCACCACCGCGCGGCTGGGGGTGAAGCCATGCTTGGCGGCGGCCTTGGCCAGCGCGTGGGAGACGCCGTGATCCTCGATCTCGATCACGTTGCCGCAGCTTTTGCAGATCAAAAACTGAGCGTCCGCATGGTCATGGTCTGATTCCGCGCAAGGTACGAAGGCGTTCAGCCGCTCGATCTTATGGATCAGCTTGTTGTCCAGCAGGAATTCCAGCGTGCGGTAGATGGTGGGCGGCACGGCGGATTTGCGGATGGGCTTTAGCTGGTCGAGCAGTTGGTAGGCCGTGACGGGCGTGTCCGCCTGCAAAATCAGCTCCAGCACCTCGCGCCGCAGGGCGGTGAGCTGCGCGCCGTTCTGGGCGCAGGAAGCCTCGGCTGCCTTCAGCTGGGCGGGGATATCGCGGTCATGGTGGGCGGCATCGTGCGGCATGGGTTCAATGTAGGCGATTCATGCCGCAACGGCGAGGGGGCTATTGGGGCATGCCTTCGGGCACGATGGTCTTGATGATCGTCGCATCCAGCGCCTCGAACCCGGCATAGTCGATGGTGGCGTAGAGATCCTTGCGGGTCAGCATCGCATCCACGCAATTATGCGCGCCGCCATCCTTGGCGATGGCCTGTATAGAGTTTCTCCTGCGCCAGAGCGGCCACGCGCAGGGAGGTGACGGGCCAGATCACCATTTTATAGCCGAACTCCTCGAACTGCGCCTTGGTGTAGAAAGGCGTGCGGCCGAACTCGGTCATGTTGGCGAGCAAGGGAACGCCGGGCATGCGGCGCGCGAATTCGCGGAACATCTCCTCGGTGTTCAGCGCCTCGGGGAAGATCGCATCCGCCCCGGCCTCCATATAGAGTTTCGCGCGCGCCACGGCACCTTCGATCCCCTCGGAGGCGGCGGCATCGGTACGGGCGATGATGTAGAGATGGCGGCGTGCGTGGCGCGCGGCGGCCACCTTGGCGGCCATGTCCTGCGCGGGGGCGATCTTCTTGTCGTTCAGATGGCCGCATTTCTTCGGCAGGATCTGGTCTTCCAGATGCACCGCCGCCGCGCCTGCATCCTCAAAGGTACGGACCATGTGCATCACGTTCAGCGCCTCGCCATAGCCGGTATCGCCATCCACCAGCACCGGCAGGCCGGAGGCGCGGACCACCTGGCGGATGAAGAACGCGACCTCATCCACCGTGATGATGCCGAGATCCGGCAGGCCCATCGAGGCGGTCATGGCAGCGCCGGAGAGATAGGCGGCTGGAAAACCCGCTGCCTTGGCCTGCTGCGCGGCGAGGCCGTTATGGGTGCCGGGAATGCCAAGAATACCCGGCCGCTCCAGCAACGCACGGAAGCGCTCCCCGGCGGGACTGTTGGAATAGGAGTCAGCGCTGAGATAGGTCATGGATTGGCTCCTTAACGCTCCGCCAGTGGGACGAATTTGAGATTTTCCGGGCCGGTGTAATTGGCCGAGGGGCGGATGATCTTGCCGTCCACGCGCTGTTCCATCGCATGCGCGCTCCAGCCGGAGGTGCGGGAGATGACGAACAGCGGCGTGAACATGGCGGTGGGAACGCCCATCATATGGTAGGAGACGGCGGAGAACCAATCCATATTCGCGAACATCTTCTTCGCGTTCATCATCACGGTCTCGATCCGCTCGGCGATGTTGAACATCTTGGTGGAGTTGGCTTCCTCCGAGAGCCGCTTCGCCACGCGCTTGATCACCACATTGCGCGGATCCGCGATGGTATAGACCGGGTGGCCGAAGCCGATGATGACTTCCTTGGCCTCCACACGGCGGAGAATATCGGCCTGTGCCTCATCCGGCGTGTCGTAGCGCTTTTGAACCTCGAAGGAGAATTCATTGGCGCCGCCATGTTTGGGCCCGCGCAGCGCGCCGATGGCGCCTGTGATGCAGGAATAAATGTCCGACCCCGTACCCGCGATGACACGCGCGGTGAAGGTGGAGGCGTTGAATTCATGCTCGGCGTAGAGAATCAGCGAGGTGTGCATGGCGCGCACCCAGCTCTCGCTTGGCGTTTTGCCATGCAGCAGGTGCAAGAAATGCCCGCCGAGGGTGTCGTCATCCGTCTCGACCTCGATGCGCTTGCCGTTGCTGGAATAATGATACCAGTACAGCAAGGCGGAGCCGAGCGAGGCCATCAGCCTGTCGGCGATATCCTTCGCCCCCGGCTCATTATGGTCGGGCGCTTCCGGCAGAACCGTGCCGAGCACGGAGACGTAAGTGCGCATCACATCCATCGGGTGCGCGGCGGCGGGGATTTGTTCCAGCACCGGCTTGGCGGCGGCGGGCAGGCCGCGCAGGGATTTCAGCTTGGCTTTGTATGCCTTGAGTTCCGCAACGTTCGGCAGCGTGCCATGCACGAGCAGATGGGCGATCTCCTCAAACTCGCAGCTCTCTGCGACATCGAGAATGTCATAGCCACGGTAATGCAGATCATTGCCGGTGCGGCCCACGGTGCAAAGCGCGGTGTTGCCCGCGACAATGCCGGAGAGGGCGACGGATTTCTTCGGCTTGGGCAGGGCGGATGTTTCGCTCATGGGCGGTTTCCTTTATTATAAAAGTTTTTTTGGTGCCGCTTTTTTACAAAAAAGCGGCGAAGGACGTGGATCCTTTTTGAAAAAAGGATCCACACCCCGAAAAACTTTCAGAAAATACCTGGCTTCGATTCATCCGTGCTCCCGGCAGGCATCGCGACATTAAGTGCCGAGAGTTCGCCCGCCTTCAGGCGCGGCAGGTTCTGCACTGCTTCCAGGAAGCGGTTGCTCTCCCGCGTGGTGATGAGCCCATCCGTCAGCAGACTTGAACTTGCGGATATAATCCTCACGCTCGAAGGGCTTCGCGCCAAGCGGATGCGCGTTGGCCACCGCCATTTCGTCCACCAGCGTCGTACCGTCCTTGAAGAAGATTTCCACGCGCGCCCCGAAGGCTTTTTCGGAAATGTCCAGCGTGTGGTACCGGCGGGTCCATTCCGGGTCTTCCACCGTCTCGATCTTTTGCCATAGCCGCACGGTGTCCGCCCGCGCGGCGCGCTTGGGGGCGTAGGAGGATTCGTGGTTCCAGAACCCATCCTGCAAGGCCACGGCGAAGATATACATGATCGAATGGTCCAGCGTTTCGCGGCTGGCCTTCGGGTCCATTTTCTGCGGGTCGTTGGCGCCGGTGCCGATCACGTAATGGGTGTGGTGCGAGGTGTGCATCACGATCTTCTCGATCTCCTCGAAATTATCGATGGAGTCACGCATCTTGAAGGCAAGGTCGATCAGCGCCTGGGACTGGTATTCGGCGGAATGTTCCTTGGTGTAGGTATCCAGAATGGCGCGCTTGGCTTCGCCCGGCTCCGGCAGCGGCACTTGATAGAGCGCGTCCGGCCCGTCCAGCATCCAGGCGATCACGCTGTCCTCGCCCTCATAAATTGGGCTTGGCGCGCCCTCGCCGCGCATCACACGGTCCACGGCCTCCACGGCGAGCTTGCCCGCATGGGCGGGGGCGAACGCCTTCCAGGAGGAAATCTCGCCCTTGCGGGATTGGCGGGTGGTGAAGGAGACATGCACGGCCTGCTGTACGGCCTGGTAGATCACATCCTGCTTCAGCCCCAGCAGCGTGCCGATGCCAGCCGCCTGGGCGGGGCAGAGATGGGCGATATGGTCGATCTTGTACTTATGCAGGCAGATGCCTTTCACGAGATCGACCTGGATCTCATAGCCGGTGGCGATGCCGCGGATCAGGTCGCGGCCTGACTTCTCCATGCTCTGCGCCACGGCCAGAATGGGCGGAATATTATCGCCAGGGTGGGAATAATCGGCGGCCAGGAAGGTGTCGTGATAATCCAGCTCGCGCACCGCGGTGCCGTTGGCCCAGGCGGCCCATTCCGGGCTGACGCCGATGCGCGCGGGCAGGCCAAAGATTTGCGCGCCGCCCTTGCGGGGATGGCCAAGCGCCTGGCCGCGCGCGGAGGTAGGGGCGCGGCGGTTGACGGAAGCGATGGCGACGGAGGCATTATCGATGATCCGGTTGATGATCATCGCGGAGACCTCCTTGGTCACCGCCACCTTGTCGGAAGCCACGCCGGCGATCTTCCAGGCCAGCTGGTCCTCGCGCTTCAGGGGACTCTTGGACGGATAGACTTTGACCTCATGCAGCTTCATCTTGGCGTGCTCCGGTTTTTATTGGAGCAGTTTTGCGCCGGAAGCTGGTTGTGTCCAGCCGAGCGCGGCGTGGTGCCCTATCGGCTGAAGGCTTGAATTAGTTCTGGGTGAGGCCGGTCTGGAATGAACCTGTGACGGACAGAGTATAGGTCGAGCCGATCCCCGGCAGCGGAACGGGCAGCTGCGTCACGGAGGAAAGCTTGTAATTCACAAAGGCCTGCGTCGTGGTGCCGGTGCCGCAGGATGAGCTGGACGTGTAAGGGCCGGTAAAGCTGGGCGAGGTGCTGCCGGTGGTGTAGCAATAATAGGTATAAGACGGGTTCGCGGCGCCCGAATTCAACGTCGCCGGCATTGAGAGCTGGACGGCGGAACCGGCATTCATGCTGTTGATGATGTCGCTCAGATAGCTCGTATCGGTGGCGGAGCCGGAATTGGTGGCGGCGTAATAATACAGCGCTTGCAGGCCGGTGTTCAGCTGCGCCCGGGAGAGCAGGATGAGGATGAAATCTCCCGTCCCCACCAGCAGGGGCAATAGAAAAAACACCGCGACGAGCGCGAACTCGGTTGATATGCCGGCGCGCTCATGGCGGAAGAACCGGCTTTTGCGGATCAGGAATGGGCGTTGCATGTCGTCGCGTCGATGTTCGGGGAGCCGCTGGCGGTGCCAAGCACCGTGGCGACCGTCGCGATCTTGAAGGTGAAGCCGCTCGCCAGCGTGGCAAGGCCGATAGGATACCATTTGGCGGTGACGGAGAGCACCAGCACAACACCGGGGGGAAGGTTAGTGCCATTGGTATACCAATTGGCCTGGACATAGGGATAGGTGCCTGAGCTGGTGCTGGACGATGCAAGCGGCGGGTCCGCCACCTTGTCGAAATAACCGGCGACGGCAGTGGGGGTTGGACAGATATAGGTGTTGCCTGAGGCATAATTGGCTGCGGCGGCCACGACGGCAGTGCGTGCCGCGTATTGCACCCCGCGTGAGAGGGCGGCGACAGAATAGCCAAGCAGGCCAAGATTCAGCAGGACGAAAATAAAGGCGATCAGCGCGAAGCCGACAATGGCGAATTCCACGCTCATGCTGCCGCGCCGTGCCTTGCCCAGACGGGCAAAGAGCCTGCGCTTGAGAGGCAGGGGCATCAATTTACCAGTAGATAGTTTGTGGAGGAGGTTTCGCTTCCCAGCTCTGAATTTGCCGAAACGGACAAGGTTAAGGCGCCACTGCCGCTATCGGAAACGCTGTTGGCGATGATGGCAAGGGTATCGGAGGTGCTGGATGCCGAATAATTTGCCCCGCCGGAGACAGCAAGAGCGGCGTTGGGGGTGTAGACGATGCCGTTGATGTAGGTCTGATCACCTTCAGAGACCGTGTCCGCGGCCGTGTCGGAGCGCGCCTGATAAATCACGACCCCGCAAATGCCCTCGCCACCCGTGCCGTCATAAGGAAAATACGAGGTATCGGCGGCGAGCGGATAGCTGGACGGAGGGACGCAGGCCGCGCTCGGGGCGGTCAAATTCGTGCTCGAGCCGCCGCTGAAAGTGTAGGAGGCGCCATTTTCCAGCACGAAGGTGGCGCCATTGGCGATTACGGCGCCGCTGGCTGTGATGTCGAGTGGTCCGTTCTCGATATAATAGATGCCGGGGCCGAACGTGACATTGGCGCTGCCTGCCACGGTCAGCCCACCATTGAAGTAATAGGTGCCGCCGGTGAAATATAGGGACTGGGAGTTGGTGTCCAGAAAGGCGCTGCTACCGCTGCTCTTGCCGCTGCCGCCATAGGACTGGAAGAAATAGGTGCCCGCCCCAACGGTGATGGCCGGATCGCTGCCGGAAACGTCCACCCCGCCATTGATGTAGTAGGTGCCGCCCGCCAAGGTCAAAGATGGGGAGTTGATGCTCAGCGCCCAGCCCGTCACGGTGCCAGAGCTGTTCGGGCCCGCAATGTTGTAATTGGTGCCGTCGAACGCGATGCTGCCGAAATAGCCGCAGCAGCCTGTGTCGATGGAGGTTGTACCGGCATTGCCGGAATTATAATTGAACACGATGGAGTTGGCGCCGGCGTTGGTGAGGCCGGTATAATTGCCCTGCGTGACCGTGCAGTTGCCGGAACTGGTGCAATAGGCGTTGGACTTATAGCCAATGGAAGAGCCGATATTCGTGCCGCCGCTGGGCAGGGCGAGCATGGAAGGCCAGCTCGGCGGCGTGCCGAGCGAGGCTAACGGGTCAGTAAAGGCCGCGGCGTCGTTATTTACCTGATAGCCGGTGGTGGCGCCGTTCGAGCTTGCATAGGTGCCCCCATTCACGCCGATATAGGCCTTGCCACCAACATCTGCATAGACGCAGCCGACCGTGGAGATGGCGGTGGCGCTGACAGAGGCGGAGGGTTCGACATTGGCGGACGCCGCGCTGCCGGTGCCGCACGCGGTCGAATTCAGGTTGATATTGCAGTTGACGCCGATGATGTTGGCGCCGCCGGTGGCGTAGAGCGTGGTGCCGGACGTGCCGGTCATCTCAAGGCAGCCAGGCCCGCTGGTGGCGACGATATTGACCGTGGCCGAAGCCGTTTGCATGCCAAGATGCATGCCCGTCAGCCCGAGCCCGGCGACGCCGGAAAAGAAGATGTCGCGCGTGGCACTCGCGGTGACTGTGTAAGGCTTGACGCTCGACCCTGCGCTGTTGGTGGAGTTGTTGCCAGCCGTGACGTTTACGCTGGAGGAGGTGAAGTTATATTGACTGTTTGTGGCGTTATTCGCCGCGGCGATCGCGAATTTCTGCCCGATTGCGACAGTAAAGCAATACGTAATGGACCTGATACAGCAAAATAACCATTGACTTTCACCGTCCGCAATCG